>NC_015185.1:502500-1102500 GCF_000191045.1 Desulfurobacterium thermolithotrophum DSM 11699
CCTGCTGAACATTCACCAACGAAGTATCCAAGATAACCACGTTTCATTGCTTCTTCAGGGTCAAGTTCTACATAACCCCAAGGAAGAAAAGGAGCATTTTCCATATTAGGGGAGGCCCCGGCAGCAGGAGCCTCTTCAGCAAAACCAGCTTTTGGAAGGCTCATAAGCCCTGCACCGGAAGCTACAAGCAATCCCTTAACAAAGTCCCTTCTTTTCATTATGAAAACCTCCTTTTTTGTTTTTTAGAATAGAAGCTGGAATTCAGCAGAAATTAAATCTTTTTGATTTGAAGCAGTATCAATCACATGAACATAAGCTCCCCTAATTGCAGCTTGCCAGCCATTTAGGAGATAGTAAAAACCAGCAGATGCATACTTCTCTTCATTGTTTGAAACATCAGTGTCTTTATCAAATTCGGAGTATCTTCCAATTAAATGAAGCTTTTGTAATCCAGGGACAGCATAATCTGCTTGGAGATAATAACCAGCAACATTTCCTTTTAAAGCATATTTTGTTACAGTACTTTTGTTAGGATTATCATGAAGGTAACCTGCTTCTAAAGCTAAGTTTACAGGCTTAATATCAAGTTTTGTTTCAAGATCAAAAAGGTTTCTCTTAGCTACTTTTTTATCATTGTAAGCAGCCCAACCATAACCCCCTTCATAAGCTGCTCTTATCCTCCACTTAAAGTCAGAACTATTAATAGGAGTACTATCTACAGCAAGAATGTAAGAGTATTTCTTGTCATCATTTCTTAAAGTAGAAAATCCTTCACCATCCATAACAGCAGCTTCTAGTTTTAGTTTCTTCATTGGAGAGAAGATTGCTCTTATACCAAGATCTCTATTATGAGAACCCATTTTTCTAACAGCAATTGGTCTTTCTGGGAAAATAATCTTTGGACCAGGTTTAAGATATGACATTGAAACAGGTATTTTCTGCTGTCCCATTCTAAGTTTTAAAGGAACTGCATCAAACTTATAATCAATGAATGCATCCCAAAGCTCTACTGTTTCTCCTCTATCTGCTCTAACATGAATCATATAACCAATATTGTCATTAAGATTTCCATGGAATCTAAATCTTACTTTCCTTGCTACTAATCCATTTGCTTTTTCTCCATATATGTTTTTATTATTTCCTCCCTCGTAATCAAAATTAGTTTGGTCCCATCTTAAAAGAATTCTACCATCAACTTGTAGCTTCTCTGTTCTCTTTCTTGGCATAACAGTATAACCAGACTTTCTTACAAGACTTCTAAGGCTTTCGTTTTCTTTTTCCAGCTCAGCAACTTTTTGTTCTAATTGCTGAAGCTTTTCTAAAACTTCGTCGTTTGAAACTTCTTGCCCGAAGGCAGCTACAGAACCAAGAGATAACATGAAGACTGTTGAGACTGCGAGGAACTTCCTCATCCTACACCTCCTTTTAAGATTTTTACACTTGTGTACTCGTAATTATATATTAATGTCTTATAGTAACTTATGGCAAATTTATCAAAATTTGATAGCCATGTCAACTATTTAAAGAGGGTGTTTGAAAATTGCCAAAATTAAGAAAAAAGCCTATCCTCTCCGGTATGAAAGCGAAAAGACTAAATTTCCACAAAGTACTCAACCTATCAAAAACATACATGAACCGGAGAGGACAGGCTGTACTGGTATATTTATATCCTTTTAAAACCAAAAGAGGAAGACCCAAGAAATACCCTGACGAGATAATTCTTACCCTTCTTTTCCTCCAAGTAGCCTGGAACCTATCATTCAGAGACCTTGAATATTTGGCAGTTCAGATATTTGGAAGAGAGAATATTCCTGATTTTTCAACCTATTATTACCGACTCAAGCAACTACCTTCCATTCTCCTTGTAGATTTTCTGAACTTTGTCTCTCGAAGACTCTTAGGGAAGTATCATAAAGAACTAAGATTTCTGATAATAGATGGAACTGGCTTCAAATACAATGAGATTTATCCATTGAAAATTCTAAGAGGCAAAGAGATAAAGGAGGTAAAAAGCCACGTTAAAGTTGTTGTATTAAGCGTTCATCTAAAAGATGGAAAAAGGTTCATTCTTACTGCATTACCTGGAGAGAGTTACGCTTCGGAAGTGAAACTTGGAGAGAAAATAGTTAGGTGGTTAAACGAAAGGGGATTTATATGGAGAGCTTTGAAAGGAAGGCCATTTTTAGGAGACAAAGCTTATGACAGCATTAAGTTTATTGAGCTTGTTCTGTTAGCAGGCTTAAAGCCTTACATAAAGGTGAGAGAAACATTAAGGAAGGGAATTAAATCTGAGATTAGGCTTAAATGCAAAGAGCTTTTAGAATCTGATGAAATTTACAGGTTTAGAGGACTGATAGAGAGTATTTTTGGAGAAGTTAAGCAGGATGTTGGAAGTTACGAGAGAACAAAGAGCTTTCATATAGCTCAACTGTTTGTTTTAGCTAAGTTTATCCTCTTTAACATGGGAGTTTTGTTCTTTGTCTGGATGATTTTTCAAACACTCTCACTATTTAAAGAGAAACTTTTGATTACACTGGATTAAAAATAATTAAAAAGCCTTTCCTTTATTTAAGTTTTATCAATTTTTGGAAAAAAATTTTTTTAAATTTTCAAGAGAAAGCTTAATAAAATAAAAGAAATTTAATTTAAAGAGGTTTAATAATAATAACTACTTAGGTAGTATTGAAGTTCAAAGATAAAATTTCTACAATACTTTAATTTTTACTAAAAAAGCAATATTTAAAATCTTGATAACCTAAACCTATAGATGAAAGAAAAAGAACTTCATGACTTAGAAGATGACATTTTTAAATTGATGTAATATAATCCATTTACACATTCCACTTAATATCTAAATTAGGAGGTCAATAAATTATGAGACTGAAAAAACTCATTTATTTTCTTTTTCTCTCTATTTCGCCTATAGTTGCTAACGCTAATAGTGCTAACGAATTAAAAATATTTAAACTTAACGATCCAGATCCAGCTGTAAGAAAAGCAGCTGTTTTTTATCTATCACAGACAGGAGATCCAGCATATATCCCTAAGTTTTGTGAAATGCTTTTAAAGGATAAAAATGAGGAGGTAAGAGCTGCTGCAGCAGATGGCTTAGGAAATTTTGATGATAAAAGGGCAGAAGATTGTCTTTTAAAAGCTCTTAAAAAGGAAAAATCAGAAAGAGTTAAGGAAAGTATAGTTTCGGCTCTTGTAGATTTTGATGATAAAAAAGTAGGTAAGTTGATGTGTAAGTTAGTTGATAGTAAAAATCCTAATATAAAAAGATACGCTTTAATGGCCTTACTTCAATATAAAGGACTGTGTGATAAAAAGATTTTTAAACTTTTAAAGCAGGAAAATAAAAGTGACTTAAGAACAAAATTTGCTGAAATTCTTGGTATCCATCAGTATAAACCAGCAAAGAATTATATGATGAAACTACTTAACTCTAGAAAGGATGAAGATAAGTTAGTAGCTTTAACCTATTTCAAGTATTATCCTACAGGTGATATCGTTCCTAAGCTAGAAAAAATTTTAACAAAAAGTACTAATGAGGATTTAAAGTCTTTAGCTTTTGATGCTCTTATCGCAACAGACCATCAAAATGCTTATAAATTAATAAAGAAACTCTTAATAAAACCAACTTTTAAAAAGAAGTTTGCTTTAAGACTAGCTACTATAAAGACAAATCTTCCTCCATCGGTAATAAATTCCCTTATTGATGATAGTGATGATATCACGAAAATAGCTTTGCTTACTTACATTGGTAAACATAAACTTACAAACTACTGTAATTTCATAGAGAAAAACGTGTATAGCAAATCAAACGATGTACAAGCTGCAGCTATTTGGGCTTTAGGGCAAGTTGATTGTAAAGATAGCGTAAAAATACTTTATGAACTCATTACAAATCTTGAGCTTGATGATACTATTAGAAAAAATGCTGCTATAGCTTTAGCTAACTTAAATCCAAAAGAATTGAAGAAAAACGTTAAGCTCATAAAGAAGGCATATGATAACGAAATATTTGATGATATCAAGGATATACTTAAAAGAGCTCTCAAAAAAGCTCAACAGGAAAATTAACTAAAAGTTATTACGAGGAGAAGAAATGGTTGATTATAATACTCTTAAGGCATTTAAGCTTGTAGTGGATTTAAAGAGCTTTTCTGCAGCAGCTAAGGTACTAAATGTTAGCCAACCGGCTATAACAAACAGGATAAAGAGTCTTGAAAGGTTTCTTGGAGCTCCTCTTTTTGTTAGAAAAGGGAAATCTTTTACTCTTTCTTCTTACGGAGAAATTCTTTACAGAGAAATAGACATAGCAATAGAAAGCCTAGATAGAATTAAGAATTTAATGATTAAACTATCAAAAAATACAAGAGAAAAACTAAGATTTGCAGCAAGCACTACTGTTGGAAATTGGTTTATTCCTGGAATAATTCAATCTTTTATTCAGAATAAGGATATTAGTATTGAAATGCTTATAGGTAACACTGAAGAGGTTGTTCAAAATATCCTTTCTCGTTATTTTGATTTTGGTATTGTAGAAGGAAAAGCTGAAGACGAAGCTTTAAGTATTATTCCAATAAAAGAAGATAAATTAGTACTAATAAAAGCAAAAGAAAGTCCCATTCCTGATGTTCTTTCTATAGAGGATCTATTAAAGTATCCTATTGTAGTGAGAGAAAGAGGTTCAGGTACAAGAAATTTAATAGAAGAGATACTTTCTAAATTTAATATTACCTTTAGCAATATGAAAATATTTGCTGAGATTGGAAATACAACTTCCATAATTAATTTCGTTTCCAAAAATCCTAATGTTATAGCTTTTGTTCCTGAAGTAGCAGTAAAAGATGACTCTACCGTACAGATCATAAAAACAAAAGATATTCAAATAACAAGAAAATTTTCATTATTGATACATAAAGATTGTTCTCTTAACATGTTAGCAAGAGAATTTATAGGTTACCTTTTAAATTTTCAGCAACCAATTCAGCAAAGTTAAAATCTTAGTTCTTTTTTTTTACATTCTTTTCCTTCTTCTTTTTTACTCTTTTTTTCTTCTTCCTTAATTTCTTCTTTAATTAAATCTTTTACTCCACAAAAAAATAAAGGGAGGAGAATCAAAAGACTCTCCTCCCTTTAAAGATTATTTCCTAATTATTAGTGAATGTGATGCTTCTTCTTGTACTTCTCTACCTTCTTCACGTGCTTCTTAATCCAGGATACGTACTTGCTTACGTAATCTGCTCCAAGTCTTGGCTCTACACTGCTTTCAAGCCACTCTACAAGCTCAAATGCAACCCTGTAGATTCCTTCCCACCAAATGTATCCTGGTGCATAGTGGAACATCGCTATCTCTGTTGGTCTAACTGCCATCGCTCCAATGTCTCTTACTATCTTCCTGTCAAGTGGTGTGTTAAGTCCCGCCTTCTCAAGGTCTCTCTCAACCTGGAACGCTACTCTTCTGAAGTAGTCAAGTACTCCCATTGTGAGGTCTCCACCTATGAAGCAGTTTGCTACCCACTGCTTGGTGTGACACTGGGTACACATCGCAAATGCTCTTTCTCTGTTCTTGATTCCATCTGTCGGATACTTAACGCTTGGTAGTCCTGGGTGTGGTCTTCCCGCTTTCCTTACAAATACTAACTTCCACATTCCAAGCTTCCACTTACAGATTGAAGCTGGGTTGTGGGTTGGAGCATATATCATTTTATCTCCTTGATATACTGCTCCCATGTGACATGTTCCACATGTCGGCGCAAAGTAGTCTTGACCAGCCTTTATTGCTGGGGCATCCATGTTCCATTCATCAAACTGAGATAAGAACATTGCTCCATGCATTGATTTTCCAAACATTTCGTAGTTTGGATGGTCTTCAGATTCGTGACATCTTCCACATGCTCCTATTCCTGCTCTTACTATCTTGAGTCTGAAGCTGTGGAATGGGTGACATGCTGCACAGTTTCCTATTGTTCCGTCTGGGTTGATAGTTCCTGCCCCTATCATTGGCCATGTACGTAGGTCAAATACTACCTTGTCTTTCGTCTTTTTCGCTATCTCTATCTTTGTTCCGTGACAGGAGTAACATCCCCAGTTCGCAAAGATCTTAATTACTGCTGATGCTTTTGGTCTTGGTGTCTTGAGGTTGTTTGGTACTCCAGCGTATGGCCAGCATGGGTCGTTTATTATATCGTCCCATGTAGATTCTCCGTTTGTTGTTTGGTGCGGTATTACTGTGTTCTTGTCCCATCCCATCATTTGCATTACGATTACTGCAAAGTTTCCACCAGACTTAGCTTCTGCTTTCTGGGAAATTAATCCAGAGTGTGCGTGAATTGAGTCCATGTATTCTTTTGCAACTTTTGGGTGACATACTCCACACTGCTTTGGTGTTACTAGTGTTGAAATTGTGAATCCGTAGTGGTCATATGCTGCTGGGTTAGATTCGTCTGTCTTGTGACATTCGTAACATCCTACTCCGTTGTAAAAGTGCTTTGATCTCTTCCAGTCGTTTACTACAAATGGTGTAGCCTTGCGGTGACAGTCAAGACACTGGGATGACTCTTTGGAGAGACCAGATGCTGAGTAGTTTGTGTAGTCGTACTTAGCAGCTGCATCGGTAGTATAAATACCAAGTGATAAAATACCTGCAGCTGCTATGGTGGCTAATTTCATTAGCCCTCTCATAGCTACCTCCTGTTCTGATTTTTAATTAATAGTATACCTTTTAAAAAGTATTGTTGTCAACTTTAGTTGGAGAGTGTTTGAAAAATCATCCAGACAAAGAACAAAACTCCCATGTTAAAGAGGATAAACTTAGCTAAAACAAACAGTTGAGCTATATGAAAGCTCTTTGTTCTCTCGTAACTTCCAACATCCTGCTTAACTTCTCCAAAAATACTCTCTATCAGTCCTCTAAACCTGTAAATTTCATCAGATTCTAAAAGCTCTTTGCATTTAAGCCTAATCTCAGATTTAATTCCCTTCCTTAATGTTTCTCTCACCTTTATGTAAGGCTTTAAGCCTGCTAACAGAACAAGCTCAATAAACTTAATGCTGTCATAAGCTTTGTCTCCTAAAAATGGCTTTCCTTTCAAAGCTCTCCATATAAATCCCCTTTCGTTTAACCACCTAACTATTTTCTCTCCAAGTTTCACTTCCGAAGCGTAACTCTCTCCAGGTAATGCAGTAAGAATGAACCTTTTTCCATCTTTTAGATGAACGCTTAATACAACAACTTTAACGTGGCTTTTTACCTCCTTTATCTCTTTGCCTCTTAGAATTTTCAATGGATAAATCTCATTGTATTTGAAGCCAGTTCCATCTATTATCAGAAATCTTAGTTCTTTATGATACTTCCCTAAGAGTCTTCGAGAGACAAAGTTCAGAAAATCTACAAGGAGAATGGAAGGTAGTTGCTTGAGTCGGTAATAATAGGTTGAAAAATCAGGAATATTCTCTCTTCCAAATATCTGAACTGCCAAATATTCAAGGTCTCTGAATGATAGGTTCCAGGCTACTTGGAGGAAAAGAAGGGTAAGAATTATCTCGTCAGGGTATTTCTTGGGTCTTCCTCTTTTGGTTTTAAAAGGATATAAATATACCAGTACAGCCTGTCCTCTCCGGTTCATGTATGTTTTTGATAGGTTGAGCACTTTGTGGAAATTTAGTCTTTTCGCTTTCATACCGGAGAGGATAGGCTTTTTTCTTAATTTTGGCAATTTTCAAACACCCTCACTTTAGTTGTCAAGTTATTTTATACTTTTCTTCTTATAAAGAAAAAGTAAATTTTTATTTTCTTAAATAGATTTTCAGTAGATTATCTCCTATAATTAAAACAGTTATTCTTACTACAAAAATTTTGGAAGTTCCACAGGAGAATAAGTGAATCTAAGAAAGCAAAAAGATATCCGACTTATAAAAGGATTAGTTGCTATTATTTTTATAGCTTTCTCAGTAATTTTTTTTATTTTCGTTTTTAACCTAAAAATTTTTCAAAATGAGCTCGAAAGAACAATATATATTGCAGTTGTTAGTCAAAATGGAAAACGAATAAAGAACATAGTTGATTCTACATTTTCTACTTTTCGAGAATTGGAAAGAGAATCAAAGAAGAGATTAAAAAAAAAATTGAAGAAAATGTCTTAGAAGCGTATAATATTGCTAAATCCATTTATAGAAATTGTAAAAAAGAGAATCATAACGATGAAAAGATAAAAAATTTAATAAAAGAAGCTTTGCGAAAGCATAATTCATTAAACGATCAGACATACATATTCATAGACTCTATAAAAGGCTCTATCGTTCTAAGTCCTTTACTTCCAACGATAGAAAGAAAAAACATTTGGAATGAAAACGATGAAAAAGAAATTTCTGTCTTCAAAAAGTTTTTAACGGTTGTTCTTTACTCACCAAAAAATCAAGGAACTGTCTGGACAAGTGAAAGGATTTATTTTGTAAAACTCTTTAAACCATACAATTGGATAGTAGGAGGTACTTCTAGTCAAAACTTAAAAGAATATATAAAAGAGTGTTTTAAGAAACACATTAAGGAACATTCTAGTTTTAATTTATTTGTAGTTGATTTGAACGACAACAAAAAAGACACTGTTTTAAGTACTAATTTTCTTCCTAGGTTAAAACAGGTAGATAAAGAAAAACTTAGAAAAGGAATTTTCTTCAATGATAAAGATAGAATTTATTATGTTAGATTATTTCCACAATGGAATTTAGTAGTAGGAAGTTATGTTAAAAAAATTGATATAACCAAAGAAATAATAAGTTTAAAAGAAGAGCTCTTAAGAAAAATAAAAAAAGGAGTACTCTTTGCAATTTTAGTATTGTTAATAATTCTTACAATTTCTATGGTAGTAATTCTATTCCTATTGAAAAAATTGAACTTCTCTTTAGAAGAAGTGTTAAAGAAAAACAGATTACTACAAAGAGCACGAAGAACACTTATTATAAAAGTCTATAAAGATGAACTTACAAAGCTGTCTAATAGACGTAAGTTAGAAGAAGACATCAGAAAAATAGATCCTTCTAAAAAAGTATACTTTGCTCTAATTAATATAAGAAACTTTAAAGAACTTAACGAACTATTTGGTTTAACGAAAGGAGATGAAATTTTAAGTTTGTTTGCTAAGAACTTAAAGAAAATTGTTAAGAAAGAATCGAAAGAAACTAATGTTTATAGGATTAGAGGAGATAGGTTTGGCGTTTTAACTTGTAGTAAAAGTCTAAGTGATGAATTCTTTATAGGTTTTATAAAGAATCTTATAAAGAGCTTAGAAGAAGAAACTTTTGAAATAGAAGGATTAAAATTCAAGTTAGATGTTACAGCAGGAATATCAACTAACAAAGATAATTTAATAATAAAAGCAGAAATTGCAGAACAAGAAGCAAAGAAAAGAAATATGAATCTTTATGTATTTGATAAAGAACTTCAGAAAATATATCAAGATCTCCATAAGAACATTATCGTTGCTTCAAAATTAAAAGAAGCTATAAAAAATGATCGAATAGTTCCTTTCTTTCAGCCTATAGTTAATCTTAAAACTGGAGAAGTTGAAAAATATGAAGTTTTAATGAGAGTGTTTGATGAAGAAGGAAAGCTATTATCTCCAAATGAGTTTTTGCCAATAGCTAAGAAAACAGGTATATATCTAAAGTTATCAAAGAGATTAATGGAAAAGGCTTTGGAAATAGCTAAAAAGAGAAATATTAAAATTTCTATGAATATATCTTCAGAAGATTTAGCTTCTACTGAAATGAAGAATTGGCTCCTTGAAAGAGTTAAAAATTCAGGAATAGCTGCTAATATATGTTTTGAAATTGTTGAAACAGAAGCTTTTAACAGTCTTGAAATTTTAAAAGAGTTTTACTCTAAAATAAAAGAGCTCAATGCTGAACTATCAATTGATGACTTTGGAAGTGGATATTCTAACTTTGAATACATTTCCACCATAAAACCTGATTACATTAAAATAGATGGAAGTCTCATAAAAAAAATTCCTGATTCTAAGGAAGTGGAAATTCTTACTAAGCACATAGTTCTTTTCTGTAAAGAATTAAATATCAAAACTATAGCTGAATTTGTTTCCTCTGAAGAGATTTTAAGAAAAGTTGAAGAACTCGGTATAGATTATGGACAAGGATTTTATTTAGGAAAGCCTACTCAATTAGATTGATTTAAGTAGTTGGAATGTAATTTTTCCACACCTTTCAAGTGCATGAAAGTTATATCCTCCCTCTAAGGTAAAGAGAATGGGAATAGAAAGTTCTTTGGCAGACAAAAGTATCTGTTCTAATATAAATCGAACTCCCTTATCAGTAACTTCAAGATTTGAGAGTGGATCGTCTTTATGAAGGTCATAACCAGCAGAAACGAGAATAATTTCAGGCTTGAAGGTTTCTATGGATTTTCTATAGATTTCTCCATAGACTTCTTTGTATTTTGTATCACCAGAACCTTCTTGTATTGGAATGTTTAAAATGTGTTCATTATTTTCTTCTTTACTTCCTGTTCCTGGATAAAAAGGATACTGATGAGTAGAGAAATAAAAAACTTTTGGATTTATGTAAAAAGTATGCTGAGTACCGTTTCCATGGTGAGCATCAAAGTCAACAATAAATATTTTCTTTATTCCTAAAAGAAGAGCTCTTACAGCACCAATTGCAACATTGTTAAAAATACAAAATCCCATTGCTCTATCTCTTTCTGCGTGATGACCGGGAGGCCTAACTGCACAAAAAACCGTTTCGTATTTATTATTTAAAAGAAGTTCTACTCCTTTTTCTACTGCTCCAGCAGCAAAAACTGCTGAGTTGTAAGTATAAGAATTATAGTAAGTGTCTGGATCAAAAAAGCCGGGAGAGTACTCCCGACAAGATAGTCTTACACTATCGATGTAGTTTTTACTATGTACTGCTTCCAAAGACTCAAAACTTACAGGTTTTGGTTTTAAAATGGGAAAATCAAACTGAGGTAAGCTCTTTAAAAAGTATTTCAATCTCAAACTGTTTTCTGGATGTTTAGGTAAATCATGTTTTAAAAATACATCATCATAGATAATAGCAGTCTTCATGTTTTCTTTCCTTATTACTTTAATTTCCTAACAAAATCAAAGTCTGCTTTTCTATTTTCAACATCAACATTAATTAGTCTTACAAGAAGTCTATCTCCTATCCTAAAAATAGTTCTAGTTTTCTCTCCAATAAGACAGTATTGTTTAGGGATACAGATGTAGTAATCATTTCTTAAATTTGCAACATGAATAAAACCAGGAATTAGTTGTTCAATTGTTTCGATATAAAGACCTTGTTCAGAAATACCAGTGATCATTGCTTCAAAAACTTCTCCTATGTGTTTTTTAGCGAACTGAAGCTTTTTAAGTTCAATTACATCTCTTTCTGCCTCATCAGCATTTATAGATCTTTCAGTAACATGCTTGCAGATAAGCTCTAACTTTTCTTCCCACAAAGGAATGTTTTCAGAATTAAACTCCCCATTGAGAGCCATTTTTACCTGTCTATGAAGTTGCAAGTCTGCGTAACGCCTAATAGGTGATGTAAAGTGAGTGTAGTAGGTTGAGGCAAGACCGAAATGACCAACGTTATCAGGTGAATATTTAGCTCTTGCCATAGTACGAAGCATTAAGTAGTTTACTAATTTCTCTTCAGACTTTCCTTCTACTTCTTCTAAAATCTTTTGAAGCATTTTAGGTTGGATGTCATTTTTCACTGACGGAACCCTTATTCCCAAGGATCTAACAAAGTTTAAGAATTCCTGAAGTTTTTCTCTATCGGGTGATTCGTGAATTCTGTAAACGCTTGGATAATCTGTCCAGAACATATATTCTGCAACTGTTTCATTTGCAGCAATCATAAATTCCTCAATTATCCTATGAGCCCAAAGTCTCTCAGCTCTATAGATATCAATTGGTTCACCTTCAGTGCTAAGAACAACAACAGGTTCAGGGAGATCAAAGTCAAGGGAACCTCTTTTATAACGCTTCTTGTAAAGGATTTGAGCAAGTTCGTACATGGTTTTTAAAGACTCAACGACATGTGGAAACTTGTCTATAGCTTCTTTATCACCATCTATTATTTTTTGAGCAATAGTATACGTAAGTCTTGCCTTACTATGAATAACACTTTCGTAGATTTTGTAGTCAACAACAATTCCTTTCTTATTTATAACCATTTCACAGGTAAAGGTAAGTCTATCAACATTTGGATTAAGAGAACAAATACCATTTGAAAGCTTCTCTGGAAGCATTGGTATACAACGATCTGGAAAATATACGCTTGTTCCCCTCTTATAAGCTTCTCTATCAAGAGCGCTTCCAGGCTTAACATAATGAGAAACATCAGCAATATGAACATAGAGTTTATAGTTTCCATCGGATAGTTTTTCTATTGCAACAGCATCGTCAAAGTCTCTTGCATTTTCCCCGTCGATTGTAAAACAGAGTTGTTCTCTTAAATCAACCCTTCCTTTTAGATCTTCTTCTATAACTACATCTGATATTTTTTCTGCTTCCTCAAGAGCTTCCGGTGGAAACTCTACCGGAAGATCGTACTTTCTAATAATGAGCTCAATATCCAATTTCGGTCCTGTTTTCCCAAGATTTTCTAAAAGCCTTCCGACAGGACCTCTTGTTTCTGAAGGGTAAGAAATTATCTCAGCTACTACGTAATCACCATTTTCTACTTTTTCACAATCTTCTGAGGTAAGGAGGATATCGTAACGAATTCTTTTGTCTTCTGGAATAACAAAGCAATATCTTCTTGTTTTTTCTACTCTTCCAACTACTTTCTTAATAGCTCTTTCTATAACAGAGACTATCTTGCCTTCTTTTCGACCATCTTTAAACTCTTTTACAATTTCTACAGCTACTATATCTCCATTCATAGCACCATTCATATTTCTGCCTGGAACAAAAACTCCTTTTCCTCCATTTATGGGGTCTACAAAACCGTAACCCTCTCTGTAAACGCAAAGTTTTCCAACGATAAGATTTAGTTTTTCAGGAAGAGCATATTTAGCTCCCTTGAGTTTTACTAATTTTCCTTCTTTCGAAAGTTCTTTAAGCTTTTCGCGGAGCTCTGCTCTTTCTTCTACAGGAATACCTAAAAATTTTGCAATTTCTCTTGCCTTTAAAGGTTTGTTCAATTTTTCAAGAGCTTCAAATATACCCTTTTCTAAGTTCATATTTCCTCCTATGAAAGATGTCAACCCCCAACACAGAGGTTGCATTTATTTTCAACAAAATCCATAAATTGCCTTCTCTCTCTCAAAACTGCGAACATTACTTTAACCAATTTCCTCGCCGCAGCTATCAGCGCTTTCTTCTTCTCTAAACCTTTCTTAACTAACCCTTCGTAAAATCTTTTAACTGAATTGTCTAACTTGCTGTTCAATAACGCTCTCGTAGCCTGGATAATCTTGTTCCTCGTTCTGCTGTCCCCTTTCTTTGTTATCCTTCCATTTCTAACTTCGTCTCCACTGCTATTAACACGAGGAACAAGTCCAAAATAAGCCGCTACCTTGTCTCCGTTTTCAAACCTCTCTTCGTTACATACGGCAGATATAAAGGCTATAGCTACTATATCTCCTACTCCAGGTATGCTTTTTAGAAGTTCTACTTTTCCCTTAAGCTCCTCATCTTCTCCTATAAAACTCTTGATATCTTCTTCTGTCTCTCTTATCTTATCTGTTAAGTATTCTATTGTTTCTATTTGCCTCCATATCGTTTCTCGTAATGACGGAGGCACTTTCTTCTTCGTTTCTTCCTTTATCCTTTCCATCCCTTTCTTCGTGGTGAGTTCTCTCTTGTTTGTCTTTATCCCATATTCAAGCAATAGGCTATGAAGTCTGTTAATTACCCCTTTTCTCATATCTACAAAGCTATCTCTCTCTTTCATCTTTATCCTTAGCTCTTTTTCTTTTCTCGTCGGGACGTAAACTGTCGGAAGTAAGCCCATTTCATAGTAAATGGCTATCGTTTCTGCATCTATCCTGTCGTTTTTAGCACTGTTAACACCTTTTAGAATGTTCTTAAATTTGTTAGTGTTAACGTAAGTTATTTCATCAACGCAGTTCCTTATCTCCTCCGTAAAAAATGTTACTCCTGTTAAGGTTTCTACCGCAACTTTTACTGAATATCCTTTTTTCCTAAAAGTTGTTAGGTGATTTTTAAATTTCTCTAACTCTTCTGCTTCGTACTTCTTGGTATTAAGTATCCCTGTCAGACAATCTAAATAAGCTGCTGTAAAGCTGTTTTTGTGGTAGTCCACTCCGACATACAGTGTTTTCTCTACCTTCTCCTTCATCTCTACCCCCTGATATGTTTTGTGTTTTGCAACCTCTGCTTCGGAACTATTCCCATACTCCAATACGGCGCTTCCCGCCACTATAATTAGCCGGCAGGAGGCATCGGCTAATCTCCACGCACGGGGCTTATTCCCCAGGGAAAAATCCAGCCTCCTGCCTTTAAAGGTTGCCTCTTTACTATAGTCCCGAATTTCAGGGGGTGACATCTTTTATATCATCTCCAATCTCTCTTTTTTAGGATATGAGAGTGTTTGAAAAATCATCCAGACAAAGAACAAAACTCCCATGTTAAAGAGGATAAACTTAGCTAAAACAAACAGTTGAGCTATATGAAAGCTCTTTGTTTTCTCGTAACTTCCAACATCCTGCTTAACTTCTCCAAAAATACTCTCTATCAGTCCTCTAAACCTGTAAATTTCATCAGATTCTAAAAGCTCTTTGCATTTAAGCCTAATCTCAGATTTAATTCCCTTCCTTAATGTTTCTCTCACCTTTATGTAAGGCTTTAAGCCTACTAACAGAACAAGCTCAATAAACTTAATGCTGTCATAAGCTTTGTCTCCTAAAAATGGCTTTCCTTTCAAAGCTCTCCATATAAATCCCCTTTCGTTTAACCACCTAACTATTTTCTCTCCAAGTTTCACTTCCGAAGCGTAACTCTCTCCAGGTAATGCAGTAAGAATGAACCTTTTTCCATCTTTTAGATGAACGCTTAATACAACAACTTTAACGTGGCTTTTTACCTCCTTTATCTCTTTGCCTCTTAGAATTTTCAATGGATAAATCTCATTGTATTTGAAGCCAGTTCCATCTATTATCAGAAATCTTAGTTCTTTATGATACTTCCCTAAGAGTCTTCGAGAGACAAAGTTCAGAAAATCTACAAGGAGAATGGAAGGTAGTTGCTTGAGTCGGTAATAATAGGTTGAAAAATCAGGAATATTCTCTCTTCCAAATATCTGAACTGCCAAATATTCAAGGTCTCTGAATGATAGGTTCCAGGCTACTTGGAGGAAAAGAAGGGTAAGAATTATCTCGTCAGGGTATTTCTTGGGTCTTCCTCTTTTGGTTTTAAAAGGATATAAATATACCAGTACAGCCTGTCCTCTCCGGTTCATGTATGTTTTTGATAGGTTGAGTACTTTGTGGAAATTTAGTCTTTTCGCTTTCATACCGGAGAGGATAGGCTTTTTTCTTAATTTTGGCAATTTTCAAACACCCTCTTTAGGATATTGCCAAATTCCTTTGAAATATTATATTATTCCTACATCATCAATATAGGGCCGTAGCTCAGTGGGAGAGCGCCACCTTGACGCGGTGGAGGTCAGGGGTTCGAAACCCCTCGGCCCTACCATTAAAAGACTATGAAGATTAGAGGATTGAAAGATTGGGGATAGATTTTTCCCTTTACGTTATCACCGATGAAAGATTTCTAAATATATCTAACATTGCAGAATCAGTAGAAAAGGCAATTCTTGGTGGTGCTACTATTATTCAGTATAGGGCAAAGAAAAAAAACACAAAGGAAATGTATGAAGAAGCTCTTGTTGTAAGAGAAATAACTAAACGTTACAACATTCCTTTTATAGTTAATGATAGACTTGATTTAGCTCTTGCTGTCAAAGCAGATGGTGTTCATGTTGGTCAAGAGGATTTACCTGTAAATGCTATAAAAGCCATAGTTGGAAATGACTTTATTGTTGGTCTTTCAACTCACAATTTGAATCAAGTCAAAAGAGCAAATGAAGAAATGCTTGCAGATTATATAGGATTTGGCCCCGTTTTTCCTACAACTACCAAAGAAAATCCTGATCCCGTTACCGGTACTGATCTTTTGTGTAAGGCAGTAAGAATCTCAAAAATTCCGGTCGTTGCTACAGGTGGAATAAACGAAAAAAATGTAGATGATGTTCTTAAGTGCAAACCTGCAGGAGTTGCTGTTGTCCGTGCTGCTTTTGAAAAGGGAGATCCGTATAAAAATGTTTTAAAACTAAAAAGAAAAGCGAAGGAACTAAATTGGAAAAAGCTATAGAAATCGCTAGAGAGTGGAAACCTAATATAAAATTAATTTATCTTATTCTTCTTATCGTTTCTACTTTCGTTTCTGTTGCTCTGATGAATTTTCTTTTAGGGATTGGGTTACTTTACATAATTTTTGCTTTTTTATTAGGGAAAGATAAGATAAAAATAGGATTACTTGGTAAGTACATTATTCTTTTATCAACTATAACGTTTACTTCAACGTTAGTTTTTAATCCTCAAGCCATCTTTGAAGCATTTGTAGAAGTAGGACTTTTATACATTTATTTTTTTCCTGTCGACAGAAACTCTTCTTTAAAGGTTTTAAAAGATACTTATAAGGCTACATATATGGTTGGAGTTGTCGGATTAATCCTATTTTACTACCGCCATTTTTTTACAGGTATTGAAAAAATGTTTTGGGGTAAGGCTTTCAAGGCAGGAAGATTCTTTTCCATTTTTTCGTTTCTTTATCTTTTCCATGCTATAGAAAATTTCTTAAGGAAAAAAAAGGTTAATTTGAAGCTTATTTCTCATATAGTCCTTTTTATCTTGAGTGTTTGCGGCATTATTGTTGCCGGAAAACGGTCTTTTATTTTGGCATTTTTTTTAACTAGCATTATACTTATCCTTTTATTCTCAAAGCTTTTTCAAAGGAAAAAGGTTATTATACCTATTCTCTTTGTTTCTATTTTTACTTTAGCATCAGGCGTAATTTATGTATCTGCAGAAAGAAATTACAATCTTTCTCACTCCTCTTTTAAAGAAATTATTCAATTATCTTCAAGTAATAGAGATAAAATTGCCTTGGATGCAATTAGTATTATCAAATCTGATTTTACAGAAGGAAGAATTGTAAATATTCTCATAGGACATGGGGAAAACTGTGGAGCTTATCTTCCACATCCTTATTCTCTCAATCACAGTCAAGGAAAGTATGAATCTATCTTTCTGTTATCAGAATTTGTTGAGAAAGGATTAATAGGAGTTCTTATTGAAATACTTATAATCTATAAAGTTTTACTATTCATTGCTACTTTGGAAAAGGAAAAAGAGAAATTGTTTCTCTTGTTATGGGGAAGTATCCCCCTGGTTATTCACTTTTTTGGAATGATTTTCGTTTTTTTAAAAGATCCTACTCTACCAACGTGGTTACTTATGTTTAGATTATCAGAAAATGCTAATAAAGGAAAAAATTTTCTTAAAGGTAGGGAATCATGATGAAGAAGGTTGCCCTTCTAGTTAGAAGTGCTAGTTTTGGTGGAATAGAAAGACTTGTAATAGATTTATTTAAGTATATGAAGGAACATGTTAAAGAGATAGAACCCTATTTAATTGTTTTTTGCAGGGAGGGAGGCTTTCTAAAGGAGTTAGAAGAAGAGAAGAATGTATACTTTTTAAGTTCCAAAAAGAAATTGAAAACAACAAACTTTGATATTTACCTTAAGCTAAGAAAGTTACTAAAAGAACTTGAAGTAGACATACTACACTTTCATAGTTATCCAGTAGACTTCATAGGTGTTATTGCTTCATTAGGACTGAGAGTAAAAAGAATAGCACATATTCACAACTTCCACTTTATTGGTGGAGAAAAGAGAATAAAAAAGTACAGGTTTATAAGTAAATATATTGACAGCTTTATCTACGTATCTAAAGCAGTAATGGAAAGTGTAGATCCTCTTTATAATGCTTACTGTCCTAATAAAAAGGTATTATATAACTTTATAGTACCCGAAAGAATAGAAACTTTTCTAAAGAAAGAAAAAATGACACGGAAAGAATTGGGAATTCCAGAAGATGGTGTTGTCTTTTGCTTTGTTGGAAGACTTACAGACAACAAGAACATTTTGAATTTAATAAAGGCAATGTCATACTTGAAAGAAAGAAAAAATCTTTACCTTTTAATAGTAGGAAGTGGAAAACTGGAAAAAAATGCAAAAGAATTAGCAAAAAATTTACAACTTAGAAACATAGTTTTTGCAGGAGCTAGTTATAATCCATTTAAGTATCTAAAGGTTTCAAATGTTTTTATTTTACCTTCTAAAGTAGAGGGTTTACCTCTTTCTCATCTTGAAGCAATGTATTTAGGATTGCCTTCTTTGATTTCTGAAAATGTACCATCTAAGGAAATACCATCTAAGGAAATAGCTTATGAAGCCTCATTTATAAGTGGAATATCGCCTGAGTCTATAGCTAAGGGAATAGAAAATCTTTATATTTGTAAAGATATAAGAGATACTTTAGCTGTGAAAGCTAAAGAAGTAATTCAAAATTTTATTATCGATAGATATTTTGAAAAGCTTTATGAAATATACACAAGGTTATGAAAATGATGGAAGACATAAAAAAGGTTTCTTTTCCGTGGTGGATACTTAAGTATTTAAAGGATATGAAATTATTATTTGCAGTAGCTTTTATCACTATGTTTCTTCATGCAGGTATTACCTCTTATTTAGCATATTTTGTAAAAGACATAGTTAACACTGTCTTTGTTAGCAAAAACGAAAGAATGATTAATCTTATACCTTTAATTCTTTTAGGCTTAGTTTTAATAAAGGGAATAGTATACTTCATTAATTATTACACAATGGCTTATATAGGACAGAGTGTTATAGCTAAACTAAGAGAAGAGCTATACGAGAAAATATTAAAACTTCCACTTGATCAATTTTGGGAATCTCCTGGAACCTTTGTTTCTAAAGTTATTAATGATACTTCTCTCCTTCAGGATTTTACATCAAGACAAATTGCTACCTTTTTAAGGAATCTTTTGACAGCTATAGGATTAATAATTGTTGTTTTTTATCTTGATTTTAAACTCGCATTTTTTGGATTAATTGGACTGCCATTGATAGGTTTCATGATTTCTGAAACTGGAAAAAGAATAAAAAGATATACTGATAGAATGCAGGACAAACTTGCTGCAATAACCAATCATCTTTTTGAAGGTGCAAGAAATATAAGAGAAATTAAACTTTTAGGCCTAGAAGAAAAATTATTAAAATTGTTCCAAAAAGATAATTACAAATATTTTAAGGAATTCATGAAGATTCGAAAGATAGAAGGAATATATCCTTCTGTTGTTGAGTTAACAGCTTCAATAATTGTCGGATTACTTATGCTTTACGGAGGAAAAAAAATAATCGCTGGAGAACTCACTGCCGGAGATTTTTTCTCCTTTATTATTGCTCTTGTAATGGCTTATGATCCAATTAGAAAGTTGGGACGGGAATATAATAAAATTCAACAATCTGCTTCAGTGGCAGAAAGAATACGGAAGATTCTTGAATTACCTGATGAATACCACTTAAAAGATGGTTCGAGAGAACTAAAAGAGCCTATAAATTTTTTATATTTTAATAATATCTACTTTAAATATCCCAAATCCGAAGATTTCATTTTAAAAGGTATAGACTTTCTTTTTGAAAAAGGGAAAAAATATGCAATTGTAGGAAAATCTGGTAGTGGTAAAAGTACGCTGATAAACTTAATCCCTAGATTTTATGATCCAACTAAAGGTAACATAGAAGTTAATGGTATTAACCTAAAAGATTTTAAACTTAAATCTCTCAGAAGAAAGATAGGTGTTGTAAGTCAAGATATTATTGTATTTAGAGGGACAATAAAAGAAAATATAGCTCTTGGAAATCCTGGAGTCTCTTTTGATGAAATAGTTAAAGCTGCAAAGATTGCAAACATTCATGATTTTATTGTCTCTCTTCCCAAAGGTTACGATACTCTAATAGGTGAGGGGGGTATTCAACTTTCTGGCGGACAGAAGCAAAGAATTGCAATAGCAAGAGCTGTGTTGAAAAATCCGGATATTTTGATTTTAGATGAAGCTACAAGTGCTCTCGATTCTGAAACAGAAGCAGCTGTTCAAAAAGCTCTTGACGAGAAGTTTAAAGATAAAATTCTCATTGCGATCGCCCATAGACTTTCGACGATTATTAATAGCGATTTAATAATCTTTTTAAAAGAAGGTAAAATTATAGGAGTTGGCAGTCATGAAGAACTTTACGCAAATCTTGAAGAATATAGGAAGCTATGTGATATTCAATTTAGAATAAGTCTTAAGTAAAAAAGAGGAGTAAAATGAGAATTCTTCAGGCAACAACCTCAAGAACTTGGAGCGGTGGAACCGAACAGTGTCTTTTATTAGCAAAGTATATGAATGAATTAGGGCATGAAACAGGTATACTTACTATTAAAGGAAGTCTTCTTGATGAAAAAGCTAAAATGCTTGGGATAAAGAGATTTTACTTTCCTGGAACAGAGAAAATCAGTATTAAAAATGCAAAAAAATTAGCCAAGCTTATTAAGCAATATGACGTTGTTAATACTCATATACCAGCAGCTCATTGGTATATATGGTGTGCCTCTTTTTTTTGTAAAAAAAAACCTAAAATTGTTTATACTAGAAGGGTTAACTACGATGTATCATTCCTATCATCTTTAACAAAATACAACATTAATACAGATGCAATAATTGCTATTTCTAATGAAGTAAAAAATAGATTAAAGAAAAGATTCTTTCTAAGAAAAAAGAAAATTTCTGTTATTCCTGATGGAATAGAGATAGATAAATTTAGTCCCCTAGTTAACTCAAAACTTCGAGAAGAAATAAAAATTGATAAAGAAACCATTGTAATTACTCATGTAGCAAATTTTCAGAAAGTGAAAGGACATAATATATTATTTGACGCCTTTAAAAGGATTTTAGAAAAAAGAAAGAAAAAAAAACTGTTACTACTTCTGGTTGGTAGAGATACGCAAAGCGAAAAAGCTCAAAATATGATAAAAGAAAAAAAAATAGAAAAGCATGTTATTTCTCTTGGATTCCGAAAAGATATTCCTCAAATATTAAAAGAAACAGATCTTTTTGTTTTTCCTTCTATTAACGAAGGATTAGGGAGTTCTCTTCTTCAAGCTATGGCTATGAAAAAAGTAGTGGTAGCTTCATATATTGGTGGAATAAGAAGTTATTTAAAACACATGGAAAATGGAATAACAGTTAAACCGGGAAACGTTGATTCTCTGTATCAGGGACTACTAAAAGGACTGGAAAACTTAAACAACGAAAACATGAAAGAGAACGCAAGGAAAACGGCGCAAGAATTTGATATAAAAAACGTTACAGAAAAAACTTTGCAACTTTATAAGGAACTCCTAAAGTAAACTTAAAATCTACGGAGTAAAAAAAGAGTATGGAATAGAGCTCTTAAACTCTCCTGAAGAATTAGCACCTTACGATGCTGTGATAATTGCTGTAAAACATGACAAATTTAAAAAGCTAACACCAGAGTTCTTTAAAAGAATTTCCGTTTCAAAACCAATAGTTATTGATGTAAAAGGTATTTATGATAGAGAGCAATTTAAAGATATCGTTTTATGGAGACTATAGAAAATAAATTGATTACAACCACTATTAAATAGTCCAGCGCATTTAGTATTTAAAATTTTGTCAAGTTTTTGTAGATTTTTAAGAAAGATTTTTCTGTTTGGGAGTAAAAATGAAGATCGAAATAGATGAGGATGTTGTAAATCTTTTAAAAGAATACGGACTCAATACTTATGAAGCTAAAGCATACTATGTCCTTCTTCTTCTTGGAGAATCAGCTGCCACGTCTGTTGCTCGAGAATCTAAAATACCACAGCAAAGAATCTATGATGCCTTGAAGTCCTTAGAAAGAAAAGGACTAATACAAACAAAAAACACAATACCAAAAAAATATGTTCCTTTACCAGTAAGAAGAGCTCTTACCAATAGATTACGTCAAATGAGACTTGAGTTTGAGATAAGGGAAGATAATCTACGGAAATTAATTGATGAACTTGAAAAGAGAATTCCAGAAACAAAATCACTTCTTGATAAAGGTTCTCAAATTTTTGTCATGGAAGGAAAAGAATCTATTGTCAATCAAGCTATATCTATGATTTCTTCAGCAGAATCTACCATAAAAATAGCCGGTAATAAACCTCTATTTATTTTGGAATGCAAAGGAAATCTTAGTAAATACATGAAAAGAAATGTAGAGCTTGCTGCTATAGGAGAATTTGATCAATTTTGTAAAGATGAAATAGAAAAACTCGGAGGTAAATATTGTGAAGCATCTGTTTACTGCCAGTATTTACTTATAGTAGATGACAAAAAGCTTTTAATTGTTTATTTTGATGAAAAAGGAGTTCCAAATGGACTATATACGAAAAATGAAGCTATTGTAAAACCATACCTAATGTTTTTTGAAAGTAAATGGAAAGAAGTTTGCTCTTAATTATTAGATTTGTTGAAGTTCAGATAGAAGGTGGACACCCTACAATAACCTTTGAATACCACAAGGAGGTGTCCACCGATGAAACAATTGAAAAGATTCAAAGGAACATCCCTCCATATATCAAGCACAAATACAGCATTCAAAGAAACCCTGAAAGAAGGAAGAAGAGTAAAAAAGAAACTTGACCTAACAAAAGACAGAAACGTTAAAAAAAGACTGAAATGGATAGAGTACTACCACAAAACAGGCAACGCCAGAAAAACATGCAGATACTTTGGCATCAGTCCAACAACCTTCTACAAGTGGAAAAAAAGATACGACAAGTACGGGATAGAAGGACTCCAAGACAGAAACAAAAGACCTCATAAAGTAAGACAACCCCAAACAGAACCTGAAATAGAACACATCATCGTCACAATAAGGGAAAAATTCCCAACCTGGAGCAAAGAAAAGATAGCAGCCTTCATGGAAAGATACCTAAATGTAAAAATATCATCCTCTACAGTTTACAGGGTTCTCAAAAGACACGGACTAATAGAAAGAACCTGGAAACTAAAAAGTACCTACAAGAGGAAGAAACAGAAAGGGAAAAAGAACCGCACCAGAAAAGGACTAAGAGCAGACAAACCAGGAACAATCCTCATGGACGTTAAATACCTCTACTGGTGCGGTAAAACCTTTTACCAGTTCACGGCAATAGACAAGTTCACCCGAATAGCATTTGCCAAGGTTTATTCTACAAAAAGCAGCAGGAGCGGAAGAAGGTTTTTTGAAGAACTTGAAAAATTTCTTCCCTTCAAGATAGAGAAAGTTCAAACGGATAACGGGAGCGAATTTTTAGGGGAGTTAGACGAATATCTTAAAAGAAAAGGGATAGAACACTACTTTAGTTATCCGAAATCTCCCAAGACTAATGCGCATGTAGAAAGGTTTATTCAAACGACAGAAAGTGAACTATGGATGATAGAAGGAACAGAACCGACTGTTGATGAGATGAATAAAAAACTTTTTGAGTATTTAAAGATTTACAACTTTCTTAGACCCCATCACTCTTTAAATTACAAGACTCCCGCTGAGAAGTTTGAGGACTATATTAGAAGTCATCAAGGTGTCCACCATGTATTGAACTCGAACAACCCCTTGACAAGAGAAGGGCAGTTTCCTATATTATTCACCAGCAAGGTTCCCCGGTAGCTCAGCGGGTAGAGCGGGTGGCTGTTAACCACCAGGTCGCTGGTTCGAGGCCGGCCCGGGGAGCCATCTTTTATTTTATCACGAAGATTTTTAAACTATCTCTTAAATAGTCCTTGATTAAATCCTTGGTATAGAACATAAAATTTCTGCAAGAAACTTTAGTTCTTCTAATGTGTGATCATAGTTTATAGCTATTCTTAGTCTGCTCTTTTTTACCGTAGGTGGTCTTATTGCAGGAACAAAAATTCCTTTTTCCCATAGTGATTTAGAAAGCTTAAGTGCAGACTCCTCACTCCCAGTTATAAATGGAAAAATTGCAGACATTGAGTTTATTCTTGTCAAATTCTTAAAAAATTCAATTTTTTTCTGGAGTGCTTTCATTCTTTTAGGGACAAGTTCCAAATTCTTAAGAGTTTGACAAGCAATGTATGGAGGAAGTGCTGTTGTGAAGATGAAACTCCTACACTTATTTATGAGATAGCCTTTTAAAATTTTGCTTCCAGCAACAAAAGCTCCAAAAGTTCCAAGAGCTTTACCAAGAGTTCCAACTATGACTGTTCTTTCGTCAGGAATTAAATCAAAAATTTCTAAAGAAGACCAACCAACAACTCCTGTAGCATGAGCATCATCTATGATCAAAACCGCGTCATACAAGTCTTTTAACTGAAAAAGTTTATCAAGAGGAGCAACATCTCCATCCATACTAAAAATAGAATCTGTAACAATAAAACATCTTCTATAATTTTTTCTTTCTTTTGAAAGGATGAGCTCAAGTTCTTCTACGCTACAGTGTTTAAAGATCTTTACTTCTGCTTTAGAGAGTCTACAACCATCGATTATTGAAGCATGGTTTAGTTCGTCAGAAAGTATTAAGTCTCCTTCCTTAGCTAAAGTTGAAATTACTCCTACATTTGCCATGTAACCTGTTGAAAAAAGAAGAGCTGATTCTGTTTTTTTTAATTCAGCAAGTTTTTGTTCTAAAACTTCATGAACTTCAAAATTACCACAAACCAATCGTGAAGCCCCGGCTCCACTTTTCCAGTTTTCAAGGCATTCACAGCTAAACTTTGAAGCAAGAGAAAGATAATCGTTTGAAGAAAAATTCAAAACTTCCCTGCCATTTATGATAATTTTTTTTCCTTGAGGTGACGAAAGAACTTTTAATTCCCTATAAAGCTGTCTCTTTTTTAAAGTTTCAAGCTCTTTCTCCATCCAATTCAAAATTTTCCTCCAACTCTTGGAAGAGACCATCCTTTTTCTATTGCAAGAATTCGAACTATAAATACAAGACAAAGTGTTATCAAGGATGTGATTTCAAAAGAAACTTGAAGCTTTTCAAGAAAAACAAAAACAATTCCACCAATGATAGAACAAGAAGCATAAAAGTCTTCTTTAAGAATGAAAGGTACTTCTCCAGTAAGAATATCGCTGATTAAACCACCGCCTGTACCAGTAATTAATCCTAAGAGAACTATACCAAAGGAATTTATGTCATTCTCCATACCAATTATAAATCCCGTAACAGAAAAAGCTGCAAGTCCTACAGCATCAAAATATTTAATTACTTTTTTTGTCGACAAATCTTTTTTAAATTTCACATAGAAAAAAAGAGAAAGAATTATTCCGATTATTGTTATGCTAATGTCTTTATAGCTTATAAAAGCTGTTGGAGTTTTGTTAACTATTATATCCCGAATTATTCCACCACCTAAAGCAGTCAGAAAACCAAGAGTAGTAATCCCAAGAAGGTCAAGTTTTTTGTTAATACCCTTAAAAACACCTGAGGCTGCAAACGCTAAAAGACCTATTCCATTTAAAAAGTCAAATACAAACATTATTGATTTAATCCGTATTTATTTAACTTCCTATATAGATTTGAAATATCAATTTCCATAAAGGTAGCTGCTTTTTTTAAATCGCCATTAAATCGTTTAAGCACTTGTTTGATATAAGTCTTTTCAAATTCCTCTTTTGCTTTTTTGAGAGGAAGATTTGAAAGGTAATCAACAGCTCCACCTATAGAATTTTCTGAAGATAAGTATTTCTTTGCATCTTCAATAACTTCAATAAGTTTATCGTATTTAATAGGTTTTTCTAAAAAGTCAAAAGCTCCCAATTTCATAGCCTTTACAGAAGTTTCAACCGTTCCATGACCCGAAATAATCACTACTGCCAAACTTTGAGTGATTCCTCTTTCATGGAGCTCTTTTAAGATTTCCATACCTGAAATTCCAGGAAGAAAAAGATCAAGAATTAGTATATCTGGTTTAAGTTTCTCAATAGCACCTATGACTTTAGAACCTGCCTCTTCTATAAAGATTTCAAAGCCTTCATCTTCAAGAATCTCTTTTACCGTTTCTCTTATAGTTCTTTCATCGTCAACTATTAGAACCTTCATCTATCACCTTCGGATAACCTGGAAGGAGTTTTGCATTAAAAGTTTTTAAAAGCTTGTCTATTTTTTTCTCAGATTCCTGGGAAATTTTAACTTCTTTTTTTCCGTTTCCGTTAGATATCTCCAGAATCTTCACTCTTTTTCCAAATCTTTTTTCAAGTTCTCCTATTCTATCTTTGAGAAGTTCGTAAGCAGTTCTATTTTTTGGAATGATCTCTACAAATTCCTTTTTATCGTTTACTTCCTTTATGTATATATCCTCTAAACTATTAATTTCTTCTTCAGTGTTTTCTGTTTTTTTTTCAAGAACTGAAAGTTCTAATTTTCCCGATAATAGCTCACTTATTCTCTTTAAGTCTTTAAAGTAAGACAGTTTAAAAAGGTAAAAGAAAAGAGCTGTATACGGGTAAGGATGAGTAGCTACAACTTTATGAGCATCAGAAAGAATTTTGAAAGCTGCAAGGAGTTCTTCTTCAGAGAAATTTTTACCTTCGATAAACTCTCTTTCAACTTTTTCCAAAAGTTGCTTAACAATAAAAAGCGGATTGTATCCTTGACTCTCTAGCCTTTTTAACTTTTCCCTTAGTTCCCGTTTTTTTCCTGAAAAAGATAAACTAAGAATTTCAAAAATTTCCTTACCCGTAAGAACTCCTAAGAATTCAGATATGTAAGATGTTTTAACCAATCCATTACCTAAAGCTATAGCTTGGTCTAGAAGGCTTTCAGCATCTCTCATACATCCTTCTGAAGCTGTGGCTATAAGATAAAGAGCCTCTTCTTCATAACTTACATCTTCTTTTTCACATATTCTTTTGAGAGTTTCAACCATTAAATCCTTAGGAATTCTTCTAAAAACAAACTTCTGACATCTAGAAAGTATAGTTGGAGGTATTTTGTCTATCTCTGTAGTCGCAAGAATAAAAACAACATGCTCAGGGGGTTCTTCCAAGGTTTTGAGAAGAGCGTTAAAAGCCTCTTTTGTAAGCATATGGAATTCGTCAATAATATAAACCTTTTTCTTTCCTTTTACTGGAGCATAATTAACAGACTCTCTTAGTTCTCTTATCTGATCAATTCCTCTGTTTGTAGCAGCATCAATCTCTATAACATCTGGAAAAGAACCTTTTGAAATTGCTTGACAGTTAGAGCATTCGTTACAAGGTTCTCCGTCTATTAAACTCTCGCAATTAAGGGCTTTTGCAACAATTCTTGCTGTTGTCGTTTTTCCTACACCCCTTGGGCCGGCAAATACGTAAGCGTGAGCAAACCTTCCTGTTTTTATGGCGTTTTTCAGAGTGTTAGTAATATACTCTTGTCCAGTTACTTCTGAAAACTTGGATGGTCTATACTTTCTAGGTATTGCAACGTAAGCCATTTTTCTCCAAATTAGCAAATAAACTTTACCTTTTAAGCAATGCTATTGTATCATAAGGCAACAGTTTCTTTTTTTGTTCTTTTAAAAAGTCTTAAATTTTTTGTAAAATTCCCTTTACCACTTTTGGGGGTGTACATAATGCTTTTTAGGAAGCCTCAAGTTGCTTTTTATCCTTTTATGGTTCTAAGGGATGACTACAAATGCGTGAGATGTAAATCTTGTGTAGATCAGTGTTCGTTTGATGCCACTTACTACGACGAAGATCTTGAAATGATAGTAAACCGTAATGAAAACTGCGTTAACTGCAAAAGATGTGAAGCTTTCTGTCCTACAGACGCTATTAAAGTAGTTAAAAATCCTTCAACTTTCCATCCAGATGCCAACTGGACAGAAGAAGCTATAAGAGACATACACACTCAGATGCTTACAGGAGCAGTAATTCTTACTTCTACTGGAAACGATAAACCAATAAAGAATTACTTTGACCACCTTCTACTTGATGCCTGTCAGGTAACAAACCCACCAATTGATCCTCTCAGAGAGCCTATGGAACTAAAAACTTATATCGGTAGAAAGACTGATCAAGTTGAATTTGACGAAGATGGAATAAGTATAAAGACAAAAATCGGAAAACAGCTTGAACTCGAAATACCTGTTATTTTCTCAGCTATGTCTTATGGTTCTATCAACCTTAATCTTCAAAAAGCAATGGCAATAGCCGCCAAAGAATTTGGAACTTTTTGGAATACAGGAGAAGGTGGACTACACAAAAGTTTAAGAGAATTTAAAGACTCTACTATTGTTCAAGTGGCTTCAGGAAGGTTTGGGGTTGATCTAGACTATCTTGAAACCTCAGCAGCTATTGAAATAAAAATAGGACAGGGAGCAAAGCCAGGAATCGGAGGACATTTACCAGGTGAAAAGGTTAATGAAGGAATTGCAGAAACCAGAATGATTCCTGTAGGTTCTGATGCGATTTCTCCTGCTCCTCACCATGATATTTACTCAATTGAAGATTTAAGACAGCTTATCTATGCCCTTAAAGAGGCCACAAACTACGAAAAGCCTGTTTTTGTGAAAATAGCAGCAGTCCATAATGTAGCAGCTATTGCCAGTGGTATAGCTCACGCTGGAGCAGATGCAATTGCAATTGATGGGATAAGAGGAGGAACAGGAGCCACTCCAAAAGCTTTAAGAGATCATGTTGGAATTCCAATAGAACTTGCAATTGCTGCTGTTGACGACAGACTCAGAAAAGAAGGTCTAAGAAACGAAGTCTCTCTCATTGCAGCAGGTGGTTTTAGGAATGCAGTTGATGTTCTTAAGGCAATCGCTCTTGGGGCTGATGCAGTTTACATTGGAACAGTTGCTAAACTCGCAGCTGGATGTACCCAGTGTCAACAGTGCCATACAGGAAGATGCGCGTGGGGAATAACTACAAATGATCCAAAACTTGCAAAGAGATTAAATCCAGATATAGTTGCAGAAAATCTTTACAACTTATTGAGGGCTTGGGCACACGATATTAAAGAGCTCCTTGGAGCAATGGGAATAAATGCAATAGAAAGTATCAAAGGAAACAGACTAAGACTTAGAAGCTGGGGACTTACTGAACAGGAGAATAAAATCCTTGGCGTACTTCCTGCCGGAATGTAGGAGAGGTGAAGATGTCAAAGAAGAGAAAGCTTATGAAGGTCTATCCAATAGAGGATAACTGCATTTCATGTAGATATTGTGAAGTTGCATGTACAATGGTTCATAGTGAAACTCAAGATCCTATTAAAGCTTGCAAGCTTGAAGGACTTCTTCCAAGAGCAACCGTAGAAGTAAAAGGACCTGTATCTCTTTCCCTTATGTGTCGACATTGCAAACATCCATTTTGCCTTGATGCTTGTATTTCTGGAGCAATTACTCAAGATGAAAGTGGAAAAGTTATACTCAATGAAGAAAAATGTGTGGCTTGTTGGGGATGTGTTTTAGTTTGTCCTTTTGGAGCAGCCCATCCTCATCTTGAAAGGAAACATTCATTTAAATGTGACATCTGTGAAGGAAGAGGTTTTCCTGCTTGTGTAGAAGCTTGTCCAAATAGAGCTCTGATTTACGACTTTGAGAGGTAGAGAGAAT
This sequence comes from Desulfurobacterium thermolithotrophum DSM 11699, assembly GCF_000191045.1. Lineage (NCBI taxonomy): Bacteria > Pseudomonadati > Aquificota > Aquificia > Desulfurobacteriales > Desulfurobacteriaceae > Desulfurobacterium > Desulfurobacterium thermolithotrophum. Next base: position 532,224 of record NC_015185.1, read on the forward strand.
GAGATACGTGATAATAGGAAACAGTGCAGCAGCAGTTGGATGTATAACAGGAATTAGAAAAGTTGATAAAGAAGGTGAAATAGTTGTTATTTCCTACGAAGATAGATGTTACTCAAAACCTATGATTGCAGATGTTTTAATAGACTATTCTGAAGAAAAGCTCCTTTACAGAGGTGAAGATTTCTTTAAAAAGAACAATGTTAGATTAATGCTTGGCTCTAAAGCTGTTAATATAGACACAGAAAATAAACTTGTGGTTTTAGAATCTAAGGAAACTGTACTTTACGATAAGCTTTTAATTTCAACTGGTGCTGTTCCTTTTGTTCCACCTATTCCTGGAAGTGAAAAAGAGGGAGTTTTTACCTTTACTGAATTAAATAGTGCTAAGAAAATGAAGGAATATCTTGAGAAAAACAGCGTAGAGAGAATTGTAGTTATTGGTTCTGGATTTATAGGCCTTGAGGTTGCTTACTACTTAAGAGAAATTGAAAAGGAAGTTGTTGTCGTTGAACTCCTTGATAGGGTTTTAGGAAAAGCTCTTGATAAGAGAGGTTCAGAAATAGTAGAAAAGATGTTAAGAGAAAAAGGAGTTCAATTTAAATTTAACGATACTGTTGAAGAGATTTTAGGGGAAGAGAAAGTAAACAGTGTTAGACTAAAAAGTGGAGAGGTTCTAAAAACAGAGGCTGTTGTCATTGCTATAGGTGTAAGGCCTAATGTTGAACTTGCAAAGGCAGCGGGAATTAGAGTAAACAGAGGAATAATCACAGATGACTTTATGAAAACAAATATACCTGATATTTTTGCTGCAGGAGATTGTGTAGAGTGTAAAGACATTACCGACGGAATAAGAAAAAATCTACCTCTCTTTCCATTAGCATTTGAACAAGGACTTATTGCAGGTCTTAATATGGCAGGAAAAGAGATAGAGTACTTAGGCGGATTACCTCTTAATTCCCTCAAGTTCTTAGACAAACCTGTTCTAAATGCCGGAATCGTTGAACCTCCCGATGATAGCTATGAGGTTTTAGTTAACGACAAATTTGATAAGAAAGGATACTATAGAAAGGCAATCTTGAAAGATGGAAAGCTTGTAGGATTTGTTGCAATTGGAGAAATAGATAGAGTTGGAATTCTAACCAATCTCATAAGACAAAAGATAGATGTTTCTAATATCAAAGATAGACTTATTTCTCTTGACTTTGGTCTTGTTGACCTTCCAAGAGATTGGAGAAGAGAAAAACTGGAGAAAGATAAAACAGGATATAAGGACTGGAGGCCTGTAGAATGATTGAAAGATGCGAGATGTCGGGCTGTGGCCTTGCAGGAATAGTTAATAGAAATAGAAAAAAAATATCTGGTAAATACATATATGACTCAATTACGTCCATGAAAGAACGTGGAAACGGAATGGGTGCAGGTTATGCAGCTTATGGAATATATCCGGAAATGGCAGAGTACTATGCTTTTCATGTAATGCTCGATGATATAGATGTTGAGTCAGAAGTTAATGCTGTTTTGAATAAATTTTTTAAGATTGTTAAAAGTGAAATAATACCTACAAAAAATGTTCCTTCTCTATATAAAAAGACGAAACCTCCCATTTTCTATAGATACTTTGTGGAGCCTAAAAAAGATGCCATACTTCCTCTTGAAACAGAAGAGGATATGGTAGTAAGAGTTGTAATGACAATTAATGATAAAGTAAAAGGAGCATATGTTATCTCAAGCGGAAAGAATATGGGAGCTTTTAAAGGAGTAGGCCATCCTGATGAAATAGGTGATTTCTTTGAGATAAAGGAGTACGAAGGTTATATATGGCTTGCTCATACTCGTTTTCCTACAAATACTCCCGGATGGTGGGGAGGAGCTCACCCATTTACACTCCTTGATTGGGCAATTGTTCACAATGGAGAAATTACTTCTTATGGAACTAACAAGAGATACATTGAGATGTTCGGTTATAAGTGTACTCTTTTAACAGATACAGAAGTTGGTGCATATCTATTTGACCTTTTATTTAGAAAACATAGGCTCCCAATAAGGGCTGTTTTTATGGCTATGGCTGCTCCTTTTTGGAAAGATATTAATCGTTACAAAGAACTTGAAAAGGAAAAGCTTTACGAAATGGCTAAAATGATAAGGACTGTTTACGCTCCAGCAATGCTCAATGGCCCATTTGCAATGCTTTTTGCCTTTAAGGATGGAGTTATTGGATTCAATGACAGAATTAAACTAAGACCTTTTGTTGCTGCTGTTAATGGAGATACAGTTTATATGGCAAGTGAAGAATCTGCAATAAGAGTTGTCTGTAAAGAACCTGAAAAGGTATGGATGCCAAAGGCTGGAGAACCTGTAATAGCCCTAATGAAAGACTGTAAAGAAGAAGACGTCTGCTATCCTGCATAAAAGGAGCTGAAAATGGAAGTGAGACAAGTTTCAGAAGGGATATATGAAGTTATATGTGGGACTGCACATTATAAAGAGGTAAATAAAAAGATTAAAGAGCTCGTAAAAAAAGGAGCTCAGAAAATTATTCTCAAAGAAGTTTACGGTCAAAGATACATTGGAACGGGTATAAGGGGAAATGTAAAAATTGACATTCATGGTATTGCTGGAAACGATCTTGGAATATTCCTTTATGGTCCTGAAATAGAAGTTTTGGGAAATGCTCAAGATGGTGTTGGAAATACCATGATGGCTGGAAAGATTATAGTTAGAGGTCATGCAGGAGATGTTTGTGGATATGGAATGAGGGGAGGAAAGATTTACATAGAGGGAGATGTCGGCTATAGGGTTGGAATTCATATGAAGGGTTACAAAGATTTAATCCCAACTTTTATAGTTGGAGGTAAGGCAGGTAACTTTTTCGGTGAATATATGGCTGGTGGAAGACTAATTCTTCTTGGATTAGATAAAAAACCGGGAGAAGATATAGTAGGAGACTATTGTGCAACTGGAATGCACGGCGGAGTTATGTACGTAAGAGGAGAAGTTCCGCAAAGGTACTTAGGTAAGGAAGTTAAGGTTTTTGAAGTAAATGAAGAGGATATGAAGATTTTAAGAGAAGAGCTCAAAGGCTTTTCTGAAGCCTTTAATATTTCAGTTGATGAAATACTATCTGAGCCATTTGTAAAAATTGTTCCTGTTAGTGCAAGACCTTATGGAAGGATGTATGCTCACAGGTGGGGTATTGCAAGTGGAGTTATTAAATAGGGAGGTTAAACTTTGTATAACTATCCAGATAGTAAGGGGAAATTTGGAATATACGGTGGAAAATTCGTTCCTGAAACTTTGATGGCAGCTCTTTCAGAACTCGAGGAAAACTATTACAAAATCAAGAACGATTCATCATTCCAAGAAGAGTTCAATAAGCTACTTAAAGAATACGTTGGACGTCCTACACCTTTGCAATATGCCAAAAGATTTTCGCAATATCTTGGAAATGGAATTAAAGTTTATTTAAAGAGAGAAGATTTGAATCATACAGGAGCTCACAAGATAAATAATGCCTTAGGTCAGGCACTTCTTGCAAAACGTATGGGTAAAAAGAAAATAATTGCCGAAACAGGAGCTGGGCAGCATGGAGTTGCAACGGCTACTGCCTGTGCGTTTTTAGGTTTAGAGTGTGTTGTCTACATGGGAGAAGAGGACGTAAGGAGACAGGCTCTAAACGTTTTTAGAATGGAACTTCTTGGTGCTAAGGTAGAAGTTGTAAAAAGCGGTAGCAGGACTTTAAAAGATGCTGTAAACGAAGCAACAAGAGATTGGGTAACAAACGTAAGGACTACTCACTATATAATCGGTTCAGCAGTTGGTCCTCATCCTTATCCTGAAATGGTTAGAGATTTCCAATCTGTTATTGGAAGAGAAGCAAAAGAGCAAATATTAGAAGCTGAGGGAAGATTACCAGACACCATTGTTGCCTGTGTCGGTGGAGGAAGTAACGCAATAGGAATTTTCTATCCGTTCATTGAAGATGAATCTGTAAAACTTATCGGCGTTGAAGCTGGTGGATACGGCCTTGACACAGATAAACACGCTGCAACCCTGTGCAAGGGAACAGTAGGAATTCTCCACGGTGCTAAATCCTATCTTCTTCAAACCGAAGATGGACAAGTTACTCCTACTCACTCAGTTTCTGCAGGTCTTGATTATCCTGGAGTTGGTCCTGAACACTCTCTTTTAAAGGATATAAAAAGAGCAGAATATTATGCAGTAACTGACGATGAAGCTCTTGAAGCTTTTCAGATTCTTTCAAGAACAGAAGGAATTATTCCAGCCCTTGAAAGCTCCCATGCAATTGCCTGGGTGATAAAACATAAGGAAGACTTAAAAGATCAACTTGTAGTTATTAACCTTTCAGGACGTGGAGATAAAGACGTTAATCAAGTTAGAGAAATACTTGAAGAAAGAGAAGATCTTCGCTTATGGTAGACGAAATAACAGGTCTTTTTTCAAGAAAGGCTTTCTTTGATTTATTGGGAAAGAAATCAAATGATAATAGAGAAATAATTATTGTCATCTTTGATATAGATGACTTCAAATTTGTAAATTTATCCTATGGTTATGATGTAGGAGATAGTATACTAAAAGCTTGTGGAAATCGTATTAAGGAAGTTTTTCAAACTTACTTTTCTGAAATTTTTATAGCAAGGACAGATTCTAATGAATTTTCAATAGCATTGTTTGATGACATTCCATTAATAAGAATTAAGGAAATTTTTTATAAACATATAAATCGAATGCTTTTTAAAAAAAGAAATGAATTAATAGCAATTACTGTTAGTGCAGGAACTAGTAAAGGAAAACATCCTTTAGAAGTTTTCTCTAAAGCAGAAAATTCTCTTTTTTTAGCAAAGGAAAGTGGAAAAAACACAATATTTATTGATGAAAAGTCACGAATAAGAGATTTTCAAAAGATGAAAGATATTAGAAAAAAACTTATAGAAGCTATAAGAGATAACAGTGTTAAACCCTACTTTCAACCTATTGTATCACTAAGAACAGGTGAAATATTTGGATATGAAGTTTTAGCAAGGATATTTTATAAAAATGAACTTTTGAAGGGAGATTATGTTTTTAGTATAGCAGATACCTTTTCTTTAACGCCTGAAATAGATAAACAGTTATTTCTAAAGGCTATCAAATATTTAAATAAAGAATACAAGCTTTTTTTTAACATTTCAATGAAATATTTCGTCAAAGAACTAAATAATATATTTCAAATTGCAAAAACTTATTCCATTAACTTAGAGAATATAACTCTCGAAATAACAGAATCTCAAAAGTTAATACAAGAAGAAGTAGCAAAAAGTATATTTCGAATGTTCAAAGAATTTCACGTTGGTATTGCAGTAGATGATTTTGGAGCAGGTTACTCAAATTTTGTGTACTTAAAAAAGTTTCCTGTAGATGTCTTGAAAGTAGATGGAGACTTTATAAAGAATGCAAAGAAAGACGTTAAAGATCTAGCGATTGTAAAATCTATTGTTGATATAGGAAGAATTTTTAGAATTAGAACATTGGCAGAATTTATAGAGGATGAAGAGACTTACAGAATAATGAAAGACATTGGAGTTTCACTTGGTCAGGGTTGGTTTATTGGAAAGCCAGCACCTGAGCCTCAAAAAGTAAAAATTAATTTAAGTTAAAATAGAAAGAGGGTGCAGAGCACCCTCTTTTAGTTATTCTTTCTTTTCGTCTTCTTCCTTCTCGTCAGAATCTTCTGCAGTTTTTATCTCAGCCTGTTTTGGAGGAATTTCCCTTTCTACTTCAAAAGTGAATTCACCTTTTTCTTTGTCGTAGTCGATCTTAACTTTATCTCCATCCTTTACTGTACCTTCTAGTATTTTTACAGATAACGGTGTTTCAATGTCTCTTTGTATGGTTCTTCTTAGAGGTCTTGCTCCAAACTCTGGAACATAACCCTTCTTAGCAAGTGCAGATTTTGCTTCTTCTGTAAGAACGATTTTAATTCCTCTATCTTCCAGTCTCTTGTTGAGCTTTGTAATTAGAAGGTCAACGATTTGCTTGATCTCTTCTTCAGAAAGTGGATGGAAGATGATTATTTCATCAATTCTATTAAGAAATTCAGGTCTGAATCTCTTTTTAAGTTCGTTCATTATCTGCTCTTTAATCTCGTCATATCTCTTTTCAAACTCTTCTTTAGAAAGATTCATTAGATATTCAGAACCTACGTTGGATGTCATGATTATCACTGTATTGCTAAAGTCAACAGTTCTACCTTTTGCATCCGTAAGCCTTCCATCATCAAGAATTTGTAGCAAGATGTTAAACACGTCTGGATGCGCTTTTTCAATCTCATCAAGTAAGATTACACTGTAAGGCTTACGTCTAACTGCTTCTGTAAGTTGTCCGCCCTCTTCATAGCCAACGTATCCTGGAGGTGCACCAATGAGTTTAGAAACTGCGTGCTTTTCCATATACTCAGACATATCAAGTCTAATAATTGCAGTTTCATCCCCAAAGAGATATTCAGCAAGAGTTTTTGCTAGTTCAGTTTTACCAACTCCCGTTGGTCCAAGGAATAGGAATGAACCAAGAGGTCTATTTGGTGGCTGAAGTCCTGCTCTTGCACGTCTAATAGCTTCAGAAATTGCTTTAATAGCTCTTTCTTGACCGATAACTCTTTTATGGAGCTCTTCCTCCATCTTGAGAAGTTTCTGAATTTCTTCCTCTTGAAGCTTAGATGCTGGAATTCCAGTCATTTCGGAAATTACTTCAGCAATGTCTTCAGCCGTTACAACTGGAACATTTTCACCTTCTTCTTTCATCTTCTCCTGTTTTTCTTCAAGTTCTTTAATCTTTGTTTCAATATCCTTAATTTCTTTCTTTAGCTTAGCAGCTTTGTCAAACTCCTCGTTCTTAACAGCTTCATCAAGTTCTGCTCTTAAAGCATGTAGCTTTTCTTTAAGTTCAGCAAGTTCAGGAGACATGTAGGTGGCTTCTATCTTTTTCCTCGCACATGCTTCGTCAAGAACATCTATAGCTTTATCTGGTAAGTACCTACCTTGAATGTACTTTTTAGAAAGTTTAACTGCAGCTTCAATCGCATCGTCTGTAATTTTTACTTTGTGGTGTTCTTCAAGCTTAGGTTTTAAGCCTTTGAGCATCTTAATAGCACTTTCTATACTTGGTTCTTCTACCCATACAGGAGCAAATCTTCTTTCAAGTGCTGGATCTTTTTCAATGTACTTTCTAAACTCGTCAACCGTTGTAGCACCAATAACTCTGAATTCACCTCTTGCAAGAGCAGGTTTCATAATGTTTGCAGCATCCATTGAACCTTCTGCCGCACCTGCCCCAACAACAGTGTGAAGTTCATCAATAAAGAGAATGATGTTTCCTTCCTCTTTAACTGCATCAAGAACCTGTTTTAGTCTTTCTTCGAATTCACCACGGTACTTTGTACCAGCAACAAGAGAAGCCATATCAAGAGCAACAATTCTCTTGTCTTTTAATTCATCAGGAACTTCACCGTTTGCAATTCTTTGAGCAACACCTTCAACAATTGCTGTTTTACCAACACCTGCTGGACCAACAAGCACAGGGTTATTCTTAGTTCTTCTAGAAAGTATTTGAATAACCCTTTTAATTTCATTTTCCCTATCAATAACAGGGTCAAGTTTACCTTCTTCTGCAAGACCTGTAAGATCAATTCCAAACTTCCTCAAGATTTCAGGAACTTGTTTTCCGCCTCTTCCGGCTCTTCCTCTTATTTCTCTTGAAAGTTTCTTTCTGCCTTCTCTGTACTTTTTAACAGCATTCCATGCTTCTTCTTTTTCAAGTCCAGCCTTGAGAAGAATCCTATAAGCCATACTTTCAGGCACTTCATAAAATGCTAGAAATAGGTGCTCAAGATCAACATTTCTTGCTTTCATCTGACGGGCAATATCTATTGCTGCATCAAAAACTTTTTTCATTGTAGGTGTAATGTAGATTTCATCGTACCCTGTATAGCTTGAAGGAAGTCCAAGTCTTCCAACTCTATCAACTTGCTCTCTTAAAAATCTTTTAGCTCTTACAGGATCAAAACCTGCTAACGTAAATATGTCAAGTATAGGTGAACCTGGAAGTTCAACCATTGCAAGCAAAAGATGTTCTGTATCTACATATCTTTCCCCAAGTTGTCTTGCAATTTCCTGAGAAAGAAGAATTGCATCCTTTGCTCTTCCACTTAAAACATCCCAGATGTTCATTTTTCCCTCCTTCTTTATTGGATTTATTTTTTAAGAATATCAAGGAGCTTTTCTGTATCAAGCTCCTCAAACCGTAATTCTTTAAGTAGTGTTATGAGCATACTTCTTGCACTATCATCAAGTTGCTGTGCAAGTGCAGTAAAAAGTTTTTCAAGATCATCTTCAAGTTTGAGTATTAAATGAGTACCTGCAACATTAACTCCTCTTTCTCTTGTAAGAGAAACTATTCTTTTAACTCTAACAAGATCTCTTTCAGAGTAAAGTCTGGTTCTCCCCTCAGTCCTTGAAGGTTTTATAAGTCCTTCATTTTCATAAAACCTAAGAGTTTGAGGATGAACACCAGCAATTTTAGCAACGATACTAATCATATAAACTGGCGTATCTTTATCAATCACTGCCACCCTCCTTAATCCTTAAATTTTAATTTAGTTATATTCAATAATCTTGTCAACTATATTAAAATAACTTTTTAAGCTAAATACAAAGATAGTATAAAACTCCTCTAAATGCTACTTGATAGTGTCTTGATTTCTAAAAAAAAGGAAATAAGGAGGAACTATCCTCCTTTAAGAAAGGGAAGCAAAAAGAAAAATTAGTAAGGTAACTTGTTAATATTTACATTCTCTTTAATCCACTTTATGTAAGCAGGAATTCCTTCTTCTATTTGTGTTCCTGGATACCAGTTTAATATTTCCTTTGTTTCTGTAAGATCAGCTTCTGTATAGTTTTGATAGAAATCGTAAGGATTATCAAAATATTCAATTTCAACATCTACGTTTAGCGTTCTTCTTATTACATCAACGATTTCATTAAAACTTCTTGCCTTTCCTGTTCCGATATTTACAATTCCGCTTTTATTTGCTTCAAAGCTTTTTATGTTTGCTTCTATACAATCCATTACATAAACAAAGTCCCTTTTTTGTTCTCCCCACTTGAAAAGTCTTGGCCTTTTCCCCTTCATTATTTGAACGGTTAATTGAAGAACCATACTTGCCATTTTACCTTTGTAAGTTTCTCTTGGACCGTAAACGTTAAAGTATCTAAGACCAACAACGGATATCGTTGGATTTTCCTTCATAAACTTATAGGCAAGCATATCCATAGCGTATTTTGAAAAACCGTAAATGTTTTCGGGTAGTAATTCTTGATTAACTTTCATTGGAGCTGGACCGTTTCCATAAACTGCTGCAGATGAAGCATAAATAACTTTTGCTTTGCTTTCTCTAGCAATTTCCAATAAGTCTTTAAAAGCTTCGTAGTTAGCTTCCATCATTTTTCGCTGGTTTGTATCTGTTGTATTGGCGTTTGCTGCTTGATGAAAGATAACATCAAATCCATATTTTCTAAGTTTTTCTATGGTTTCGGGTTCTGTAATTGAACCAGTTATGATTTCTCCTTCAAATCCGATTAAGTTTTTAAAATGACCAGAAGAAAAGTCATCAAGAACGAAAACTTCTATATCTTTGTATCTTTTCTGGAGCTCTAATGCGAGATTAGAACCTATAAATCCTGCTCCGCCGGTAACTAATGCTTTCATTCTCCTAATTCTCCTTTTAAATAGGTTTCGTAACCTTTTTGCTTGAAGAAATCTACAAGAGCTTTTGCATATTTTTTCGCTAAGTTCCATCTATGAAAGGTTGCATACGTGGAAGATTCAACAAGTTCGTCTCCTTCAAATATTACTACAGAAACCCCCCATACAAATTTTTGAAGACTTTCGTCCTTGTATATTCTTTGAACAAAAATGTCACATATCTTAGAAGGCTCTCCCAAAACTTTTGAAAGTTCTTCCGGAGATTTTGCAAGTGCATCAGTCATTAATTCTCTGAAAAAATTTTCAGCCATAATGTTCCCCCACCTTACTTTTCCACTATCGTTTCTCTTACCTTCATACCAAAGTGTCTTCCAGGATCTTCTGTATAAACTAAAACTTCATCTCCTTCTTTTAAATCTACTACTGAAATAGGAGTACCATCTGGAGCAGTTAATCTAATTGTTTCAGCGTTTTGCAAGATTCCAGCAACTTTTTTTCCATCTTTTGTTTCAGCTTCTATAAGAAGCATGGGCCTTCTTTCTACTTTTGCTCTACCTACGTAAGCAACTCTGCCCTCGCCTTTATAGTTATAAATGAGAATCTCATCACCGCTTTCAATTTCTGAAAGATATTTGGTTCTACCGTTTGGAAGCCTTACATACATATGAACGGCACCAGCATTAACTCTAAAAGGTCTTGCCGCAACGTATGGGTTTGATTCAGTTTCTGCGTGAACAAGGAACATTCCAGCTGATGAATTACCAACAAGAGCTCCTTCTCCCCTTGTCATATTCGAACAGGTATCTATACAAACTCTATCACACATTCCTAAGGGTTTTACTTTTTTTATTTTTGCAATTTCTAGCTTAACATTTTCACCTGCAAGATTTACAGCTTCCCCTGCAGCTTTAATTTCGTTTACATCTTCAGTGTCAAGCACAACACCTTTTACTCCTTTTTCTAAAATAGTAATAGCAGTCTTTGCCTCTTCCGCGTTTCTTACCCAGGCATAAACGTTGTCACCTTGAGCAAGAAGGTTTTCAAGAGGAATAATAGTCCAGTCGGTTGTCTTTACTATAACGTTTTTTCCTTGCTTCAAAAGCTGTGCCGCTCTTTCCTCGTCTTCTTTCCCTTTTATTTCAACTATAATAAACTCATCGCCAAGTTTGTAATCTCCATCAGGAGCTATTGTCTTAACCTTGGCAAGTTGTTTAACTTTTTTGCTTTCAGGTTTATCAAGTAAAAGTGCAAAAACACCAGATTCTAAAGCTGCTGTAACAACTTTCTTGTTATTAGCATCTTTTACATGAATAATAAGCTCTTTAGCCATAACTCCTCCAATAATTTTTAGTAGTTTCTTGGACCAAAAATAGCGGTTCCAATTCTAACAATTGTAGCTCCTTCTTCTACTGCTACTTCAAAGTCGTGAGACATTCCCATTGAAAGGTGAGGAATTTTCATTCCAAGAGAGTCTTCTAATCTATCTCTTATTTTTCTTAATCTTCTAAAGTAAGGTCTTACAAGTTCTACATCTTCAAAATAGGGAGGAACAGTCATTAATCCTTTTAGATCTAAATGTTTTAGTTCTAACACGTATCTTGCAAGTTCCTCAACTTCATTAGGAGAACAACCATGCTTAGTTTCTTCAGGAGAAAGTTTTACTTCTATAAAAACTTCTAGTTTTTTTCCAATCTTAGAAAGTCTTTTTTCCAATTCATCTGCAAGTTCCTTAGAATCAACAGATTCAATAACCTTAAAAAGGTTTACAGCATACTTGACCTTATTCTTTTGGAGATGTCCAATCATATGCCATTCAATCGGAATGTCTGATAAAAGAGGTATTTTCTCCCTTGCTTCTTGAACTCTATTTTCACCAAACAATTTAATTCCTGCTTCAAAGGCCTTTCTTATTTCTTCGGGAGCTCTTGTTTTTGAAGCTGCGAGAATAAAAACTTCGTCTGGATTTCTCTTTGCTCTTTCACAGGCCTTTTCTATACGTTCTTTTATTCTTTTAACGTTTTCTCTAATTCCCATTTTCAAGCCTCTCATAAACTTCATCTGCAAAGAACCAAAGGTCATCGCTGAATTCTGACTCAGAATAGTTAATAAAGTCTTCAAGTGTTTTAAGTTTTCCCTCTTTGTAATAGTGGTAGCTTGAAGCTATGAAACCTTCCTTTGAAAAACCTCCTTCTCCATTAAATCTATATACCTCAATTTCAACAAATTTATTTACTCCTGACTCAAAACACATATCAGAAATTGTTTTCCAAAAATTGAAATTAGACTTTTTCAAGATAAGTCTTGTTTTTCTTCCTTCTACTGGTTTCCCATCTCGATAGAAAAATTGATATTTGAGTTTTACTTTTAACCCTACTCCCTGAGGAGTTTTCAAAACTTTAAAAGAAGAATAATCAACAGGTAAGAGTTTGGCATAGTAACCAATTCTTTCAGAAATTGGAGCAGAATACTTGGCACCATTAAATATGTCTATTAAATGATTGATTTCTTCTTCTAAGGAAGAAATATCAACCTCTTTGGACTTGAGCATTTCAAATTCTACTGTGTTCCATAAATGGTCTTTATAAAGGACTCTATTGTTATTGTCAATAAGAATAACTTCTCCAGGTAAAAACTCAAAAGTTTTTCCATAATCAGAGTAAATTTTTAAAGCTTTATTCAAAGAAGCAATATTGAAGGTAACGTCTTCTACATAAACATTTTCCTTCTTTACGGCAACAGGCGTTTTTTTGTACCAGCCAAAAACTTTATCTTCTTTCTCTGTTCCAAGTAGTATAACGCTGTTTTCTTCTAAAAAAATAGAGCCATTATCTGTTTCTGCTTCGCAGGGAGAAGTTACAACCGCAATTTTAAGTTTAACGTGTCCTGTTGTTACATAGTCTGGAAGAGTATAGTCAACATAATCAAGATTTACCCATCCCTTACTTAACTTACCCCAAAAAGAGTACTTGTTAAAGAGAAATCTTGTTTCACCACCATTAATGGTCTTAACAATTTCTCCTTCGGGAAGATTCCTAAGAGAAACTGCATCAGTTAAAACTTTTACTTCTTGAGCTCCTGAAGTTAGAGGAATTAGGAGAAAAATTAAAGAAATTATCAAACGATTCATTTAGTCTCCCTTTTTACAAACATTATTGCTTCTGCTTCGGCAATTTTTTTTCCATCCGAAACCCTTACCATTTCTGCTTTTGTTATCTTTATTTTCTTCTTTTCTTCCTTGACTTCAGCAATGACGATAACTTCTTGGCCAGCTAAAAGAGGATTATAAAACTTAACAGTTATTTTTCCTGTAAGAAATCTTTCTTCGTAGTTTTGAAGATAAGCCATAGCCTCATCTAAGATGAGAGAAATAATTCCTCCGTGAATTACATTATCATATCCTTGGTAGTACTTTTCAAGAGAAAAACGGGCTTTTACTTTGCCATTTTCTCTATGAAAGCTTAGATGCATTCCTTTTGGATTTTCCTTTCCACATACAAAACAATAATTGTCTCTTCTAAGTTCCATCTCTTTCATGACGATAAAATTATATAGAATTTAATCTCAAGGAGAAAAAAGTGAAAAATAAAGAACTTGCAAATCTATTTGATGAATGGGCTGACATACTCGAATTCAAAGAAGATAATCCTTATCACATTAGAGCTTATAGAAATGCAGCAAGATTAATTAGAGATTTATCAGAAGACATAGAAATTTTAGCAAGAGAAGGAAAACTTTTGGAACTTCCGGGAATAGGACAGAAACTCCAGGCCAAGATAATAGAGTTTCTTAAAACTGGAAAAATAGAAGAATTTGAAAAATTGAAACAACAAGTACCTGACACTATTTTCTCTCTTTTAGATATTCCGGGAGTAGGCCCAAAAACAGTCAAGCTTCTTTATGAAACCTTGGGAATAAGAAGCGTTGAAGACCTTAAAAGGGCTATTGAAAAGGGAGAACTTTTAAAACTTCCGGGATTTGGACTTAAAAAAGTAGAAAAGATAAAAAAAGGAATAGAGCTCCTTGAAAAAAATGGTGGAAGAATTCTCTTAGGAGTAGCAGTTTTCATTGCAGATAGAATAATTAATTTGCTTAAAGAACATTCGGCTGTAGAGAGAATTTCAGTTGCTGGTTCAACAAGAAGAATGAAAGAAACTGTTGGAGATATAGACATTCTTGCAACTGGAAAGAACCTTGAAATTATCGAGGCTTTTGTAAATCTTCCAAATATAAAAGAAGTTTTATGGAAAGGAACAAAGAAAGCAACAGTAATTGTTGAAGAAGGAGAGCAAGTCGATTTAAGGGTTACTGAACCAGAGTCTTACGGTGCTGCTCTTCAGTACTTTACAGGCTCAAAAGCTCACAATATTCACTTAAGAACTATTTGTCTTAAGCAAGGATATAAACTTAACGAATATGGATTGTTTAAAGAAGAAGAAAAAATAGCCGGAAAAACTGAGGAGGAAATATATAAAGCTCTTGGAATGGAAACTCCTCCTCCTGAGATAAGAGAAGATACAGGAGAAATCGAAGCAGCTTTAGAACACAAGTTACCCAATCTCATTGACTACAAAGACATAAAAGGAGACCTTCATATTCACTCAAACTGGTCAGATGGGGTTTCGACTATTGAAGAGATAGCACTAAAGGCTTTAAAAATGGGCTATAAGTACATAGCCATAACCGATCATTCAAAATCCTTAAAAGTTGCCAATGGCCTTTCAGAAGAAGATGTTTTAAGAAGAAATGAAGAGATAGATAAGTTGAATGAAAAATTTAAAGGAAAAATAAGAATCCTTAAAGGAATGGAAGTAGATATTCTCCCTGATGGAAGTCTTGACTATGATAACGAAATTTTATCTCAACTAGATTTTGTTGTTGCGGCTATTCACTCTCGATTTACTCAAGATAATACAGAAAGAATAATAAAGGCAATGGAAAATCCTTATGTTAATGCAATAGCTCATCCAACAGGAAGACTTATAGGACAAAGAGAAGGATATCCTCTTGATATTGAAGCCATAATGAAAAAAGCTGCTGAAACTGGAACAGCGCTTGAAGTTAATGCTTACTACAATCGTTTGGATTTAAAAGATATTCACTGTCGATTGGCAGTTAAATTTGGAGTAAAGCTTGTAATAAGCACAGATTCACACCACGTTGATCACATGTGGATGATAAAACTTGGAGTTGGAACAGCAAGAAGAGGATGGGTTAGAAAAGAAGATGTCATAAATACGAAAAATCTGAAAGATCTCCAAAAATTTCTAAAGGAAAAAAGAAGGAAATTTGGAACTAAATAATTAGGGAAAACATTGTCATTCTGACTTTGATGACTATATTTAACTTTCGCATGGAGGGGTGCCCGAGTCTGGCTGAAGGGGCACGACTGGAAATCGTGTGTACCCCCACAAGGGGTACCGCGGGTTCGAATCCCGCCCCCTCCGCCATTAGTTCATTAAACAGGCAAAAGTGATTGGCCGGGTCCTCCACAACACCCGGAAGGTGAACCCCGCCAGGCCCGGAAGGGAGCAACGGTAAGCCTGAAGGGTGTGTGTGGTAAGGGTCTGGCCTTTACATATCTGACATTTTAAATGTTTCGCCATTAAAACTTCTGAAGATGTAAAAATTCCCTTCCTTTTTATATCTATCTGGAAGTATTTGAACTTTTCCTTTTCCTCCTGGTCCATCTACTGCATAGTAAGGTATAGCAAAGGGAGAAATTCTCTTAAAAAGTTTTTCTAAGATTTTTATTCCTTTTGTTATAGAAGTAGAAAAGTGCATTACCCCCTTTACAGGATCACAGTGAAAGAGATAGTAAGGTCTTACTTTTATTTTTTGAAGATTTCTAAATAGTTTTTCTAAAATATCTGCAGAATCATTAATTCCCTTTAAAAGAACTGTCTGATTATTTACAGGTATTCCGGCTTTTAGAAGATTCTTTACAGCTTCTTTTGAAAGTTCAGTAATTTCATCAGGATGATTGAAGTGAGTATTCACCCAAACTTTTTCTGCCTTTTCTAAAACTTCGAGTAAATCATCGTCAAGAAGTCTATGAGGTAAAGTTACAGGAGCTCTTGTTCCTACTCTTACAACTTCGACGTGGTCAATAGCTTTCAAACCAAAAAGAAGTTTCTTTAACCTCTCAATTGGTAAGAATAAAGGATCGCCTCCTGAAATGAGAACATCTCTGATATTTTCGTTTTTCCTTATATAGTTAAGTGCATTTTCTATTTCAGTATCACTAATAAAAAAGGTCTTTTTCTTCCAATTTCTCTTTCTCATACAGAATCGGCAAAGAGTAGGACAGAAATTTGTAGTAACAACGAGCACTCTATCTGGATACCTATGAGTAAGGTGTAGAGTTTTTTTATCTCTTTCTTCACTTAATGGATCTTCTTCTCCTTTCGACTGAATAGCTTCACTAATTTCCATTATGTTAGGAAAAATCATTCTTTTTATTGCACAACTTTTAACTGCAAGAGAAAGATAGTAAGGAGTAGAGAGAAAAGGATAAATGGAAGTAACCTTTTTAAAACTTTCCTTTTCTTCATCTGTTAAAGGAAAAAACTTTTCTATACTTTCAATATTTCTAACTAAATTTTGGAGCTCCTTTAGCCATTCCTTCAATCAAGACTCCATTTAGAGCTATTGAGCTCTTCGTAGATAGTTTCTCTTGGACCAAACCTTTGAAGCTTAATTGTATCTGGAGCTATTTTTGTATAGATAGCTCTAAACTCTCCATAAGGAGAAGTAACTCTTATACGGTAAATATCTTTTTTATCTCTTTTTAAAAGCCTTGAGGTTGTATCAATCCTTGACAGTGCAGAGATAAAACTTTCAAAAAGAAAGGGTCTTACAGAAACTTCTTTTACTAAATCTTTTCTGAATCTTCTAGAAAAAAGGACTTTAAAATCGTTTCTTCCAGTTACAAGAGATGATAAGGAGTTAAGAGCTACTTCTATAAACAATTCAACTCTAGGCTTTGGAACATCTGCTGTTTTTAAAGATTCTATCTTTTTATTCTTTTCTGCTAATTCTCCCTTAAGTTGAGCTAATTCTTGAGTTAGAGATTCTATTTTCCTCTTATATTCATCTAATCTTTCAATCTCTTTAGTCTGAGATTCAAAAGCCTCCTTTTCTTTTTTAAGTTCTCTTATTTGGTTTCTGAGTTCAGTTATCTCTCTGAAAAGTTCCTTTATCTTCTTATCTTTTCCTTTAAGTTTTTCATTAAGATTCTTTATCTGATTAATAAGATTTTCTCTATTTCTTTGAGGAACAACTTTCTTTGTCTTTTCCTGAACACGTCTTGCTTCAGCCTGAAGGAAATACTCTTCTATATCTCTAAACCCTTTTTTCATCGGTCTAACTCCAGGAATAGTATGGTATAAACTAAATTGAAATGAAAAAGGATAAGAAAAAATTACTGATAAGAAATTTAGGGCATTCTACCTTTCTCGTAAAGAAGGAAAATTTAACAATACTTACAGATCCCTTCCTTACAAGTTCTGCGGGAGGCATTAAAAGAATTTTACCTCCTCCAGTTTCTCCAGAAGAGGTTTCTCCTGATTTAGTTCTTATTTCTCATGCTCACTATGACCATCTTGATCTTAAAACATTAAAGAAGTTAAACGGAAACTTTATTGTTGTAACTCCAGAAAATTGTAAAAAAGTAATAAGAACTGGACACAAAGTTATTGAACTAAAAGATTTCGAATCAACGCTAATTAAAGGAACCAAAATTATAAAGACTCCTGCTCTTCACAATAAAGGAAGAAACCTTCTTCATCCGGATACAGGTGTCGGTGGATTTGTCTTTGAAGTAGATGGCTTAAGATTCTACTTTGCAGGAGACACCACCTTTTCCTGTTCTTTCTATGAAGAAATTCTAGAGAAAACTCCTCATATAGATTTTGCAATGCTCCCTATAGGTGGTTTTATGCCTTTTCCTTTTAGAAAGTTTCATCAAACACCTGAAGAAGCAGTTAAAGGTTTTAAAATTTTAAAAGCTAATTATCTAATACCCATACACTTTGGGACATGGCATCTATTTCCTTTTTACCTGAAGAAGGAAAAAGCCGTTGAAAGGCTGAAAACTTACAGTTATATTTGTAATTTGCAAGATAAAGTAGTGATTATAGAGCCAGGCAGTAGCTTAACTTTTGAAATTTAAAGAAATTTTTGATAATCTTCGGTTATGAAACTGAAAAAATTAGTTGTTGGAATATTCTTTATAACTGCTTTTGTCTACGGTTACTCGGAAGTAGGGAGTATTTCCTTTCATCATCAAGTAGAGTACCACTATAGCGATCATTACGCTTTAAATATTTCTCAAAAAAGAGAAGAGGAAAAAACAGAACAAGTAAAAATTTGCAATCAAAAAGAATCTTTTAAAGAACAGGTCGAATATAGTACGAGAATTGACTTCCGATTTGTTTCCTTCCCTCCTCGTGCATCTCCAATCGTTTAAAGTTTTCTTTAAGTAAATATAGCTAACAAGAAATTTTCAAGACTTTAAAAGGAGGAATTAATGCTTAATGCTATACTAACTAAGATTTTTGGAAGTAAAAACGAAAGGGAAATAAAGAAATTAAAACCAATAGTTGAAAAGATAAATGCTTTAGAACCAGAATTTGAAAAAAAATCAAAAGAAGACCTAAGAGCATTAACTACTAAGTGGAAAGAGGAAATATCAAAAATTGAAGATGATAAAGAAAAGTTTAAATACATGGACAAAATCCTTCCTGAAGCTTTTGCTGCAGTAAGAGAAGCAGCTAAAAGAACACTTGGAATGCGCCATTACGATGTTCAATTAATTGGTGGAATGGTCCTTCACCAAGGAAAGATTGCTGAAATGAGAACAGGAGAAGGTAAAACACTTGTTGCTACACTTCCTGTCTATCTTAATGCTCTTGCAGGAAAAGGTGTTCATGTTGTGACTGTAAACGACTATTTAGCAAAAAGAGATGCTGAATGGATGGGACCAGTTTATAACTACTTAGGACTTTCAGTTGGATATCTCCAAAATAATATGGAAAAAGAGCAAAGAAAAGAAATGTATTCAAGAGATATAACTTATGGAACTAACAGTGAGTTTGGTTTTGATTACTTAAGAGATAATATGGCATTTTCAAAAGATGAAAAAGTTCAAAGAGAGCTCTTTTTTGCCATCGTTGACGAAGCAGATTCTATTCTTATTGATGAAGCAAGAACTCCTTTAATTATATCCGGACCTTCCGAAGAAAACGTTGATGTTTACTACATTGCAGATGCTATTGTGAGACAACTTAAAAAGGACAAGCATTTCGAAGTTGATGAAAAGACAAAAACAGCTGTATTAACGGATGAAGGAATTAGAGAAGTAGAAAAAATAGTTTCAAGTATGACAGGGATTAAAGACTTTAATCTCTATGATCCCAAATTTTCAGACCTTCTTCACGCGATTATTCAATCTTTAAGAGCTCACCATCTCTTCAAAAAAGATGTTGATTATGTTGTGAAAGATGGAAAGGTAGTTATAGTTGACGAATTTACAGGAAGAATAATGCCTGGAAGACGCTGGAGCGATGGGCTTCACCAAGCTGTTGAAGCAAAAGAAGGAGTTAAGATAGAGGCTGAAAACCAAACTCTTGCAACAATCACGCTCCAAAATTACTTCAGACTCTATAAAAAACTTGCTGGAATGACCGGTACTGCTGAGACAGAAGCTGCTGAGCTTAAGGAAATTTATGGTCTTGATGTTGTAGTTATACCTACAAACAAACCTGTGATAAGAAAAGACCATCCTGATTTGATATTTAAAACTATGAAAGCAAAGTATAATGCTGTCGTAAAAGAAATTGAAGAAAACTACAAAAAAGGAAGACCTGTACTTGTAGGAACAAATTCAATTGAAGCATCTGAGTATCTTTCAAGACTTTTAAAGAAAAAAGGTATTCCTCATCAAGTTTTGAATGCTAAGCATCATGAAAGAGAAGCCGAAATTGTTGCCCAGGCTGGAAGGCTTGGAGCAGTAACAATTGCTACAAATATGGCAGGTCGCGGTACAGACATTCTTCTTGGTGGAAATCCTGAATTCTTAGCAAAAAAAGAATTAGAAAAGAAAGGAATTACTCCAGAAAAAGTAGGAGAGGAAAAGTATCAGGAAATATACAAAGAAACTTTTGAAAGATACAAAAAAATAACCGAAGAAGAAAAAGAGAAAGTAAAAGCACTTGGAGGCCTTTACATAATTGGTACAGAAAGAAACGAATCAAGACGTATAGACAACCAGCTTAGGGGTCGTGCAGGAAGACAGGGTGATCCTGGAGAATCAAGGTTCTTTTTATCTCTTGAAGATAATCTTTTAAGGTTATTTGGTTCGGATAGAATCAAGAAAATGATGGAAATGATGAATGTTCCAGATGATGAACCTATTACTCATAAAATGGTTTCAAAAGCTTTAGAGAATGCACAAAGAAGAGTTGAACAGCAAAACTTCCAGATAAGAAAGAGACTATTAGAGTACGATGAAGTTTACAACGTTCAAAGAAAAGTTATCTACGATCAGAGAAATAAAGTTCTTGAGGGAGAAGACTTTAAGGAAGATATCCTCTACTTTATGGAAGAAGTTGCCAAAGAAATGGTTGAAAACTATGCACCTGTTAATGTATTGCCAGATGAGTGGGATTTAAGTGCTTTAAAGAAAGCTCTTGAAGCAAGATTTGGTTTTGAGTTTAACATTCCGTCTACTTATGATGAACTGATGAACTTGTCTATTGAAGATGCTCACGACGATAGAGAAAAACTTGTAAAGCTTATATATGATAGACTTGTAAAAGAGTACGAAAAAATGGAAAAATTAGTCGGAGAGGGACAGCTTAGAGAAATAGAGAGAATGATTATGCTTCAAACTCTTGATCATTACTGGAGACAACACCTATTAGCACTTGACCATATTAAAGAAAGTATAGGCTGGCGAGGTTACGGTCAAAGAGATCCAATCGTAGAATTTAAAAAGGAAGCTTTCCAGCTCTTTGAAGAGCTCATCTCCAATATACAGAATGGAACGGTAGACGGTCTCTTTAATTACTACAGATACGTACAGAGCCAAATAAATGAATCATAAGGAGCTGTTCATTCCTTGTGATAAAATAGATGTCAAGGTTTTAGGAGAAGAAAAGGTGAAGAAGTTTTCTATAGTTTTACTTAGTTTGATGCTGTTTGCTTCTCAAGCATATGGAGACATCTATACGGTTAAAAGAGGCGATTCTCTTTATACAATTGCAAAGAAGTTTAAAACAACTATTAGAAAAATAAAAAGACTTAATGGTTTAAGGAGTAATATCATACGTCCTGGTCAAAAGCTTATAGTTCCGGGTAGGAGATTTAAACCCAAAAAAAGCTTAGAAACTATAACTTTTCTTGAAAAAAAAGCAGATAACACAGTTTCTAATAGTATGGTCAAAGCAGGAAATGAAATATACCCCATAACTACTGTTGTATTAGAAGAAGGTGAACGCTTAGCTGATGCACTTTCTACTCCTCTTGATGTTCCGTATGATAACTGGAATCTTTCCATTTTGGAAGATCCAGAATATAAAAGTGCTCTCTTAAAGGTACTTGCAAAAGTTTTTAAAAATCTCAAAAATACCCCTTACGTTTTTGGTGGAGGTAATCCAAAATATGGACTTGATTGTTCCTCATTTACTATGTATGTTTATAGGAAGTTAGGGATTAATCTACCAAGAACTGCTCGAGCTCAGTTTAACGTTGGAGTTCCTGTTTTAAAAGAGGAATTAAAAGTGGGAGATCTTGTTTTTTTTAGAACATATGCAAGATTTCCATCTCATGTAGGTATATACATTGGAAACGGTAAATTTGTACATTTTTCGTCAATGTATCATGGACTTGCTATATCTTCTCTTGATAGTCGTTACTTTAGAAAGCGCTACATTGGGGCAAAAAGAATTTTAAGTGAAAAACTTGTTAAAAAAATAGTTCTTGCAAACGGTAACTAAATAAAAGGAGGTGTGCGATGAACACAAGACAGCTTCTAAAAGGCGTAACTTTGTCTTTAACCGCTACATTTTTATTCTCTCTTCCTTCCTTTGGACAAGAGGTTAAACCAACCCCTCAAGATTACAATGTTGTAGAGTCCTTGGAAAAAGTTTTTGAAAGTGTTGCTGAAAAGGTAAAACCTGCTGTAGTCAACATTAGTACTGTATCAGAAGTAAAATTTAAGCATCCACCAATTCCTCCTGAATTCAGAGACTTTTTCTTCCACTTTGGCATTCCATTTCCTTTTGACAATATGCCTGACGAATTTAAGACTAAATCTTTAGGATCAGGTTTTATTGTGAAAGTAAAAAATGGTTGGGCCTATATCCTTACTAACAACCACGTTATCGATAAGGCAACAAAGATAAAAGTAAAATTGAGTGATGGTTCGATTTACAAAGCTAAAGTTGTTGGAAAAGATCCAAAAACTGATATAGCTCTTATTAAGATTAAAATAGGAAATAAGAAAGTTCCAACCGTTGAACTTGGAGATTCTGATAATATAAAGGTAGGAGAGTTTGTTATAGCAGTTGGGAATCCCTATGGTCTTAACTGGACAGTTACACATGGAATTGTTTCTGCAAAAGGAAGACATGGTCTTGGTTTAAATCCAATTGAAAACTTCATTCAGACAGATGCAGCAATCAATCCTGGTAATAGTGGTGGTCCACTTTGTGATATCCACGGAAAAGTAATTGGAATAAACACAGCAATTGTTAGAAATGCTCAAGGTCTTGGCTTTGCTGTGCCTATTAATATTGCACAAAAAGTTATGAATGACTTACTAAAATATGGAAAAGTCATAAGAGGATGGTTAGGTGTATACATCGAAGATCTTTCACCAGAAATCGCTAAAAAGTTTGGAGTTAAGAAAGGAGTTCTTGTTACAAAAGTTGTAAAAGATAGTCCTGCAGAAAAAGGAGGCCTTAGGAGTGGAGATATAATAGTTGAGTTCAACGGAAAACCCGTGAAGAATGTTTCTGATCTTCAACTTAAGGTTATTAACACAAAACCTGGCGAGAAAGTGAAGGTAAAGATAATAAGAGACGGTCAAAAGAAAGTTCTTACTATAAAAATTGGAGAAATGCCGGGTTCAAAACAGGTAGCAATGGAAAACTTACTTTCAAAGTATGGATTTTCCGTTCAAAAACTTACCCCAGAGTTAAAGAAAAGAATTGGAATTCCTAAATGGATAAAAGACGGTTTAATTGTTACTACAGTCAAACCAGGTTCTCCTGCAGATGATGCAGGACTTAAAGAAGGAGATGTTATTGTTAAAGCAGGAACAACTCCAAGAAGTATGGAAATAATGAGAAGTGTGGACGATTTACTTTCTATTATAAAGAAAGCAAATGGTTCTGGTGTACTTCTTAAAGTAGTAAGAGGAGAAAATGTAATTTTCCTCGTTTTAACCTCTGAAGAATAAGGAGTAAGAATATGGAGGAGAAAGGTTTTTTCTTTGAAGATGAAGAAAACTTTGAACTGGATAATCCTATTGATGCTATAGACGAATCTTTACCGTCTGAAGTAGACCTATTTAACCAGCAGATTGATCCATCGCTTATTGAGTCTTTTGTTCCGGATAAAGACTCTCTTGATGCTTTTTTAAAGTCAATATCAAAGATTCCTCTTCTTTCACGAGAAGAGGAAATAGAATATGCTAAAAGGGCCAAAGCTGGTGATAAAGAAGCATTAAAGAAACTTGTAGAGTCAAACTTGAGATTTGTAGTTAGCGTGGCAAAGAAGTATTTAGGTTGTGGACTTCCTCTCCACGATCTTATTGCAGAAGGAATATTAGGACTAATTGAAGCAGCAAGAAGGTTTGATCCAGACAAAGGTGTAAAGTTCATTTCTTATGCAGTTTGGTGGATTAGACAATCTATTATGCAAGCTCTCGCTCAACAAACAGGAGCAGTAAAAATTCCTGTTAAACAGGCTGTTCTTGTTAATAAAATTACCCGTTCTTATGGAGAGCTCCTAAAAAAACTTGGCAGAGAACCTACAACAGAAGAACTTGCAGAATATGTAGGAATGGAACCAAAAGAAATAGAACGACTTTTAACTGTTTGTCAAGTACCCCTTTCTCTTGATACTCCCATAGGAGATGAAGAAGACACAACGTTTAAAGACTTCTTGAAAGGAGAAGGAACTGCAGAAGTAGAGGAAAAAGTGGTACAGGAAGAGCTAAAGCAGAGTATACAGGAAATGCTTGAACAGCTTACTCCTCAGGAAAAGAAAATAATCATAATGAGATTTGGTCTTGACGGAAATGAACCTAAGACTCTTAGAGAAATTGGTGAAAAACTTGGCATTAGCCGTGAAAGAGTTAGGCAATTGGAAACAAGAGCAAAGAAAAAGATGAAAGAATATGCCTTAAGAAAAAAGCTTAACGTTTTTCTGAATTAGAGGATTGTCTATTCTTTTCTACTGTTTTTGGTATTTTCTCCTCTTTTTTTATTTCTTGCTTATTTTCTTTTTCTTCTTTATTCTTTGCAATTTCTAAGTAAATTTCAACTCTTCTATTTCTTGCTTGTAGTATGGGATTTTTCCAGGTATAAAGTGGTCGTGTATTTCCGTATCCAACAGCTATAATCTTTTTAGGGTTTACTCCCCTTGAAACCAAATACTTTGCAACAGTTGTAGCTCTCCTGATTGACAAATCCCAATCATCATGAATATAGGGTAAGTACTTTGTCGGTTCTTCAATACTTGTATGTCCTTCTATTCTAACTTGATAATTTCCTGGAAGCTTTTTTATTATTTCTGCTACTTTATCAAGAGCTTCTTTTGCTTTAGGAGTTAACTCTAACGAATTTGGTTTAAAAAGGACTTTATTAAATAGTCTCAGAAGAACATACTCTTGAGTCACAACAATTTGATATCCATAAGCAGGAAGTATTCTTTTTATTATTTTCTTTATTTTTTTAGCTAGATCAGTAGTATAAATTTTTATAGGCTTAACAACCGATATATGTTCAAAGCTCTTTGCTTTTTCTCCTTGAAAATAAGATAGAAATTTTATAGCTTTTGTTACATCTAAAGTACTCATAGAATAAAGTAAAATGAAAAAAGTTAAAAGAAGAGACATTAAGTCACTAAAACTAGTAAGCCACGCTGGAGCTGTTTTACACTCTTCTTTCTTTTTTCTTGCCATTTTCTCTATCCATCACCCTGGTAAATGGATAACAATTTCTATTCTCCTGTTTTTTGCTCTTCCTTCAGGAGTTGTATTTGGAGCTATAGGTCTATAAGGACCACAACCTGCAGCCGATAATTTTCTAGGATCATAACCACATTGTATAAAAAGTCTTAAAACGGATACAGCTCTAGCAGCAGAAAGTTCCCAATTAGATGGAAAAATTTTTGAACGTATTGGAACATTGTCTGTATGACCTTCTATAGTTATTGGAAGTTCCAATTCCTTTAATTTTTTACACATTTCCATTATTAGAGGTATTGTTTCTTTGTAAGGTTTTTCACTTCCTGGAGGGAACAATTTATCAGTATTAATTCTCAATCTGATACTTGTTCCATATTTTGCTATTTCTGATTTTACTCCCATTTTCTTGAGCATTTGATGAATTTCTTGTAATTTTTGTTCTATCGCTCTGCGAGTCTTCATCTTAGGATACATATCGGGAAAATCTAAAGGAATTCTTTTTCCTTGGATAACTCTCTCTTCATGTATAACATAGTGTCCACCAAACGCTTGAATAATTCCTTTTATAGCTTGATAAAATTTTTCTAAAGAAATAGTACTCATTGAATAAAGAAGAATAAAAAATGTTAAAAGAAGAGACATTAAGTCACCAAAACTAGTAAGCCATGCTGGAGGAGCTTTACACTCCTCCTTTTTCTTTCTTGCCATTATCCCTCTTTAATTTCTACTCCTAGTAATCCAGCAAGTTTTTGTTTTAAAAGGTTAGGATTCAATCCTTTTTCTATTGCTTCAGCAGTAAGAAGGTAAGCTTCTAAATAAAGAAGTCTTAAATCCTTGTAATATTTTAATTTTTTAGCAACAGGTATACAAAGTACGTTTGCCAGTATAGCTCCATAAAGCGTTGTAATCATAGCAACAGCCATACCAGGACCAAGAGCAGAAGGATCACTTAAGTTTTGAAGCATTTGAATTAAACCAATGAGAGTTCCTATCATACCAAAAGCTGGAAAGAGGTCTCCTAAAGTTTCCCAAACAGCAACTTCCGTGGATAATTTTTGTTCAATCTGAGCCATTGAGCTTTCTGCTGTACTTTTAATTTCTTCTATTTCAAGCCCATCAATAAGCATTCTCATAACGTCTCCAAAAAATGAATCCCTTCCATAAAAAGCATCAATGTCTGATTCAAGGGCTAATATTCCTTCTTTTCTTGCTTTCTTTGCTACATCCGTAAGAAAATCAATAGTTTCAATCGGATTAGGCATTCCTGGATTAATAGCCTTTAAGATTGCTTTAAAACCGTTAATAAACTCTCCAAGAGGAAATCCTGCCATTCCGGCAGCAATACCGCCACCTACGGTGATAAGTAATGAAGGTACGTTAATGAAAGCTCCAGGACTACCACCAATGACAATAGAAATGATTATAAGTAAGAAAGCACCTGCTATTCCTATAAGAGTTGCTATATCCATTTAATTCCTCTCTTTCTCCTTTTTATAATTAGAAAATTTTTCCAGGATTGAGGATGTTATTTGGATCAAGAGCTCTTTTAATAGCTTTCATTTTCTCAAGTGCATCCTTAGCTTCTAATGGTAAAAACTCTTTTTTCATCCAACCAATTCCATGTTCTCCTGAAACAGAACCTTCTAAATCAAGAGTAAGAAGGAAAACTTCTCTCACTGCTTTTTCTACTCTATCCTCTTCTTTTGGCTCATACATAAAGTTTACGTGAATGTTTCCATCACCAGCATGACCAAAATTAACCACCATCAAATTATATTTATCGGCAATTTTATAGACATTTTTAATTAAATCAGGAATTTTACTTCTTGGTACAACAACATCTTCATTTATTTTTTTAGGCTTTAACTGCACAATTGCAGGAGATAACGCTCTTCTTGCAGTCCAGATAGCTTCTCGTTCTTGTAAATCTGTTGCTATTTTTATTTCTTCTGCTCCTGCCTTTTTACATACTTCTGCTACTCTATTAATAAGCTCGTCAACTATTGCTTCATATCCATCTACCTCGATGATTAATAAACCTTCAGCATAGGTAGGCAATCCTAATTTTGCATAGTTTTCAACAGCTATAATTGAATTTTTGTCAAGAAATTCACAAGCAGTTGGAATTACTTTTGCTTTAAACATATCTGCAACAGCCTGAGCTGCTTGTTCTACTTTGGGGAAAATAGCCATAGCAGTTCTAACAGCTTCGGGAGCAGGAATAAGCTTTAGATATGCTTTAGTTATAAAAGCAAGAGTTCCTTCTGAACCTACTATTAAATCTTTTAAATTATATCCAGCTACAGATTTAACTGCTTTTGAGCCAACATTTGCAACAGTACCATCAGCAAAGACAACTTCTAATTGCATTACATAATCTTTAGTAACTCCGTACTTTACACACCTTGGACCACCAGCATTTTCAGCTATGTTTCCACCAATGGTTGAATACTTATAGCTTGAAGGATCAGGTGGATAGAAAAGTCCTCTCTTTTCTACTTCTTTTTGTAGGTCATAAGTTACAACACCTGGTTCTGTGAGAACTCCTAAATTATCTTCATCTATTTCAAGAATTCTATTCATTTTTTCGGTTGAAATCACAATTCCACCTTCTGATGCCGGTGCCGCACCACCAGTTAAGCCTGAACCTGCTCCTCTTGGATATACAGGAATTCTTTCTTCATTTGCAAAAGCTAGAACTTTTGAAACATCCTCAGTGGTTTCAGGAAAAACAACAACATCAGGAATTCCTCTATATCCTGTAGGAGTACCGTCATAAGAATAAATAACTCTCCAGTCAAGAGAAGATTTAACTTTTTCTTTACCGATAAGATGTTGGAGCTCTTTTCCAATATCTATTTTTCGCATCTTAAATCAACCTCCTTTTAATAAGGAAATATTAACATTTAGGAAGAATTTTGCGCTAATCCTCTCCTTTTCAAAGGGGAGATACAGCGCACGCCGTAAGCCGTTGTTTGATATAATTTAAGCAAGGCGATAACCAAGCCTATGTTCGAGTTCAATACATGGTGGACACCTTGATGGTTTTTAATATATTCCTCAAACTTCTCAGCGGGAGTCTTGTAATTTAAAGAGTGATGGGGTCTAAGAAAGTTGTAAATCTTTAAATACTCAAAAAGTTTTTTATTCATCTCATCAACAGTCGGTTCTGTTCCTTCTATCATCCATAGTTCACTTTCTGTCGTTTGAATAAACCTTTCTACATGCGCATTAGTCTTGGGAGATTTCGGATAACTAAAGTAGTGTTCTATCCCTTTTCTTTTAAGATATTCGTCTAACTCCCCTAAAAATTCGCTCCCGTTATCCGTTTGAACTTTCTCTATCTTGAAGGGAAGAAATTTTTCAAGTTCTTCAAAAAACCTTCTTCCGCTCCTGCTGCTTTTTGTAGAATAAACCTTGGCAAATGCTATTCGGGTGAACTTGTCTATTGCCGTGAACTGGTAAAAGGTTTTACCGCACCAGTAGAGGTATTTAACGTCCATGAGGATTGTTCCTGGTTTGTCTGCTCTTAGTCCTTTTCTGGTGCGGTTCTTTTTCCCTTTCTGTTTCTTCCTCTTGTAGGTACTTTTTAGTTTCCAGGTTCTTTCTATTAGTCCGTGTCTTTTGAGAACCCTGTAAACTGTAGAGGATGATATTTTTACATTTAGGTATCTTTCCATGAAGGCTGCTATCTTTTCTTTGCTCCAGGTTGGGAATTTTTCCCTTATTGTGACGATGATGTGTTCTATTTCAGGTTCTGTTTGTGGTTGTCTTACTTTATGAGGTCTTTTGTTTCTGTCTTGGAGTCCTTCTATCCCGTACTTGTCGTATCTTTTTTTCCACTTGTAGAAGGTTGTTGGACTGATGCCAAAGTATCTGCATGTTTTTCTGGCGTTGCCTGTTTTGTGGTAGTACTCTATCCATTTGAGTCTCCTTTTAACATTTCTGTCTTTTGTTAGGTCAAGCTTCTTTTTTACTCTTCTTCCTTTTTTCAGGGTTTCTTTGAACGCCGTATTTGTGCTGGATATATGGAGGGATGTTCCTTTGAATCTTTTCAATTGTTTCATCGGTGGACACCTCCTTGTGGTATTCAAAGGTTATTGTAGGGTGTCCACCTTCTATCTGAACTTCAACAACAGGGGTTAGATTGATTCCATCCCTCCATCTTTAAGCCATTTTGCAGCGTCCTTTGCATGATAAGTAAGAATTAAATCCGCACCTGCTCTTTTCATTGAAAGAAGTGTTTCGAGAACTACTTTTCTTTCATCTATCCAACCTTTCATTGCAGCAGCTTTAACCATTGAATACTCACCACTTACATTGTAAGCTGCAACAGGATATTTAAATGTTTCCTTTACCCGTCTTATAATATCCATGTAAGAAAGTGCAGGTTTAACCATTACGATATCTGCACCTTCTTGAATATCAAGAGCAACTTCTCTTAAAGCTTCATCGGAATTTGCTGGATCCATCTGATAGGAGCGTCTATCTCCAAAGGCTGGAGTAGATTCTGCTGCATCTCTAAAAGGTCCATAGTAAGCTGAGGCATACTTAGCGGCATATGACATTATTGGAATATCTTTAAATCCTTCTTCATCAAGAGCTTCCCTAATTGCTTTTATCATTCCGTCCATCATTCCAGAAGGTGCTACCATATCAGCTCCAGCTTGAGCGTGAGAGACAACCTGTTTTTTAAGGAGCTCTAAAGTTTTATCGTTATCAACTTCGCAAGTTTCTCCATGGCATTTTAGATAGCCACAGTGTCCGTGAGATGTGTACTCACAAAAGCAAACATCTGTAATGACATACATGTCAGGAACTTCTTTCTTTATGGCTCTTAGAGCTCTCTGAATTATTCCTTCGTCTGAATAAGAATCAGTTCCAAGTTCATCTTTATAGCCAGGAATTCCAAAAAGAATTACTGCCGGAATTCCAAGCTCTTTGACCTCTTGAACTTCTTCAACAAGCCTATCAATTGAATATCTATACTGCCCTGGCATTGAAGGAATTTCTTCTTTCACTCCTTCTCCTTCAACGATAAAGAGAGGATATATAAAATCGTTAACTGAAAGATAGTTTTCTCTGACCATTCTTCTGATATTTTCATTTTTTCTAAGCCTTCTAAGTCTTAGTTCAGGAAATTTCCCTATTAGCATCGCTGCCTCCTTGAAGAATTAAATTCAAAATTCCATCAATAGTGTAATTCGAAGGTAATTTCCAAGTTTTAAAACCTAATTTTTCTATTGCTTTCTGAGTTACATGACCTATAGGAATAATTTTTCCCTCATTTAGAATTACTTTTCCTTTTTCACCTGTAAGCTTTAAAAAAGATTTAAAGTTGGAAGGGCTTGTAAAAGCTAATATTTCAAAACCTTTCTCTATTTCTGCTATCAAGTCTTCCTTTATATCTTCGTTTACTATAGTTTCATAGACAACTACTTCTTTAACCTCTGCTCCCTTTTCTCTTAAGAATTCTGAAACAACTTTTCTGGCAACTTTTGGCCTTACGATAAGGAATCTTTTACCTGTTAGGTTGATAGTTTTAAGGAGTTCTACAAGTCCTTCGCCACTAAAGTTTTCGGGGACTAAAGATTCTATGCCTATTTCCTTAAGTTTTTCTGCAGTTGAACTTCCAACTGCAATGAATTTTGAACTTCTAATTTTCTCAGGAGAAATCTTTGAAAAGAAATGTTTAACTCCATTTTTGCTTGAAATGACCGTAAAATTAGGCGAAAACTTGAGTACTTCCTCAGCGGAAAATTCAAAAGGAACAGTCTTTATAAGAGGAATTGAGACAGGCTCAAAGCCTGTCTTTTTAAGAATTTCTTTTTGATTTTCTTTTAAATTTGCTGAAAAAAATACTCTTACTGACATTTCATCAGCTCATCAAGAATTTTCTTTCCACCAGCAGAAAGAAGTCTTTCTGCAACTCCAGTTCCTACCATATCAGCTTCTTCAAGGTTTTCTACTTTAAAGACACCTTCTTCTTTATAGTAGAACCTACCATTTAAATCCGAAATAAAGGCTCTTACATGAACTCTATTTTCTACTACTACTGCATAGCATCCAAGTGGAACTTGACAACCACCCTCGACTGTTCTTAGAAAAGCTCTTTCAACTGTTGCAGCTATTTCTGACTCTCTTGAGTTTATTGCCTCTTTGACTATTCTTTCTATTTCTGGATCGTCTTCTCTACCTTCAATTCCAAGAATTCCTTGGGAAACAGAAGGAATCATCTTGTCTGAAGAAAGAATTTCATCAATTTCATTTTCCCAACCTAGTCTTTTTACTCCTGCTGCTGCAAGAATTATTGCATCATACTGTTCTTCTTTAAGTTTTCTAATCCTTGTATCAACATTTCCTCTTAGGTCTCTTATTTCAAGATCTGGACGTAAAATTCTAAGTTGAGCTTTTCTTCTAAGAGAGCTCGTTCCAACAACAGCTCCTTCTGGAAGCGTATCGAGTGTATATTTTCCACAGGAAAGAAGAGCATCTCTTGGATCTTCTCTATCTGAAAAGGCTATTAGCTTTAACCCTTCAGGAAGTTTACTTGGAACGTCTTTTAAGCTATGAACAGCTATATCAACTTCTCCTTTAAGCATTGCATCTTCTATTTCCTTGGTAAAAAGTCCTTTGTCGCCAATCTTTGCAAGAGGAACGTCAAGAATTTTGTCTCCTTTTGTTGTTATTTTGATAAGCTCAACTTCAACTTCTGGAAATTTTTTTTCTATTTGTTCTTTTACCCATTCAGACTGCCAGAGAGCTAACTTACTTTTTCTTGTTCCTATTCTTATTTTCATCACTTACTCCTTAAAGTTTATCTCTTACTTATTCCTTCCCAAGTCCGAAAATTTCTCTGAATATCTGAACTACTTGATTTCTTTCTTCTTCTGCTGCCTTTTTTCTAACACTTGTAATCGGCTGGTGAAGAAGTTTATTAATTATTACTCTTGTAAGATTTTCTACCTCCTGTGTCTGTTGAGCTGTAAGATTAAGTTTAGATAGTCTCTTTTCTATTTCAGTTTTCCTTATTGTTTCTGCCTTCTCCTTTAGTTCTGCTATTAAAGGAGCAACTTCGAGTTCCTTTAGCCACTTAATAAATCTATCTACATATTCTTCTATTATTCTCTTTGCAATTTCAGCTGCTCTTAATCTTTCTTCAATGTTTGCTTTTACAACTTCATTAAGGTCATCTATGTCATAAACATAAAGTCCCTCTACTTCATTCAGCGCTGGATCAATATCTCTTGGAACAGCGATATCTATGAAAAACATTGGTGAATTTTTTCTCTTTTCAAATACAGGAACAACATTTTCCGGGGTTAGAACGTAACCAGGAGCTCCTGTAGAGCTTATAACTATATCTACAGCTTGAAGCACCGTGTTAAGTTCTGTAAGTGGAAAGGGTTTACCTCCAAATTCTTCTGCTAACTTAACAGCTCTTTCAAAGGTTCTATTAACTACAAAAACTTCTGATACACCATTTGAGAGAAGGTGTTTTACAGCTAGTTCTGCCATTTCACCTGCACCGATTATTGCAACTTTCTTTCCTGAAAAGTTTCCAAATATCTTTTTAGCTAGTTCAACAGCAGCAAAGCTAATCGAAACTGCATTTTTTGAAATTCCTGTTTCTGTTCTCACTCTTTTTGAAACTTTTAAAGCTGTTTCACAGAAGCGACACATTACAGTTCCAATCGTTCCAAGTTCTTTTGCAGTTTGAAATGCGTCTTTAAACTGTCCTACTATCTGTGGTTCTCCAACCACCATTGAGTCAAGACTCGAAGCTACATAAAATCCATGCTTGATAGCTTCTTTTTGTTCCTTTTTGTAGAAAAATTGGTTAATTTCTTCTACTGTAGCAGACTTTCTCTCGATTAAAAATTCGTATATTTCCTTGAAAGGATTAGAAGCCCTTGAAGTAAAGTAAATTTCAACGCGGTTACATGTAGAAAGAATTATGCATTCCTCAACAGAAGAAATTGAATTCATCTGAAGAAGAGCATTTTCTATTTCATCTCCTTTGAAAGCATACTTTTCTCTTATTTCAACTGGAGCTGTTTTATGGCTTAACCCTAGGCAGCATAACTTAAGATCTCCCATCACTACCCCTTAAATGAATGGATATCTTTGTCTGAAAAAAAGTTTATTCCTAAAAAGTTTAATACTATCAATAAGAAGCCAAACATAGACATATAGCAAAGCTTTTTTCCTTTCCAATTGTTGTAAAGATATAGGTGGATAATGCCAGCGTATGTAAACCAGGTAACAAGTGTTGCTATTTCCTTAGGATGCCAAGACCAGTAAGAACCAAAAATTTTTTCAGACCAAATTGCTCCTGCAAACATCGAAATTGTTATGAACATAAATCCTACTGTAAGCGAATGATATACAATAGACTCCAATAAAGAAAGAGACGTTAGTTTGTGATAAAACACCGAGAATTTCTTTTTCTTTAAGTGTCTCTCAAAGATTAGGTATATAAGAGATGTTATAGCTGCAAAGACAAAAGCACTGTATCCAAGAAATGCAGAAACAATGTGTGTAACCCCTACTACTCCAACAGGGAAGATATTTTTAGGAATTCCTGATGCTAAAGAAGCAACGATTAAAGAAATTGCTGCCCAGGGCATAAGAAATGTTCCTGATATTGAAAAC
The DNA here is from genome assembly GCF_000191045.1 of Desulfurobacterium thermolithotrophum DSM 11699. Classification (NCBI taxonomy): domain Bacteria; kingdom Pseudomonadati; phylum Aquificota; class Aquificia; order Desulfurobacteriales; family Desulfurobacteriaceae; genus Desulfurobacterium; species Desulfurobacterium thermolithotrophum. The sequence goes on from NC_015185.1 coordinate 565,831, forward strand.
TTATGCTTTGTAGAAAAGTAAAGAAAAATAGAAACAGTACTAATACCAAAGAGCAAAAAAGCTCCTTTCTCTGTAAAGAGAGATACTCCTCCCCCTGTTCCTGCAAGAAGAATAACTGCTATTAGATTTGTTAAAAAGCCAATCCTTGCACCATAAAGACCAACAGTAGCAAGTTTGTCTTTTCTAAGAACAAGAAACAGCAAATAGTGCAAAGCTGAAATAACATATAAAACAGCTGTTGTATATATAAAGCTATCTGTGCTCATGATGATAGATTATACCTTATTTTTTCTTTTTCAAATTCAGGATAAAATTCACAAAGTAATTTTATAAGTTTTTCTGCTTCTATCTGTCCTGGAGCTACAGGTTTTCCAAAGAATGTGTAGGTTAAAAGCGAACCGAAGGAAAATCCAACTACTCGTGTAAACTTTCCACTTTCTCCCATTACCATGAAAATTTTGGGGTGGTTAAATTTACTTAGAGTACAGCAAACTTTTGCTGCATCCTCTTTTTTCCTTCCAGTAAAAGCCAGTTTAACTATGTCAGCACCTGATTCAACAGCTCTATTGAAAATTTCCTCTATTTCCTTTTCTGCTGGTGTCTTTTCAAAGTCGTGGTAGGAGACGATTAAAACTTTGTGTTCCTTCCTAACAAGATTTTTTACATCCGGCAAGATTTCGGATCGGAGTTCGATATCAACAGCTCCTGTAGCAGGGTGTTTTACAATCTCTTTAAAAAGCTCAAGTCTTATCTGTTCGCTCTTCTTAAATTTACCACCTTCCCAGTCCGGTCTTAGAGTTGATACTGTATAAAATCCAAAATCGGCTATTCCGTCCAGAAAGTTCTTGATAAATTCTCTACTTACTTCACTTAGTAGGTCTACTCTTGCTTCAATAAGGTCAATCTTCAACTCTCTCGCTTTCTCAAGGTTCTCCTTCAGCCTTGTGTCGTTCAGTGCAACGATTACCCTTGGAATACTACCCAGCTCTACAGTTCCTATTTGCATCTCAGCTCCTGTGTCTGTAGGCTATTACTTCCACGTCTTCAAGGACTACAAGTCCTTCTTCGATTATTCTATCAAGAACTTTCAAAAACTCCCTAATTTTTTCTTCTCTATCTATTATTTCAATAACAACTGGCAAGTTTTGGGAAAGACGCCAGACCGAGAAAGTTTTAAATTCAGAGTGACTTCCTATCCCAGCAACTGCCTTTAAAACAGTAGCTCCGGCAATGTTGTTCTCTTTAACGAGTTCCAGTATGTATTCCCAAAGGGGTTTTCCTTCAAACTTATCCTCAAGACTGATGAATATTCTCAGTAGCTTTCTCCTTCCTGCCAGCCCTTTCATATCAATAGTTCCTTGTAACCCGAAGAACTTCTTCTGGTGTTGTTATTCCTTTGCAAATTTTAGCCTTTCCAATTTCTCTTAATGTTCTCATTCCGTATTTTACCGCTATTTTTCTTATTTCGTCAGTATTTTTTCCTTTGATTATTGCATCTCTTATTTCTGGTGTCATTTCCATAACTTCATAAAGAGCTACTCTTCCTTTATAACCGGTAAAATTGCACTGTTCACAACCTTTGCCTCTAAACGGTTGAAAAGAAAAAATCTCTTTTTCGGTAAAACCGATTTCTTTTAAAACTTCTAAAGGATACTGATAAGGTTCTTTACAGTAAGGACATATACGTCTTGCTAGTCTTTGAGCAACAATCAATATAATTGAAGATGAAACGAGAAAGTTTTCTATTCCCATATCAATAAGCCTTGTAACTGTACTTGGAGCATCATTTGTATGAAGAGTAGAAAGGACAAGGTGTCCCGTAAGAGCTGCTTCAATAGCTATTTCTGCAGTTTCAGTATCTCGAATTTCTCCAACCATTATAACGTCTGGGTCTTGACGCAAGAAAGCTCTTAGAGCTCTTGAAAAAGTTAATCCTATTTCTGGTTTAACATGTACTTGATTAACTCCATAAAGATTATACTCAACAGGGTCTTCGACAGTCATTATATTGATTTCAGGAGTATTTATTGCAAGGAGCGAAGAGTAAAGAGTAGTAGTTTTTCCTGAACCTGTTGGACCTGTTACAAGAATCATTCCATAAGGAGAACGTATTGCTCTTGTAAGTAGCTTATATTCTCTATCCTCTAATCCCAATTCTGAAAGATCAAGTTTTAGACTTTCCTTATCAAGAATCCTTAAAACAATTTTTTCCCCATAAATTGTTGGTACAGTAGAAACTCTAAAGTCAATTTCTCTTCCTTTAAATCTAACTTTTATTCTTCCATCTTGAGGAAGTCTTTTTTCAGCTATATCGAGATTGCTAAGTACTTTTAATCTCGCTGCAACAGCATCTTTTACTTCTGAAGGATACTTTGCGGCTAAGTGAAGAACTCCATCTATTCTGTATCTAATCCTGAGCTCTTTCTCAAAAGGTTCAATGTGAATGTCACTACTTCCTTTATTAAGAGCTTCTATAATTATTGCATTAACTAACTTTACTATAGGAGCTTGAGTTGCAAGCTGCTTTAAGTCATCTAAAGAGACAATATTAGAACTGAGATTAATTTCTTCCGTTTCTAAGTCTTTTTCCTTTTCTCTAATAAGCTCATTTTTTAGCTTTGAAAAAAATTCTTCTTCAGCTTTTCCATAAATTTTTTCTATCTTTTCCTTAATTCTAAATGGCAAGGCAACAAAAGGCTGTATTCTAAATCCAGTTGAAAAGCGGACTTTTTCTATCGTTTGAATGTCTGAAGGATCAAACATTGCTAATTTTAAAGTTGGTCCTGATTTTGCAAATGGAATTAAAATGAACTTCTCGGCAGTAGTTCTTGGAATAATTTTTGCAATTATCGGAGGAATAGAAATCCTTCTTAAATCAACGGAGGGAACTTTAAAATATTCAGAAAGAAGAGATAAAAGTTTTTCTTCTGTAGCTAATTTTGAGTTAACAAGATACTTAAGCCAATCTTCCTCTCCATCCTTTAGCGATTTAGAAGAAATTCCTAAGCGCTTAAAGATAAATTCCTTTAGTTTATCTTCATCAGCTTTAAGCATTATGCTTTCCTTTGCTTTAACCTTTCACAGCTTCACTTAATTTATGAAGAAGATCTGCTGGACTTTTAATAGGGAACTCTATTCTATCAATTACTTCTGGTGCAGAATAATCCTTTATTCTTATTCCTACTAATTTACTCTTTAGTTCATCTTTTTTTGTTTCATCAACGGGAAAATCCATTCCTTTAATAGCAGTAAGAACCTCTACTGGCCATGCTATTCCTAAAAGTTTTGATACGTAAGTTTCGCAAACTGAAATAACAAACGGAATATAGTCTCTTCCTGCTTTTACTTCTTGATAGGCAAGCTTGGCAAGTCCACCAGCGGTATGAACTTTTACATCTTTTGCTTCAAGTTCTCCTTGAAGTTTTAATAAGACAACTTCAGGATCTGCAGAGAGTATGTTTCTTACGGTTTGCTTTGTAATTCCTATAAATTCTGCAATTTCATCTTCGGTTTTAAATCCCTCTTCTTTTAAAACAACAGCATAAGCAGCTTCCATAAGACTTGGAATCCATGTTAAATTCCTGTACTCAAAAAGTTTTCGTGGTCCTCCTATAATTTCGAGAGCTTTTAAAAAAACTCTCAATGCTAAAGTATCGTAATCTACTTCTTTAGGACTTACTTGAATAACCATGACAACCCCCTTTCATTACATTTTTCTCTATATCAACGTTGCTCGTTTCCTTTTCTACATAAAAAAAACTTTCTTAAGTTATTTGTGATGTTTCTATTACTCCTTTTTATTATATAATTTTGTCCAAAATATTAATCAATCTTAAGACTTAGGAGACAGAACATGAGAAGAGTAGTTATTACAGGTATTGGTGTAGTTTCTCCTGCAGGAAGTAATTCTAAAACTTTTTGGGAAAATATTACAGCCGGAAAATCGGCAGTATCTAAAATAACTAAATTTGATGCATCTAACTATCCTGTTCAAATAGCAGCTGAAGTAAAAGATTTTGATCCTTTAAAGTACTTTGATAAAAAAGAAGTTAGAAGAACAGACCCTTTTATTCAGTTTGCTATGGGAGCTGCTGTCCAGGCTGTAAAAAGTGCAGGTTTAGAATCTGACAAAATTAATCCAGAAAGAGTAGGTGTTTTAATCGGTTCAGGAATAGGTGGAATTACAACAATTGAAGACCAGCATAAAACTCTTTTGGAAAAAGGACCTAAAAGAGTTTCTCCGTATTGTGTTCCAATGGAAATTATAAATATGGCTTCCGGTCTTGTATCAATAAAATTCGGTTTTAAAGGTCCAAATATCTCTGTCGTAACTGCCTGTGCTACAGGAACTCACGCTATTGGAGAAGCTTATAGAACAATTAAGTATGGTGATGCTGATGTTATGATAGCTGGAGGAGCTGAAAGTGCTATTACTCCTCTAAGTATTGCCGGATTTGCTGCGGCAAGAGCTCTTTCTACAAGAAATGACGAACCAGAGAAAGCCAGCAGACCTTTTGAGAAAAATAGAAACGGTTTCGTAATGGGTGAAGGTGCTGGAATAGTTGTTCTTGAGGAGTATGAACACGCTAAACGGAGAGGAGCTCCAATACTTGCTGAGGTTGTAGGATACGGAACAAGTGGTGATGCATATCACATGACAGCTCCAGCTCCAGGTGGTGAAGGAGCGGCAAGAGCTATAAGGAATGCTTTAAAGGATGCAAAAATTTCTTCCGAAATGATTGAATATGTGAATGCCCATGGAACCTCAACTAAATTTAATGACCTTTACGAAACTTTAGCTATAAAAAGTATCTTTGGGGATCATGCTTATAAATTAAAAATAAGTAGTATTAAATCTATGATAGGACATCTTCTTGGTGCTGCTGGAGGAGTTGAGGTTATTTCTTCTGTCTTGACACTTCAAACGGGAGTTATTCCTCCAACCATAAACTACGAAGAGCCAGATCCTGAATGTGATCTTGATTATGTACCAAATGAGGCTATAGAGATGAACGTAAACTATGTTCTAAAGAATTCTTTTGGGTTTGGCGGAACTAACGCTTGTTTAGTGCTTAAGAGGGTATAAGGTTTGGAGAAAAAGAGTTTTGAAGAGCTCGAAAGGAAGATAAACTACTTTTTTAAGGATAAGAAACTTTTGAAAAAGGCACTAACGCACAAATCCTTTTCTTTTGAAAAGGATAGCGAGGAAAATTATGAAGTTCTTGAGTTTCTTGGAGATGCAGTAATAGGACTTATTGTAAGTGAGGAGTTAATAAAACGTTTTCCTACAAAAACGGAAGGAGAACTTTCACAGATAAGAGCTTTTCTTGTAAGTGAACCTTCCCTTTCTGAACTTGCGAAAACGGTAGATTTAGGAAGTTATATATACCTTGGAAAGGGAGAGCATCTTTCTGGAGGAAGGGAAAAGAGCTCCATACTTTGTGATGTTTTTGAATCTCTTTTTGGTGCTATTTATCTTGATGGTGGATTTGAGAATGCTAAAGAAGTATTCAAAAGAAATTTTCTTATGAAGTTATGGGAAATACTTGAGGAAGCTGTTACTTATAAAGACTTTAAAAGTTTTCTTCAAGAAGTTACCCAGAAAGAATTTAAGGTTATTCCTTCGTATTCAGTTATAAAGGCAGAAGGTCCTGAACACGAGAAGATTTTTACGGTTGAATGCAGGGTAAAAGACTTAAAAACTGTTTCTACTGGAAAGTCCAAAAGAAGTGCTGAACAGCAAGCTGCAAAAGAAATGCTAAAAGTTTTGGGAGTTATAGATGAAAATAGATGATATTAGACTACTTCTTGTTTCTTCTTCTCCCCGAAGGAAAGAAATTCTATCGATGGTTGGTATTTCTTTTAGAGTCTTAAAATCTTCGGTTGAAGAAGAAATTCTTTCTTCTCCTATTGAAACAGCAGTGAAAAATGCAGAAAAGAAGGTTCTCAGTGTAAAGGATAACCAGCAGAAGGAAGAGATTGCACTTGCAGCTGATACAATAGTTATTCTTGATAATAAAATCCTTGGAAAACCAAAAGATAAAATAGAAGCTTTAAATTTTTTAAAAAAACTTTCAGGAAGATGGCATACAGTTATAACCGGCTTTTCTCTTCGTTTCCCAGATGGTAGATTAATAAGCTCATTTGAAGAAAGTAAAGTTAAATTTAAGAAATTATCTTTATCTGAAATAGAGTGGTATGTCTCTACAGAAGAACCTCTTGATAAAGCAGGTGCTTACGGAATACAGGGAATAGGCGCTTTATTTATAGAAAAAATAGAAGGGGACTTTTTTAATGTTATGGGTTTACCTATAAGCAGGATTTACGATATACTTAGTTTAGAGTTGATTTAGCCTAAATAATTTAAGGGTAGAATTATGGACTTAGGAGCTATTACAGCAATTGTTGCCGCAAGTTTTGGAACGTTAGGAATGATTATAGGTTTTATCGTAGGAAAGTTTTCCTTTAAAGGCCAAGAAATAGAAGAAAGATTAAAAGAAGTGAAAAAAGAAAAGGAATACGAAGAAAAATTATCTTTTCTTTTGGCTAAAATAGAAACTTTAGCCAAAGAAGTTAAAAACAGAATTACAGAATTCTCAGAAACCTCTATTGCCGAAGTAGAGAAAAAGATAAATGAGCTTACTAAAGAGTTGGAAGTTTTACTAGACGAACTTAAAAATCAAAATCTATCAGTAGAAAGCATTAAAGCTTTAGAAAGAGCTCTTTTAGCTATCAAAAATATTAAATTTAATTTGCCTTCTTTAGATGAATCTTTGTTAACACAGATAAAGGATAGCCTCATTATTGTTAGAACAGATTTACAGTCTTTACTCATGAAAAGACAAGAAAACTCAAACATACAGGAGTTGAAAACCTTTCTGGATTCTATTGATTCGGCTATCAAGCTAGCTAAAGAATTGAATGCAAGAGCGGTAAAAAGTGAACTTATTACTCTTGCTAACTCTCTTAAAAATCCAGATAAAGAGGAACTTTTAAAAGATCTTGATAAGCAGGCTCTTACTTCGAAAGAGTTGGTAATCATGCTTTCTGAAATCAGGAAGAAAATAGAAGGAGCTAAGAAATGAAAATTCTTTATGCCGATGATAAAAAAACTTGGCATATCCTTTTAGAAAAGGTTTTAAAAGAAAGAGGGATAACAGTTATTCATGCTTATACGTTAAAAGAAGTTCTTAATAAGATTTCTCAAGAAAAACCCGATGTAATTATCTTAGATATGACTCTTCAAAATGGTACTGCTTTAGATGTTTTATCTGATGCGGTAAAGTTTGGATTTCCTGTTTTAGTAATAGGTTACGAACAAGATGGGCTTAATGAAGAAAAACTAAAAAGTTCTGGAGCTACGGAAGTCTTAAAGAAACCTTTTACTGTAGAGGAACTATTGTCTGTTCTAAGTGAAATTAAGAAAAAACTTCCTGAATTTAGAAAAGAAGAAGAATTGGAAATTGTTCTTCCTGGAGAAATTATTAAAGCAAGCAAATTACCTTTAATTGAAAAAGAAAAAGAAGAAGAAGAAGAAGAAGAAGAAGAAGAAATTCAGATAATTCCTACTGACGAAATGGAAGTTGTACCATCAGTATCTGAGGAAATAATAGAATTAGAAAATGAAGAAGACAAAATATCTAAACATACCCAAACTGAAATTTCTAAGGAAGAACCTTTAAAAGAAGATGTATCTGCGTCTAAATCTCCTAATATGGATATAGATTCAGAAAGGTTAAAAGAAATTCTTAGACCTGAAATAGAAAAAGCCATCCGCGAAATTATATGGGAAGTTGTTCCGGAGTTAGCAGAAAAAATAATAAGAGAAGAAATAGAAAAACTTGTAAGGAGTAGATTGGTTTAAATGTTTAGAATTGGAATAGGATACGATGTTCATAGACTTGAAGAGGGTTATCCTTTAATAATTGGTGGTGTCAAAATTCCTTTTGAAAAAGGATTGAAGGGGCATTCAGATGCAGATGTTCTTGTTCATGCAATATGTGATGCAATTTTAGGAGCAGTGGCTCTTGGTGACATAGGAGAGCACTTTCCTGATAGTGACGAAAAGTATAAAGGTATTTCTAGTTTAATTCTTTTAAAGGAAGTAAATGAAAAGATTAAAAATTTAGGTTATCAAATAGAGAATGTTGACTCTATAATTATTGCTCAGAGGCCTAAATTATTTCCTTACAAATTTCAGATGAGGAAGAATATAGCAAAAGTTCTTGAAATTCCTGTAGATAGAATATCTATAAAAGCTACAACTACAGAAAGACTTGGATTTGAAGGAAGAGGAGAAGGAATATCGGCACAATCTGTAGTTTTACTCCGGAAAATCTAAGAAGTGGAGGAAGAAATATGGAAATAGATATAATGGAAATTATGAAACTTATTCCCCATCGATATCCTTTTCTTCTTGTAGATAAAATTATTGAATTTGAACCAAAAAAGAGAATAGTTGGAATTAAGAACGTGACTATAAATGAACCGTATTTTCAAGGACACTTTCCTGGACATCCAATAATGCCAGGAGCTCTCCTTATTGAAGCAATGGCACAAGTAGGTTGCGTCTTAATGTTTAAATCTTTTGACATTACTCCAGAAGAATATGTTGTCTATTTCATGGGAATAGATAAAGCACGATTTAGAAAACCTGTAAGGCCGGGAGATACAGTAAGGTTTGTTCTTGAGCCTAAAACTATAAAGAAGAAACTTTCCAAGATGGTAGGTACAGCTTATGTTGGAGAAGATGTTGTATGCGAAGCTGAAATTATGGCAATGATAGCGAGGAAGTAATGGTTACTATTCATCCAACTGCTATTGTTGAAAGTGGTGCTGAACTAGATGAAGGAGTTGTTATAGGTGCTTTTTCTTATATCGGTAAACAGGTAAAAATAGGTAAAAACACTGTTATAAAACAAGGTGCTGTAATTGAAGGGGATACCTCTATAGGTGAGGAATGCACAATATTTGGTGCTACGATCGGTGTAGAACCTCAAGACTTAAAATATAAAGGAGAACCTTCAAAAGTAATAATTGGAAACAGAGTTACAGTAAGGGAATATGTTACTATTCATAGAGGGACAGAGGGAGGAGGATTAGTAACTAAAATTGGTGATAATGTCCTTCTTATGGCTTATGCTCATATAGCTCATGATGTTATTATTGGCAATAATGTTATTATTGCAAACTCTGTACAAGTTGCAGGTCATGTAGTTATTGACGATTTTGCGATTGTCGGTGGCCTTACAGGTATACATCAGTTTGTAAGAATTGGAAAACATGCAATGGTTGGGGGAGCCTCTGCCGTTCATAGAGATGTTCCTCCTTTTACTATGGCTCAAGGCAATCGTGCAAGATTAACAGGTATAAACATTGTTGGTCTAAAAAGGAGAGGTTTTTCCCGAAAAACAATTAGAGCTCTTACTGCAACTTTTGAAAAAGTTTTTAAAACTGCTGAACCAATACAAATTTCGTTGAGTGAAGTAGAAGAAGAATTTAAGAATTTTTCCGAAGTTATAGATTTTGTTAATTTTATAAGGAGTAGCAAGAGGGGTATTTGTCCAGCTTGAAGTTAACAAAAGAAACCGTTCACAATAAACTTGTTTTCCTTGGGACTGGTGGTTCTCGATATGTAGCTTTTGGATTTCAAAGACAAGCTGGTGGATTGTGGTTTAATTTTGAAGGAACTAATATCCATGTTGATCCAGGTCCAGGAGCTTTTATCCACTCTTATAAAAAAGGTTTAGAACCTAATTGGGTTAACTTTGTCATACTTTCTCACAGACATCTTGACCACTGTGCTGATGTCAATCACATCCTTGAAGCAATGACTCTCGGAGGAAAGAGAAAAAGGGGGATTTTGCTTTGTCCTGAAGATGCAATTGAGATAGATCCTGTTGTTCTTCAGTATACGAGAAGAAATATTGAAGAAACAGTAATAATAAGAGAAGGTATGAATTTTGAGATATCACATAATCTGAAGGTAACTTTTCCTGTTCGCAATACTCACGGCGTTGAAACTTACGGAATGATCTTTTATTGGAAAAAAAATATTGGATATATCTCTGACACAGCTTACTTTGAAAAGATAGAGGAAAAGTATAAAGATGCAAGTGATTTGTTAATTTTAAACGTTACATTAAAAGAACCTAATCCAAGAATAAGTCATCTCTCTGCTATTTGTGCAGAAAAAATAATTGGTGAAATAAAACCAGAAGTAGCAATTCTTACTCATTTTGGAAGAACGATGCTAAACGCAAAACCATGGGAAATAGCCGCTGAAATTTCAAAAAGAACAGGAGTAAAAGTTATTGCAGCTTATGATAATATGGTATTTGATCTTGAAACATTAACCATAATTAAACAAAAGTGAAATTTTCTGGAGGATTTTTGAGGAAAATAGAAAAACGAATTCCTCCAAAGTATGGTCAGGAAAGAGTTCTTGAAATTTTAATGAAGTTTAGAGCTCCTCTCATTGTAGCTCTCCTTGCAGTAATGCTTTCAACCATTGGTTATATGCTAATTTCTGATGTAGATCTCTTAAAAGCTTTCTATATGACTATTCTTACTGTTACGACAATTGGCTACGGCGAAATGTGGGATATGGATGCAAAAGCAAGAATTTTTAACGTTCTAGTCATGACTCTTGGTGTCGGCAGTGTAATGGGATATTCTATTGCTGTTTTAATAAACATTGTTACCTCTGGTGAAGTAAAAAAAATATTGAGGTTTAGAAAGATGGTTTCTGATATTTCTGCACTAAAAGGCCATTATATTGTTTTTGGAGTGAATGACTATGTTCTTCAATTGATAAAAGAAATGAAATACCACAAAATTCCCGTTGTTGTTGTCGATACATCGGAGGATTTAGAGAATTTTGCTAAGGAACACGAAGTTAACTATTACCTCCAACTTGACCCTGCAGATGAAAATACTCTCTACTTAGCAGGTATTGAAAAAGCCATTGGAGCAATAATAGCAACAATGGATGACTATAGAAATCTTGCTATAACATTAACTGTGAAAAATGTTGTAACAAAAAATGAAATATCACCGTTTTTCATTTTAGCTCTTGTTAAGAAGGAAGAATTTAAAGAAAAACTAAAATTAGTTGGAGCAGATCACGTTGAAACTATCCCATCCATAATCTCAAAAAGAGTAGCAATTTTGGCAAGAAAACCTCCTATATTTGGCGAAAGATCACTTTTAGAGGAAATTCTCTTTGGTGAACATACATTTATTGATATAGAAGAGCTTGTAGTTGAAGAAGATTCTCCTGTTATTGGAAAAACCCTTGAAGAGCTTGATCTTAGAAAAAAGTTTGGAATAACAGTTATAGCAGTAAAGAAAACTAATGAAAAAGTTATATTTACTCCAGGAGGAGATATAAAAATAGAACCTCTTGATATACTTGTTGTTGTAGCACCTAAGAAAAAGTTGGAAGAAGCTGTAAAAGTTCTTTTTAAAGGAAAAGTAACTGCAAGAAGTGCAATGCTTAAGAAGAAAATAAAGGAGCGACTTCATGGACTGGAGTAAAGTAGGGACTACTTTCTTTATTATGATGTCATTAACCACAACTGTAGGTTTTGTTTATGATGGAGATCCTTATGAACTTATAGCTTCTGTCGTATTTAATCTTATAGCTACAATACTTAAACTCGGAAGTAAGAAAACTTTAAGTGCTGAGCTATTAGCAACAAGTCTTGCAGCAGATTTACACTTAATACCTGCTCTTATTTTCTATGAATTGGGGACGAGGTCTACCCTTGTGGAAGCTTTTGCATGGGGAGCTCTTGTAGCAAATATTTTTTCTGTAATTATAGTAATCATTGAAACTATTTTAGAAGCAAGAGAAGAAACCTGGTGGTGACATCCTCCTACCACTTTAGTGGTAGGCTTCCTGCTTCAACGAGAGCTGTCGCCCTCTCCACAGGCTTAACTTCCCCGCAGTCCACGGGTAGGGTTTTTAGGAGTTTTCCTTCTCCTTTTATCTTCCTTAATCCCTCTTTCAGTATTTCTATCGCTGACTTCCAATCCCTATCAAGTTCAAATCCGCAAACTTCACACTTAAATACCCTTTCAGAAAGAGGGATTTTCTGTCTATTCCCGCACTTAGAACAGGTTTGTGTAGTAGGTGTATATCTATCCACAAATACCACAGGAATAAGAGTCGCAAGGTTTCTTAACCTTGCAGTTATTCCTCCTATCCCCGTGTTCTGAACTTGCCTGCCAAATAATCCCTCGTGCCAGCTCTTTATAGGGTCATCTTGAACCGCTATCAGGCAGAACTTCTTGAGGTGGCTTACTACCTTATTGAGGGTATCTTTCCTCTTATTCTGTATGTATTCCCATTCCTTTTGAATGAGGAACTTTATTTTTCGGTAGTTATTGCTACCTTTCTGCTTCTTTAAAAGTCTTTTTTGGAGTTTCTTTATTCTACCTGTCTCAGGTATATACCAGCTTATCTTTTCACCAGTTGATAGGGTCAGCTGGTCTTTTATTCCTAAGTCTATACCTACGGCTTTAGGTATTCGGTTTCTCCTTATCTCTTCTACTACTTCGTTTTTTGGTAGGTAACAGGTTACATACAGGTAGTATCCAGAGGATTTTTTAACAAGTATTCCATTTGCTATTTCTGTGTTTTGAGGTATTTGGTGCAGTCCTAATACTCTAAATTTTTTCTTGATTCCCTGTATCTTTACTCTATTCCTGTCTCTAGATATTTTGTAGGTTATTCCATACTGCTTTAACGGTATGCTTCTTACTTCGCTCTTGAACTGGAGTTTTCCTACTTTGAGTCCTTTCTCTTTTGCTTTTCTTAAAGCTTTTAGGGAGTGTTTTATCCTATCTACTATTCCTTGCCTCATTTGAGAAGAGAGGGTTTTTATTTCTCTTTTTTCAATTTCTTTAGGTGTTTTAATTTTTACTTCTTTTAGTTTCCAAGCTGTACTGTTTAGTCGGTTCTTAATGTCTGCAACGATGTAGTTATAGAGCCACTTAGCTTCTAAGAACAGACGATTTAAGTTTTCCTCATCTTGTTTTGATAGGTTCTGGAGCTTAATTTGATAGACCTTACCGACTTGATTTTTTCTCTTTCCTTTTGTCTCTTTTAAAGTTTTCTTGATTTTCTCTGCTTTTTTCATAACACTTCTAAATATATCTTTCAATGTTTGTTACTTCAATGGCTTACGCCGTGCGATTTATCCCTGCTTTGAAAAGCAGAGTTTTCTCGCTGGATTTACTGTAAATTTTTCTTCTGTTTTTCCGATAATATCTATATGGTATAGATTTATTCTAAATCCTCGGAGGATGGAACATTGAAAATAAATAATCTCAGTTCAGAGATTTTGAAGCTTATAGGAAAAGAAGTTAACTTTTCAAAAACTGGTGAAAAAAAGAAGTCTTCAACGGAAGCTGAGAATCAAAAGAATAAAGGAGTAATAGTAGAGCTCTCAGAAGAGTTAAATATCAATATTAGTCTTGAGCCTCCTTCAAAAGAAAAAATAGAAGAAATCAAAAAAGCTATAAAGGAAGGTAACTACTCTATAGATATTCACAGACTTTCTGAAGCTATTTTGAAGGATATTCTTGGTGAATAACGTTATATGCATAACTTAGAATTTTTGCTATAATTTTATAAAGAGTAGGAGGAATTTCTTCTCCAATGTTAAGTTTTAAAAGAAATGAAACAAGTTCTTTATCTTCTACTATGGGGATATTATGTTTTTGGGCAAGCTCGAGTATTCTTTCAGCTAAGATACCCTCACCCTTTGCAACAACTTTGGGAGCGTTATCTTTAGCTTTATTATACTTTAAAACCACTGCCCTCTTTTTCAAATCTGCTCCTTACAAAGAAGGTTAAAATGGAAATTAAGAAAAGGCTTCTTCGAGACATTGCATTAATGACTGCCCTTTCAGGGATACTTACTCCATTAGTTTTAAAATTCATAAATCCTTCTTTTGAACTAGGATACTTAGAGTTTACCACATCTCTTTTTTCTAATTTTGCTTTAGGAATTTTCATATATTTTACACTTATTGAAGGTAGTTTAAAGTCATATTTTGAATCTCTATCTAATCTACTATCTAGACTCAGAAGAGTAAAAAAAGTTGGAAAAATAAATGAAATGAAAGCATATCTTGAAATTTCTAATTTTTCAGTTAAAGGAAATGATTTCCTTTCTAAATTTTCTAAAGAGTTACTCTTCTTTCTCAATACAGTATACGAAGATGAACTTCTCAATCAGTATCAAAAAGAAATTAACGACATTTTTGGAAAAACACTGGAAAGTAAGATTCTTGCATCCAAAGTGTATCAGTTTCTCTATGATAGATTTGGAGTAATAGCTATTTGTTTTTACTCCCAAGATAAAGGTGAAATGAAACCTATATTCTTTGCTAATTTTGAATCCACTATACTTGATGGTCTTAATGAGTTCATTGAAAATGATAAGGTAAAGGTAATAAATGTCAATAATATCGTTGTGAATTTTCTAGGTAAATTTCAGTTAAAATCAGTTTGCATTGTTCCCCTTGTTACTGAATCTTGGAAAGGTGCAATGATCTTAGGAAAAACAGACAAGTTCAAAGGAATAGAAGTAGCATTTTATAGAAGAATTAGACATTCTATGGCTCAAGCATTTAGAAACGCTTACATTTACAAACTACTCAGAAGAGAGTCTTCGATAGATCCGTTAACAGGACTTTATAACAGAAGATTTGGACTTAAAAGATTACGAGAAATTATCAAACTAGCTTTAAGAGAAAATAAACCAATAGCTATAGGAATGTTAGACATAGATAATTTTAAAAGAATTAACGATACATACGGTCATCTTGCCGGTGATTATATCCTAAAAAAGATTGCAGAAATTGTTATAAATAACATTAGAGAAAACGACTTAGCTGTAAGATTTGGAGGAGAAGAAATACTTATTGCTCTTTATAATACTAATGAAAGTACTGCTAAAGATGTTTTTGAAAGAATAAGAAAGCTCGTAGAAAGTTATACTTTTAAATATGAAGGACAGGAAATATCAGTAACTGTAAGTATTGGTTATCATGTGTTTTATCCTATGGGCAAAAAAGATGTAGATGTTGAACAACTTATAGATTTTGCCGATAAAGCGTTGTATGATGCAAAATCAGCAGGAAAAAATTTAACAGTCAAGTTCTAATCTTAACTTACTAATAGCCTCTTCCACATTTCTTGCTGTTATTGTTCTTTCAACCTCAGGGGTTGAACGTCTATAAAGTTTATCGTAATAGTTAACCATTAGTTCTTTGATAGCTTCATAGTAACTTTCTTCTTCTATGAGTTTTTTTATTTCATTATATTTTTCATCTCCTAGTATTTTCTTTATCCTACTTAAAGCTTTTATATAGATATCTGACGAAAATCTTCCAACTCCATAATCTTCCATAGATACCTTTATTCTTTCTTCTAAAGGTGTAATTATTTGAATTTTTTTTCCTCTTTCCATTGCTCTCCAAAAAGAATCCGGTATAAAGAGTTTCCCAATTTTTTTACTTTCTCCTTCAGTAATTACATAAGGGTAATCTTTAAGTTTTTCCAGTTCAAGCCATAAAAGAGAATCAAACATTTTTTGAGAAGGTTGACTTAAACCTATTCCTCCAAAAACAGAGCCTCTATGACCTGCTAAATCTTCTAAATCAATAACGGGATAACCTTCTTTTTTAAGTTTTTTAAGAATTCTTGTTTTTCCAACACCTGTAGGACCATAAAGAACAATTAAATTTATCTTTTTACATATTTCTTCAAGTCTTTTCAAAATATAGTGTCTAAAAGCTCTATATCCACCTGAAAGTCTTAGAACATGAACTCCTGTTAAATTACAAATTGAGGCGACAGCTAAACTTCGCATTCCACCACGCCAACAGTAAACGACAACATTTTTATATTTATCTTTTATTCCCTTGATCTTTTTCGCTATTACATGAAGTTTGGGTCCTGCTATTTCAAGTGCGTAAAATCGAGCTTCCTTTTCTCCTTGTAAGTAGTAAATTTCAGAAATTCTTTCTCTTTCCTCTTTTGTAAAAAGGGGAATGTTAAGGGCACCAGGTATATGAAATTCTTCAAATTCTTCCTCTGTTCTGACATCGATGAAAACAAAACCTTTCTTTAAGGCTTCTTCAATATCTATCTCTTTTACTATTTCCATGACGTTTTCTAATATAGAATTTTAATACTGTGAATCCACCAAAAGGAGTATCAAAACCTATTAACTCTTCCCATTTTTTATTCACAAATCCATCAATTGATAAACTTAAGGTTGAGTGAAGTTTACCAGGAATAAGAAATTTTTCTTTTAAAACACTTCCAGCATATTTGCTCAAATTTTTTACTTCGTCAACGGTTAAAAAGTTTCCTGGTGTATAAATGGATTCTTTAAAAAAAGAACGGAGAGCTCTATAAAGACAAAGAAAAGAATACCTGTTTAGGAATGCGACAACTACTGATTTTCTTGAAACTCTCACTGCTTCTACAAAGGCTCTTTTTTTATTTTTTATAAATTCTAAACTTGTTACAAAAAAAGCAGTATCGAAAGAATCGGACTTAAAAGGAAGGAACTCAGCATTCCCAAGGACAAGTTTTTTTAGTCCTTTCTTTTTGGCAATGGCTAACATATCTTTGGAAATATCAATTCCAGTAGGTTCTTTAAAATCTTCCTCTATCAAAACCTTTGACCAAAATCCCGTTCCACATCCAACTTCAAGTAAAGAGTTTTCTCTGCTTAAAACCTTCAGGAGAAGCTGTTTTTCTAATTCAAAAACAGCTTTACCGTACGAAGTTTCAAAAAACATGTCATATTTTTCAGCGACTTTTCCAAAAAAAGGATTTCTACTCTCCAAGGCCTTCTCTTCCTGTGATACCTTTTATTTTAAGTATTGAAATTATATCTTCCATGTCTTTATTTGTTATCTTTACTTTTTCATGGATAGCCTTTAAGGGATATGGATAACCTCTTATTGAAAAGTATTTAAGTATTGGAAAAAGAGTTTCTGGTTCGACCTGAGTTTCTATCTTATAAACGCCTGCTCCTTTTGGAAGTTTTACAAAGTATGATTTAAATGAAAACTTTCTTAACTCCTTTTCAAATGGTTTGGGAAAACTAAACTTCTTTTCTTTTTGTATCTCCAAACTAACCGGTTTACTAAAACCCACCGATAGATTTAGATAATTAAGAACTGTAATATCAGGAAGAATAGTATCAAGATCGTAGTTTCTTGAATCGGAACGCTTTGAAATGGCAACAATTTTTTTAGAAAAGTTTTCTAACAGCAAATAAAGAGAATAAAGGTATTCTAAGTATTCTAAATATCCAGCTGCTACAGGAAAAGCCTTTCCAGTAGCAAAATTTTCTATTTTTGAGTAAAAGTTTTTTGAATCAATTTTTGAAAGAGAAAAGTTTTTTACAAGCTCTTTAAATAACTTTTCAACCTCTTTTTTGATTTCTACCTCTATTTCGTAGGAAAATACTGTAGGTCTTATTATTGACCCAATTATTGAGCCATCGATAAAAACGTAAGAAACTTTTTCTGCAGTTTTCAAAGCTTCCTTTATTTCCAAAATTCCCATAAGTATTCGGAGCCTTGCGTCAGAGTATTCCTCAGGTTTCAAAATGTCAACATCTACTAAATAATTTTCTTCGTTAGATAGTTTTCCTTTTCTAAAGGAAACAGATCCAGCACCTACAGCATATAGAATATAACCGGCAAACTCTTTTCTGTTTCTACTTCCATCAACTGCAGAAATACAATCAGGAATTTCTGGTTCTGGATTAAAGTGAACCCATATTTCTTTTACAGCTTCTTGAAATCTTTTAATTTCCTGCCTTGAAATTTTTAAACATTCTCTTCTTTGATAGGCTGTTTTAATAAGAAATTTTTTAATACCCATCTTTAATTCCTTGAAGACTTTTTTCTCAAAGTGTATCATATTCTTGGAGTTAAAGAGTATTAAGCTCTATTACTGAAAAAAAATAAGTTAATTGGAGGTAAAAATGGAAGAACTTAAGAAAATGATAGAAGAAGCTTGGGAAAACAGAGAACTTTTAAAAGACGAAAAGTATAAAGAGGCTATAAGAGAAGCTGTTGATCTTCTTGACAAAGGTAAAATCAGAGTTGCTGAAAGAATAAGTGTTGGAAACTGGAAGGTTAACGAATGGGTAAAGAAAGCTATTCTTCTTTTCTTCCCAATTTCTGAAATGAAAGTAATGGAAGTTGGACCTTTTGAGTACTACGATAAAATCCCATTAAAGAAGAACTGGGAAAAGCTCGGAGTTAGAGTTGTTCCCCCAGCAACTGCAAGATATGGTTCATTTATTGAACAAGGAGCTATTCTTATGCCTTCTTATGTTAACATTGGGGCTTATGTAGGTTCAGGGACAATGGTAGATACATGGGCTACAGTTGGTTCCTGTGCTCAAATAGGAAAAAACGTTCATCTTTCTGGTGGAGTAGGTATTGGTGGAGTCCTTGAACCTCCAAATGCTACTCCTGTAATCATTGAGGACAACTGTTTTATAGGTTCAAGATGTATCATTGTTGAAGGTGCAGTTATTGAAGAAGAAGCTGTTCTTGGAGCAGGAGTTGTGATAACTGCTTCTACAAAAATTATAGATGTTACTGGCGATGAACCTGTTGAATACAGAGGCAGAGTTCCTGCAAGAAGTGTGGTTATTCCAGGAACGAGAATTAAGAAGTTTCCAGCCGGAGAATACGGACTTCCTTGTGCTCTTATTATTGGTAAAAGAAAAGAATCTACGGATAAGAAAACATCTCTTAACGAAGTTCTTAGAGAATTTAACGTTCCAGTTTAATTAAGGGGAGCTTTTAGCTCCCCTTAACAATAACATCTCCTGTCATTTCTGGAGGAATTTTTTCTCCTAAGATATAAAGAATAGAAGGAGCAATATCTCCTAAAATTCCAATTACAGGAATTCCATCAAATTCAGAAGGAAGTTCCACATCTTGTTTTTCTCTTCTTTTAACACCAAAAGAACCACATTTACCTGTAATAACAACAAATGGAACGAAATTTGTAGTATGAGCGGTCCAAGGGTTTCCAGTTTCAGGATCTATCATCTGTTCAGCATTGCCATGATCTGCCGTTACTATACAGGTTCCCCCTTTCATTAGGGTTGCTTTTACTACTTTTTTAAGACATTTGTCCACCGTTTCTATAGCATTTATAGCAGCTTCTAAGTTTCCAGTATGTCCTACCATATCTGGGTTGGCATAATTAAGAACTATAAGTTTGTAATCTCCATTTTCTATTCTTTCTACAACTTTATCAGTTACTTCATAAGCGCTCATTTCCGGCTTTTTATCATAAGTAGAAACTTTTGGTGATGGAACAAGAATTCTTTCTTCTCCTTTAAAAGGTTCTTCTTTACCACCATTAAAGAAATAGGTAACGTGAGCATATTTTTCTGTTTCGGCAATTCTTAACTGTTTATACCCTAAGTTTGAGATAACTTCCCCAAGAACATTCTTTAAATCCTGGGGAGGATAGGCTATGTCAAAAGGAAAGGTTTCATCATAAAGAGTCATTGTTGCAACATATGACGGTTTAATAACTTTTTTCCTCTCAAAACCATTAAACTCAGGAATTGCCAAAGCAGAAACTATTTGTCTCATTCTATCAGCTCTAAAGTTATAAAAGAAAAGAACATCTCCATCTTCTACAAGACAGTCTGGAGAAATAACGTAAGGTTTAACAAATTCATCTGTTTCTTCTCTTTCATAGGCTTCAAAAAGAGCTCTTATTGGATCATCACATCTAAGCCCTTCTCCTAAAACTAACGCATCGTAAGCTTTTTCTGTTCTATCCCATCTTTTATCTCTGTCCATGTAGTAGTAGCGACCACCCATTGTGGCAATTTTTCCAATGCCAAGTTCATTGACTTTTTTGATAAGAGCTCTTAAGTACTTTTCAGCACTCTTAGGAGGAGTGTCTCTACCGTCAAGAATTGCATGAACACAAACTTTTTCTAATTCCTTTTTCTTTGCAAACTCAAGTAGTGCAAAAAGGTGCTCTATGTAACTGTGTACACCTCCGTCAGAAAGAAGTCCTATTAAGTGTAACTTTTTCCCTTTTTTCTTAGCTGTTTCTATAGCTTTTTCTATAACAGGATTTTCAAAAAATTCACCGCTTTTTATTGACTTTGTAATCCTAACTATGTCCTGCCAAACTATTCTTCCAGAACCAATGTTCATATGACCTACTTCTGAGTTTCCCATTTGTCCTTCCGGAAGACCTACAGCTTCACCTGATGCTGCAAGCAGACCTCTTGGATATGTTTCCCATAGATAATCCCAAAAAGGAGTATTTGCTAAGGCAACTGCATTCCCTTCTTTCTTTGGATTGTACCCAAAACCATCTAAAATTATAAGAGTTACAAACTTAGCCATATTTCTCTCCTTTTTCTAAATGAAAATTGTTCTCAATAAGAATAGTTATCATAGTAGACTTTTTCAAGATATAGTCCATCAGGAGGTGCCAAAAAAGGAGCAAACTTTCGGTTTTTCTTTTCTCTTATTTCCTTAATATCTTCAGGTCTAAGCTTTCCTTTTCCAACTTCAACTAAAGTAGCAACCATAATTCTTACCATATGTCTTAAAAAGGATCTTCCATAAAAAATGAAATCAATGTGAGATTCTTTTTTTACTATTTCGATATTATCCACAGTTCTAACAGGATTTATATCTACATTTCTATCGGATTTAGAAAAAGAAGTGAAATCAAACGTTCCTATCAAGAATTCCTTTGCTTTTTCCATCAAAGAGATGTCAAGCTGATAAGGAACAAACCACGAACGTTTGTATTCAAAAGGAGAAGGAACTTTTCTATTAAAAATCCTATATCTATATCTTTTTCCTTTAGCCCATCTCCTTGAGTCAAACTCTAAGGGAACTTCTTCAACAGAGATAATCTTTATATCTGGAGGTAAAAGACCGTTTAATGCAGATTGTAATTTGTAAAGAGGTATTTCTTTTTTCGTTTTAAAATTTGCTACTTGTCCAAAAGCATGAACTCCTGCGTCAGTTCTGCTTGCACCAGTAAGCTTTACTGGATGCTGTAAAATTCTTTCAAGAACTTTTATAATTTCACCTTGAATTGTTGGTTTTTCAGGAAGAATTTGCCATCCAAAGTAATTAGTACCAAGGTATTCAATGGTCAATTTTATATTTTTCATTTGATAACCTGAAGTATCTTCTCCTCTATCTCCTTTAGTAATTTTGCATCCGTTATTTTACGATACTCCATATCTGTAATGTAAAAGCTATCTATTACTCTATTTCCTTCCGTGGCTATAATAGCTCTTCTAAGTCTTGTATTCATTTCAAGAAGAACTTTCGTTATTGCATAAAGAACTCCGAGTCTATCATATGTAGACACTTCAACAATTGTGTATCTATCAGATGTTTTATTGTCTATTTTTACTTTGTTTACAGGAAGAGGAATATTTCTCCTAAAACCTTTTGGTCTTATAATGTTTTGTGGAAAGTCTTCAAAATCTAAGTTTCCAGAATAGAGCTCTTTTAAAAGTTTTTCAAAACTTTCCAATTTTTCACAAGGGACAGACTCTCCACTAATAGTAGATACATGAATTGTATAGACCATACAATCACATTCATCTTCTATAGCTTTATTAATGTTGGCTCCTTTTATATTTAATCCTAGGTAAGAAAGTATTCCCGCAATCTTATTAAACAAACCTCTTTTATACTTTGTAACAATTGTGACTTTTGTAAATCCAATATCTGGATAGCTTTCATAATAAATTGCATAGTCTTTTTCTTCTTTTTTTATTTCTTTCATTAAAAGAAGATGTTTAGCTATTTCATCTGACGGATAAGTTATTAAATAATCTCTATCTGCATTTTTAAAAAATTTTTCTATCGATTGAGCTTTTATTTTTCCTTCAACTAATTTCTTAACTTTTTCTTTTCTTCTTTTTAACTTTTCTGCTACTAATTCTTCTGCACTTTTTCCTTCAATAAAGAGAAAGTGAGTGGCATTATAAAGTTTCCACAACAGAGAACTCTTCCAGTTATCCCAAGCCCCAGGTCCTACAGCCTTTATATCTGCATAGGTTAAAAGAAAGAGCTTCTTTAATCTTTCTTCCGTACCGCATTCGTTTTTAAACTGTTCTATTAGTTCTGGATCTGAAATATCCCGTCTAAAAGCTATATGAGACATAAGAAGATGATTTTTTATAAGCCACGCTATTTCTTCAACTTCTTCAGAAGAAAATCCCATCTCAGATAAATACTTCTTTGCTAATCCCGCTCCAACTATCTCATGTTTTCCAGGTTTTCCTTTGCCTATGTCATGAAAGAGAGCAGCTATGTAAAGAATGTAAGGATTTTCTAAATCCTGAAGTATTTGGAAAAAGTCCTGTTTTTCTCTAACAGAAGTCTTTTTCGTTCCTTTTTCTTCTATCTTTTCAACTTCCCGAACAGTAAGTATTGAATGAATATCAGTTGTAAACTTATGATAAGTATCAAATTGAAAGTGTCCTCTGAGTCTTTCAAAATCAGGAATGAGAGCTCCTAAAACTTTACAATCGTGCATAAGTTCAAGCGTATAAGAAAGCCTTTTAGCTTTAAGAAGGATTTCCTTAAATTTAGCTAAGACTTCCTTTTTTCTAAATTTCTCCCTAGTTGTTTCTGCAGAAAGTTTAAAAAGAGAAAAAGCATTGGCAGAAAGTTCAAGTCCTTTTTCTTGAACTATTTTAAAACCTTTTAGGATAAGAAGCGGATTTTTTACAACACTACTTTCCTTTTCTTCGTCAACGTAAAGAGCTCCTTCATGCACATAAAATGTGTCTTCTATTAACTCTTTTGGTTTAAATAAAAGGTGGTAAATGAAATTTTTTTGTTTTTTCTCTATTTGTTCTAAGGATTTCTTTATTATTTCCTTAGTTATAACAGAAAGATCTATAGCCGAATTAAAGTAGTTTTTCATAAATTGTTCTATTCCTTTCCTATCTTCAGAAAAGCCAAAGTACTCAGCCACAACTGGTTGCATTTCAAAAGAAAGAATATCGCTTTTTCTTCCTGAAGATATATGAAGCTGATTTCTTACTCTTAAAAGGAAGTCATAGGCCGATATGACATCCCTAAAACTTTTCCAATCGATAATTTTTTCATCCAAAAATCCTGAATAGTTTTCTATCGAATAGACAATTTTTGCAATCCAAAATGCTTCATGGAGATCTCTTAATCCACCTTTGCTTTCTTTTACATTTGGTTCCTGATAATAAACAGTTTTATAAAATCGATCATATCTGTCGTTTCTAGCAATAATAATCTCTTCTACAAGAGAGTTTTTATTCTTTTTGACAAAGGATTTAAAGTTCCTTGAAAATTCAGAGTCAAGACTTTTACTACCAGCAAGAAATCTTTTTTGGAAAAGATTAGTAAAAACGGAAAGATCTGCTTCTGAAAGTTCTAAAGCTTCCTTAACACTACGCGGAGCAAATCCAACATCAAGCTTTAAAGATAACAGGAAGTAGTAGAAAGCTTCTATGTCTTCAAGGTGACTTTCAGAAAGTTTACCTGAGTAGATAAGGTTTACATCTATATCTGAATGGAAGTTGAGTTCTCCTCTGCCATAACCTCCAAGTGCATAAAATACAACAGGAATATCCCATTTGCCAAAAAACTCTTTGAATGCAGGTTTTAAAAGAGAATCAAGTGCTTTTCTAAGTTCATCAGCAACCGTAAACCCTGTTTCTTTTTGCAAGTGTAATTGTTTTATTCTTTCTCTTTCTGAAAAGAACTTTCCTTTTAAAGATTCAAGAACTTTCAATTTGTAAGACCTGCCAATTTCCAGAGCTTTTCAAAATTATCTTTGTAAGCTTTTATAACTTCGTTAGCATTCTTTATTACAACTAAGTTTTCATCATTTCTTTTCTCAGCGCTTCTTGTCCAATTAAAGCTTCCAGTTATAAGTGTTTTTCCGTCAATTACTGCATACTTATTATGCATTAAACCACCACCGCTTCCTCTTTTGTACCTAACAGGAATACCTTCAGCTTCTAATATTGGACCAACACAGTTTCTAGCTCTTGCTGTACCTTGGTCAATGATTACTCTTACTTTTACTCCCTTTTTGTGAGCTTTTATAAGAGCTCTTGCTATAGGTTTACTTGTAAAACTAAAGACAGCAACATCTATGTAATCTCGAGCATGTTCAATTTCAGAAATTATCGCTGAAGTACAGCCTCCTCTCGGAGAAAAATAAGGAGTAATGGTAGCTGCTTCTTTTGTTATTACACCTTTAGTTTCGCTCTGCTGACATGAAGAAAAGAAAAGAGAAAACAAAAGTAGTAAAAGAGCTAAAACTCTCATTTTGTTTTCTCCACTTTAACTTTCTCAACTACTGAGTTTTCTTGAGCAAGCTTTGAACCAACTACTGAAAGAATTAATGAGTTAAGCATAAAAAGAGCTCCCAATATAGCTGTTGTTTTTGTAAGAACTGCTCCAGTGTCAGCCCCAAAAGCTGAAGATGCACTTCCTCCACCAAGAAGAGAACTTGTATCTCCTTTTCCAGGTTGAATTAAAACAACAATTATAAGGAGAAGAGCAATAATTGCGTGAAAGATTAGTAAAGCAGTAAACATCACGCCTCCATATCAAACTTAACTATTTTTGCAAAGCTCTCAGCTTTAAGACTTGCTCCTCCAACGAGAGCTCCATCAATATTTTCCATCTTTAAAAGACCAGCAGCATTTTCAGGCTTTACACTTCCTCCATAAAGAATTTTCACAGAACTTGCCTTTTCATTTCCAAACATATCAGAAAGTACTTCGCGAATGAACAAATGAACTTCTTCTGCTAACTCAGGAGTTGCCGTTTTACCAGTTCCAATTGCCCAAACAGGTTCGTAAGCTATAACAAATTCAGCGTCTTTGTTAACATTTTTTAGGCCTTCTCTTATCTGTTCTTCCACAACTTCTTTTGTTTTTCCGTTTTCTCTTTCCTCTAAAAGTTCACCAACACAAAGTATTGGAATGAGACCATGATTAATGGAAGAAAGAACTTTTTTATTTATCAGTTCGTCTGATTCACCAAAAATGTGTCTTCTTTCAGAGTGTCCAAGAATAACGTAAGAACATCCTACGCTTTTGAGCATTAAAGGAGAAATTTCTCCTGTAAAAGCTCCCTGTTCTTCAAAGTACATGTTTTGTCCACCAAGAGTAATATTTGAACCTTCAAGCTCTTTAGAAACTGGATAAAGAGCTGTGAAAGGTGGACATATTAGAATGTCTCTATCACTAACATCTTTAACAAGATTTTTTAATTCTCTAACAAGCTCTATAGCTTCAGAAACTGTTTTATGCATTTTCCAGTTTCCAGCGATTAGAAACCGTCTCACAATCCCTCCATTAGGAAGCTTTTGTAAGCTCGTATTTTGGTTTACAGTTTTTTACTGCTTCAGCGTCAATTATAACCTTTTTAATGTCCTTTCTATGTGGAACTTCAAACATTACATCTGTCATAAGTTTCTCCATTATTGCTCTTAATCCTCTTGCTCCTGTTTTACGTCTTATAGCTTCCTTTGCAATTTCTCTTAGAGCTCCATCAGTAAATTCTAATTCGACTCCTTCAAGCTCAAGAAGTTTTCTATACTGCTTAACAAGAGCATTTTTTGGTTCTTTGAGTATTCTTATAAGGTCTTCTTCAGTTAATTCGTTTAAAGTTGCAATAACTGGAAGTCTTCCAATAAGTTCCGGAATTAAACCAAACTTTACAAGATCGTCAGGTTCAACATGTTTAAGAAGTTCACTTCTTTCAAGTTTATTTCTTTTGACATCGGCAGTAAAGCCCATTCCACCTTTACCTATTCTTTTAGCAATTATATCTTCAAGTCCTACAAATGCCCCGCCACAGATAAACAAAATGTTAGAAGTGTCTATTTGTATGTACTGCTGGTGGGGATGTTTCCTACCTCCTTGTGGAGGAACGTTTGCTATGGTACCTTCAAGGATTTTAAGAAGAGCTTGTTGAACACCTTCTCCGGAAACATCTCTTGTTATAGAAGGGTTTTCACTCTTTCTGCTTATCTTATCAATCTCATCTATATAAATAATTCCTCTTTCAGCTTTCTCTATGTCGAAGTCAGCAGCCTGAATAAGTCTGAGGAGAATGTTTTCAACGTCTTCTCCAACGTATCCAGCCTCTGTCAGAGTTGTAGCATCAGCTATCGCAAATGGAACATCAAGAAGTTTTGCTAGAGACCTTGCAAGAAGGGTCTTTCCTGAACCTGTAGGACCAATTAGTAAGATGTTACTCTTTTCAAGCTCAACTTCAGAAGTATCTTCGTTTGACATAATTCTTTTGTAGTGATTGTAGACTGCAACTGAAAGTACTTTTTTCGCTTCTTCTTGACCAACAACGTATTGATCCAAAAACTCTTTTATTTCTTTTGGAGTTGGAAGCTTATCAACTTTTACTGGAGCTCCTTTTTTCTTTTCCCCTTCTCCATGGATAAGTTCATAACATTCATCGACACAGAAATTACATATTGCTACACCGTTTGGACCTGTTATAAGAGCCTCCACTTTTGACTGATCTCTTCCACAAAAAGAACATTTTCTCATCGGAACTTTTGTTTCAAACATACACTTTACCTCTCTATATAGTTTTCAAAATCAAATAAGCTAAAATATATTCCTTTTTCGCTTGTGCAATCTCTTTAATAATTGCATTATAACAGTTGATTTGAGCTTTAAGAATAAGATCTAACAACAGCTTTCAAGTCTTTTAAATAATCATAGAGCTTGTTAACGTCTTGTTTATCGACAATAATAAAAAGTCGATATTTATCTACTTCTACAATTTGTAACCAGTTAAGATTTGAAAATTTGGAAATAATATCCTTTACAAAGTTTTCATAGTTAAATTCTTTATGATTTCTTAAATCAACTGCAAGAAAACTTAACTCTTTAGGAAAGGATTTACCTATCTTTATATTGTCCCACGAACTTAGCTTTCTAACTTTATCAAGGAGCTCTGATTCTACGAAATTCGTTTTGTAATCTGCGGCTATAGGTATTTTCTTTAAAACACTCATAGCAACGGAAAGAATTCGCGGATCGAAAAATTTTCTGTTTTCGTTTAAAAATTTTAAGGCTTCTTCTTTTGAAAAAGCAGATCTATAAAGTCTTTTCGAAGTTAAAGCATCATAGACATCAGCTATCGCAAGAATTCTTGAAAGATATGGTATTTCTTCGCCCTTTAGACCATCAGGATAACCAGAACCATCCCATTTTTCATGGTGATGTTTTACTGCGTCAGCAATACAAGACATTCCTTTTATTTCCTTAAGCAAAGAATATCCAACTATGGAATGAAATTTAACAATTTCAAATTCTTCTTTAGTCAATTTTAATGGCTTTAATAAGATTTTATCAGGAATTGCTATTTTTCCAATATCGTGCAAAAGTGCTGCTTTTCTTAAGTTTTTTAGTTCTGATTCATCTAATCCTAAAGCTTTTCCTATTTCACATGCGTAATACGCAACGTTTTCTGAATGACCCCTAGTGTAAGGATCCCGGAGCTCAATGGCTCTTGTAAAAGATTTTATGATTTCATTTAATCTTTTTTCTTCAAAGATTATGTGCCTTTTATTTAAAAGAATAGGAATAAGTAACTTTATAGTAAAAGGTATAAGAGTTTTCCTATACATATGTCGTTTTGATTTACCGATTCTTATTATTATAGGATGGAATTTGAACTCATCATAATCAGATTTAAGTCTTCCTAATTTAAGATAAAAATTTTCTAAGTCTGTCTTTATTTCTATAAAATTTACCTCTAAAAAGGACATAAGTTTGAATAAAACAGCCTTTAGTCTTAAAAAAGAAAACTTTTCTTGAAGATTTCTCATAATTTCTTGTATTTCAAAAAGTTTTAAGACTATGTTTCCAAATATTCCGAAAATACAGGAAACTATAAGTGCAAGCAAAAATGAAAATTCAAAAAAAACAATTGATGGAGCTACTAACTTATTGGGATAATTAATAAAAATTATAGTGAGGAAAAGCACATAGACCACAACCAAAAAATTTTTCCAACCGTAGAAGAGAAGATATAAGAAATTTAAAATAATAAAGTAAGTCTCGGATATAAAACTAACGCCCGTATTAAAAAAAAGATCTATCAACGAAGCTAAAATAGGTGCTGTAAATACTAATATTCCCAATTTTGAAGAATCTTTATAGTAAATTAATAAAGATACAACGACTTGAATTAATCCTGGACCAATATAATAAAGAGCTAACGTACGCCAAACTCTAAAAAGTTCAATATTTCCTGAAACATAGTTAAGAATATTTCCTATGAAAAATATAAAAGCAAGAAATAAAGCAACTTTTAAATTGATAAATGCAAAGAGCTTATTAAAACTCTTTCTTTTTAAAAAAAATGTTAAATCCACTGCCATCCAGTGTTCCTTCACTTTTCGTATAATATAAAATAATGTTAACAAAAATGGAATTTATGTTTAACATATGCAAGGAGAAAAAATGGTAAAAGTCAAAATATGCGGATTAACAAGTTTAGAAGATGCTTTAATAGCTACTGAGGCAGGAGCAGATGTACTTGGATTTATTCTCTATCCAAAAAGTAAAAGATTTATAAAAGCAAAGGAAATAAGGAAAATTACATCAAATCTTCCTCCTTTTATACTAAAAGCAGGAGTTTTTGTTAATGAGGATCCAAGAAATGTACTTGAAATCCTTAGTTACGCTCACTTAGATTTTGCACAGCTTCATGGAGATGAAACTCCAAAAGAGTGTGAGTATATCGGAAAGGATAGGGTAATAAAGGTATTTAGATTGAAAAGTGTTGAGGAAGTTGAAAAAATAGAGCCTTACATTGGAAAGGTAAGAGCTATTCTCCTTGATACTTACTCAAAAGATTCTTACGGGGGAACAGGAAAAACTTTTGACTGGGAGATTGCAAAAGCAGTTAAGGAAAGATTTGACGTTCCTCTCATTCTTTCTGGTGGACTAAACCCTGAAAACGTTGCTAAAGCTATCAAAGAAGTCAATCCTTATGCTATTGATGTAAGCAGTGGAGTTGAGATTGAACCAGGAAAAAAAGATAAGAAAAAAGTCTTACAGTTTATAAAGTCTGCAAAATGCTACTAATGATTACGATTTAAAGTGAAAAGCAAATTTTTTGCTATGAAGAAAAAGTTATAGGAAATCATTATAGCGAAAACGCACTTCTTAATTAGCTTTCTAGAACGAAACATACAATAATGTTTTTTTTACTTTCTCTTGCAAACAAATTTTATAAGCATAAAATTAAAACAGAGGTTAAATTTAATTAAAAAACTATTTTAAGGAGGGAGAAATGTTTGGAGGATTCTTTGGAAGAAGAGGAGGATATGATCCTTTTGAAGATATCTTCAGACAGTTCCAGGAAATGGAAAGATTTATGTCTGAAATGATGAGAGGTTTTGGAAGAGAATTTCCTGGATTTGAAGCAGGTTTTGAGCCACGAATAGAAATGTACGAAACTCCAGATGAGGTAGTTGTAAAGGCTGAAATGCCAGGTCTTGACAAAGACAGTATAGACGTTAAAGTAAGAGGAAACTACCTCATTATAAAAGGTGTTAAAAAGCAAGAAAAGAAAGATGAGAAGGAGAACGTTTTCTTTAGTGAAAGCTTTTACGGAGAGTTCCAAAGGGTAATACCTTTACCAGTAGAAGTAAAAGAGGAAGGAATAGAAGCAATTTATGATAAGGGAATACTTGAAATTAGACTTCCTAAAGCAGATTCTGCAAGGAAAGAAGTTAAGATTATTGTTAAAGAACCTGAAAAAGATGAAACAGATAAGAAAAATGAGGAAGAAAAATAATCTTTCTAATCATTAAGTATGGGCACCTTAAGAAAGGTGCCTATGTAATTTCAAACTACTGAAAGAATTTTTCCCCAGTTTGCTTTTCTTTCTTTTTTTCTTTCGTCATCAGTGTGAACTACTCCTTTAACAATTTTAAGAAAAAGACTATTTAATAAAAATTATTCTTATTAAGATGAAAAAAAGTTTTGACATTGCGTGATTTTGGTATTAAACTTAAATTAAACATAGAAGGAGGTAATAATGGCACCAATCCTGGCAATTAACAATGTAAAGTTAACTATTGATGAAAAATTAATTCTTAAGGGAATAAATCTAATTGTCAGAAAAGGAGAAATTCACGCCATTTTAGGTCCAAACGGTGCAGGGAAATCAACTCTTGCAAAGCTCATTATGGGAATTGATAATCTGAAAACTCCAACAGAAGGGGAAATTGTCTTTGATGGAAAGATTATTAATGGTCTTGAGATTTATGAAAGAGCAAGGCTCGGAATAACTCTTGCTTGGCAAGAACCTGCAAGATTTGAAGGAATAACCATAGAAGAGTACTTAAAACTCTCTGGGAAAAATAATCCAAATGTTGATATTAAGAAATGTCTAGAGAAAGTAGGTTTAGTTCCTGAGCTCTACCTTAAAAGGTATGTTGATGAGTCTCTTTCTGGTGGAGAAAGAAAGAGAGTAGAGCTGGCAAGCATTCTTGCTCTCAAACCCAAGTTTGTAATTCTTGATGAAATAGACTCAGGAATTGACTTTACCTCAATAGAGGATATTCAAAAAATTTTAGAAACTATGAGAGATGAAGGAATAACAATCTTAATGATTACTCACAACGAAAAACTTCTTGACGTTGCTGATAGAGCTTCCTTACTATGTGCTGGAAAGGTTCTTGATACGTCAGATCCTCAAACCATAAAGAGAAAGTTTGAAGAATGTAAAGTTTGTGATGTGTTAGACTTTGAATTAAAGGGGGAAAAAGATGGAAAAGATAGATAAACTTCTAAATAATATCCTTTCTTTAGGATTGCCAGAAGATGTACTTAAAAATCCTTCTATTGTCATTGAAGGGCATAAAGTTGTTAAGGAAGTTCCTTATCCAGGAATTCTGCTTGAAAAAAAGGTTTTAGATGACAGAATAAAAGTTAGCTTAAAAGTTCTTCCAAATATTACAGTTGAGAAGCCAGTCCATATGTGTCTTTCAAAACTTAGTCCAGGAGATCAACTTATTGATATTACTATAGATATTGGCGAAAACTCAAAAGTAAAGATGGTTTCCCATTGTGCCTTTAAGGGTAAGAATATCAAACACATAAGTAGAACTAATTTTAGAGTAAGAAAAGGAGCTTCTCTTGAAGTTTCTGAAATTCACTATCACGAGAAGGATATAGATATTTTAATAGACGCTAAGTCAGAAGGTGTAGTAGAAGAAAAAGGTTCCTATAAGAGTCTTTTCAAAATAGATTCAAATAATGCAGGAAAGGTCAGAATAGAATACACCGTTGACATTCTTGACTATGCAACTGCAGATATTGAAACAAAAATAGCAGGAAGAGATGGAGATGATATATATGTGAAAGATATCATGTATCTAAAAGGTAAGTACTCTAAAGCTATAGCTAAGAGTAGATTAATGGCTCTTGGCAACACTAAAGCTGAGTTTTACGGAGAAACTTATGGATTTGGAGATTACTCAAGAGGTCACATTGACTGTTCAGAAATAGTAAGAGGCAATGAAGTTACAGTAAAAGCTATTCCTATAGTTGTTGTTAATAACGAAACTGCAAAAGTAACACATGAGGCTGCTGTTGGTAGCATTGATAAGAAACAACTTGAAACCTTGATGGCAAAAGGACTTGACGAAGACGAGGCTGTTGACGTAATTGTTAAAGGAATGCTAGGGTAATAACCATTTAAATATAAGGAGAGAAAGATGAAAGTATTTGGTCCAGAACCAGAAGGCAAAAGAAAACATACACCCGTAATTGAAGCACCTGCAAAAGTAAAAAAGGGTGAGTGGTTTGATGTAAAGGTTGTTGTTGGTAAGGATATTGCACATCCAAATACAAAAGAACATTGGATTGCGCATATATCCCTTTGGGCTGGAGACTTCTTGGTAGCAAAAGCAGATCTTGAACCTGAAAAGGCTGCATCAGAAGTTATTTTTAAAGTAAAACTTGAAGAAACAACAACCCTTACTGCCCATGCATACTGCAATCTTCACGGCCTCTGGCACAGTGAAGAAGTAACCGTAGAAGTTGAGGAATAATTTCTGGCGCCCTTACGGGCGCCATCAAATTGGCTTAGGTGAAATGGGCTTAAGGAATAAGAAAAAGAGAAAGAATCTTGATAGCGTTAATGTTTGTTAGTTACGCTACTGTGTGTTATATTGATTTTTCGAAGATAAGCTTAGGAATAACTATCTTTTTGAGAATTTCTCTTCACAGTTATTGTATTCCTTGGCTTTGACAAGTTGTAGTGTATAGAGTTAGATATAGAACAGGTTGGAAGATTTTTGATATACTTCACACAAAGTAATTCGTTTTCGAACGATTGCAGGAGCCTAAAAGATGAAAATAGAAAGAAAAGTTTATGAAGAAAAATTTTGGAATATACTTGAGGATTTATTTGCAGGAGCAGAAGTAGAAGGTAAAAGTGGATATGTAAATCTTCTGAAGGTAAAAAGAAAATATTTTAAAAATTATTTAAAACCAAATCTCTTAGAGTATATAGACAAGCAGTTAAAAGATTTTCCAGATTTTAAAGAAGAACTCTATCAAAAACTATATTCATTCTTTCACAGATATTTTTCTGAAACAGGAAGTATATATTTTTCATACACACCGCTTTACTACAAGATATACGATAAAGTTTATAAAAACGAAGGAAAGAAAGAAGTTTACTTTAAGCCAAGTGAGTTTGATTCCAATACAGATTTTGAACAAATCTTATCAGATAAAGAAGATGTAAGCCTATTTTGGAAAACGCATATGCTTTATTACATAAAAACAGACAAAATAATTCGTTCCATGAAAGTAGAAATACCAGAAGAAGCATTAACTTTTTACTTTGACGCATCAGAAATAGAACTAAAAAAAGCAAATGAAAAAAAACAGTTAATTTATGAATTAAAAGAAGTAAAAGAAGATGGAACTATAGTATTAAAAGTTTTATATTCCGAAAGAGGAAAGAAAACAAAAGAAAAAGAAATAATAAAGCAGGTAAAAAAAGTATACAAACACTCAAGATTGACAGAAGAATATCTAAATAAAGCAATAAAAACCTTTGAAAAACAGGCAAATGTAGATTACTTCATAAACAAAAATGCAGAAAAGTTTTTAAAAGAACAGTTTGATTTATGGATGTATCAGTATCTCTTTTCACAGGAAGCAAGTTTTGATTTAAAAAGATTCCAAGAGCTTCAAGCATTAAAGAATATAGCTTATAGGATAATAGAGTTTATAGCACAATTTGAAGATGAATTAAGAAAGATATGGGAAAAACCAAGATTAGTATTTAACTCAAACTATGTAATAACACTTGATAGAATAGCAAATAAAGAAGAAGGAAAAGAAATTTTAGAAGAAATAATAAGCCAGTTAAAAGAGCAGGAAAAAGAATTTAAAAAGAGTATAAACCAGTTAAAGAAGATAAAAGAGAATTACAAATCTTATAAGGAAAGATTTGAGAATCATCAAATAAAAAATCAATTAGAGGAATGGTATTTATTAGACATAATAGAAGAAGGTTTTGGAGTAGATGGGATATTAAAAAATGGTGAGTTAAACGAAAAATGGAAGTTTTTACCTGTTGATACAAAATACTTTAATGGATTAAAAGAAAAAATAGAAGAAATATTTGACATAGATGAAGAGTTAGATGGAAGATTAATAAAAAGTGAAAACTGGCAAGCATTAAATACAATACTGCCAAAGCATAAAGAAAAAATACAAACTATTTATATTGACCCGCCGTTTAACAAAGAGCAAGAAGCAGATTATTACTATAATGTGAATTATAAAGATTCTACTTGGATAACAATGCTTGAAAATAGAATTTCTTTAGCTAAAGAGTTATTGAATGAAAAGGGAAGTATTTTTGTAAGATGTGATTACAATGGAAATATGTATGTAAGAATGCTTTTAAATGAGATTTTTGGGAAGGAGAATTTTAGAAATGAAATAGATATTAAAAGAAACCAATCTTTACCTAAAACAGGAGATGTTAATTTAATAGAAGAAACAGAAAATCTTTATGTATTTGGTAAAACAAATAAGTTTTATTTTATAAACCAATTGATGGACAGAGAAAAACCAAAATGGGTGGATCTAGGGACTCGTCCATCAGATGTAGAAGATAATCCTCCAAGAGTAGTGGAAGGCAAAGAGTTTTATCCTCCAAAATACAGGAGATGGGCATATTCGCAGGATAATATTGATGAGATGTATGCTAAGGGAAGATTAAAAATAGAAAATGGAAAAATTAAGATATTATTAGACAAGAGAAAATTAGGAAGTAATTGGACAGATATTCCTGGATATTCTACAGTTCCGACTTGGGGATTTAAAACCGAAAATTCGGAAGTATTACTCAAAAGAGTTATCCAATCAACCTTAAACGAAAGAGATATAATCTTAGACTTCTTCCTTGGATCTGGAACAACAACAGCAGTAGCACATAAGTTAAAAAGAAAATGGATAGGAGTAGAGCTTGGGGAACATTTTTACTCAGTAATACTACCAAGGATGAAAAAAGTTTTATTCTATGACAAATCAGGCATAAGTAAAGATAAAGATGTAAAAGAACTATATAATGATAAAAAGGCAGGTGGATTTTTCAAGTACTATGAACTTGAGCAGTATGAAGATATATTAAAAACAATAGAATATGCAGACATAGATGTAGAAGAATATTATGAAAAATTAGCTAATGTTTTAGGAGAAGATTTTAAATCTTCAAAAGCAGAGCCATTTATATTTGATAAAAAATTAGCAAGAGTTGTTGATGAAGAAGGTAATATAAATATACAGAACCTATATCCAGATAAAGAAATAGACATTGCAGAAAGTATATCAAATGTATTAGGAATAAGCTTTAATCAAGCAAAAGAAAATATAAACAACAAAACTTTAGCAAAACTATTAAACATTTAAGGTGATAACTATGGCAACAAAATTAAAAGCACAGCCTTATATAAAACTACAACAAATAGCCGAAGAAATAGAAATAAAAAATCCAAACTGGGATATATTAGATAACACATTTTCAACACAAAAAACATTATTTGACTATCAACAGCAAGCACTTGAAAATGCATTAAAGATATTATGGAAATACTTTGAAGACTTACAGGAAAACAAAGAAGAATTTGCAAAAATATATAAAGATTTAGATATATACGAAGACTTACATATAAAACTAAAAGGAAATAAACACGCAGAATTGTTAAAAGAATTTTTCAATGTAGAAATAGACAATAAAGGTAATGAATACATACCATTTAGCGAAATTTCAAACAGAATGTCATTTTGGATGGCAACAGGAAGTGGAAAAACACTAATCATAGTAAAACTAATAACACTACTTCATAAACTAATGAAACTTGGACTAATTCCTAAAAAAGAAATAATGTTTCTAACCTATAGACAGGACTTACTTAAAGCATTTAAAAAACATGTAGAAGAATACAATCAAGGAAAATCACTTGAAAATCAAATAAAGCTAATCTCATTAAAAGATTATGAAAAAGAAAAAAATCAAAAAGACTTTTCAAACAGAGTATTTATTTACAGGTCAGATTTAATATCAGATGAAAGAAAAGAAAACATACTAAACTTTAGAGATTATTTAGAAAACCAAAACGAAAAGCTAATAGGAAATTGGTATTTAATATTAGATGAAGCACATAAAGGAGACTCACAAGAAAGTAAAAGACAGAATATATTTTCAATCCTAACACAAAAAGGTTTTTTATTTAACTTTTCTGCAACGTTTACAGAAGCTATTGATATAGTCTCAACAGTTTACAACCTTAACCTAAACGAATTTATAAATAAAGGATATGGTAAACAGATATACGTATCAAATGAAGAAATAAATGCATTTAAAGAAAAATCAGATTTTAACGAGAAAGCAAAAAGAAAAATAATCTTAAAGAACCTAATAAACCTTACAGCAGTAAAAAAAGCATACGAAAAGATAAAAGATGAAAACCTATATCACAATCCATTATTAATATTTTTAATGAATTCAGTAAACACAAAAGACGCAGATTTAAAATTAGTATTTAAAGAATTAGCCAAAATCGGAAAAAATATAGACCAAAATTTATTTAATGAAGCCAAAAATGAACTAATAGAAGAATTTAAAAATGCAAAATACACACTTGGAGAAGGAAGCTACACATTAGATTTTATAAATGAGTTTGTAGAAAAGATAGATAAAAATCATATTTACCAATATGTGTATAACTCAAGCACAGGTGGGAATATAGAATACATAATAAATCCAAACCAGAAACAAGAAATAGCACTAAAACTTGATACATCAGATAAACCATTTGCACTTATAAAAATAGGTGATATATCAAAATGGATAAAAGAAAATCTAACAGAATATAAAGAAAATGAAAGCTATGAAGAAAAAGGATATTTTGAGAACCTAAACAATCCAGATAGTCCAATAAACATACTACTTGGAAGTAGAGCATTTTATGAAGGATGGGATAGCAATAGACCAAACATAATTACCTTTATAAACATAGGAACAGGAACAGATGCAAAAAAGTTTGTTTTGCAAGCAATAGGTAGAGGAATAAGAATAGAACCTTTACCAAACCAAAGAAAAAGATTAGATAGATTAGCAGTTAACAATCAATCATTAAATCAAAAATTGGAAGAATATAAAAAAGAGATAAAAACATTAGAAACCCTTTTAGTATATGCAACAAACAAAAAAGCAATAGAAACAATACTAAAAGAATTAGAACTTGTAAAAAAATCTGAAGGATTTGAAGAAGTATCCTTATGGAAGAATGAAAGGATAAAAAAAGAAAACCTATTATTGCTAATACCTTCATATGCAAAAAATAAAGAAAAAATAATAAATCAAGCCTATCCTGTTAAGTTTAGAATGAGTAAAGAGAATTTAGACATTTTAAAAATATACTTTCAATTAATGCCAGTAGAAAGGTTTATACTTGAATATGAAACAGATATTGAAACCTATAACTCATTAAAAAAGATAGTAGAAGAAAGTAACAAATACATAGCAATAGATAAAAACAGAAACTATAAAGATATAAAAATGCTTATAAATTCACTTATAAATCATATAAATGCCGAAACAGAAGACTTTAATGAGTTTATACCTGTAAATGACAAAATAGTCCATTTTAGAAAAATAAAAGTTAGAAATGATTATAAGGATAAGTTTGTAAAAGCAGTAGAAAAAGTAAAAGATAGCGATGTAAATAAAGCTAATATCATAAAGGAAACTCTAAAAGGACAGGGAATTGAAGGAAATATAATTGAAAACACTATAAAATCATTACTACAGCAAGAAATAGATGATGTAAAAATAAGAAAACTATTACAGCACTATTACATACCAATTATCTACACTAAAGAAAAAAAAGACTGGATAAAACATATAATCAACATAGAAAGTGAATATGACTTTATCGCAAACCTATTAGAAATAATAGATGACATAGATAAGCATTACGATTGGTGGATGTTTAGTAAATTAGATGAGCATTTAGATAAAGAGATTTATATACCTTATGTGAACCAAGGAAAAACAAAAAAATTCATTCCTGATTTTGTTTTTTGGTTAAAAAAAGGAAATGACTATAAAATTTTATTTATAGACCCCAAAGGTAGTGTATATTCTTCATATTTAGAAAAAATAGATGGATACAAAAGCATATTTGAAGAAAATGGAAAACCAAAAACATTTAGAATAAATAAAGGAAATTCAAACCTAAACGTAAAAGTAGATTTAAAACTTTACACAAAAGACACGGTTTCCGCTATAGCAGGAACAGAATATAAAAAATACTGGATAGATAAGAAAAGTATGAAAAATGTTTTTATCACGTCCTCTAAATCATTGAATAGCCAAAGTACAAAGTAATAGACTAGACAATTTCATAAATGAATAAGTAGCTTCAATCTAATCAGTAACTCAAGGTAGTGTCAAGAATTTTGTGTAAGCTTGAAAAATGGGATACCCTCCTGGGGAACACCCTGGGTAGTGTACGATATTTTGTGTAAGCTGGAAAAATGGAGTAACCTCCTGGGGAACAAACCCAAAAAACCCATAACCCCAGGAGGTCAAGATGAAACTACAAAAGATTTTACCAGACATCATTAAAGAAGTGGTAAAACAGACTTTAGAATCAATCATGGTAGCTGAGAGGGAAGTGTTTCTTAAAGAAAATGGAGGAACAAAGAACGGCTTTTACGTAAGAAACTTAGATACTGTTATTGGTAAGCTTGAAAACCTGCGAGTTCCGAGAGATAGAGAAGGAAAATTCAGAACAAAACTGATAGAACCTTATAGAAGAAGAGATATCAATCTTGAAGATTTAATACTTGGGATGTTTGCTTCTGGTATGAGTGCAAGAGCAGTAGCACAGGCTCTTGAAAGTGCATTTGAGCTTAAATACTCACCTTCAACGATTAGTCAAATATCTCAGGTGACTTTAGAGGAGATAAACAAATGGAAACAGAAAAAACTCAAAAGTAGATACTCCGTCATAATGCTTGATGGGATGTGGCTATCTGTTAGAAGAGATACCGTTGAAAAGGAAGTTGTCCTTTTTGTTATCGGCATAGATGAGGACGGTTACAAACAAATCCTGGATTTTGAAGTTAACCCATCAGAAGGGGCTGAAAGCTGGGCAGAGATGATAAAAAGACTTTATGACCGAGGAGTAAGAGAAGTACTCCTTTTTGTAGCAGATGGAATTACTGGACTTGAAGAAAGGATAAAGGAGTACTTTCCGAAAGCTGATTTTCAGACCTGCGTGGTTCACAAGGTCAAAAATACTTTGAACAAAGTTCGAGCTAAGGACAGGAAGAAAGTGGCGAAGGATCTGAAAAGGATATATCAAGTCTCTACGGAAGAGGATGCGCTAAGAGGTTTTGAGAAGTTTAAGGAAAAATGGGGAGCAAAGTATCCGAAGGTAGTAAAGTCGTGGGAGCAGGAACTTTATAAGCTCCTTACTTTCCTCAGGTATCCGGAGTCCATACAGAGAGTGGTATACACGACGAATTTGATAGAAAGGACGATAAAGGAGATAAGGAAGAGGGTTAAGGTAATAGGAGCTTTACCGTCGGTTGGTGCTGTTGAAAAGTTTGTTTATCTTAGGGTAGCAATGCTTAATGATAGATGGTCTAACAGGGTGGTTAATGGATTCCTTGAGGCTAAGGAGGAGATTCAAGATATGTTCTCCAGGAGGCACTCCTAATGGCTTACACAAAATTATTGACACAACCACACCCTGAGATGGTCCCCTATTTTTACACCACTGTTCTATCCTTTTTAATACCTCTTTACCGTAGTATACCTCGTCGGGTGTTCGATAATCAAGTGATTGATGCAATACAATCTTTCCTTGTTGTCAGAACTTCCCACTTTTATTCCTTACTTATTGCCTTTTGCCTATTTGAATTCTCAACATTTTCTCTACATATTTCCCAATAATATCAAACTCCAGATTGACAATATCACCTGGCTTTCTAAACTTCAGGGTTGTGTTCTTATAGGTGTGAGGAATAACAGCAACTGAAAAAGTATCTGCAAAAAGAGTTGCTATTGTAAGACTTATTCCGTCAATTCCAATAGAACCTTTTTCTACAACTAAATGTCTGTATGCTGGTGGCAGTTTGAAAGAAAATAAAAATCCTGTTCCTTCTCTTTTTATCCCTACTACCTTTGTTATAGTGTCAACATGCCCCTGTAAGATATGTCCACCAAGACGATCAGAAAATCTTAAAGCTCTCTCAAGATTCACAAAATCGTTGGTTTTCAAGATTCCAATATTACTTCTTCTTAAAGTTTCAGCAGAAACATCAAAAGTAACAGAGTCTTTTTCAAAAGAAACAACAGTTAGGCAAACGCCATTAACAGAAATACTATCCCCGATTTTTATATCCTCTGTTATCTTTTGACATCCGATCTTTAAAACAGCAGATTGAGAACTCTTTTTCAAGGAAAGAACTCTTCCTACTTCTTCCACTAAACCTGTAAACATTTTTTCTCCTATGAAAGATGTCAACCCCCAACACAGAGGTTGCATTTATTTTCAACAAAATCCATAAATTGCCTTCTCTCTCTCAAAACTGCGAACATTACTTTAACCAATTTCCTCGCCGCAGCTATCAGCGCTTTCTTCTTCTCTAAACCTTTCTTAACTAACCCTTCGTAAAATCTTTTAACTGAATTGTCTAACTTGCTGTTCAATAACGCTCTCGTAGCCTGGATAATCTTGTTCCTCGTTCTGCTGTCCCCTTTCTTTGTTATCCTTCCATTTCTAACTTCGTCTCCACTGCTATTAACACGAGGAACAAGTCCAAAATAAGCCGCTACCTTGTCTCCGTTTTCAAACCTCTCTTCGTTACATACGGCAGATATAAAGGCTATAGCTACTATATCTCCTACTCCAGGTATGCTTTTTAGAAGTTCTACTTTTCCCTTAAGCTCCTCATCTTCTCCTATAAAACTCTTGATATCTTCTTCTGTCTCTCTTATCTTATCTGTTAAGTATTCTATTGTTTCTATTTGCCTCCATATCGTTTCTCGTAATGACGGAGGCACTTTCTTCTTCGTTTCTTCCTTTATCCTTTCCATCCCTTTCTTCGTGGTGAGTTCTCTCTTGTTTGTCTTTATCCCATATTCAAGCAATAGGCTATGAAGTCTGTTAATTACCCCTTTTCTCATATCTACAAAGCTATCTCTCTCTTTCATCTTTATCCTTAGCTCTTTTTCTTTTCTCGTCGGGACGTAAACTGTCGGAAGTAAGCCCATTTCATAGTAAATGGCTATCGTTTCTGCATCTATCCTGTCGTTTTTAGCACTGTTAACACCTTTTAGAATGTTCTTAAATTTGTTAGTGTTAACGTAAGTTATTTCATCAACGCAGTTCCTTATCTCCTCCGTAAAAAATGTTACTCCTGTTAAGGTTTCTACCGCAACTTTTACTGAATATCCTTTTTTCCTAAAAGTTGTTAGGTGATTTTTAAATTTCTCTAACTCTTCTGCTTCGTACTTCTTGGTATTAAGTATCCCTGTCAGACAATCTAAATAAGCTGCTGTAAAGCTGTTTTTGTGGTAGTCCACTCCGACATACAGTGTTTTCTCTACCTTCTCCTTCATCTCTACCCCCTGATATGTTTTGTGTTTTGCAACCTCTGCTTCGGGACTATTCCCATACTCCAATACGGCGCTTCCCGCCACTATAATTAGCCGGCAGGAGGCATCGGCTAATCTCCACGCACGGGGCTTATTCCCCAGGGAAAAATCCAGCCTCCTGCCTTTAAAGGTTGCCTCTTTACTATAGTCCCGAATTTCAGGGGGTGACATCTTTTATATCATCTCCATTTTTGGTGTAGAATTTTTATTCAATTATACATAGGAGGAAGTAGGCTCTTGAGAATAGCTACTGTTGATATCGGAACCAATTCAACAAGGCTTTTGATAGCAGATGTTAAAAATGGGAAAGTTGAACAAATTTTCAAGACAGGAAGAGTAACAAGACTTGGAGAGGGAGTAAAGAAAACAGGAAAACTATCAAAAGAAGGTATTGAAAGGACCATTGAGACACTTAAAGAGTTTAGAGAGCTGGCCGAGAAGCATAGTGTAGAAAAAATAATAGTTGTTACCACAGAAGCTGCAAGATTGGCAGAAAATGCAAAAGAATTCATATCAAAAGTGGAAGATCTGGGCTTAAAAATCGAAATTCTCTCAGACAGAGAGGAGGCTGAAGTTGTTTTCACTGCCAACGTTCTCCATTTTAACCCTTCAGGAAAGGCTATGACAGTCGACCTTGGAGGTGGAAGCACAGAAATCGTTTTCGGTAGTAAGAATAAAGTAGAGTATCTAAACAGTTTAAAATTTGGCGTTGTTTTCCTCCACGAAACCTTTATCAAGTCGGATCCCCCAGAAGAAAGTGAACTTAAAGAAGTGGAAACTTTTATAAGAAACGAACTGGTAAAAGTAAAAAAGGAAATTCCGCAAGAGAACTTCGTTGTCTATGCTGTCGGAGGAACCATAACTTCTGTTGTTGCAATGGAAGAACAGATGACAGTTTATAAGCCAGAGATTGTTCATGGATATGTTGTAACAGAGAATCTAATTAAAAAGTGGTATCAAAGGCTCTTCTCCATGACAATTGAAGAAAGGAAAAAAATAGTTGGGCTTGAAGAAAACAGAGCTGATGTGATAATTCCTGGACTTGCTTTTTTCTCTATCTTTTGTGAAGTCTTTAAGAAGGATAAATTGACGGTTAGTGAGTTAGGATTACTTTACGGATTAGCACTAAAGGAGGCAGTCAAATGTCATCAAAAAGGATAGCAGTAATAGGTACAGGGTACGTTGGTCTTGTATCCGGAGCTTGCTTTGCCTATTTGGGACACAAAGTTATTGGACTTGATATTGATGAGAAAAAGATAGAGCTATTAAGAAAGGGAGAAGTTCCAATATATGAACCAGGTCTTGATAGAATCTTAAGGAGAGCTCTGGAAAGGGGAAATATCGAATTCACAACTGATTATGAATATGCCGTTAAAAACTCCGACTTTATCTTTATAGCTGTTGGGACTCCTTCAAAAGAAGATGGTTCAGCAGATTTGTCGTACGTTGAAAGTGCCTATAAAAGCATAGCTGAATATATAGGAAATGAAGATTTCAAGATCATTGTAAACAAATCAACAGTTCCTGTTGGAACAGGAAGATGGGCAAAAGAATTTATAAAATCTCTTCTTGAAAAAAGAGGAATAAAAAATCCTGAAGAAAGATTTGAAATTGTTTCAAATCCTGAATTCTTAAGAGAAGGGAAAGCTGTAGAAGATTTTATGAAACCAGATAGAGTAGTTGTTGGAGCAGACAATAGAGATATAGCTGGAATGGTTGCTTCTTTATATGAAAAACTTCAACCTGCAATGCTTATAACAGATCTTCCAACTGCAGAAATGATTAAGTATGCTTCAAACTCCTTTCTTGCTACTAAGATTTCATTCATTAACGAAATAGCAAACATCTGCGAAAAATTGGGAGCAGACGTAACGGTTGTAGCAAGAGGTATGGGTCTTGACCATAGGATAAGCCCTTACTTTTTAAATGCAGGTTGTGGTTTTGGAGGAAGTTGTTTTCCTAAGGATGTAAAGGCTTTAATTCATACTGCTAAGTCTGTAGGTGAGGAACCAAAACTTTTATCTTCTGTCATGAAGGTGAATGAGAAGCAAAAGCTAAGACCTATAGAAAAACTTTTAAAGCATATTCCTGAGTTAAAAGATAAAACTATTGCAGTTTGGGGACTTGCATTTAAACCAGAGACTGATGATATGAGAGAAGCTCCGTCTATACCACTAGTTAGAAAACTTCTTAGTTTGGGAGCAAAGGTAAAAGCATATGATCCTGTAGCAATGGAAAACGCAAAAAAAGTATTTAAAGAAGAAATAAAAACTTTTGGAGAAAAACTATTATTTGTTGACGATAAGTATGAAGCACTGGAAGGAGCAGATGCTCTCATTCTCATAACAGAATGGAATGAATTTAAGGAAGTAGAATTTGATAAACTTAAAGGAAAAGTTATTATTGACGGCAGGAATATTTGGGAACCTTCTGTAATGAGACAGTTTTGTGTCTATGAGAGTATAGGGAGAGTGTAATGAACATTACCAGCAAAAGAGAAACGCTAAAAAAACTTTATTCGCCGTTTGGTTGGGTTTTAGCAAAGGCAAACATCTCTCCAAATTTTATTACTTTGAGTGCAGTTATTACGGGAACTATTGCTGCTATACTTTACTTTTTAGGTCATCCGGTTATTGGAGCATTTATGCTTTTCACTTCTGGAATTCTTGACTTATGTGACGGTTATGTTGCAGTTAGTAATAGAAAAGCTACAAAATTTGGAGCTGTTTTTGATTGGTTGGCAGATAAGTGGGTAGATGGCTTTGTGCTCGGAGCAGTAGCATTAAAATATGCTAATGAGTGGGTAGCTCTTTTGGCGGTTGTTTCTACTATGCTTCACACATTTATAAAACCTGTTGTATATGCAGAAATTGGTTATAAAGAGAGAACTACCGGAAAGATTAAAGATCCTCTTGAAAATACGGGTTTTTTTGGCAGACCTGAGACCTTTTTAGTCTTGTTTACTTCGTCAATCATATATCCTTTTTATTCAAAAAGCTTAACCTACGGAATAGAATTTATAGCTGTTATGTCCCTACTTTCTCTGCTTCATAGAGTTTTTTATCTATACAAGCACTACGGTAAAGAGTACGAGGAGTAAAGATGGAAAGACCTTATGTAATTATAGTTTCAGAAGTAACTATTGACGGAAAATTAACTCTTGCAAAAGGTGTCTCGAGTAAAGAAATAATGAAGCTGATGGATGAGGAAGCTAATAAGTACTTACATCAGATAAGAGCTGAATGTGATGGAATTATGGTTGGAGCAAATACCATAAGGATTGATAACCCAAACCTTACGGTAAGATATGTTAAAGGAAAAAATCCTACCAGAATTATTCCAGTATCAACTGGAGATATACCTCTTGATGCTAATATCTTAAACACAGAAGTAGCTCCTACTGTT
Organism: Desulfurobacterium thermolithotrophum DSM 11699; assembly: GCF_000191045.1. Taxonomy (NCBI): domain Bacteria; kingdom Pseudomonadati; phylum Aquificota; class Aquificia; order Desulfurobacteriales; family Desulfurobacteriaceae; genus Desulfurobacterium; species Desulfurobacterium thermolithotrophum. The sequence goes on from NC_015185.1 coordinate 610,555, forward strand.
ATTGCTGTTTCAAAAAAAGCTCCAGCCGAGAAGATAGAAAAGTTAAAAGAAAAAGGAGTTCAGGTTATTGTTGCAGGCAACGAAAAAGTTGATTTTGCAGAGCTCTTTTCTAAGTTATATGAAATGGGAATTAGAAAACTCATGGTAGAAGGTGGAAGCAAAGTTAACTGGGAGCTTATAAAAAACGATCTTATTGATGAAATAAGATTAATACATCTTCCTGTAGTAGTTGGTGGAGATGATGTTCCATCTCTTGTATCAGGAGAAGGTTTTAAGACTCTTGATGCAGTTAAAAGGTTTGAAATCAAAAAGGTCTTTAAGTGCGGGAATCAAATCGTAACAGAATACGGAAGAAAGTAAGAAGATCCAATGTTTAAATATATTCTGAAACGCCTTCTTCAAATGATTCCTATTGTTGTTGGAATGACATTTGTTTCTTTTTTCATTATTAAATTTGCTCCCGGGGACTTTTTTACACAATTAGAAATGAATCCTTCTATATCGAAAGAAACAATTAAGGAGCTCCGAAAGCTTTACGGTCTCGATCAAAACATCGTTATCCAGTACTTTCACTGGCTCTGGAACGCACTCCACTTCCATCTAGGTTACTCATTTGCCTATCACAAACCTGTAACAGAACTGATAGGAGAAAGATTACTAAACACATTAGAACTTACAGTTTCTTCTTTTATCCTTTCGTGGCTTATATCAGTTCCTTTGGGAATAATTGCTGGTGTCTACAATGGAAAACTTCTTGACAGAATAATTTCTTTTTTCTCTTTCTTTGGAATCTCTATTCCCAACTTCTTCTTAGCGTTTATTCTGATGTATATGGCAGCAAAAACGGGAATTTTTCCAATTGGTGGAGTGGTTTCGCAAAACTACGAAGAACTCTCTTTTATCGGAAAAATTGCTGACCGGCTTTGGCATATGGCAATTCCATTAACTGTTCTTGTTATTGGAAGCATAGCAGGACTTTTGAGACTTGTTAGAAGTACAATTATTGATGAGCTTAATAAGGACTATGTAAAAGTAGCAATAGCAAAAGGATTACCTTATAAAATAGTTGTAATAAAACATGCTTTTAGAAATGCTCTAAATCCATTTTTGACTCTCATCGGTTTTGATATTGCTGGACTTCTTTCTGGAGCTGCCCTTATTGAGATAATAACTGCGTGGCCGGGCTTAGGAAGATTAATGTTTGATGCGGTTATGTCTCAAGATCTTTTTCTTGTTATGGGGTCTCTTTATATTGGAGGTATAATGTTGGTTCTTGGAAATCTTATAGCAGATATACTTCTTGCAATTAATGATCCAAGAATAAGAGAAAAAGAGGTAGAAGGAAAAATTGGTAGATAAGTTAGTACTCTTTCTAGAAGGCCTTTATACAAAAAATAAGTTAGCAGCTTTTTCTTTTACCTTAATTTTCTTTCTTTACTTTGTAGCTCTCTTTGCAGATTTCTTAGCTCCTTATCCTTATGATGTTCAATTTAGACACAATCCTTATCACCCTCCTACTCCTATTCACTTTTTTGACAAAGAAGGAAAGTTTCACTTGAGACCTTTTGTTTACGGTCATAAACTCGTTGATCCTGTAACGAAAACTTATGAAACTGATTATTCAAAGATTTATCCAGTTGAGTTTTTTGTTAGAGGCCATACTCACTATCTTTTAGGACTTATAAAAACAGACATCCATTTTTTTGGTGTTAAAAACGGTCATATTTTCCTTTTTGGAACAGATAGATTAGGTAGAGACATTTTTTCAAGACTTCTTTACGGAACGAGAATATCTTTAACAATTGGACTTATTGGGGTTTTAATCTCTTTCTCCATAGGAATCTTAATTGGTTCAATTGCAGGCTATTTTGGAGGTGTTGTAGATAGTGTATTAATGAGACTTATAGAGATTCTCATGGCGTTTCCTGCCTTTTATCTCATGCTTGCTCTTAGATCAATGTTTCCTGTTGATATGCCAAGTGTTTTGGTCTTTATTATAATCGTTGCAATTTTATCTCTTATAGGTTGGACAGGGCTTTCACGGGTTATAAGAGGAATGGTTTTATCTATAAGAGAATTAGAGTTTGTAAAGGCAGCTAAAGTTCTTGGAGGAAGTCATTTTTACATAATACTTAAGCATATTATTCCAAATACTCTTTCTTATGTTATTATTGCAGCAACTCTTACTATTCCTGGTTATATTCTTGGTGAATCTGCTCTTAGCTTAATAGGATTAGGAATTCAAGAGCCCTATCCATCGTGGGGTAATATGCTTTCAGAGGCAAGTAACGTTCATACTCTTTCTGCTTATCCTTGGGTGCTTTCCCCAGGGTTTGCAATTTTTATCGTTATAATGGCATTTAATTTTCTTGGAGATGGATTAAGAGATTATTTTGATGTAAAGATGGAGAGGTAAAAAAATGCTTTACCTTATTTTTTACCAGTTATTAGGAATAATACTCTTTAAATACATAACTTTTAGAAGTATTTATGCTGCAATTACAGCTATGACTTTAGGATTTCTTCTTTATCCCTATTTTGAAAGAAAACTAAAAAGTCTTCAGTTTAAACAGACAATAAAGGAATACCTTCCTGAAACTCACAAGAAGAAAAAAGTTCCTACTATGGGAGGCCTTCTCATAATTACTGTACTCGTTCTTACGGTACTTTTATGGAATAATCTTTCTAATCCTTTTATTTGGTTGTGCCTTTTAGCCGTTGTGGGATTTGGAATAATAGGATTCGTAGATGATTACATAAAGGCAAGACTAAAAAATCCTGAAGGGCTTTCAGAAAAAAGGAAGTTTTTATCTCAAGTTGCTATAGCAACTGTTATAGCAGTAGTTTTATTTGAATTAGGATTTTCTACAGAGCTCTATTTTCCTATTTTTAAAAATCTTCACATAGATCTTGGATATTTCTTTATTCCTTGGGTAGTATTTATAATCGTGGGCGCTTCAAACGCTGTTAACCTTACAGATGGACTTGATGGTCTTGCAATAGGGCCTGTCATAACAACTAGTTTTGTTTTTTTAGTCTTTTCTTACATTGCTGGAAACGTAAAACTTGCCACTTACCTTAATCTTCCTTATGTACCTGGAGCTGGTGAATTAGCAATTGTTTGTGCTGCCATTATTGGAGCTTCCTTAGTATTCTTATGGTTTAATACATATCCTGCAGAAGTTTTTATGGGAGATGTCGGTTCTCTTTCGCTCGGAGCTCTTCTTGGAACAATAGCGATAATTACAAAAGAAGAGTTCATTCTTGCTATAGCTGGAGGTGTATTCGTTTTAGAAACTCTTTCAGTAATTGTTCAGAGATACTACTTTAAATACACTAAGAAAAAGTATGGAGAAGGAAAAAGAATATTTAAAATGGCACCACTTCACCACCACTTTGAAAAAAAAGGATGGGAAGAACCCAAAATAACAGTTAGATTTTGGATCATTTCAATAATTCTTGCACTAATTGCTTTGAGTTTATTAAAGATTAGATAGTTACACTTTAATTCCAGCTGCTTTAAGAATGTCTAAAATAGTTTTATCCTTTAATTGGCAAGGAGATTTGACATTGAACTTATCTACTCTCTCAATAATTCCCATTTCCTTAAGAACCGAGGCATGCTGTGAAAGAAGAGGCTGAGGAACACCAAGTAATGCTCTTATTTCCTTAGGTTTTTTAGGACCATCAGCAAGAGCTACTATTATTCCTATTCTTATAGGATTTGATAGAATTTCAAAACGCTTAGCATATTCGGTATATTTCTTATAATGTTTTCCACACTTGTTATCCATGCAAATCTCCTCCCGTTTGGCAGACGATATTTTAACATTTAAAGACAGGAGAAGGAATGCTAAAAAGGATCAAAGAAGATATAAAAGTAGTCTTTGAAAGAGATCCTGCTGCAAGGAGTATAGTAGAAGTACTTTTATGCTATCCTGGTCTTCATGCTGTTTGGCTTCATAGAATCGCTCATTGGCTATGGAATCATAATTTAAGGCTACTAGCAAGGCTAGTTTCTCACTTTTCTAGATGGTTAACAGGAATAGAAATACATCCAGGAGCAAAAATAGGAAGAAGATTTTTCATTGATCACGGAATGGGAGTAGTAATAGGAGAAACGACAGAAATAGGAGATGACGTTACAATTTATCATCAAGTTACGCTTGGAGGAACCAGCACTAAAAAAGGGAAAAGACACCCAACTATAGGAAACAACGTAGTTATCGGTGCAGGAGCAAAAGTACTTGGTCCTGTTAAAATAGGTGATAACTGTAAGATAGGAGCAAATTCAGTTGTAGTTAAAGACGTTCCTCCAAATTCAACTGTTGTAGGAATTCCAGGCAAAGTAATAAGGAGAAATGGAATTAAACCCACAAAAATTGATCTTGAACATGGAAAACTTCCAGATCCAGTTACAGAATCTCTTAAACAAATGCTTGATATTATTCATGATTTAGAATTGGAAGTAAAATCTTTAAGGAAAGAACTGAAAGGATGATACGGGCAATATTGGGGATTTTTTTTCTCTTTATACCTTTTTTCTCTTTAGCTTCTTCTCTTCCGTGGGAAGGTAAACGTGTTTATACAATCCAAGTTGGTTCGTTTATAGACAAGGAAAAAGCAGAAGAAAGAGTAAAAAAAGTAGAAAATCTACCTTATGCCAGAATTAGCTATAGAAATGGTAGATATAAAGTTAGAGTAGGTTTCTTTAAAAGCAGTAAAGAGGCAGAAGCTTTTATTAGGAAATTTAATTTAAGAGAAAAAATTAAGGATTTTTATATTACAAGAATTAGATTTTCATCTAAAGGAGTAAATTTCCTTTCTAAAGGGGCATCTCAAACTGTTACTAATCATAAAACTTTTTCAAAAAAAGGAGAAATTAAAAATAATAGTTTAAAAGAAAAAAAACACTCTAAAGAAAATAAAAGTACAAAAATTGCTGTAGCTAATGTCTCTACTGAAACTAAAGTAGTAGAAACTAAAAAAGAAAAAGATTTAACAACGGAAAAAGACAATTTTGAAAAAAATAAGTCAGTCTTCGAAAAAGAAGATTTCACAGAATCTAAAGTGAAACTTTCTGAAATTACAGCAAAGGACATAAAAGATGGAAAAAAAGATAGGAAAAACTTCTTCGTTAAGTTATTCCTTATAGCTTTTTTGTTAATTTTGATTATTTTCTTTATTCTGAGTAAATTAGCAACTAAATTAATGTACAAAAAAGAAAAAAATAACAGTATTAATTTTCAATTACTTATCTCTAAACTCTTAAAGGAAGAAAACTATGAAAAAATAATAGATGTAGCGGTGCCTTACTTGATTAAAAATCCTCATGATACTTTTGTAAAAAAAGCTGTTGCCGAAAGTTTTGAAAAGATAGGAAGATATTTAGAGGCTGCTGCTATTTATTCTGAATTGTCTAAAGATTTAGAAGAGAAAGAACTCAAAGTTCTAGCTCAAGAATTTGAGAGAAAATCAGAAGAAGTTTTAAAAAAAGAGTTTAAAGGGAGGAAATAATCCTCCCTACTAATATACTTATTTTAACTCTTTCTTTTGTGTCTTTAAGAAAGGCATCATCTCACGGAGCTCTTTACCTACCTTTTCAATAGGATGTTCAGCTTCCATTTTTCTATAAGCATTAAGAACAGGATAATTAGCTTGAGCTTCAAGGACAAATTCTCTTGCAAATTCGCCTGTTTGTATTTCTCTAAGTATCTTCTTCATATTTTCCTTCACTCTTTCATCAATGACTCTCGGACCTCTTGTGTAATCCCCATATTCAGCAGTATCAGAGATGGAATATCTCATTCCAGCAAGCCCGTGTTGATACATAAGGTCAACAATAAGTTTTAGTTCATGAAGACATTCAAAGTAGGCAACCTCTGGCTGGTAACCGGCTTCAACAAGTGTTTCAAATCCAGCTTTAACAAGAGCAGCTGCACCACCACAAAGAACTGCCTGTTCTCCAAAAAGGTCTGTTTCTGTTTCTTCTTTAAATGTTGTTTCTATTACTCCTGCTCTTGTTGCTCCAATTCCTTTTGCATATGCAAGAGCGATCTCTTTAGCTTTTCCTGTTGCATCTTTATAAACTGCTACAAGTGCAGGAACTCCAGCACCTTCAAGATATGTCCATCTAACAAGATGTCCTGGTCCTTTTGGAGCTACCATGAAAACATCAACATCTTCTGGTGGAACAATTTGGTTAAAGTGAATGTTAAATCCATGAGCAAAAGCAAGAGCCATTCCAGCTTTAAGATTTGGTTTAACGGCCTCTTCATAAACTTTCTTTTGGACAGGATCTGGAAGAAGGAACATTACAACATCAGCTTTTTTAGTAGCCTCATCAGGTGGGAGAACTTCAAAGCCATCAGCTTTTGCTTTTTCAGCAGATTTACCAGGTCTTAAACCGATAACAACATTTACTCCACTATCTCTTAAGTTAAGAGCGTGAGCATGTCCTTGACTTCCGTAACCTAAAATGGCTACTGTTTTGTCTTTAAGGTACTCTAGGCTTGCATCTTCATCGTAGTAGACTTTTGCCATCTTTACCTCCACTTTATATTCAAGTTTTCACTTTTCGTCAAAAGTGTCTCCTTGCAGAGCTCTTACCATAGCCACTCTACCTGTTCTTGCCATTTCTCTAATTCCAAGAGGTTTTATAAGTTCTAAAAATGCATCTATCTGTTCCTCATCTCCAGTTAACTCGACAGTGTAAGTATCCTGAGATAAGTCAACTATTTGAGCTCCAAAAATATCTACAAGTCTCTTTACTTCTTCTTTCTTCTCATTAGAGTCAACGTTTATTCTTACTATCAAGAGCTCTCTATCTAACTTCTTTTTATCTGTTAAATCTCTTACTTTAAAAACATCTATTATTCTTCGAAGTTGCTTAACTATCTGTTCAATAGTGTGTTCATCTCCTTTTGCAACCATGGTTATTCTAGATATAGTCGGGTCTTCTGTACGACCGACATTTAGACTTTCTATATTGTAACCTCTTGAGCTAAAGAGCTCAATTATTCTTGCAAGAGCTCCAGGCTGATTTTCCACCAAAACGCTTATCACATGTTTTCTGTGAAGTGGCCTTTCCATAACTGCCTCTCAGATTGCCTTTTTAATTTTCTTTTTACCATACTTTGGAAGTATCATCTCGTGGAGAACTCCTCCTGGAGGAACCATTGGAAATACATCTTCTTCTCTATCAACAACAAAATCTATTACGACAGGTCTATTGTTAATTGTCATTGCTTCCTTTAAAGCTTTCTCCACATCCTCGGGTTTTTCTACCCTAATTCCAACTCCACCCATTGCTTCAACAAGTTTCACAAAGTCTGGCTGAACATCAAGGTGAACCTGAGAATAGTTTTTATCATAAAAGATTCCCTGCCACTGCCGGACCATTCCTAAAAATCCATTGTTTATTATGGCAACCTTTATTGGAATGCTGTACTGAACGGCAGTAACTATCTCCTGCATGTTCATCTGAAAGCTTCCATCGCCTGAGATACAAAATACAGTTTTATCAGGTCTTCCTACTTTTGCTCCAACTGCAGCAGGAACACCAAATCCCATTGTTCCAAGTCCACCAGAAGTTACAAGCTGTCTTGGAAATCTGAACTTATAGTACTGAGCAACCCACATTTGATGCTGTCCGACATCTGTAGTGATTATTGCATCTCCTTTGGTAACTTCACATAGTTTCTCTATTACAAATTGAGGTTTTATAACCCTATCGCTTGGTTCGTAGTAAAGAGGATATCTCTCAGCCCAACTTTTTACTTTCATTAACCACTTTTCACGGGAAAGTAAAAACTCTTTATTTTTAGAAACTTGTTTTTCAACTTCAGGAAGGAGCTCCTCCATAACAAGCTTAGCATCACCAACAATAGGAATGTCCACAGGCTTGTTCTTTCCTATCTCTGCACTATCAACATCTATATGAATAACTTTTGCATTTGGAGCAAACTCTGAAAGCTTTCCAGTAACCCTATCGTCAAATCTTGCCCCAATAGCTATAAGAAGATCACAATCGGTTACTGCCATATTTGCTGCATACGTTCCATGCATTCCAAGCATTCCAAAGAAGTAAGGGTGATTTCCTGGAACGGCAGTAAGTCCCATCAAGGTTGCAACCATTGGAATATTTGCAACTTCGGCCATTTTCACAACTAACTCAGAAGCTCCCGAAGAAACAACTCCTCCTCCTATGTAAAGGACAGGCCTTTCTGCCGAGGCTATTGCCTTAGCTGCTCTCTTTATCTGTCCTGGATGACCTTTCAAAACGGGTTTATAACTTCTTATTTGCACTGGAGATTTATACTCTTCTTCAAAGAAATCTGTAAGTTCTCTTGTTACATCCTTTGGAAGATCAACTAAAACAACTCCTGGACGCCCAGTCCTTGCTATATGAAATGCCTTCTTGATTGTATCTGCTAAATCCCTAACGTCTTTTACAAGGAAGTTATGCTTAGTGATTGGTCTTGTGATTCCAACCGTATCTACTTCTTGAAAAGCGTCGTTCCCTATCATATAAGTAGGAACATTTCCAGTAAAGGCAACAATAGGAACAGAGTCAATCTGAGCCGTTGCAAGACCTGTAACAAGGTTTGTAGCTCCTGGCCCAGAAGTGGCAAAACAGACTCCTACTTTTCCTGTTACTCTTGCATAACCATCAGCAGCATGAGCGGCTCCTTGCTCATGTCTTGTCAGATAGTGTTTAAGAGAAGAAAAAGGTAGTCTATCGTAAATATCAAGAACAGCTCCACCTGGATATCCAAATATCTCTTCTACTCCTTCAAGTCTTAAGGCTTCAAGAAGAATCTCTGCACCTGAAAGTTTCATTAGTGCCTCCTTACAGCTTGTAAGTGAAAATAATAGCACAATTGCTCTAACCTATATATATTTTTCTCAAAAACTTTTGGAGGAATTTGTTTGAAGATAAAGAGACTTTCTTTTGTACCTCCTTATGAAGCTTTTAAATTTTTAGTGAAAAGGGGTTATCCTATTAAGTTATTCTTAGATTCAGCATCTGTAAATAGTAAAACAGGCAGATATTCAGTAATTGCAATTGGAATAAAGGAAGAACTAAGTATAAAGAACGATTTAGAAGGTTTTAATAAGCTAAGGGAGTTTCATAGAAACCTTTCAAAAAAGTTTATAGTTGATTTTCTTCCTTTCGGAATATATGGATACATATCCTATGATGCAAATAGATATATAGAGAATATAGAAAGTAAACAACTAGATGATATTGGTCTTCCTGATATTTATTTTTTCTTACCAGAAATTACAATGATATTTGATAACCTAAAAGGGGAATTTTGGGTTATTTCGTTTTCTGAAATACCGAAGATTTCAACAGAACCACTAATTTTTGGAGAATTTTCTGCTTCTATTATTGGATTTAATATGACAAAAAAATATTTTTTTGAATCTGTTGAAAAAATTAAAAATTACATTTCTAAGGGTGATACGTTTCAAGTTAACTTTTCTCAGAGAATAGATATTTCTTTTAAAGGAGACTACGTAGCTCTTTATGATAGATTAAGAAAAATTAATCCATCTCCTTTTTCATTTTTCTTTGATTTTGGGGAATATAAAGCTGTTTCCTGTTCTCCTGAAAGGTTAATAAAAAGAGAAGGAAAAAGAGTTGAAACAAGACCTATCGCAGGAACAAGAAGAAGAGGTAGCAACAAAATTGAGGATCAAACCTTAGAACAAGAACTCTTTCTTTCAGAAAAGGAAAGAGCTGAGCATATTATGCTTGTTGATCTTGAAAGAAATGATTTAGGTAGAGTTTGTAAATATGGAACTGTTGAAGTTGATGAACTCATGGTAAAGGAGAAGTATTCTCACGTTATGCACATCGTTTCAAATGTTAAAGGAATAATTAAGGAAGGAATGGACAGTATAGATCTCATAAAGGCAGTTTTTCCAGGTGGAACAATTACTGGAGCTCCAAAGGTAAGAACAATGGAAATAATAGCCGAACTTGAACCAACAAGACGTTCTCTTTACACAGGTTCTGTTGGTTATATAGGATTTAACGATACAATGGATTTAAACATAGTTATTAGAACTCTTCTTTTTAGAGGAAAAATTGGATTCTTACAAGTAGGAGCTGGAATAGTTTGGGATTCAGAACCAGAAAAAGAATACGAAGAGACCCTTCACAAAGGAAAGGCCCTTCTAAAGAGCTTAAAAATAGTATAGTTATTCTTCCTTTTCTTCTTCCTTCTTTGGAGTTTCTAACATCTGAGCCAATTCAGAGATAGTAGTGTTTTCTAATTTTTCTTCAATAATTAATCTTATAAGTTTGTTCATTTTTTGCTCATTATTTCCTGCAATTCCGTAAAGAATGAAATAAAGTTTTTTTGGAAGTGAAAGCTTTACGGTTTTATGAGCTCTTTTTCCAGGTTTTCTTCCACGTGCCATTTTCCCCTCCAAAATTTCATAAATTCTATTAATAGATTTTATCACAAAAATTTAAGGATTAACTTATTCTCCTTCCTAAGATGTCGTGCATGTGAATAATTCCTACGATTTTTTTATCGTTTTTAACAACAGGAAGAACAGTAATTTTGTACTTTTCCATAAGCTCTATTGCTTTTTCAGCAAAAACTTCTCCTGAAATTGTTTTTGGATTTTTAGTCATTAATTCACAAGCTTTCATATTAAAATCAATTTGTTTTTCAAAAGCCCTTCTTAAGTCTCCGTCAGTGATTATTCCAATAAGTCTTCCATTTTTTGCAACTAATGTAGCTCCAAGTTTTTTTGACGATATTTCATAAATGATTTCTTTTAAAGAAGTTTCAGGAGAAACTATTGGAACGGAATCCCCTTTTCTCATAATATCCTTAACCTTAGCTAATCTTATTCCTAACTTTCCACCAGGATGAAATCTTGCAAAATCTTCGCTTTTAAACTTTTTTAGTTTCATTAGTGCTACCGAAATAGCATCACCTAAAGCTAAAGTTGTAGTTGTTGAAGTTGTAGGTGCTAGGCCAAGTGGACAGGCTTCTTTTTTAACATGAAGAAGAAGTGTTACATCTGAAAGTTTTGCAAGAGACGATTCAGGATTATTTGTTATTGCAATTATAGGAATTCCAAAACTTTTTATTATTGGAATAATATTTAAAAGTTCAGCAGTTTCTCCACTATTTGAAATAGCTATAACAGTATCATCTCCTTTAATCATGCCAAGATCACCATGAGCAGCATCGGCTGGATGAAGAAAAAATGCAGGAGTTCCTGTGCTTGAAAGGGTAGCTGCTATTTTCTTACAGATTAATCCTGATTTGCCAATTCCAGTAAGAACAACTCTACCTTTAGTCTTATAGAGTATGTCAATTGCTTTTTCAAAATTTTCATCAAGATGCTCTGCTAAATTTTTCAAAGCTTTTGCTTCTTGAAGAATTGTCTCTTTTCCTATGTTTAGAGTTTTCAATCTTAAGCCTCCGAAGAACATTATCTTTATAGCGATCTTCATAAAAAGGATTTTTAAGCCACTCCCTTGGAAAATTGGATATCCAGCGGTTTAAATTCACTATTCTCTTTTGGTTGGTTGGATGATCCATAAAGAGCTCTGTAACTCCAGAGGGTTTAAACTTCATAAGAGAATCAAGAATCTTTATAGTTTCAACAGAAGCAACTGGATTCCAGCCAGCTTTTCCTGTATAGTAAGCTCCCATAGCATCAGCCTCTAACTCTTCCTTTCTCGTATAACCATTTACCACTAAGGAATAAAGAACTTTAATAACTTCCTTTTCTGCCGGACCTAAATTTTTACCACCAAGAGTTAAAGAAAGGAGAAAATTAATTCCGTAAATTAACTGAAGTCTTCTTATTGCATGTCTTCCAACTACATGTCCTGTTTCATGTGCAAGAACAAAAGCAAGCTGTGCTTCATTCTTTAGAGCTTTTAATAAACCTGTATATACATATATCCATCCACCAGGAAGAGCAAAGGCATTTAATTCATCTGATTCAATAACTTTATACTTATAGGTAATATCACGTCTACCACAAACAGCTGCTATTTTTTTTCCAATAGAAGCAACATATTCATTTATAACAGGATCTTTACATAGTTTCTCTCTTTTTTCTATTTCTTTAGCTAACTGTCTTCCTAAGGCAACTTCTTGAGATGTAGGAATAAAAATTAAAGAAGTTTCTCCAAAAGGAGAAGTTCTAACTACTCCACATCCGGTTACAAGAAAAATCAGTACCACCAGACAAATAAAAGCATATCTTATCTTCATAGTAAAAATTCTATCATAGGAGATTAATGGATCAGGAACTAAAACAAATTGGTAAATTAGCTCTTCAACTTAAGCTTACTCCAGGGCTTTTACTCAACTTAGAGCTTCTTCAACTTCCAATTTTAAAACTTGAAGAAGTAGTACTTAATGAATTAGAGGAAAATCCTCTTCTTGAAATGGAAGAAGAGACAAAAGAAAAAGATGAAAAAAATGAAGATATTTTTTCAGACTTTATCATAGAAGATGGAAATATTTATCTGTATGAGCCAAAAGAAGAAATGACATTAACCATTCCCACTTCTCCTTCTTTAAGGGATATCCTCCTTGAACAGGCACGTTTAGAGCTTAATCCTCAAGAATTTGAAATTGCTTTATACATTGTAGATAATCTTGACCAGAAAGGATATTTAACGGTTTCTGAAGAGGAAATTGCAAGAAAATTATCTGTTTCTGCTGAAAAAGTAAAAAAGGTAAGAGAACAAGTAAAAAGATTTTCACCGGTAGGATGTGCTTCTTACACCTTAAGCGAAATATTTGCTGTTCAAATGGAAGAGCTCCAAATTTCTAAGAAATTTATAAAAGCTGTAGAAAAATTAGAATTACTAAAAAAAGGAAAACAGCGTTTTATGAAAGCAACAGGATTAACAGAAGATGAGTATCAAAAGTTTATAGAATGTTTAAAGCGTCTTGATCCAGAACCTGGAAACTTAGGAGAATTAAATACAATAATAACTCCAGATTTAAGAGTTTATCTAAAAAATGAACAATTAGTGGTAAAAGTTTTATTCTTTAGACAATTTAACTTAAGAATTAACAATAGTTATCTGCGCTTTGCTACAACAGGAGAAATAAAAAAATATATAAGCGAAAAGTATCAAAGAGCTCTTGCTCTTAAAAAGGCAATTGAACAAAGGAATGAGACTTTAAAAAAAATTGGAGAAGTGGTTTTTAAAGTTCAAAGAGAATTTTTAAATGATGGGAAAACACTTAAACCTTTAAGTTATCAAGAGGTTTCTGAGAAGCTTTCAATTCATGAATCAACTGTGAGTCGCGCTGTAAAAGATAAGTTTGTTGAAACTCCTTTCGGTATCTTTCCTTTTAGATTTTTCTTCCCTAAAAGTGTTTCGAGAGAATCAATAGACAAAATAAAAAGTCGGATTCGTGAGATAATTGAATCAGAAAACAAAAAGAAACCTTTGAGCGATAGTAAAATAGCTGAAATCCTGAAGAAAGAGGGAATTAAAATAGCTAGAAGAACGGTTGCAAAGTACAGGGAGGAAATGGGAATACCTGGGGCTTTCCATAGAAGAGAAAAGGAGTAACTGATGGAATTTCTAATGAATAAGTGTAGAAGTACTTTTGAAACTGAATGGCAGAAAGTGCTTGATTTTATTGAAGGTTATGAAGGTTTGCCAAATAAAAGGAGAGCTCTTATTTATACAGAAAAGCTAAGAGAAAGGTTATCGCACCAGATTCCAGAATTTCTTGCTGACGAGTTTCTTTTTCACATTGTAATTCTCTTTTCCTATTCTTCATTTTTAGGAGAGTTTTTAATAAAACATATTAAACTTCTTGAAAAACTTAAAACAATCTACAAAAAAAGTTTTTTCCCTTCTGACTTTTTTGTTCCAACTATTGAAGGAGAAACTGAAAAACAATTCATGAACAGAATTAGAATTTATAAAAACTTTCAGATGGCAAGGGTCGTTTTAAGAGACATTCTGAAACTTGCTGATTTTGAAGAGTTAGTAAGAGATGTGACTCTTATTCATGATTCTATAATCAAAGCAACTTTAAAGTTTGCAGAAAGTGTAATGGAAAAAAGATATGGAAAACCTTCTTCAGGTTATATCGTTATCGATATGGGAAAAGCTGGAGGTTTTGAGCTTAATTACTCTTCAGATATAGATCTTCTCTACGTTTATGAAAGTAGGTATGGAGAAACTACAGGAGGAAATTACGGAAAACTTCAAAACCACGATTACTTTGTTCTTCTTTCAAATTACATTACTGATCTTTTATCAAAGAAAACAGAAGAAGGTATATGTATGGTTATTGATCTCAGACTTCGTCCAAATGGTACCTTAGGTCCTATCTGTAATGATATAGAAGCTCTTGAACAGTACTATACTGCTGTTGCTCGTCCGTGGGAAAGGTTTGCACTTCTTAAAGCAAGACCTTCTGCTGGTGATGTAAAAAGAACGGGAATAGAATTTCTTAAGTTGGCAAAAACTTTTATTTTCAGAAAGTACGTTGACTTAACGTTAATTGAAGAGGTTTTAAGACTAAAGGAGCTCATTAAGAGCAAAGTAAACAAAAAAGGAAAGAAAATAGACCTTAAATTAGGGGAAGGAGGAATAAGAGAAATAGAATTCATTGTTCAAGCTTTTCAGCTGATTTATGGCGGTAAGTATCCACAGATTCGGTCGCAGAATACTCTCATTGCTCTTAAAAGGCTTTTAAAGTGGGGATTTATAACGGAAAAGGAGTATTCTGATTTAAGGAGTTCTTATTTGTTTCTTAGACAAGCTGAGCACATGCTTCAGATAACAAATTTTAGACAGACACAAACTTTTCATCCTGAAGGAGAAGAAGCAGAAGAATTAGCAAGAAAAATGGGATTTAAAGATAGAGAATCCTTTCTCAAAAAACTAAATCAGATAATGAAAACTGTTAATGCTTACTTTAATAAATTCTTCCCTACAGGTGACAGGAAACCACTTTCAGTTGTTACTGCTGAAGATCTTGAGAAAATGGGATTTAGAGAGCCTTTAGAAGTTAAACGTTTTATAGAAGTTCTTCTTAACTTAAAAACTCTTTCTCCTGAAGAGGTTAACACACTTGATGTTATGGGAGATAGATTTTTAGAACTTCTTTTTGAAGTACCAAGCTCAAAAAATACTATGAAGAATCTTGTTTCCTTTTTTGAAAAGGAAGAAGGTAGAGTTTTCTTTTTCTCTATTCTTTCAGAAATACACGCTTTGAAACTCCTTTTCTATCTTCTTTCAACGAAAGAATTTTTCATAAAACGTTTTAGAGAAACTCCCGAAATTGTAGACCTGATGTTCAATCCTACGTATATAGAGGAGCCTATTACTGTAGAAAGACTAAAAAAGGACTTTGAAGAGTTTAAAAATCTTCGTTTTGTTAAAAACTTATCTGAAATAAGAGCTTTACTTAGATTGAGACTTGGAAGAGTGAAAATAGAAGAATTTTTAAAGGAAATAACTGCTATTGTTGATTTTCTTTTAGACATTATCTACACTGAAGTTAGACCTGATTTCTCTCTTGCATCTGTAGGAAAACACGGTAGCAGAGAAATGAACATCGGTTCTGATATAGACCTCCTTTTCTTTTCAAGCTTACCTTCCAAGGATAATCAAAAAGCACTCGAAATAATAAAGAGACTTGAATCCCTTGGATACGAAGTTGATACAAGGTTAAGGCCTTTTGGAGAAAAGGGAGAGCTTGTTTTTACGATTAATTACTTTAAAAAGTATACAGAAACAACAGCAAGAGTTTGGGAAAGACTTGCCTTCACAAGGTTTAGATTCCTTTATGGAAATCTAAAAGGAGAAACAGAAAAAATTGTTGAAAAGTTTCTCTTTGAAAAGCCACTAGATTTTGAAACTCTTAATGAAATCTTTGAAATGAGAAAAGTCCTTGAGAGAGAACTCGGAAAAGGACAAAAAGACATAAAATATTCATGCGGAGGAGTTGTTGACCTTGAGTTTATCAGTTATATCTATCAGCTCTTTATAAAAAAGAGGATAGGCAATACTTTTGAAGTTCTTTCTCTCCTTGGAGATACGGAAAAGAAATTCAAGAAAGCAATAAAGCTTTACAGGCAGATCAGATGGGCGGAAACAGAAAAAAGAATTTTTGGAGAGTATATCTTTTACAGTGATAGAATTGAACTTCTCAAGAAGGAGATACGGAAGATGTATCAGGAGTTTTCTCAATGGATAAAGACAAGAGTCTCAGCGAATACATAGATGAAATTCAAATAGGACTTGAAGAAGCGTATCCAGGAAAGTTTTTCTTTTCAGGTTCTAACGATTTATCCGTAGTTAGAAGATGGTATTCATTAAATATACCTCTTGGATTTGTACTTTTAGCACTTAGTGATGAAGAACTTCCCAAGAGATTTTCTCTCAAAGATATTGATGAATTAGTTGTAAAAAAATTTAGAAAGTATGCTCAAGATGAAGCTAAATTTGCCCTAGGAGCGCTAAGAAAAGAAGTTATTCCCTATGCAAAGCTTGAAAAACTTTACAAAATTTTACAGTCTATACTGCTTGAGATAGGAGTAGAAGATTTTTCTCTTCTTGAAAAATTAAAAGAATTGAAAAAAATTGAAGATATTAAGGAATTGGAAGAGGAACTTATAAATTTTGAAAAAACTTTTTATAGTTTTCTCTATAAAAATTCACCTTTTAGAAAAGAATGTAGAAAATATGCAGAAAAATTACTAGCTCCTTATAATATTTATTGGCATAAAAAAGTACTTCAGCTTACGAAGAAAGCTTTAATAAAAAAATGTTTAAAGGAAAAGTATGGTATCCCAGACTTCACAATTTTATAGATACTTAGACTATCCTGCTGGAAGAGAAGAAAGGGTAAAAGAGCTTTTAAAACTTTTAAAGGAAAAGAACATAGAGCTTGTATCTTTTATATCTAAAGGGTATAGAGGTGTTGTTTTCAAAGGTATTTACAAAGAAAAGACTGTTGCGGTGAAAGTTTCACGTTCTGATGTACAGAAAGAAAATTTTTTGAAAAGGGAATATGAAATTCTTAAGTATCTTTCAGACAAATTAAAAGAGGAAAATCCTGCTCCTACTCCTTTTCTACACAATTCAGAATTTATAGTTATGGAGTTTATAGAAGGAAAAACTTTTAAATTTGCTATGAATAACTTTAATCCTTACTTTGTTATCAAGGAGACTTTAAAAAGTTGTTATCTTCTTGACGAAGTTTTTATTAAACACTCTGAAATTAAAGGAGAAAAACATCTCATTTTTGATGGAAAGAAGTGTAGAATTATTGACTTTGAAAGCGCTAAGTTTTCAAGATCACCAAGAAATCTTTTGCAGTTTATTGGATACCACTTGATTAAAAACGAAGAGTTCTTAAAAAAGCTTAAAGTTAGAAAAGAAGATCTTCAAAAGACTATAGAGCTCTACAAAAAAGATAGGAAGTTAGGATTCAAATTTATTTTATCTCTTTGTTGAAGTTCAGATAGAAGGTGGACACCCTACAATAACCTTTGAATACCACAAGGAGGTGTCCACCGATGAAACAATTGAAAAGATTCAAAGGAACATCCCTCCATATATCAAGCACAAATACAGCATTCAAAGAAACCCTGAAAGAAGGAAGAAGAGTAAAAAAGAAGCTTGACCTAACAAAAGACAGAAATGTTAAAAGGAGACTCAAATGGATAGAGTATTACCACAAAACAGGCAACGCCAGAAAAACATGCAGATACTTTGGCATCAGTCCAACAACCTTCTACAAGTGGAAAAAAAGATACGACAAGTACGGGATAGAAGGACTCCAAGACAGAAACAAAAGACCTCATAAAGTAAGACAACCACAAACAGAACCTGAAATAGAACACATCATCGTCACAATAAGGGAAAAATTCCCAACCTGGAGCAAAGAAAAGATAGCAGCCTTCATGGAAAGATACCTAAATGTAAAAATATCATCCTCTACAGTTTACAGGGTTCTCAAAAGACACGGACTAATAGAAAGAACCTGGAAACTAAAAAGTACCTACAAGAGGAAGAAACAGAAAGGGAAAAAGAACCGCACCAGAAAAGGACTAAGAGCAGACAAACCAGGAACAATCCTCATGGACGTTAAATACCTCTACTGGTGCGGTAAAACCTTTTACCAGTTCACGGCAATAGACAAGTTCACCCGAATAGCATTTGCCAAGGTTTATTCTACAAAAAGCAGCAGGAGCGGAAGAAGGTTTTTTGAAGAACTTGAAAAATTTCTTCCCTTCAAGATAGAGAAAGTTCAAACGGATAACGGGAGCGAATTTTTAGGGGAGTTAGACGAATATCTTAAAAGAAAAGGGATAGAACACTACTTTAGTTATCCGAAATCTCCCAAGACTAATGCGCATGTAGAAAGGTTTATTCAAACGACAGAAAGTGAACTATGGATGATAGAAGGAACAGAACCGACTGTTGATGAGATGAATAAAAAACTTTTTGAGTATTTAAAGATTTACAACTTTCTTAGACCCCATCACTCTTTAAATTACAAGACTCCCGCTGAGAAGTTTGAGGACTATATTAGAAGTCATCAAGGTGTCCACCATGTATTGAACTCGAACACTCTTTTGACAAATCCTTCCTCTGGATTATAATTCCACGTATCAATTACGCTAAGATTAAAGGAGGTGTAAATTGTCAACAAAAAGGACATATCAGCCAAGTAGGCTTCACGGTAAAAGAGTTCATGGATTTAGAGCAAGAATGAAAACAAAAAGCGGAAGAGAAATTCTCAGAAGAAGAAGAAAGAAGGGACGTAAGAAACTTACGGTAAGTGACGAGTGGAGAAGAAGATAAATTTCACGTTCAAAAAACACGAAAGGCTAAGAAAACAATCTGATTTTAAAAGAGTTTTCGATTCCGGAAAAAGCCTCGGTGGTGTCACCGTGGCTTTTTACTTTGTGTCAAATAATGTTGATTATCCAAGAGCTGGTTTTATAGCTTCAAAGAAAATTTCAAAAAGAGCAGTAGATAGAAACAGAGCCAAGAGATTAATGAGGGAAGTTTTCAGATTAAATAAGCACAAGCTTAAACCAGTTGATATTATCTTTATTGCAAGGAAAGGAATTTTGGGAAAAAAGTACCATGATGTTGAAAGTGATTTTTTAAAGCTTGCAAAGAAAGCAGATATTCTGAGGGAAGAGTGAGAAAGATAAACTCATTAGTAATCTTACTTATAAGAGGTTATCAGAAGTTTTTTTCACCTTTTTTACCTGCAAGTTGCAGGTACTATCCTACTTGCTCTAACTATGCAGTTATGGCAATTGAAAAGTATGGACTTTTAAAAGGTGGTATAAAAGCAATTTACAGAATTTTAAGGTGCAATCCTTTTTCAAAAGGTGGAATAGATTACCCATAGGAGACGGAAGATGGAAAAGAACAAGCTACTTTCAATAGTTCAAGCAGCTTTGCTAGCGTTTATTTTAGTTTTAGGGTTTCAATTTTTCTTTGGAAAGAATGAAGAAAGAAAAAATGTTAAGGAAGCTTTAAAACAAGAACATGTTGTGAAAGTAGATATACCTGAATCTAGAGAAATAGGAAAAGTTGTTAAAGTAAAAACTCCTCTTTATTCTGCTGAAATTTCGACTGTAAACGGTAAACTTTTATCGCTAACGGTAAAAAAATATAATGCTCAGCTTGTTTCTGAATTTTCAAAAAAGATGGGAATATTTCCATTAATGACAATATCAACTGATGAAAAGCTATCAAAAGAACTTGCCAATATTTCTCTTACTCCATCTATGAAAAAGGTTCTAGTAAAAGATAAAGCAGTTATTCTAAAGTTAGAAGGAAGTCTCCAAGACGGTAGGAAGTTTGTTAAAGAGCTAACTTTCTATCCTGATTCTTACAGAATAGACGTTAAGACAGAGCTCAAAGGAGAAAAGTTAATAACTCTTATTGGACCAGATATTAGGGTAAATGAAGCTCATACCTCAAGAATGGGACATATTGGTCCTGTTGTTGAAACAGAGAAAGGAATCGAAAGGCTGGAACCACAGGAAATAAAGACTCCCATTAGTTTTAAAAATGTAAAGTGGGCAGGGGAAGAGGATAAATACTTCCTGATGGCAATAAAAGATACAGATTTTCCTGTTTCTATAGAAAATATTAACAGCCATACAGTTATAAAGGGATTCATAGGAAGTGGTATTTTCTACGGTGGTCCAAAAGAGTTAAATCAGCTCGAAAGTTTAGGAATGGATAAAGCAATAGATTTTGGAATCTTTGGATTTCTTGCAAAGCCATTCCTTAAGTTCTTTCTATTTCTTCATCAATTTATTCCAAATTGGGGATTGGTTATTATAGTTCTTACAATTTTAATAAAGATAATCCTTCATCCACTCACTCATAAAAGCTTTGAATCTATGAAAAAGATGCAGGAATTAGCTCCAAAGCTTGAAGAGATAAAAAACAAGTATAAAGACAATCCACAGAAACTCAATGAAGAAATGATGAAGCTATACAAAGAAGCTGGTGTAAATCCAATGGGTGGATGTCTTCCAATACTTCTTCAAATACCTATTTTCTTTGCTTTATATGAGATTTTTCTCAATGCAGTCGAACTAAAAGGAGCTTCTTTCCTTTGGGTTCCTGATCTTTCAATGCCTGATTCCACCTTCATTATGCCTATTTTAATGGGTGCTTCAATGATTCTTCAGCAGAAATTAACACCAACTACTAATCCTCAACAGGAAAAAATATTCATGATAATGGCGGTTGTTTTTACTTTTATGTTTGCAAGTTTTCCAGCAGGTTTAGTTCTCTACTGGTTAACGAACAATATAATTACAGCTATTCAAAACTTTATTATAAATAGAATGCTCCACAGGGAAAGTAACTAAAATGGAATCAGATAATTTAACCATTTATTATATAGCTTTGCCCATTCTTGTTCTTCTTTCCGGTCTCTTTTCAGCTTCAGAGACCGCTTTCTTTTCTCTTAATACCTTAAGACTTGAACGACTTGCAAGGGAAGGAAACAGAAAAGCGGAAGAAATCTTAAAGTTTCTTCAAAATCCTGCAAATCTTATTGCTACAATTCTTGTTGGTAACGAAATGGTAAACATAGCAATAGCTGCTACATCTGCAACACTCTTTGTAAAACTCCTTGGCAAAGAGTTAGGAGCAACTTTATCCGTACCCATTACCGTCGTAATTTTACTTATTTTTGGTGAGGTAACTCCTAAAACTCTTGCAATCAAGTATAGTGAAAGATATGCCTTTTTTATTTTAAGCTTTATAAAGCTAGTCAGTATACTAATAGCTCCTTTTAGGTTGATTTTTGTTAAATTTGCTTCTATCTTGTTAAAACCTTTTGGGATAGAGCTCTTTAATAAACCTAAAGTTTTAACAGATGAAGAGTTCATGATCTTAGTTTCTGAAGGAGCAGAAGAGGGAACTATAGCAACTGAAGAAAAAGAGCTAATAGATAGAACTCTTGACCTTGGAGAAACAGACGTAAAGGAAATAATGGTTCCTAAACATAAAATTTTTGCCATTCAAAAAGATACACCTGTAAAAGAAGCAATTGAAAAGATAAAGAAAACAAAGTTTTCACGGATACCTATTTATGATAACTCTCTTGATGAAATCGTTGGAGTTTTATACACAAGGAAAATTTTGCCTTTGAGATTAAATCCTGAAGATCTTGAAAAACCAGTAAGTCATTTTATTGATAAACCTTACTTTGTAACAGAATTTCTCACTCTTGATAGACTTCTTGAAGAAATGCAAAGATCAAAAAAACACATGGCTATAGTTATTGATGAGTATGGAAATACAGCTGGTTTGGTGACTCTTGATGATATTTTAACAGAGATTGTTGGAGAAATACCGGATGAGAAGAAAATAACAGAAGAGATAAAAAAGATTTCTGAAAATAAATATCTAATTTCAGGTGATACTTCCATCGAAGAAATAAAAGAGCTACTTAACTTAGAAGAAGATCCAGTATTGGAAGAGGTTGATACTGTAGCTGGACTTATCATGGCTCTTACAAAAAGAATCCCGATAAAAGGAGAATCTATTACCTATAAGGGTTACAAGTTTACAGTTGATGAAATGGAAGGAAATAGAATTACATCAGTTATTGTGGAGAAAGAAAAGTAATGGAAGGTTGGGCTCTTTTTTTAATACTTTTATGTGTTCTTTCTGAAGGTTTCTTTTCAGGAAGCGAAATAGCAATAGTTTCTCTTCCAAAAGTAGAACTTAAAAAAAGATTGCAGAAGGGAGATAAGGCTGCAAAGCTTTTGAACAAGCTTCTTTCTGAACCTGAAAAACTACTTACAACAACCTTAATAGGTACCAATCTTTCTACTGTTACAGGTTCAACAATTTATGCAACTTTGATACTTGGAGATATTATTAAAGTATTTCCCCAATTGTCTGCTTATCCAGAAATTGTTACTGTTTTGACATTTACTCCGATAACTTTGACGTTTGGAGAACTAATTCCTAAAAGCCTGTTTCAAAAGTACTCCCACCAAATAGCCTTTAAGATTGTCTATCCAATTTATCTCTTTTATTATCTTTTTAAACCTATCTCTTTTGTTGTTATAACTTTTGCAAAAACATTTGCAAAGTTAGTTGGAGCTGAATCCGAGCAAAATCCATTTGTAACAAAAGAGGAACTTCAGCTTCTTGTGGAGAGCTCCTCAAGATTTCCAGTAGAAAAAACGGAAAGAAATATTCTTAAAAATATCTTAAAGCTTAGAGAAAAAACAGTTGGAGATATTTACGTTCCTCTCTTAAATGTTGTTGCGGTAAATGAAAATGCACCTGTAAAAAGTGCCTTAAGTCTTTTAGAAAAGTCTGGTTTCTCAAAACTTCCTGTTTATAGAAAGAGATTTGATGATATAGTTGGTTACATTTCTATAGGAGATCTTCTTAATACAGAAAGTGGAGAAATATCTGTAAAGGAACTCATGAGACCAATTCTCGTATTTCCAGAATACATGAGTATATTTGATGCACTTAAAGAATTTAGGAAATCCAGCGATCAAATGGCAATTGTTGTTGATGAGTATGGTTCAACTCTTGGAATTTTAACTCTTGAAGACATACTTGAAGAAATTGTTGGAAGAATAGAAGATGAATTTGATAAGTCTAAACTTTCAATTACTAAGAAAGGAAATGAAATCCTAGCTGATGGTTCTGTGGAAATAGAGGAATTAAACAAACTACTTAAAAAACCTCTTCCTAAAAGTCCTGATTATGTTACAGTTGCTGGTCTTATACTCTCAAAACTTGGAAGATTTCCTAAAAAAAGGGAAAAAATAGACCTTGAAACGGCCGAAATAATAGTTGAAGATGTAGAAAAAAAGAGAATAAAAAAAGTTAAAGTAAAAGAGAAATAACTTTTTAACTTTCAATGACCTTTATTTTTAGTGCTGCTTCCTTAGCTTTCTTTCTTGCTTCATCAACAGTATCAGCAGTAGCCAAGGTTATTCCCATTCTCCTTCTTGGCCTTGTAGTAGGTTTACCAAAAATTTTTACCGTTGTATCTGGAATTGATAGAGCTTTTTCAATTCCTTCATATCTTGGAGCAACTCCAAAACCTTTGGCATGAAAACAGTGAGAAGCTCCTGGTGATATTAGTTTTATATCCATAGGAAGTCCTAAAATTGCTCTTAAGTGAATTTCAAATTCGCTCATGTTTTGAGTAATCATCGTTACCATTCCAGTATCATGAGGGCGAGGAGAAACCTCACTAAACCAAACTTCATCTTCCTTTACAAAAAATTCGCAGCCAAATATGCCGTAACCTCCAAGAGCGTCGGTAATGGCTTTTGCCATTTCTTTTGCTCTCTTAAGAGCTGTTTCTGTCATAGGTTGAGGTTGCCAACTTTCTTGATAATCTCCATCAACTTGGACATGACCAATTGGTTCACAGAAAAGAGTTCCCTGTTCCTTAGTTCTAACAGTTAAAAGCGTAATTTCAAAATCAAAATCTATAAACTCTTCAATAATAACAGCATTACCTTTACCTCTTGCATTTCTTTGAGCATAGAAAAATGCTTCATCTATTTCCTCTTCTTTTCTAACTATACTTTGTCCTTTTCCTGAAGAACTCATAACCGGTTTTACAACAACAGGAAGACCTATTTCTTTAACAGCTTTCTTATAACTTTCCAAATCCGAGGCAAAGCGATATTTTGAAGTTTTTAGTCCAAGTTCCTCTGCTGCTAATCTTCTTATTCCTATTCTATCCATTGTGTACTTTACAGCCTTTGCACAAGGAACAACATTAAAGCCTTCCTCTTCAAGTTCTAAAAGAACATCAGTATCAATTGCCTCAATTTCCGGAACTATAAAATCAGGTTTCTCTCTATAAACTATATTCTTTATTTGGCTGCCGTCTTTCATATCTATAACATAAAACCTCTGCGCTACTTGCTGTGCTGGAGCAAATTGATAATTATCAACAGCTATAACCTCTATTCCAAGTCTTAAAGCCTCTAGAGCAAATTCTTTTCCAAGTTCACCGCTTCCAAGAAGAAGTACTTGCGTAGAATTGTGAGAAAGGGGAGTTCCTATCTTCATGGCTCCTCCGCAGAATAAAAATCTTGGTTTAAAAAGTGAATGTTAATTATAGTCAACTTCAACAATCAAACAAAGATTCCCAAAATTATTAACCATATAGGAAAAAGTAGTGTTGAAACAAAAATGATAGATGCAGCTACTTCTGGAGATTTGTTAAATCTTTCACACAAAACGTAATTTAAAATTGCAGATGGCAAAGAAGATTGAACTATCAATACCTTTTTGATTAAGTCTGGACAGTTAAATAAAGCTGTAAATAAAACAGCAGTAAAAAAACCACCTAAAAATCTTAAAACAGTTCCCCAAAAACTGAAAGCAATTTCTGAAGGTTTTATTCTTGATAGGCTTATACCTATTGAAACCAGCATAAGAGGAAGAGTAGCATCTCCAGCAAGCTTGATTACTTTTTCAATACCTTGAGGTATGAAAACGTCTTTTGTAAAGAATGCAAAGATGACTGCATAAATAAGAGGAATTTTCAAAACAGATACTAAACCTTCCTTTAGGTTCTCTCTTTGGAGAATAAATATTCCTAATGTAAAGTGAAGAACTGCCATGACAACCATAAAAGTTATTGCATAAGGAATTCCATTGTCTCCAAACATTAGATATATCAAAGGAATTCCTAAGTAACCAGCATTCATAACTGTAGAGGAAATTTCAAAGGCTTCATTTTTTCTTTTTAGAAAGAAAGTCTCTACAATTAAGGATAAGAAGAAAACTCCGAGGAAAACCCCAAGTGCTGTAAAGGTAATACAAGAAAGGTTATGTAGGGAAATTTCTATATTTCTAAAGGAAGTAAATATCAAGGCAGGAGCAAAAAGATAAAGAACTATAAATGATATCGTATCAGTTTTTAGCTTAGGATTAAGTTTTCCTATAAGAAATCCTGAAAATATGAGAAGATATAAAGGTAGGATAACGTTTAAAATAACATTTCCCATCTACTTTAAATTCCCTTTAATCCTTTCGTTTCCTTTTCTTACAAGCTCACCAGTTCTATCAAAATACTCTAAGAGAGGAATAGCATACTTTCTTGAAATACCTAAATAATCTTTAAACTCTCCAACACTTAAACTTTCCTTCTTCATAAAGTGGTTTTTGAGTATTTCCCTTATTTTCTTCATGCTTTCTGGATGATAGAGGAAATCACCTATCTTTTCATAATTTTTCCTGTTTACAAGGTAGTTTACTACGAGGTTTAAATCTTCCTCCTGTATAGATAAGTTTGAAAGCAATTCCTTTAAATCAGGTGGAGCAAAATTAAAGGATTTAAGTGTATTTTCTACCTTTTCTATGATTTTCTCAAAACGAGTTCCTTCTGCTTTAGGAACAAAACCTGAAATTTTTACAATTCCTTCAGCATCTTCAAATTTTTTCATTTCTACAAGTTCTTTGATAACCTGTGAAAGTAACTCAGTAGGAATTTTCAAGCTCGTTCTTAAGGACTCCTTATTCATTCCTTCTGAAATTGGATATTCTCTGTGGTATTTTTCGATAGTGGATGTAACTTTCTCTTTTAATTCCTCAACATACTTTGTTGAATAAAGCTTACCTCCGAAAGACAACAAGCTTTTCTTTGAAATCACATCCTCAATAAGTTTCTCAACTTCATCTGGAGAAAGGTTTATTAACTGAACAAAATCTTTTTTAGAAAATTTACCTGGAAACTTTTCAACATAATAGCAAAGGATTTTCTCTTTTTCTTTTCCTTTGAAAATTTTTAGATCTTCAAGCCATTCTTTCTTAAATCTTTTTCTAAATTTTCTTTCAGGGAGAGGATTAAGAATTTCTCCTCCACCAATAACTCTTGCTGGAGAATAGTTTCTGATGACAAATCTATCCTCAAAAACAGGAATGATTTCTTCTTTTAATCTTATCTGTGCAAAACATTTATCGCCTGGAAGAAGTTCTTCTTTATCTATTAAATAAACTTCTCCCTCTACGTCTTTTGTAAGATGATGAAAGTGAACTTTATGCCCTGACTGAATAATCACATCTGCATTTTTTGAAAGAATTAACTCTACATCCACTTTATCGGTTGGTCTTAAAAAAGATGGAGTAGCTATTACATTTCCTCTTTCGACCTCTTCCTTTGAAACGTCAGAAAGATTAAGGGCTGTTCTCTGTCCTGCAAAAGCTTCACTTACGCTTTTACCGTGAACTTGAACACCTCTAACTTTTACTTGTTTTTTTTGTGGAAGTATTTCAACGTTATCTCCAACAGAAACTTTTCCTGATATGAGAGTTCCAGTTATAACAGTTCCAAAACCTTTTACAGTGAAAGATCTATCAACTGGAAGTCTTAAAATACCTTTTTTAATCTTAGGAGAAGTTTCCCTAGCTAATTTGTCAATTTCTGAAATAAGTTTGTCTATTCCTTCTCCAGTTTTTGAAGAAACGGGGACAATAGGTGCATTTTCCAAAAAAGTTCCTTCAAAATATTCTTTAAGCTCTTCTTTTACAAGCTCCAACCATTCCTCATCAACCAAGTCCTTCTTTGTAAGGACAATAATTCCTTTCTTTGTTCCAAGCATTTGACATACAGTAAGATGTTCTTCTGTTTGCGGCATAATTCCTTCATCTGCCGCAATTACGAAGAGAACGAAATCTATACCGTGAGCTCCAGCAAGCATATTTTTTATGAACTTTTCATGTCCAGGAACATCAACAATCCCCACAAAAATTCCACTTGGAAGTTGAAGATTTGCAAATCCTAAATCTATAGTCATTCCTCTTTTTTTCTCTTCTTCCCAGCGATCAGTATCTATACCAGTAAGTGCCTTTATAAGAGAGGTTTTTCCGTGATCTATGTGCCCTGCTGTTCCTACGATTAGAAACTTTTTGTTATCTGTAGCCATCTTGTCCTTACCCTACATTACGCTGATTATTTTGCATAATCGACAGCTCTCGTTTCTCTTATTACAGTAATTTTTATTTGTCCAGGATATTGAACTTCTTCCTCTATTTTCTTTGATATCTGATGAGCAAGAAAAGCAGCTTCTTCATCAGTAATTCTATCTGGCTCAACCATTATTCTTACTTCTCTACCAGCTTGGATAGCAAACGCCTTCATCACACCAGGGAAAGATTCTGCAATACTTTCAAGCTTTTCAATTCTTCTAATGTAAGCTTCTAAACTTTCTCTCCTTGCTCCAGGTCTTGCGGCACTTAAAGCATCTCCTACTGCAGCAAGAACTGATTCAACAGTTGTAAATTCTGCTTCTCCATGATGAGCAGCAGCAGCATTTATTACTGCTTCTGGTTCTCCATATTTCTTAAGAATATCTGCTCCTATAAGAGCATGAGAGCCTTCTACTTCGTGCGTTACTGCTTTCCCTATGTCATGGAAAAGTCCTGCACGTTTTGCAAGCTGAACATCAGCTCCTATTTCTGCAGCCATCATACCTGCAAGATAAGCAACTTCTTTCACATGTTGAAGGACATTTTGACCATAACTTGTTCTGTATTTAAGTTTTCCAAGAAGTTTTTTGAGTTCTGGGTGGACATTATCAATTCCAAGTTCAAAGAGAACTTCGTCAGCAGCATTTAGTATTTCTTGATCTATTTCCTCTCTAACTTTTTCGACAACTTCCTCTATTCTTGCTGGATGAATTCTTCCATCTGCAACCAATCTTTCAAGAGCAATTCTCGCAACCTCTCTTCTTATAGGATCAAAAGATGAAATCGTAACAGCTTCAGGAGTGTCATCAATTATGAGATCCACTCCTGTGGCAAGTTCAAAAGCTCTAATGTTTCTACCCTCTCTACCAATAATTCTTCCTTTCATCTCATTGTTTGGAAGATCAACAACAGCTATTGTTGTTTCAGCTACTTGGTCAGTAGCAAGTCTCTGTATAGTAGTTGCAAGTATTCTCTTAGCCTTTTTTTCTACTGTTTGCTCGAACTCTTCTTCTATTTGTTTATAACGAATAGCAAGATCTTTTCTTATTTCTTCTTCCATACGCCTCATTAGCTCTTCTTGAGCTTCTTCTTGACTCATTCCAGCAATTTCTTCGAGTTTCCTAAGTTCTTCTTCTATGAGCTGCGTTATTTTCATATCTTTTTCAAGAAGTTCTGCTTCAAGCCTTTCAACTTCAGCCTTTTTTTCTTCTAACTCTTTTTCTAACTTATCAAGAAAGTCTGCTCTCCTATCAAGGTTATTTTCTCTTTTATCAAGAGTTGATTCTCTTTTATCTAAATATTCTTCCCTTCGAAGAAGTCTTTTTTCTAACTCAGAGAGCTCTCTTTTCTTCTCTTTTAGTTCTTCTTCTAATTTCTCTTTTTCTTTGAGAATCTCTTCCTTAGCACGAAGGAAAGCTTCCTTTTTCATCTCTTCAAACTTTTCCTTAGCTTCCCTTAAAAGGTTTTCTGCCTTTTCTTTTAACTCTGAAGCTTCTTCCTTTGCTTTTTCAAGAATTTTCTGTGCGTCTTCCTTAGCTTCTTCTTTTATCTTCTTTTCTATCTTTTCAGTTTCAATATGACTTTTCTTTGTTCCAACTATATAACCAACAGTAAGTCCTGTAAGAATTGCTAGTATCGCAACAAGTATTAGCTCCATTCATTCCTCCTTATCTCTCTTTTTTCTGAAACTACAACATCCATCGGGATGTCAAAAGGATCGTGAGGTACCCTTTCCACAATCTGAAAATCAAAGCAAATACCAATTTTAGTTCTTACCTTCTGTTTGGCAAGGAATCTATCGTAGAATCCTCCTCCATACCCTATCCGAAAACAGTGTAAATCAAAAACTATTCCTGGA
The DNA here is from genome assembly GCF_000191045.1 of Desulfurobacterium thermolithotrophum DSM 11699. Lineage (NCBI taxonomy): Bacteria > Pseudomonadati > Aquificota > Aquificia > Desulfurobacteriales > Desulfurobacteriaceae > Desulfurobacterium > Desulfurobacterium thermolithotrophum. Next base: position 639,906 of record NC_015185.1, read on the forward strand.
ACGAACACAACATCAATTTTCTTTATAACCCGAGAATACTCTAAGGGAGGCTCGAGAATTGATAGGTATCCAGGAGATAAATCCTTTAAAGAAAAAATTTCTAGAGGAATTATGTCTTTCTCAGAAACTCGCGGAAACACTACACGCTTCCCAATAGAAAGAAGCTTTCTTGCAAATGGTAAAAGATCTACTTCCTTTTTAAAAGGAGCATAAAACATGAAGATTTCTGCTTCCTTAGGAATAATTTCCCAGAGCTTTTTTACTATCTTGATACTTTTCGCTTTGACTTCATTTTCTGGTAACAAAAGACGTTTTTTCTTTATTTCTTCTCTTAGAAGACTTTTCAACTTCAAACCCCTTTAATACAAGGGGCATAAGGGAAGATCAGGGAGCTAATTTCTTAAGTATTTTAGCTCCTTCCTCAAGTTTCTTATTTTCTGTACTGAGATCTTGAATCCGTTTTCTTAAAGACTCGTTTTCATCAAGTATGTAAAAAGAGGCAACAATCAAGGCTTTATCAAAAGTTACCTTGCTGTTGCCTGCTCTTATCTTCTCAACTATGGACTCCAATTTTTGAGCAAGGGACTTGACATATTCGGGGTCTTTATCTGTTTTTATGTTAAATTTTCTACCACATATAACAACTTCTACAGTTTCAGGTAAGCTCACAATCTTCCTCTTATGCCCTAAGTGTAGCTCCAAATTTTTCAAGTGCTTTTATTATACCATTCAATATCTTATTTACTTCCTCGTCTGACAAGGTTTTTTCTTTTGATCTAAAGACTAATGAAAATGCAACACTCTTTTTACCTTCAGGAATTCCCTTTCCTTTGTAAAGGTCAAAAAGTTTCAACTTTTCAAGATACTTAGCAGAACTTTTTATAACTTCTTCAAGTTTTCCAACAGGCATGTCAGCATCTACTAAAACTGCAATATCCCTTGTTACTGGAGGGAATTTTGGAATTTGTTTAAAGAAGATTTCTCTTTCCTTAGAAAATTCCAAAAGTCTATCCAAGGAAAGTTCTCCAACAAAAACATCTTGTTTTATATCCAATCTTTCAAGAACATCAGGATGAAGCTTTCCTATAAAACCAATTTCTTTTTCATTTACAATGACTTTTGCACTCTGTCCGGGATGAAGATATTCTACATTGTCTAAAGATTCAAATTTTCCTTCAAGCTTTAGAAGTTCAAGTAAACCTTCTACTATTCCCTTTAAATCATAAAAATCTACTTCTCTTTCACTAAGTATACCTTCAGGAATCTTTCCTGTAAGAAGAATTCCAAGATGGAGATGTTCTTCAGGAAGCTTTTCTCCTTTATTTTCAAAGATCTTTGCAATCTCAAAAAGGAAAACATCTTTTTCATTTCTATTAATGTTTAAAACAGCATTCTGAACAAGGCTTGGAAATATTTTATCTCTCATGTAAACCCACTCTTCAGAAAGTGGGTTAGAAATTTTAATAAGATTTTCAACTGAAAGTCCAAAGAATCTATAGAGCTTTTCTCCTATAAAACTGTAGTTTATTGCTTCATTCAAAGAAAAAGCAGTTAGAAATTCTTTTACTTCATTTAACTTATCGTATTCAAGGTTCTTATTAACATCTGTATGCATTAAAGGATAAGTACTTATAACATTTTTCATTCCATAGATTCTTACAATTTCTTCAATCAGATCAATTTCTCTTGCTACGTCGTACTTTCTCCAAGAAGGAACTTTGACAACTATGTAATTTTGTTCTTTCTTTACAGTAAATCCAAGATTTGCAAGAATTTCAAAAGATTTCCTTGGAGGTATATTAACTCCAAGTATTTTAGTAGATTTTTCAGGATTAAAAACAATTACCTTTGGAGTATAAGGTTTTGGATAGAAAGAAAGTTTTCCTTTAGCCACTTTACCACCACAGAATTTTTGAATGAGATGAAGAGCTCTTCTTGCTGCAAATTCCGTAATTTCAATATCTGCTCCTCTTTCGAATCTATAAGAAGAGTCAGTAGAAAGAGATAATCTCTTAGAAGTTTTCCTTATTGTCATTGGCTCAAAGTGTGCAGATTCTAAGAAAATATTTTTAGTAGACAAAGAAGTACCGCTTTCCTCTCCTCCCATTACTCCAGCTACAGCAACTGCTTTTTCAGCATCTGCTATTACAAGATCATCTTGTGTAAGTTTTCTTTCAACTCCATCAAGTGTTACTATAGTCTCTCCATCCTTAGCTCTTCTTACGATAATTTCTCTTCCGGAAAGTTTTTCAAGATCAAAAGCATGAAGAGGTTGTCCTAACTCGTACATTACATAGTTAGTAACATCAACTACTGCATTTATTGGTCTTAAACCTACAAGATAAAGTCTTATTTGCATAAACAAAGGAGACGGCTTGTTCTCTATTCCTTTAAGAATAAATCCATCGTATCTTAGACATGCCCCACTATCAAGAACTGATAAAGATGCTTCTTCTTTTGCTTCAAAGTTTCCTTCTTTAAAATCATTTTGTGGTAATTTAACGGGTCTATTGAGAACTGCTTTTAGCTCTCTTGCAATTCCAAGAATAGAAAGAGCATCAGGTCTATTTGTAGTTATTTCATACTCAATTATCCAATCATCTAGACTCAAGACTTCTTTAACATCTTTTCCAATTTCAACATTATCAGGAAGAATCATTATTCCAGAAGAAGAAGAATCTGTTAACCCTAATTCTTCCTCTGAACATAACATTCCATTTGAAACAACACCTCTGAGTTTACTTCTCTTTATTCTCACTCCAATTGGAAGTTTTGAGCCATGGAGAGCAACGGGAACAACAGCTCCTTCAAAAACGTTGTCAGCTCCAGTAACTATTTGAAGAACTTCGTTTCCGACATCAACTTGACAGATTTTGAGTTTATCTGCATTAGGATGTTTGGTTATCTCAACAATCTTTCCTGTAACAACCTTTTCAAGATTTTCTGCAGCATATCTAACAGAATCAACTTCGATTCCAACATCTGTGAGAATATTTGCTATTTCCTGCGCAGATAAATCTTCTATATTTATAAATTCTTTTAACCAGTTATAAGTTATCCTCATTTTACATACCTCTAAACTGTCTTAAGAATCTAAGATCATTTTCGAAAAAGAGTCTTAAGTCATCAATTCCATACTTGAGCATTGCTATTCTCTCTACTCCCATACCAAAGGCAAACCCCTGATAAATATCAGGATTTATGTCAACTGCTTTAAAAACTGCTGGATCAACCATTCCGCATCCTAAGATTTCAAGCCATCCTGTTCCCTTACAAACTTTGCACCCGCTGCCACCACATATTACGCAGCCAATATCAACTTCAGCACTTGGCTCTGTAAATGGAAAGTATGACGGTCTAAATCGAACTTTAGTGCTCGAACCAAAAATTTCTTTTAAGAAAAGCTCTAAAACTCCTTTTAGGTCAGCAAAAGTTACCTTTTGGTCAACCATTAAACCTTCAACTTGGTGAAACATTGGTGTGTGAGTAACATCGGCATCTTTCCTATAAACCTTACCAGGAGCAATTATTTGAATTGGAGGTTGGTGTTTTTCCATTACTCTTATTTGAACAGGAGAGGTATGAGTTCTAAGAACAACGTCTTCTGAAATGTAAAACGTATCCTGCATCTCTCTTGCGGGATGTCCCTTTGGAATATTTAAAGCTTCAAAGTTGTAAAAATCTGTTTCTATTTCAGGACCCTCTGCAACCGAAAATCCCATTTTAGTGAAAATACTAACTATTTCTTTCAATGTCTTTGTTACTACATGTAAAGAGCCAAGAGGCTTTCTTCTTCCTGGTAAGGTAACGTCAATCTTTTCTTTTTCTAACTTTTTCTTTTTTTCAATCTCCTTGAAATAGCTTTGCTTTTCTTTTATAAGAGATTCTATTTCTCCTTTTAGGATGTTACACGCTTTTCCAAATTCCTTTCTTTCCTCAGGTGGAAGTGTAGGTATAGATTTTAAAAGTTCTGTTACCTTTCCCTTTCTACCTATAAACTCTACTCTCAACTTCTCAAGTTCTTCTAAAGAAGAAACTTCTTCAATTTTCTTTAAAATTTCCTTTTTCACATCATTAATCTTTGAGATTGCCATTTTCTTACCTCAAACCTAAAACTTTGCAGAATGGATTATATAACAAAGTTTAAGTTCTGAAAGAATTTAACGTAGGTGAACTACTCCTCATTGAAATGAGGAGCTTCCCGCTTCAACGAGTGCACTCGCACTCTCCACGGGCATAAGTTCGGGGCGTTCCACCCCTACCGCTCGTAAGGTGAGCGACCCCTTGAGTAATTTGAGTCCTTCTCTTAGCAGGTTTAGAGCAGCATTGTAATCTCTATCGTGTTCAGTTCCACAGTTAGGACATACCCATCTTCTATCAGACAGCTTGAGATTCTCATTTTTATATCCACACACAGAACAAAGTTTTGACGACGGATAGAATGGATTTACCTTGATGAGTTTCCTACCGTAGAGCTTCGCCTTATACTCCAGATAGGTGATGAACTTCCTCCAGCTTGCGTCAGCTATGTGCTTTGAAAGGTTGCCGTTTTGAAGTAGCCCTTTGACGTTTAAATCTTCCACTATCACGACTTGGTTATCGCCGACTATCCTTTTGCTTAGCTTATGGAGAAAGTCGTTCCTCTGGTTCGTTATCTTTTCGTGGAGTTTTGCTATCTTCTTTTGCAGTTTTAGGTATTTGTTGCTTCCCTTTATCTTCCCTGATAGCTTCCTCTGGAGCTTTTTAAGTCTTTTTTCCGTCTTTAACAGGTGTCTTAGATTTTCTATCTTCTCTCCCGTTGAGAGGGTGCAAAAAGACTTGAGTCCTACGTCTATTGCTACTACTTTGTCTGTTTCTGGAAGTGGTTCTATTTCCCTGTCAACAAGGACGTTAAGGTAGAACTTTCCAGAAGGTAACTTGGTTATTGAGATGCTCTTTATTTTTCCTTCTATCTCCCTGTGCTTTTTGAACTTTATCGGTGTTTTGAGTTTTGGTATTTTGATTTTGTCTCCCTCTATACGGAAATGCTGAGGAATTGATACGCTGTTTACTCTCTTTTTACTCTTGAATCTGGGAGATTTCGCAAGTCCTTTAAAGAAGTTCTTGAACGCTCTATCAAGCCACTTTACGGCTTCTTGAAGCGATTGACTGTTAGCTTCTTTAAGAAACGGAAATTCCTCTTTAAGTTTTGGCAGTAGTCTCTTGTATTCATAGTAGTTCCACTTTTTTCCTTCTTTTTCATAAGACTCTTTAGCTATTTCAAGAAGCTTGTTGTAAACAAACCTGCAATGACCTATTTGACGGTTTAAAAACTCTACTTGTCCTTTCTTAGGGTAAAGTCTGAACCTGTAAACGTAGAGCATCTACTTCCTCTTTTGGTTCTCTATGTATTTGCGTATCACATCTTCAGAAATTGAGCCTATGGTTTCTATGTAGTAAGAGGGATTCCACAAGTGTCCTTTCCACAACCTCTTTTTAAGCTCGGGGAATTTCAAAAACAACTTTCTCGCACTTATTCCCTTTATCATCTTCACTATGTAGGAAGGTGCTATTTTGGGATGTGCAGATACAAATATGTGAACGTGATCTTGTTCTCCAACTTCTATCATAGCTACTTCAAAGCCTTTCTCTATCCCTGTTTTTATAATCACCTTTTTCAGATATTCCTCTACCTTTGGAGTTAATACCTTTCTCCTGTATTTGGTTGAAAAAACTATGTGGTAGTTGCAGTTATATACGCAGGTTCTACCTCTCTTTACGTTGGATTTCAGATTTGTTTTGCTCATACATATAGTATAACAAATTACGGAGTAAACCAAAGTAAAAACGCTTATTCTTCACACACGCATAGTCAAAAAACGGCTTACGCCGTGCGCTGTATCTCCCCTTTGAAAAGGAGAGGATTAGCGCAAAATTTTTCCTAAAATCTTCTACAAATTCTTAAACTTCAAATAAAAACCTTTTAATTCCAAAAAGAGAAAAATTTCTATAAATTCCTATAATAATAAATTGAGATAATGTCACTATAAGGAGAACTAATGAAACTAGTTATCGTTGGTGCAGGAGAGGTTGGAAGAGAACTTATAAAAAGATTAAAAAGAGACTGGTTTATAACTGTAATAGATGAAGATGCTGAAAAGCTACAGAAAATAGTGGATTTACTTGATACAGAATCAATGAATAAGGTTGTTCTTTTACAAGGGGACGGTACCAGTAAACTCATGCTTAAAAGAGCAGGAATAGAGGATGCAAAAGTATTTGCAGCTTGTACAGGAGACGATGAAGTTAACATAGAGGCGTGTAAATTAGCAAAAGAATTCGATGTACCTTCTGTTTTTGCCGTATCTAATAGCACAGAAAACGATGAATTGTACGAAAGGGAAGATATAAACTACGTTGATAAGGCTGTTGCAACTGCTTCACTTCTTGAAAGACAGATCAAATCAGGAATAGTAACTCCCACAAATATCGGGCTTGGCCAAGGAGAGATAGTTGAAGTAACCGTAATGCCTACATCTATAATAGCTGGATATCCAGTAGGAAAATTTTCATCTAGAAGATGGAAAATAGTTGCAATCTTTCGAGGAAGCAAGCTTATAATTCCTCAGCGAAATACTATAGTAAAACCCGGAGATAAGGTTCTTATAGTAGGAGATCCAAAAGTTCTTAAGTATATAGCAGGGCTTATAAGATCAGGAGAACCTCAATTTCCTTTACAGTTTGGAACAGAAGAACTAATTTTTCTTCCAGAAAGAGATCAAAATGTTTTAAAAGATGCAAGATTCTTCTTTGAAAATACAAAACTTCTTAAAGTATCAATATATACCTGTTTTAAAGCAACCTCTGATTTGAAAAATATGTTTTCATCAAATGAAAAGAAGGTAGTAGATCTAAAAGAATTGAAGCTCTGCGAAAAAGAATTTTTAGAAGAAGTAGTTAAAGATGAAAATTTTGGTTTAATTGTTATGTCTAATAAGTACAAGGAATTTCCCCTCTATTTTGGAATAAAGACTTTTCCCATTTTAGTAGCCGAAGAAACTCTTTCACCTGTTATGATTGCAAAAGGTACAACCCCTGTTAATAAAATTTTAGTTCCTGTTTCAGGTTCTTTTAGCAGTTTTAGAGCTCTTGAAGTTGGAATAGAACTTTCCATTTTGTTAGATGCAAAATTAACAGCTCTTTATGTTCGATTAAATAATAGTGATGAAAAAGTAAATTATCTTAAAGACAAAATTGTGAAGTTTTCAAGTATGTACAAAATTTCTATTGACTTCTTAGTACGTACTGGGAATCCGGTTAACGAATTTGCAAAGATTTCTAAAAATTATGACTTATCCATAGTTGGAGCAAGGAAGGGAAGGAAAACTAACTGGTTTAATCCTTATCCTCCTTATCATATGATTCATAGATCTAACTGTTCATCAATCTTAGTATGCGTGGGTGAGTAAATGGAGAGTTCTCTTATTTCAATAATTTTAATTTCCTTGGGAATTTTATTTGTACCTTTTCTTAGCAAAATTTTGAAAATTCCTGTAGCAGTAGGAGAAATACTTTACGGAATAATTCTTGGGAAATCTGTTCTTAACTTAGTAGAACCTTCTCAATGGTTAGACTTTTTAGCATCCTTTGGTTTTCTTCTTCTTATGTTTGTAGCCGGTCTTGAAGTAAAGCTTAAGGAAATTAGTACCTTGAGTCTTAAAACAAAGATAGTTTTGACTTCCATTCCTCTTTTTGTTTTCTTTTTAGCATTTCTTATAGGTTCTAAATTTTCTTTCCCTGCTATAGTTTCAATAGCTATTGGCGTTGTTTCAGTAGGTATTGTTGTTTCTGTTCTAAGAGAAAAAGCTCTTTTGAATACTCCTTTTGGAAAAGCTTTATTTTTAACAGGAATTGTTGGAGAAGTTGTAAGTATTGCGGTTCTTACTCTCTTTTCTCTCTACATTGAATTTCACTTTGGAATAGAGTTTTGGATAGGTATCTTGAAACTAATTATGTATTTAATTACTGCTAGATTAGTCTTACTTTTTTTAAAAAGCTTTGTTTGGTGGTACCCTAATCGCTTCAAATTCTTCTTTGAAAAAAGTCCGTCAGAAATAGGTATAAGAATAAGTCTAGCAGTGATGTTTATGCTTTCAGTAGCAGCCTCTATAATTCACATAGAGCCAATAATAGGCGCTTTTATAGCAGGAATGATCTTTGCTACTGTTTTTGAAGATACAGAAAGCATAGAAGAAAAACTTTCAGGTATAAGTTTTGGTTTTCTAGTTCCTATATTTTTTATTTATGTAGGCATAAACTTTAAAATGCCAGAACTTAACATTCATACACTTTCACTTCTTGGAACTCTTGTTCTTGCGAGTTTTAGTGTAAAAATAATTCCTTCACTACTCCTGATTTTTGAAGGTCTTGGACTTAGAAAAGCAATAGCGGGAGGTTTTCTTTTATCGGCTCCTTTAACTCTTGTGATAGTTACAGCAGAGCTAGGTAAAAAGTTAGGAGTAATTGACGAACACTTTGAAAATATCTTAATTCTTCTTTCAATTGTTACCGGAGTACTTGCACCAACTCTTTTCAATCTTCTTAATAGAGAGGAAGAAATTGAGGATATTAATTCTTGACGGTTATGTAGATGAACCTACATGTCTTGGAGTTCCTCCTTACATTTCTACTTATGTTAGGTATGTTGCTGGAGCTCTCGTTCTTGCAGGAATTCCTGAAGAAAGTATTAGCTATTTAACCATAGACGAATATAGAAAATCAGAAGAAAAAAGAAGTCTTTTAAATGACTCGGACGCTATATTCCTTATAGCTGGTATGACAGTACCAGGAAGGTATTTAGGAGGAAAACCAATAACAGAAAGAGAAATTGAAGAAATAGGAAAACTTCCAATTTACAAAGTAGTTGGAGGACCTGTAAAGTTTGGATTTGCCTTAAAAGGAGGGGTGAAAGCAAAACCTCTTCTTTTTGAAAATTACGACTTGGTTGTAAAGGGAGATATTGAACTTGCAGCTTATAAGATTGGAAAGACTTTGACAAGTTGTACGCAATTACCTGAAGGTGTTTTCTTAGAAAGAAGAACTGCAAGCTACATCGATAAAATTGCTCCACTTGGAGCCTTTATAGTTAAAGAACATCCATACTTTCCCTATGTAATCTGTGAAGTAGAAACTTTTAGGGGTTGCGAAAGGAAACACCATTGCTCTTACTGTACGGAAGCCTTTTATGGCCATCCGGATGAAAGAGAACCAGAAAAGATAATTGAAGAAATAAAAGCTCTTTATAGCACAGGAGTTAAGTATTTTAGAATAGGAAGACAACCAAATATACTTGGCTACAAAGCAATTTCCACTTTTGGCGAATTCTCCATTCCAAATGTTGAAGTAATATGTAACCTTTTTCGTTCCATAAGAAACATAGGAGATATAAAGACGCTTCACATAGATAACGTAAATGCAGGAACAATAGATGCTTATCCTGAAGAATCAAAAAGAGCTCTTTACTGCATTGCAAACCACGATACAGAAGGTGACGTTGCTCCTTTTGGACTTGAAACTGCAGATGAGGAAGTAATAAAGAAAAACTACCTCAAGGTAAACCCAGAAGGAATAAAAAAAGCTATTCGAATAGTTAATGAAGTTGGTGCTTTTAAAGAAAGGAAGGATGGCCTTTACAAACTCCTTCCGGGAATAAACTTTTTAGTGGGTTTACCTGGCGAAACTAAAAAGACTTTTGAAAAGAACAAAGATTTTTTAAAGTCAATTCTTGATGAAGGATTACTTCTTAGAAGGATAAATATAAGGCAGGTTATGATTTTTGAAGGAACACAGATTTCTGAAATGGTGAAAAAGGCAAGAACCAAGTACAGAAAAGAGTTTGAGAAATTTAAACAGTTTGTAAGAGAAGAGATAGACTTTCCGATGATGAAAAAAGTATTTCCTGTTGGTACAGTAATTAAAGAAGTACTTCTTGAAGCCTACGACGGAGGACATACCCTTGGAAGGCAAATAGGCAGTTATCCAGTTTTGGTAAGAATTCCAGAAAAGCTTGAGCTTTTTAAAGTAAAGAATGTAATTGTTGTAGGGCATAGAGAACGTTCTGTAATTGGAATTCCTATACCAATTAATATAAACAATATTTCCCACAAACTTCTTTCTTATATTCCTGGTATTTCTAAAAAACTTGCTACTGAAATAGTTTTAAAAAGACCTTTTAAAGATAAAACTGAACTTTTAACTCTTTTTCCTCAACTTTCTAAGTTTTCAAAGTATATAATTACTTCTCATTAAGCCTCAAGTTGGAGGAGATAAATGGAGAAAAAGGATTATAAAGATACTCTTAATCTTCCGAAGACATCATTCCCTATGAGGGGAAATCTTCCCAAGAAGGAAAAGGAAATTTTAAAGTATTGGAACGAAATAGATCTCTATAATAAGCTTTTAGAATCTCATAAATATGACAGAAAGTTTGTCCTTCACGATGGACCTCCTTATGCCAATGGTCATATCCATATCGGGCATGCTCTAAACAAAATTCTTAAGGATATAGTTGTAAAGTCAAAGTCCATGCAAGGCTATCAAACTCCTTTTGTTCCCGGTTGGGATTGTCATGGTCTTCCAATAGAGAGAGCTGTCTTTCAGAAGTTAAAAAAGAGAAAGGACGAAGTAGATCCTATTGATGTCAGAAAGAAGTGTAGAGAATATGCTACTAACTGGGTAAATATTCAAAGAGAAGAGTTCATTAGACTTGGAGTTATTGGAGATTGGAAAAATCCATACATAACAATGGATCCAAAGTATCAGGCAGACATTGTAAGAGAGCTTGGAAAATTTTATGAAAGAGGTTTAGTTCACAGAGCAAAGAAACCTGTTTATTGGTGTCCTAACTGTGTAACTGCTCTTGCAGAAGCTGAAATAGAATATGCAGATGAAGTATCACCATCTATTTATGTTGCTTTTAAGATAATTAATGACAAGGGAATAAACTTACCCGAAAACACCTATCTTGTTATTTGGACAACAACCCCATGGACTCTTCCTGCAAACGTTGCCGTTGCTGTCAATCCAGAACTTGAGTATGTTGTTTTAAACTCTGGCGAAAAACACTTTATTATTGCTAAATCTCTTCTTGAAGACTTTAGAGAGAAAACAGACCTTTTAGGAGAAACTGTTAAAACATTTAAAGGTATAGAACTTGAAGGCATTAAATATGAACATCCGTTTATCGATAGAGAAGGACAAGTTACACTTGCTGATTATGTAGCAGCAGATACAGGTACAGGGCTTGTTCATATTGCTCCAGGCCATGGGGAAGAAGACTATCAGGTAGGTTTAAAGTATAACCTTCCAGTTCTTGTTCCAGTTGATGATTACGGAAAGTTTACCGACGAAGCTCCTTCGTGGCTTAAAGGATTAAAGATATGGGAGGCTAATCCTGTAATTATTAAAAGGCTTAAAGAAATAGGAGCTCTCCTCTTTGCTGGAGAAATTAATCACTCTTATCCTCACTGTTGGAGATGTAAAGGTAAGGTGATTTTTAGAGCCACTCCTCAATGGTTTATTGTTATGGATAAAGGAAATCCTACTTTAAGAGAAGTTGCTTTAAAGGAAATAGACAAAGTTCAGTGGATTCCTGAGTGGGGAAAAACAAGAATCAAAAATATGGTGGAAGGAAGGCCGGACTGGTGTATTTCCAGGCAAAGAATTTGGGGAGTACCAATTGTTGCTTTCTACTGTGAAGAATGTGGAGAAACTATTTATTCAAAAGAAATTGCAGATTATGTTGCAAATATCTTTGAAAAAGAGTCTGCTGATGCTTGGTATAAGAGAGAGGCTAAGGAATTACTTCCTGAAGGCTTTAAGTGTCCAAAGTGCGGTGGAGAAAAGTTTAAGAAGGAAATGGATATTCTTGATGTCTGGTTTGATTCAGGTTCTTCTCATGCAGCAGTACTTGAAAGAAGACCAGAACTTTCCTGGCCAGCTGACATGTATCTTGAAGGCTCTGACCAGCATAGAGGTTGGTTCCAAGCAAGTCTTTTAGAATCTTGTGGAACAAGGAAAGAAGCTCCTTACAAATCTGTTTTAACTCATGGATTTACCTTAGATGAAAAAGGCCATAAAATGAGTAAATCCTTAGGAAATGTTGTTGCTCCAGAGGATGTAGTAAAGAAATTTGGAGCTGATATCCTAAGACTTTGGGTAGCCAGTGAAAACTTTACAGAAGACGTAAAAATTTCAGAAAACATTTTAAAACAGGTTGCTGAAGTATATAAAAAGATAAGAAATACCTTTAGATTTATGCTTGGAAATTTAAGTGATTTTACACCTGAAGAGTCTCTTGTATACGATGAATTAGAAGAAATTGATAAATGGGCTATTAATAGATTTTCTATCCTTGCTAAGGAAATTATAGATGCATATAACAGTTATAAATTTAACAAAATCTATAGACTAATTTACGATTACTGTGCTACAGAGCTAAGTTCTATTTATCTTGATATTCTCAAGGATACTCTTTACTGTGAAGCTCCTAACTCCAAGAAAAGAAAAAGTGCTCAAACAGCAATTTACAAAATTTTATATGGCCTTACGACTTTAATCGCTCCTATACTTTCTTTTACTGCGGAGGAAATCTATTCCTATATTCCGGGAAGAGAGAAAGAATCTGTATTCTTAGAGGAGTTTCCTCTCTTTTGTGAAAGTCCAGATGGAGAATTACTTGAAAGATGGGAAAAGTTGATGAAAGTTAAGTCTCTTGTAAATAAAGCGCTAGAAAAAGCAAGAGCTCACAAAATGATAGGTCACTCATTAGAAGCTTCCATCACAGTTTATGTAGATGGAGAACTAAGAGAATTTTTAGAACGATATAAAGAACTGTTACCTTATATCTTCATAACTTCAGGAGCAGAAGTTAAACAGTTTGCTGCAGCTCCAAGTTGTTCTGTTGGAGATGATGAAATCTTAAAGGGTGTTAGAGTAAAAGTTAAAAAAGCTGAAGGTCAAAAGTGCGAAAGGTGTTGGATGTATAGTACTACCGTTGGACAGGATAGTGAATTTCCAGATGTTTGTGAAAGATGTGCAAGAGTTTTAAGGGAAATCTCTGAATAATAGATTATGATTCCCCTTTTTGAGGGGAATCATCTTTAATTTTTATAACAGTAGGAATCAAGAATGTCCTTTTACACCATAAAAGATCTTCCTGAATCGGATAGACCAAGAGAAAAGCTTTTAAAGTTCGGAGTTGAGAATCTAACAGACTCAGAGCTCCTTGCTATTATTTTAAGAACAGGACTAAAAGGAAAAAATGTTTTGGATTTATCAAGGGAGATTCTTGAATACTTTGGTGGAATTCCTGGAATTTCGCGAGCACACATAAAAGAGCTAGTCTCATTCAAAGGTCTTGGGAAAACAAAAGCAGTAACACTTTTAGCTTCTTTTGAAATTGGAAGAAGAGCTCTGCTAGGTAATGGTAATTCTCCCAAAATTACATCTCCTGAGGATGTAGTCAATCTCATTTGGCCAAAAGTAAATAACCTACCAGTGGAGATTTTTGGAATAGTCACTCTTAACACTAAAGGAAAATTAATTTCTATTCACGAAATAACAAAAGGAGGTATGAACTTTACTTCTATCTCTCCAAAAGAAGTCTTTCATCCAGCAGTAAAAGATATGGCAGCAGCAGTTATTCTCTTTCACAATCATCCTTCTGGCGATCCAACTCCAAGTAAAGAAGACATAGAAGTTACCAAAAGAATACTTGAGGGAGCATACTTACTTGAAATAGAAGTTCTCGATCATATAGTTTTGAGTAGTAATTCCTACTTTAGCTTCAAAAAGGAAGGGTTGCTCTAATGTTTAGGGAAGAAATCCTTAAAAATTTCAAAGGGAAAAAGGTATTGGTCATTGGCGATTTTATGATAGATGAATATATATTTGGAAAAGTAGAGAGAATCTCTCCTGAAGCTCCTGTTCCCGTGGTTGAGGCAAAAGAAGTAACAATAAAGCCTGGTGGTGCAGCAAATGTTGCAGCTAACCTTTCTTCTCTTGGAGCTATTCCTTATCTTGTTGGTGTTATAGGTAAGGATGAAAAAGGAAAAAAATTAAAGGATCTCCTCCAAAAACTTAAAGCTAAAACACAGTGGCTTATAGAAGATAAAGATAGACCAACTACTGTTAAGACACGGATAGTTGCAGGAGCACAACAGCTTTTAAGAGTTGATTGGGAAAATAGTGATTATGTTTCAAAAGATGTCTCAAAGGAAATAATAAAAGTACTTTCTGATAACTACAAAGAATTTGACGCTGTCATTATTTCCGATTACGGTAAGGGAGTAGTTACTCCAGAGCTCTTTGAAATTACGGGTAAAATAAAAATAGAAAGACCTATTATTCTTGACCCGAAGGAAAAAAACTTTCCTTTTTATAAAAATATTACAACTATGACACCTAATATTAAAGAAACTTTTCAAGCAGTCGGAATCAAACCAGAAACTAATGAAGATACAGAAAAAGCAGGAAATAGGCTAATAGAACGGTTTAATCTTGATTATGCCGTTATTACAAGAAGCGAACAAGGACTTTCAATTATTGGAAGGAAGTTTAAGAAGCACATTCCGACAAGAGCAAAACAGGTATTTGATGTTACAGGAGCAGGAGATACCGTTATAAGTGTTTTTACCTTAGCTATTTCTTCAGGAGCAACTCCTGAAGAAGCTGGAGAAATTGCAAATCTTGCAGCTGGAATTGTTGTTGGAAAACTTGGAACGGCAACAACTACAGTTTCAGAAATTCTTGAAACTTTAAAAAATTTAAGGAGGTAGTGTGCTCTGTAGAATTTGTAAGTCCAAAGGAAAGAGAACAAAAGCTTCTATTTACATAAGACACCATAGGTTAGCTCTTTGTAAAGAGCATTTTATCGAATGGTTTGAGAAACAGACGGCAAAAACTATAAAAGAATTTAATATGTTCAGTAAAGATGAAAAAGTTCTTATAGCAGTTTCCGGCGGAAAGGATAGTCTTTCTCTTTGGTATGCTCTTCATAGACTTGGTTATAAAACTTACGGTTTTCACATAAGCTTAGGTATAGAAGGTTGGGAATATTCAAAAAAATCTCTTGATATTTGTAAAAAATTTTCTGAAAGAATAGAAAGACCTCTCATTATTTTTGATATCAAAGATGAGTTCGGTTATTCCATAGAAGAAATAGCCAAAGGAAGCGGTCGAAAAGATGTTTGTTCTGTGTGTGGAACTTTTAAAAGATACTTAATGAACAAAATTTGTAAGGAACAAGGTTTTAAAGTTGTTGCTACTGGTCACAATTTAGACGATGAATCTGCACTTCTTCTTTCAAATACAATTAGGTGGGAAATTGGATATCTTGGAAGACAACATCCAGTTTTACCAGAAAAAAATGGCTTTGCGAGAAAAGTAAAGCCTTTTGTTTTCTTTACTGAAAAAGAAATTGTTAGTTATGCTATCTTAAACAAAATAGAGTACTTAGAGACTGGATGTCCAAACGCTAAGGAAGCAACTTCTATTCTTTATAAGCGTTCTCTTGCAATGTTAGAACATGAAATGCCAGGAACAAAACTTAGATTTTACAAAGAGTTTCTTAAAAAAGCACGGCCAATATTTGAAAAGGAATTAAAAGAACACCTTGAACTTAATGAATGTAAAATCTGCAAAATGCCGACAACTGCTTCTATTTGCTCAGTTTGTAGAACTTTGGAGAGGTTAAAAATTAATGTTAAGAGTCGGTAAGATAGAGTATCTTAATACAATTCCAGTTTATTATGGTTTTCTTAGCGGTAAAGTTGATTCTTCAGGAGTTGTTTTTGTAGAAGAAGTTCCATCAGAGCTTAATAAAATGTTAAGAGAAGGGAAATTAGATATTTCTGTGATTTCCTCTTACGAATACTTGAAAAACAGTCAAAATTATTTGCTTTTACCTAATCTTTCTATTTCTGCAAAGAAAAAAGTTATTAGCGTCCTTTTTCTTTCAACTGTTCCAATTCATCAGCTTCACAGAAAGGATGTTTGGTTGACACGGAGCTCCATGACTTCTAGGGAACTTCTGAAGTATCTTTTGAGAGAAGTTTATGGAATAGAGCCGAATTACCGTTTTTACTCTTTAAAAGAAGGAAATCTTCCAAAAAATCCAACGGCGCTTTTAACGATAGGAGATGATGCATTAAAAATGATTAAAACCCAAAAGTTTCCTTTCGTATACGATCTAGCAGAAGAGTGGTTTAACCTATTTAGTTTACCATTTGTTTTTGCAGTTTGGGCCGTAAGAAAGGACTCTTTTAAAGAAAAGAGGGAGGAAGTAATAACGTTTTATGAAAAACTTATAAAATCAAAGAAAATAGGATTAGATTCTTATAAAGAGATATGTAAGAACTTCTCTTCAAAGATCTCTATTTGTGAAGATTTATGTAAAAATTATTTAAAGCAGCTTATATATGATTTAAATATAGAGGAACTTAACAGTATGGAAAAATTTTCAAAGGTCATAAATGTTGTTTCTTCCTTTCAATTTATTCCAGTGAACTACCTACGACTAAAGTCGTAGGCTTCTGAGGGAGTTTGACAGGCTACCCTGCCCTTATCCCTCGTGGCGGGTTCACTCCACCACATACTCCTATCCCTGCAAAAAGCAGAGATTCGGAGATACTTTCATTGAACTTGTAGATCCTTACTCTCACTACCTTCCCAAGTCCTGTTACAAGGTCAAACCATCCTTTCTTGAACTTCCTTAAGATATTCCTCGCTCCATTTACATCCGCATTGATGACTCCTTTAGCAGGTGACAGAAAAAGTCCTCTCTTTATCCTCCTTCCCTGACCTTTCCCTTTTTTTGAAACAGTTGTGCTTTCATCACAACTGTCGGTCTGGGAAGTATAGCTCTCATTTATCGGTGGGTGAACTTCTATCCCATACGGTTCAAGCTTATACTTAAGGTATCTATACACAAGTCCGTGAGGCATTAGTCTGAACATCTGATTCACTATCGCTGGTAGGTTACTTTCTTTGTTCTTTGATTCCTGTATGTTCCCTATTACTACCGTTTTGACTCCATTCCTAATCGCAAGTTCTTTTATCACGTTACTCACTTTATGAGCATAGTCCCTTAACAGGTTCTTTATGCTTTTCCACAACTTGTGGAGTTTCTTCTCTAACGCTATTGTCGGTAGTCCCTTGTTTTTTAAATTGTCCAATCTACTCTGGAGTCTCGCTATTTTCTTGAGCTTCTTCCAGAGCAAGCTCTTGAGCCCCTTTCCATCTATTATGTACGAAATAGGATTCCCTTCTATTACACAGGTCGCAAAGTTTGTTTTTCCATAGTCTATTGCTAATACCTTGCTTCCTTTAGGTTTAACTTCGGGAAATTCCTCTTCATACACAACTACAAGTTTAAAGCTTACGTATCCATAGGACTTATACGGAACTATTTGAACGTTAAGTGCTTTAAGTTTCTCTAACTCCTTGTATCTTGTCTCTATCCACAAAAATTCTGGTGAGAATCCAAACTTTTCCAATAGGTGTTTCCTTAAACCCCTTGAAATCGACAATCTAACTCTACTTCTATTTATCCTGAATCCTGTTTTATCCCACGTTACCACTCTATGAGGTGTTTCAGGATTCACAAATTTCGGTGGTCTAACTACTTTTATCCCTTTCTTCTTAAACTTTTTAGGGTTTTCCAAAAATCTAAGGAAGTTATCCCATCCTCTCGACAGTTCTTCAAGGACTATTTGAGCTGAGCGGGATTGCAGGGAACGTAGGTGTATGGAAGTACATTTGAGCTTATTGTATAGGTCAAATTTATGGGGTTTGGCTAATTTATTCTTCACAAGGTAGTTAGGTTAAACATCCGAGTATTATCTCCTGCTCTTCAGTTAAACGAGAAAGTTCAAAAACAACTGCTCTTTTCACTTTCATCATTACAACCCAAGGTAAGCCATTACTGGTTCAAAGTCAACACCCCTTCGGGGTGCCTTTGCTGTATCCCCGCTTTTTAAAGCGGGGTTTTAGCCCGTCGTTTTTCTATAAATTAATTTTTATAGATACTTCTAATTCGTTTTACAATAATCTCATGAAAATTTCTTGTTTGTTCTTCTATATTTTCTTCGGTATCAATTTCCTTTTCAAGTCTTTTAATAATCATACCACCTTTAAAAATGTTTGTAACAATTTTTTTTGATACTCTATAATATTCTGTTTGTACATGATAAACATTGCTTCCTAACTTTATGTTCTGATTTACTGATATTCGCAAGTTTCCCTCCATTAAATTTACAAATTTCTGAATATGATATTATTATACACTACGTATTTTCACTTTGAGCAAGGGGAATAGAATGGAACTTAAAGGAGAGTTTAAATCAATCTTGGAA
Source organism: Desulfurobacterium thermolithotrophum DSM 11699 (assembly GCF_000191045.1). Taxonomy (NCBI): domain Bacteria; kingdom Pseudomonadati; phylum Aquificota; class Aquificia; order Desulfurobacteriales; family Desulfurobacteriaceae; genus Desulfurobacterium; species Desulfurobacterium thermolithotrophum. Next base: position 658,298 of record NC_015185.1, read on the forward strand.
ATTATAGATTTATTTCAGATTATAAGTTTAGGAGAGAAAAACGAAAAATTTCTTCTATTAGGAAAAGAGGGAAAAGTCTTCTTTTATTTTAAAGAAGGGAAGATTGTTAATTTTGATACAGATATTCCTATCCTTCAAAAACTAAAAGAAAAAGTCTTTATTAAGGAAATTCTATTTAAAGAAGCAATAAAGTCTGTAATGCATTACATTTTTTTATGGGAAGGAGGAAAATTTCATTCGTTTGAAGAAGAAATAAATGTTGAAGAAGTAGGAAATGAAAATGTTTTAGATTTAATAATGGAATTTACAAAAGAGATAGATGAGTTGCCATCTAGTTTAACCGATTTGCTAAGAAAAAATTCCTCTTTTTCTTTTTCTGAAGAGCTTGTTGTTGATAAAGTAACTCTTGATAAGAAAGATTGGAAGATTTTAGTAAGACTTATCAAAGGAGAACCTATAAAAGAGGTGATATTTTCATTTATGCCTTTAAATGAGAGCTTAAGTAAAATTTCCAAATTTATAAATGCAGGACTCATTAAAATTGACATAGATATAATAGAAAAAGAAACAACAACTTCTAAATTACCTTTTACTTCTGTTATACCTCAGGATAAATTAGAGAGTTTAAAGGAAATTTTAATTGAAACTATGGGACCTATGGGTGAATTTTTAATTGATGAAGCATTAGAGGAACTCAAAATATTCGAAATTCCAATTGAAATGTCTGAAAAATTTGTAGAAACACTTATTGAAAAAATTCCTGAATCGTGTATAACAGACGAAGAAATTTTTAAAGAGAGATTAAAGAAAAAACTTTTAGAAATTCTTGAAACTTGAAGGAGAATTTCAAATGTATGAGTTTTTAAAAGAAAAGAAGGAGCTTGTAAAGGTCGGCAAGATTATTTTTGAGTCAGGATTAACTGATACTCATGGTGGTAACATTAGTATGCGGATAGACGACTATATCTTAATTAAGAAGTCAGGTAAAATGCTTGGTTACCTTGAGCCTATTGATATAGTGGTAACAACAGTAGATGAAAATCCTATGCTTGACAAGAATGCTTCAATAGAGCTAAAAGTTCACAGAGCAATTTATCAAGCTTTTCCAGAAGTAAAAGGTATAGTTCATGCTCATTCTCCTTACACGGTGGCATGTTCTCTTGTTTACGATGAAATTGTTCCTGTTGATTCAGAAGGAAAACTTTTGCTTGGAAAAATTCCAGTTCTTTCAGCAAAACAAGTTGTTTCTTCAGATGAAGTTGCGCAAGAACTACCTAAACTTTTAAAAAGTTCACCAGTTGCTGTTGTAAAATCACATGGTCCATTTGCAGTAGGAAAAACTCTTGAAGAGGCACTTAAGTACCTTTCTGCACTTGAAAATTCTTGTAAAATAATTTCAATCTTAAAAGCAATGGAGATGTAAATTGAGTTGGAACTTTAAAGAAATATGTATAGTAGGTCTTGGATTAATTGGAGGTTCATTTGCCCTTAATCTTAAACACAAAGGATATTCAGGAAAAATAACAGCAGTAGACATAAATCCAAAAGCAGTAGAAGAAGGTTTAAAGTTAGGAGTTATTGATTCAGGAAGTACTAATTACTCCATAGCCAAGAGTGCAGATCTAATTGTTTTAGCTGTTCCTGTAGGGGTTTACAGGCAAGTTTTAGATCAGTTAAAACCTTACATATCTAAGGGTACCGTAGTTAGTGACCTCGGAAGTGTAAAGGGACATCTTGTTTATATGTGCGAGGAATTCCTTAAAGGTCTTGCACCTTTTGTAGGAGGACATCCCATTGCCGGAACTGAAAAATCAGGAGTTGAGAATGCAGTAAAAAATCTTTTTGATGGTGCAAAGTTTATTGTTACACCTACAGAAAATACAGATAAAAAGGCTTTAGAAAAGATAGTTTCTCTTTGGAAGAGCTTAGGTTCGCAGGTTGTTGAAATGGATCCTTTTTATCACGATCAAGTTTTTGCTGCTGTAAGCCATCTTCCTCATTTAGTTGCTTATTCTATTGTTGATGCAATAGCTAAACTTTCAGAAGACCTAAAAACTAATCTATTTCAGTTTACAGGAGGAGGTTTCAAAGATTTTACTCGAATTGCAATGAGTGATCCTGTAATGTGGAGAGATATCTGCATAGAAAACAAAGAAAATCTTCTTAAGGTTTTGAAGGCTTTTAAAGACTCTATAGAGAAGGCAGAAAATTTGATAAGGAACTCTAATAAAGAAGAGCTTAAGGTTTTCTTTGAAAATTCAAAAGAAAAAAGGAGTTCTGTGAAATAAAAAGATACTTTTCATAAGAGAACAATGGCAAAATTAGATAAGACTTTTTTGATTTCTTTTTTTGTTTCTCTATTACTTCATATCCCCTTTCTCTATTTTGATTTTCATGTTCCATCACAAAAAGTTAAAAAAGAAAATATTGTAACTCTTGATTTTTCTATATCTTCTACTGAATCTATGAAAAATAAAAGTGAAAACAAGCAGAAAAAAGAAAGAAAACAAGCTAGAAAAAATTATCCTAAAAAAGTAAAGTCTGTAAAAAAGAAAATAAGAAAAAAGGTAGAGAAAAAGATAGTTAAAAAGATAAAGCAACCAACAAGAAAAGAAAAGAAGATATCTAAGGAGATAATTGAGAAAAAAAATGAAATAGCAAAGGTAAAGAAAACAGAAAAAACACAAGTTCCAAAGACTTTGGAATCTATGAAACAAAATCACATCCAAAAAACAGAAAAAAGTCAGAAAAAAGAACAGGTAGATAGCTTTTCAAGAAAAGATTTTTTTGTGTCTAAAAAAACAGAAAATAAACAAACCTTTTACAAAGAGCATGTTTTTACAAAATCTTTCACATTATCTTCTGTAAATAAATCGTTATCCTTAAGTAGAAAGAAAGAGTTTGATAAATGTAAGTACATAGGACTAATTATTGAGGAGATAGAAAAAAAGAAATTCTATCCTCGTTTAGCAAAAAGATTTGGTATAGAAGGAAAGGTTATTCTGAAGATTGTGATTGACAGAAAGGGCAACTTAGAAAGTGTTAGTATAGTTAAAACAAGTGGAAGCAAAGTTCTTGACAAAGCGGCTTTAAAACTTATAAAAAAGTGTAAATTTCCTCCTCTTCCACCCGAATACAAAAAGGATGATTTTGAAGTTGAAATTCCAATAAGGTATGAGCTTCGATAATGACATATAATTCACAAGCAAAATCTTTGAAAGGAGAGGTAATAAAAATGCTAGAACATCTTGGAGAATTTGAAAGAACTTCTTACTGTGGAGAGGTTTCAGCTTCAGATATTGGAAAGAAAGTAAAGCTTGCTGGATGGGTTGATACAACAAGAGATCACGGAGGAGTTGTTTTTACAGACTTAAGAGATAGAACTGGAAAAATTCAGATAGTTTTTTCCCCTGAGATTAGTGAAGAATTGGTTGAGAAGGCAAAAAAACTAAAAGATGAGTATGTTGTAGCTATTGAAGGTGAAGTCAGAAGAAGACCTTCAGGAACTGAAAACCCAAAGCTAAAGACAGGAGAAGTAGAAGTTTACGCTGAAAAACTAAAGATACTAAACAAATCCTTGCCTCTTCCTTTTCCAGTTGATGATGATGTAAAGGTTGGAGAAGACATTAGACTCAAATACCGTTTTCTTGACCTTAGAAGAAAGAAAATGATGGATAATATCATCTTTAGACACAAGCTTTATCAAATAACAAGAAATGTCTTTAATGAAGAAGGATTTATAGAAATAGAAACACCTTTCTTAACAAAGAGTACTCCAGAAGGAGCAAGAGATTTTCTTGTTCCGAGTAGAATTTATCCAGGAAAATTTTATGCTCTTCCTCAGTCTCCACAGCTCTTTAAACAAATTCTGATGGTAGCTGGGTTTGATAGGTATTATCAGATTGCAAGGTGTTTTAGAGATGAGGATTTAAGGGCTGATAGACAACCTGAGTTTACACAAGTTGATTTTGAGATGTCCTTTGTTCGTGAGAAGGATGTTATGAATATTGCCGAAAAAGTTTTAAGGAGGCTCTACAAAGAGCTCCTTGGCATCGAAATTGGTGAAATTCCAGTTATGTCTTACGATGAGGCAATGAGCCGTTTTGGAACAGATAGACCAGATACAAGATTTGGACTTGAGCTAAAGGAAATTACAGATATTGCTGAAAAATGCAGCTTTAAAGTTTTTAGAATGGTTACTGAAAATGGTGGAATTGTAAAAGCTATCAACTTTAAAGGTGGAGCAACTCTTTCAAGGAAAGAGATAGACGATCTTACAAAGTTTGTTGGAATTTACGGTGCCAAAGGTCTTGCATGGATAAAGGTTACAGACAAAGGGCTTCAGTCTCCAATTGTTAAGTTCTTTACAGAGGGAGAAATAAATGAAATTTTAAAGAGGCTTGAAGCAGAAGTTGGAGATATTCTCTTCTTTGTTGCCGATAAGCCAGATGTTGTAAATGCTGCACTTTCAAATCTCAGATTGAAACTTGGAAAGATGGCTGATCTAATCGATGATAGTAAGATAAATGTTCTATGGATTGTTGACTTTCCAATGTTTGAGTGGAACGAGGATGAAAACAGGTGGGAAGCTCTCCACCATCCGTTTACAAGTCCAAAGGAGGAAGATGTCGAAAAGCTTCTTGAAGATCCTGGTAAAGTTAGAGCAAGAGCTTACGATATGGTCTTAAACGGTGTTGAAGTTGGTGGAGGAAGCATTCGTATTTACAGAGAAGACATTCAAGAAAAGGTATTTAAAGTTATAGGACTTTCAGATGAAGAAGCTAAGGAAAGATTTGGATTTTTGCTTGAAGCCTTAAAGTATGGCGCTCCTCCTCACGGTGGAATGGCCTTTGGACTTGACAGACTTTGTGCAATCATGAGAGGAGAGGAATCAATTAGAGATGTTATAGCATTTCCAAAGACTCAGAGAGGACAGTGCCTTCTTACCGGAGCTCCAGATACAGTAAGACCTGAGCAGCTTGAAGAGCTCCATATTGAAATTACTAAGGAAGAAGAAGAGTAATTAGGCAGGGGGCAGGGGAATTCCCTGCCTCTAATTACTTTAAAAATTTCAGATTTTCTAAATCTTCAAGAAAAGATTGTAAATCTTCTTCGTGTTCAACTTCATCTGTGAGAATTTGAAGAGCAATGTTGTAAGTTATGGGATCAATATCTTTTGTGATTTTCAATATTTCACTATAAGTATCTATTGCGCACTGCTCTCCTTTTATGTTTTGTTCTAAAACAATTTTTACAAATGGATCCACAGGAGCATCGTAGCCACAGTTTGTCAGTTCAAACCACTGTTTTGGTGATAGAACGGGAGTTCCTCCAAGTTCTAAAATCCTTGTAACAAGCATATCTGCGTGTCTTAGCTCGTCATTTGCATGCTGGATAAGTTCAGCAATTACTGCATCTTTCATAGGCCCTTTAACGACTTTTGAACCTATCCAGTATTGGTAGTATGCAAGCCATTCGTCGCATAGAGCTTTGTTAAGAAGTTCAATGATTTTATCAGCATGTTCTCCTACAAGTTCTCTTCCTTTTGTTCCCATAAATCCCTCCCTTAAACTTTCTTTTGAATTTATGGCAAAAAAAAAGAAAATGTTACTTTAGATTGTAAAAAAATAAAGGGGCAAACTGCCCCCTATTTTTAGCCTCAGCCAAAAGGTGAACAGGTATTAACAATTTCAACTACTTCAACATCTTCGGAACCACAAGAAGGACACTTTACTTCCATGAGTTGAAGAGGAGTGTAAATAACCTCTTCAAATTCAGTGCCACAGTTGTGACATTCAAAGATGTAGATTTGCATACTTTCCTCCAAAGTACAAAATTTCTCTTATTATTAATTTAGGAAAATTTTACAAAATGGAAATGATTTGAATTTTAGAATTAAATTGGAGCTAGAAGCAAATTTGTAGTTACTTTTTATTAGAAGTATTAAAAAAACACTTATCATAATAAGTAAGATAGTTTTTCTTAATAATATTTCTTATTAAGTCTACATAGTTGTTTCTTTTTGTGGAATAGTATACCAAAGTTTTAACAAGTAAACTTAGACTTGCTCCTTTCTCTCTTGCTCTTCTAAATTCTTTGTAGGCCCATCCGACGTTGAGATTGTATATGTAATCTTCTACAGATTGAAGAATATCATCGTAAACTTTTAAATAAACATTTCCATTCCTTGCTTTTAGTTTTTTATTTGTTGTGTAAAATGCGTACATTCCAAATACATTGTTTCCTTCTATGAAAAATCTTGAAGTTCCCCAGCCACTTTCAATTGCACCTTGTGCAAGAACTAGACTGACTGGAACACTGTTAACTCTTCTAAGAAGTTCATCAATATTATCTGTTCTATATTTCTTTTTTAATTTTTTAAGTTCCAGTCTTTCTTTTTTTGATAGTTTTTTCTTTCTTAAAGTTCTTAGCAGAAAACTTCTTTCCTTTAAAACTTTTTCATTTGCTATCAGAACTTCAGGAAGAAGTACATCTATGAACTTCTTTTTTCTTTGCTCGATTGATAGATTTCTTAGACATGTAACATGAGAGTAAACAATAGGAACTACTTTACTGCAATTTATCGGTACGATTTCTTCAACTGTTGGATTTTCAATATAAAAGATGGATGGAATAGTCTCTTTTCTTTTTTCTCCTGTTTTTTTTCTTAGAGGAAATTCTTCCTTTGGTAATTGTTGTTCTTCCATAAAAAACAAAGGAATAATGAAAGCAACAACAATACTTATAGCAACGAGAAAAAACTTTCTCATTGTTCTCCTTTAAAAAAATTTCGGTAAAATCTAATACCTTTTGTTATACTATGGTATCTACAAAGGAAGGAGGTTTTGGCATGTCTGCAATTAAAATTACTACTCCTATATTAGACGATGCTGTAATAGAGAACCTTAAAGCAGGAGATTTTGTCCTAATTTCCGGAGTTATATACACAGCAAGGGATGCAGCTCATAAGAGGATAGTTGAAGCTCTTGAAAAAGGTGAAGAATTACCTTTTGACTTAAAGGGACAGATTATCTACTATGCTGGACCAGCTCCAGCAAAGCCTGGAAGACCGATAGGTTCTGTAGGTCCTACAACCAGCTATAGGATGGATCCATACGCACCAAAGCTTCTTGAAGTAGGACTAAAGGGTATGATAGGTAAAGGTTCAAGAAACAAAGAGGTAAAGGAAGCTATTAAGAAGTATAAGGGTGTTTATTTTGGAGCTGTTGGAGGTGCAGCGGCATATTTAGCAAGATGTGTAAAATCTGCAGAAATAATAGCTTATGAAGATCTTGGTCCTGAAGCCATAAGAAAGCTTATTGTTGAAGATTTTCCAGCTTTTGTGGTAAACGATATTTATGGAAATGATCTCTATGAAATGGGTAGATGTAAGTATATGGAGATAGAAGATCCTTCTCTTTTTAAGTGTTAAGAATTATTGTTCTTTTGAGAGGGATAGTTTGAGAAAGGAACTTCTTAAAAGAATTCCTAAAGTTGACGTTTTTGTTGAGGATAAGGAACTCTTAGAACTTTTGGGAAATAATCCAAGGACTTTGCTTGTTGAATCTATAAGAAACGTTCTTGATAGATTAAGGAAAGATATAGTTAACGGAAAGGTTTTAGAATTAGATAAAGAAAAGATAAAAGGGCAAATTAAAAATGAATTAAGGAAATTAGTTTCTCCTAAGCTTAAAAGAGTTATTAATGCTACAGGAGTTGTTCTTCATACGAACTTAGGTAGAGCTCCTATCTCAGAAAAGATAGCAGAGCACTTAAAGTGGATAATAACAGGTTATTCAAATCTTGAATATGATCTTGAAAAAGGCAAAAGAGGACTGCGATATAAGAACTTAGAATGGATACTGAAAAAGCTAACAGGTGCTGAAGATGTCTGTGTAGTTAATAATAACGCTGGTGCAGTTCTTTTAGTTCTTTCGGCTCTTGCTAAAGGAAAAGAGGTGGTAGTATCAAGAGGAGAACTCATTGAAATAGGCGGTTCTTTTAGAATTCCTGATGTTATGGTTCAAAGCGGAGCAATTTTAAAAGAAGTAGGAACAACAAACAAAACTCATCTTTGGGACTATGAAAATGCAATAAACGAAAATACTGGATTAATCTTAAAAGTTCATACAAGCAATTATAGAGTTTTGGGATTTACAGAATCTGTTTCAACGAAGGAGCTTGTAGAACTTGGAAAAAAGTACAACATTCCAGTTTATGAAGACTTAGGTAGCGGAAGTTTTATTGATGTTAGGAAGTTGGGACTTTCGTACGAACCGACTGTTCAGGACGTCTTAAAAGCTGGAGCTGATGTTGTCTCTTTTAGTGGAGATAAACTCCTTGGAGGAGCCCAAGCAGGAATAATAGTTGGAAAGAAAGAATTTATAGAGAAGATAAAAAAGCATCCTCTTAATAGAGCTCTAAGAATAGACAAAATGACTCTTTCTGTTCTTGAGGCAACTCTTGTTTATTATCTTGATGAAGAGAAAGCTTTGAAAGAAATACCAACGTGGAATCTTCTTTCTCAACCGTTAGAAAATATAAAAAGAAAAGCTGAAAAGCTTTATTCACTTTTAGACAGAGAAAAAATTAAGGCAGAAATAAAAATAGTTAAAGATGAATCGGAAGTTGGCGGTGGAGCTTTGCCTATTCAAAAACTTCCGACCTATGCAGTAGCAATAAAGCCTTCAAAAATTTCAGTAAAACGACTTGAAAGTTTGATGAGAGAAATGGAAGTTCCAGTTGTAGGAAGAATAAAGGAAAATGTATATTTGCTTGATATGAGGACGGTATTTGATAATGAAATAAAACAGTTAGCCTTTAATTTGAAAAAAGTGCTAATATAAACTATAATTTTAAGTAATAAGTTTAAACTGGGAATACAATGAAGAAATTTGTAATTATATTTCTGTTATTAATATATCCGATACTTTTAGCTCATTCGCAGACAACCTCTTACTATCTTGTAATGAAAGAACTACAAGTTATTTCTGCAACAAAAGAGCCTGTATCGTATGATTCTATACCGCGCTTTGTAAAAATAATAACGAGAGAAGAAATAGATAAATGGCAAGCTCAAAATCTCTTTGAACTATTAAAGCATCTTCCCGAATTTTATGTTTATAGAAGTCAAATTTTCCTAAAAGCCATAGGAGCTTTTGGTGTTAAACAAAGCTATTTTTCTGAAAAAGTACAAGTTTTTATAGACGGAGTACCTCTTACAGATCCTTCTAACGGTTCCTCTTTTAGCACAAATCAAAATATATCTCTCAATAACGTTAAACGAGTTGAAATAGTTTATGGACCTATGACTTCTCTTTATGGAGTAAATTCTTGTTTAGCAGTAATAAATTTAATTACTTATAATGCTGAAGATGTTAAAAACTTAAAAGTAGGAACGGTAGTAAATACAGACTTTTCTAATGATAGCTATTTCATAAAGTCTTTTAAAAAGGGAAAACTATCGGGAATTTTTTCTCTTAACTATAGAGAAGATAGAGGTCCCCATGAATTCTACGTGGACTGGACAGGAAGAAGCTCTAATTTGTCAGCTTACTTTAAACATCTTACCTACTATCTACGATTAAAACATGATAGCGGTTTTTATCTTAATTTCTATGGAGTTGATAGAGACAATAATTTTCCTTTGAATATTGTAGGTATTATAGTTAATGATAAGTCTTATACAAGGAGAAAGGCTTTTATAAATCGTTTTGGATACAAAAGAGATATTGGTAAATTACATTTTGATGTTTATACGTATTTTAATTGGTTTTACATAAAAAGAGGATACAATATTTGTCTTGTAGATATATGTTCTCAGTTTTTCCTTGATAGTCTTTATGCCGTAGAAGAAAGAGCTATAAGGAATCCAGGAATCGGTACTTTTATCACTTATAATACTAGCTTTGGAAAGATTTCAGGAGGAACAGACTTAAATGTTGTTCAACTTTACAAAACAAATCTTTCTGCAAACTTTATTCCTTCTTCTTTAAGTTTTGATATTAGCAAGATAAAGGTTATTCCTTTTCAAAAACTTCCTTCTTCAGATATCTTAATGGATAGAGTGAGTAGAACAATAATATCTCCTTATTTACAGTACCAGTTTATTAAGAAAACTTATAGTTTTCTTTTAAATTTTAGGTTAGATAAACTCAACGATGTAGGAAATGCAAAAACGGCTTCTTTTTCTTTTCGTTACAAACTATCTGATATTTGGACATTTAAACTAAATACTGGTCGTGCTGTTAGAGCTCCCTCATTTGAAGAAATGTACATAAAAAATAATCCAATTCTTCAGGGAAATCGTAATTTAGATTTTGAAAAAGTTGATTCTTTTATGCCTTCTGTTGAATATCGTGGAGAAACTTTATCTGGAAGTTTATTAATCTACTTAAATCGATTTAAAGATATGATCTACAAGCAAACATTAGTAGCTGGAACTCAACAATGGAAAAATTATGAACATCCTGTACTTGTAAAAGGTATTATTTTTTCTTTACGTAAAAGGCTGAGTAATTTTGAAATTTACGGAGGATTTAACAAAGTATTTTCTATTACTGATATAGAAGATACAATTTTTCTTTCGTATCCTGATTGGAAATTAAACGGTGGAATTAGTTATGAAGAAGAGAAGTTTTCTTGGGATATAAATTTTGAAGGATACTCAAGAATAAAGAAAGGAAATATAAAAGAAGTTCCAGGTTACGGACTTGTCAACTTTAGTTTCCTCTTAAAACCAAAAAGTTCTTTGAAATTGGCTTTTAAAGTTAATAATCTACTTGATAAAAAAGTTATATATCCTTTTTACAAAACTTTAGCTCCAAGCAATTTAGAAGGAATGATAGGAGAAGGACGAAACCTATGGGTAGGATTAGAAGTTTCCTTCTAGTTCTTTTTTTTATTGTATTTTCTCAGCAAGGAATGAGTCAAACAGTTTGTATTGTAGATAGTTATCAGATAAAAGAAACAAGACAAGTTGTTTCTTTTATAGAAAAAAAGTTAGAAAACTTTGTGGAAATTCCCTTTTCGGAATTTAAAAAGAGAAAACTAAAGGAATGTAGTTCTTTAATTCTTCTTGGAACTCCAGCAGTAGCAAAAGCTTTGAAAGAAAATATAAAAAAAAGGATAGTTTATAGTTTTGTTTTATTTCCTGAAGCTTTAAATCTTGAAAAGAAACAAAACTTTTTTGGTATTAGAATTATACCTTTACCTCAAAAAACAGTAGAGTTTTTTTTTAACTACACAAAGCTAAAAAAGGAGAAGGTAGCTCTTCTTGTTAGTGATAAAACTTATGAAATTGCCAAAAATTATATTAAAAGGGATTCAATACTTAAACTCGTAAGACTAAAAAAGGATTATTTTAGTTTGGAGTATAAACTCTTAAAGTATAGATATATTTTTATTTTTCCTGATCCTTATATTTTGAAAGTTTTAACACTTTTAAAACTACTGAACTTTGCAAAAGAAAATAAAAAAGTACTCATCACAAATCTTCCAGATTTAGGAAATTATGGAATAAACTTTATTTATGCTGTAGATCTTAAGGAGTTGTCAAAAAAAATTTTAGATTTGCTAGAAAGCAATTCTTCTGAAAGAATACTACCATGTCCAGCGAAGGTTAAAAGATGGAGTCCATAAAACGCTTTTTGATAAAGCGTGCTATATTTGCTTTTATTTTATCAGGAGCAACTATATTTTTTCTTTCTACTGTTTTGATTAATAATTTCAGTTGTCTGTATGAAAAACATTTAAGATATATAACTGCTCTTGCTGGAAAAAATCTTTACGATACAACTCAAATTTACTTTAACGATTTACTCATTAAACAAGAGCTAAAAAATATTAAATCAGAGATAAGCTCCTCTAAGGCAGTTTATTTTAGAATAAATGCTAAAAATTATTTTTCTTCTGAAGAAGAAAATTATAAACAGTCATTTAATCTTTGTAAAAATATAACTTCAGAAAAAATCTTTTATACAACTGATGGAATCCTTGTCTGTTATCCCATATATGAAAAATTTGCTTCTCAACTTATAACAGAAAGAAAAAGAGTAGGTATATTTGCTCTTCTATTTGATGAAAATGTTCTTAATGATATTCTTTTCCAGTGGATTCTTCAAAATATTGCACTGTTTCTAATCTTTTTAGTGTTTAGTGGTTTCCTTTTCTTTGAAATGAGTATTCGTATTCATAAAAACTTTACCATTCTTAATAAAACAATAGTTTTTGTGGAAAATCTATTAAAGGAAGTGGAAGTTCTTTCTAATTATAAAGAAAAACTAAGAAACTATCTTAAGCAAGTTTACTTTCAGGAATTTAAACAAGTGGGGGTCCTAATAGTAGAGCTTATAGATAGGGTAATTACTTTAACAGAAAATTTGCGCCTTCAAGCAATTAGAGATTCTCTTACTGGACTCTATAATAGAAACTATTTTAATCAATTTGCAGAAAAAGTTTTAGGATTGATTCAAAGACACAAATTCCCTTTATCTGTGGCTATGATAGATATTGACGATTTTAAGTTCATAAATGACAACTTTGGTCATCAAAAAGGAGATGAAGTTTTGAAAACTTTAGGAACTATTGTTCTTAAATCTATAAGAAAGTCTGATCTTGCTGTAAGATTTGGAGGAGAAGAGATTCTATTAATCTTTCCCAATACTGATAAAAGAACAGCTTCTCATGTTGTTGATAGAATAAAAAAAGAATTCTACAAATTCGATTTTGGGATAGGAAAAAGTGTAACTTTTAGTGCAGGTGTAGCTAATTTTCCTGAAGATGTTAAAGAACTTCAATCCTTAGATGAATTGATTAAAATAGCTGATAGAAGACTTTATATAGCAAAAAGAACAGGAAAAAATAAGATAGTTATAGAGGGATAGAGCAATATAGCAAAAAAAGAAAGAAGGGGAGATTCTATCCCCTCTTTATCTACACTTTTTACACATTGTATGTTCTTTGCACAAGAAATAATCTGTAGCAGTTTGTGGTACTTCTTCAGCTTTAACAGGACCTACTTTCTTTGGTTTTACTCCAGGAGGTGGAGGTGTTTTCAAAGCTTCTCTTCTTGCTTCTATAATATCCTGACAGTTAATATCTCTTGGTATTTCAAGCTCTTGCTTAGGAAATATAAGATGTGGATTCTTAATTTTATCTCTATTTGCTTTAAAAATAAGAGGCCATTGCCACGGATCGCCATAGATAAAGTCCTTTGCAGCAATTCCCCAAAGAGTGTCACCTTTTTTGACTATGTAACTCTTAGGTAGTGATTCCCACTTTCTAATAAGTTCTTCACATTTATTAACCTTTTTACGGCTTAGCTTCTCAAGTCGTTGAAGTTCTGCTATAAGGGATTCTCTTTCTGCAATTTCTCTTTTAAGTTTCTCAATTTCAGTATTTAAAGTGCTATAGCGTTCCTCAAGTTCTGCTTTTTTAGCTTTAAGGAGTTCCAATTCTTTTTTGCACTTTTCAAGCTTTGAAAGGAGTTCCTTATGCTCTGCTTTTGCTTCTTTATAAGCTTTAAAGAGGGATTCAGGATAAAAAGCAAAGTCCGGAGGGTAGAGGATGTATTCTTCCACTGGTTTGGGACAACCTGCTTGAACATTGGAAATTCCCGCAATAAGAGTTATAGATAAAACTGCGATTAATTTCTTCATTATTTCCTCCCCAATTCTTCCTTAAGTTGCTGAATTTTATAAAGTAAGTTTTCCTTTGATGGATAAGTAGATAACTTACTTTCAAGTTCTGTTTTTGTTGTTTCAAGTTCATCTATGTTAGATTCAAGAGAAGAAATTTCAGATTTAATAGCCTCTTTTTCATCGGAGCACTTTTTAAGTTCTTCTTTTAATTTCTCATTTTCTGCTTTAAGTTTCTTATACTTCATAGGAAGTGTTTCTTTTTTAGACTCTGCTTCCGGTTTTGTATTATCACAGATACCTGCAAAAGCTAAAGAAGATATGGAAATGTTCAAAATTATTGTAGCAATTAGTAGTTTTCTCATAGTTCCTCCAATTTTGTTCTTTAAAATAAAATTATAACAAATTTAAGTCTTTTCCCAGTTTTTCTTTTCCAGCATATAGTAAATAACTGGAATTACAATAAGTGTTAAAGTAGTAGAAGCAAAGACACCAAAAAGAAGAGATACTGCCAATCCTTGGAATATAGGATCAAGAAGAATAACCGCTGCACCGACTATAGCAGCGGCTGCTGTAAGTACAATAGGTCTAAATCTTACAGCTCCTGCTTCAATAATTGAATCTTTCAAAGGAGCTCCTTCTCTTTTCTTCATCAAAATAAAATCCATAAGAATAATAGAGTTCCTAACAACAATACCAGCGAGAGCAATAAAACCTATCATAGAAGTAGCTGTAAAGTAGGTAGTTTTTCCAAGAAGTTTTGTCATTAACCAGTGTCCAGGAATAATACCTATCATCGTTAGAGGAATAGGAATCATAATAATTATTGGAATAATAAAAGATTGAAATTGCCCGACTATTAGAAGATAGATAAAAATTAAGGCTACTATAAAAGCTGCTCCCATATCTCTAAATGTTTCATATGTAATTTGCCACTCTCCATCCCACTTCATCATAGGTTTAAAGTCATCTTTTGGCATAGATGGTGGGATAAAGGTATATTTAAGCTTGTAGCCTTCGGGTAATGGATGTTCAGAAAGATATTTATTAATTGCAAGTATTGGATATATAGGAGCTTCGTACTTTCCAGCTACATCTCCAATTACATAAGAAACAGGGTGAAGATTTTTATGGTAAATGGTTTTCTCGGCAGGAACTTTTACTATAGTAGCTATCTCTCTTAGTGGTATCAAATTACCTTCTTTATTAAGTACAGAAAGGTTAAGAATGTCATCTATTCCTTCTCTTTGCTTTCTTGGAAGTCTGATGAATATAGAAACTGCTTCAGAATCGTAATCTGTATGGGCTACACTTATAGAAGCTCCCTTCAAGGCTATATTAACCGTTTGTACTACTTGTTCTTCTGTTATTCCAGATTTTCTTGCCTTCTCTCTGTCTATTTTGACTTCGTATTTATAGTGATCTGCATCTACAAGCGTATCTACATCAACAACTCCAGGAGTTTTTCTAAATATTTCTGCAACTTGCTTGGCAATCTTACGTCTTACGTCGTCGTCTTTTCCATAAATCTCAGCAACTAAAGTTGAAAGAACAGGTGGTCCCGGAGGAACTTCTACTATTTTAACGTTAGCTTTTGGATTAACTGAACGTGCAACGGCTTGAATCTTAGGTCTTTCTTCTCTTGCAATATCGTGAGACTGTCGTTTTCTTTCTCCTTTATCAATAAGATTAACTCTGATATCGGCTACGTTACCTCCTTTTCTCAAGTAATAGTGTCTAACAAGGCCGTTGAAATCAAAAGGAGAAGAAGTTCCTATATAAAGCTCATAATCCGTAACTTCTGGGATTTTGGATAGGTAATCTGCAATAGCTTTTGTAACCCGTGCTGTTTCTTCTGACGAAGTTCCTTCAGGCATATCAACTACTACCTGAAATTCACTTTTATTATCAAATGGCAACAACTTAACTACTACAGCCTTTGTGTAGAACATCATTACAGATCCAATCATTAAAAGGAAAACCCCAAAAAGAAAAGCCCATCTTTTTAATGATGAATCTAAAAGAGGTCTAACCAGCTTATTGTAAACTCTGTAGGTTATAGTTTTTTCAAGTTCAAATTTTTTCTTCTCTTTTTCTGTTTCTTTCCTGAGAAGATAATATGCTGCCCATGGAGATATAACGAATGCAACAATTAAAGAGAAGAACATTGCAATTGAAGCGTTAACAGGAATAGGCCTCATGTAAGGACCCATAAGACCACTAACAAATGCCATAGGGAGAAGAGCTGCAATAACAGTAAACGTTGCAAGAATTGTAGGGTTTCCAACTTCCGCTACAGCATAAATAGCAGCTTGTAATGGCGGTAATTTTTTAAGTTTTAGATGTCTATGAATGTTTTCAACTACTACAATAGCATCATCAACTAAAAGACCAAGGGTAAAAATTAAAGCAAAAAGAGTAACTCTGTTAAGGGTATACCCCGTCAAGAGATCAACAAAAAGTGTTAGTGCAAGAGTTGTTGGAATGGCTATTGATACGACAAAAGCTTCTTTTATACCAAGGGTAAGTCCGATAAAGATAACAACTGCGAAAATAGCAACTCCAAGGTGGAACATAAGCTCATCAAACTTGTCCTGAGCAGTTTTTCCGTAATTTCTTGTGATAGTAACATGGACATCTGAAGGTAATATCTTCTTTTTTACATCTTCGAATTTATTAAGAATCTCTTTTGCTACAGTAACAGCATTTGTTCCTCTTTTTTTAGCAATGGCAATAGTAACAGCAGGAAAGAGGTTCCCGTTTTCTTTAATAAAGTTTTTTCCTACACCTTTTTTCTCGGAATTAGGTCCAAAACCAATAAAAACATAGTTTTCTGGATCTATCGGAGCATTAACAACTTTGGCAACATCTTTAAGATAAACGGGTTTTCCATCATAAACGGTAACAACGAGATTCTTTAGATCATCTATAGTTTTTATAAATTCTCCTGCTTCAACGGGGAACTCAGTGTTATTTTCTATAATTTTACCTGCTGAAAGTTTTACATTTGCAGATTTTATAGATTGAACTATTTGGAGAAGAGAGAGATTGTAGTTTTTTAACTTATCTTGATCTACTAAGATCTTATATCTTTTTGAATCTCCTCCAATTATCCAGGTCTTTGAAACATTTTCTACTTGTTTAAGTTGAAGACATAGCTCCTTTGTCAATTCTCTTAGCTCATAAGGACTTCTTTTGTTGCTCCATAGAGTAAGAGAAACTATAGGAACGTCATTAATATCCATAGGCTTGACTAAAGGTTTTAGAGCTCCTGGTGGAAGTTTGTCAAGATTTGACATTAACTGGTTATAAAGTCTTACAAGAGAATCTTCCATGTTTTCGCCAACTTTAAATCTGGCGATAATTAAAGACATTCCTGGTTTTGATATAGAATAGACGTAGTCTATACCTTTTATTTCCCATATAAGTCTTTCAAACTCTGTTGATACTTTTCTTTCAACTTCTTTAGCTGAAGCACCTGGATAAGGAATGAAAACGTCAACCATAGGCACAACAATTTGTGGTTCTTCTTCTTTTGGAGTAAGAACAATGGAGGCTAATCCTATAAGCATAGAAGCTAACAGGAAAAGAGGTGTTAATTTTGATGTAATAAACCTTTTGGCAATATTTCCTGCTATTCCAAGATTTTTCATTTTTACCCCTCTACTCTTGCTCCATCACATAAGTTTTCAACACCTGAAACAGCTATTTTTTCTCCTTCATGAAGTCCTGAAAGAACAATAACCTTGTTTCCAATTCTCTTTCCTGTTTTAATAACTCTAAGGTTTGCAATTCCATCTTTTATCACAAAAACGTATTCAATAGCCCCGATTCTATAAACTGCGGAAATAGGTATGACTATCTCAGAAACTTTGATAGTAGGAATTTCCACAACTGCGTAATCACCAGGAATTACTCCCTTAGGATTGCCTATATCCACCTTTATGCCGAATTTGTGAGATGCAGGATCTGCACTTTTATCAACTTCTGTTACTTTTCCCATAATAACCTTATTTTTTAGCTTTACAGGAAGAGTTTCTCCAACTTTGACTTTGCCAGCATAAGAACTATCGATGAACGCATGGACTCTAAGAGGATATGAACCTAACTGAAATACGGAAGTTTGGGGAAAGATTAGATTACCGTTATCAACAAGTTTTTTAAGAACGATTCCATCAATGGGAGATTTAAGATAAGTATAAGATAGAAAAGCTGAAGCTTTAGATAGCTCTGCTTTTACCTGTTCCTTTTTAGCTAACAATCCTTTTTTCTTTTCAAGAAGTTGAGCTTCTTTTGCTTCAATAGCTTTAAGTTTTGATTTAGCTTCTTCAAGTTTAGTTTTTATCTCGTCAAATTTTTGTTTTGATACAGCTTCAGATTCATAAAGTCTTTTAAACCTTTGGTATGTTCTTTGAGTAAAATTGTAGTTTGCTTTTGCTGCAGATTTTAAAGCCTTAACTTCTTCCACTGCTTTATCTATTTCTCTTAAAGCAGCTTCTACTTCTTTTAAAGCAGCTTTTGCTTTTTTTACGTCGGGTTTAATTTCGGAGCTATCTATTACAGCAAGGACTTCTCCCTTTCTTACTCTATCACCGACTTTTACTTTAATTTCCTTTAAATAACCTACAACTTTTGGAGAAACCATTATCTGTTTGTCAGGAATGACTGTTCCAGAAAAAGAATCTTTCTTTTCGATTTTAATTGTTTCAACATTAGAAACCTTTACACCATGAACCGTTTTGATTTCTACATGCTGAACATTTTCTTCCCTGTCACAGGAGGTTATTAAGACAAGTAGTGCTATAGTAAGAAATAACTTCTTTATCATATCCCTACCTCTCATTTCTATTATTGATAATTAACTTATTAGAATTTAGCATTATGTCAAGTATTAAATACTAATTCTAAAAGGAAAAAAATAAAGAGAAAAAAGAAGTTAAAAAAAAGGAAGATCAAGTTATAGATTTAGAAAATATTCAACAAAAACATCAGAGTAGAGTCTTAGTCTTTTCCATTTTTCGTCATTTGCTATTAGTTCTTCTGGAGATATACCAGCTGATTTAAGCTCATCTTTATAAGATTCTATCCACTTTTTTATATCTTCAGGTGTTAATTCTAAGTGGAACTGAAGTCCAACAACTTGATTACCTATTCTAAAGGCTTGATTTTTGTACATGACAGAAGAAGCCATTCTAACGGCACCTTCGGGAAGATCAAAAGTATCTCCATGCCAATGGAAAACATCTATTGCATCTTTGTAAATTATCTCTAAGTGATCTTGTGGATATATAGGATACCAGCCTATTTCCTTTCCAAACTTCCCTTTGTAAACTTTTGCACCAAAGGAACTTGCTATCAATTGTGCTCCTAAGCAGATTCCTAATATTTTCTTGCCCGAATTGTAAAAGCTCCTTATTAGTTCTTTTTCATATTTAAGAAAAGGATACTGTTCCTCTTCATAAGCTCCCATAGGACCACCAAGAAGAACAAGGATGTCAAAATCTTTATGTTTAATATCCTCTAACTCAGAAGCTTCTATTTCCTGAATTTCTATACCTCTTCTTTCAAAACTTTCTTTAAAACTTCCTAAACCTTCAATTTCTATGTTCTTTACTGCTAAAAGTTTCACTTTGTTCCCCCCACAGTTATTTCTGGAATTCTAATCGTAGGAAGTCCATCTGAAACCGGTACTCCCTGGCCATCTTTTCCACACGTTCCAATAGCAAACCCAAGGTCATTCCCTACAGCATCTATTTCCTTTAGAACTTTTGGACCATTGCCAATGAGTGAAACTCCCCTTATTGGTTCTGTAACTTCACCATTTTCAATCAGATAACCTTCAGATACCTCAAATATAAAATCACCATTTACAGTGTTAACTTGACCTCCTCCCATTTTAACTACGAAAATTCCTTTTTTAGTATCTTTTATTATTTCTTCAGGATCTGTTTCCCCTGGAGCTATATAGGTATTAGTCATTCTTGGAATTGGAACGTGCATGTAAGATTGCCTTCTACCGTTACCTGTAGGAAACTTTCCTGATTTCATAGCTTCTGTTAAGTCGTACATAAAACATTTAAGAATTCCATTTTCTATAAGCACGTTCTTTTGAGTAGCTACTCCTTCATCATCATATCCAGAAGAACCATACTTTCCTGGCATCGAACCGTTGTCAATCACAGTTATAAGTTCAGAAGCTACTTGTTCGCCGACTTTTCCAGAATAAACAGAAAGTTTTTGATCAGCAAGATCAGCTTCAAGACCATGTCCTACAGCTTCATGTATCATTGTTCCACCGGCTTTTGAAGAAATTACAACTGTAAACTTACCAGCCGGTGCAGGTTTTGCTTTGAGCATTTTAAGAGCTCTTTCTGCAGCTAACTTAGCTACCTTTTCAGGTGGATACTCTTCAAAAAGAGAAGAGTCTCCTAAGTGTCCTACTGGCTCGTAGCCTGTTTGTAAAACTCTTCCATCAGAAGCAACCACAAGAGTATAGAAGACTACTCTTGGTCTTACGTCTTCAACTATATCTCCATTGGTGTTTACTATTGTAATTTCTTGTAAAGAATCTCTTAAAACAACCGTAACCTGTTTAACTCTGTCTCCGTAAGATCTTGCTACCTCATTCGCTCTTAAAAGCAACTCTATTTTCTTTTCCACAGGAACATCAAAATCTGTGCCGTTTACAAACTGACAGTAGCGTTGCTCTCTTACATTAAAATCTAGAACAACTTCTTTTTCTGAAAGGGAAGCAGCAGCAAGATTTTCTATTACTTCTTTTATGGATTCTTCAGTTAGTTTATTTGTAAAACCGTAGTAAGTTTTAAAATTTTTTATATACCTTATTCCCACTCCTATTTCTATTCCACAAGAAACATTTTCTATTCTATTATCTTCACATTTGGCTGAAAATGTAAATCTCTTTTCGAAAAAGAGATCTCCGTAATCTGCACCTCTTTTTTTTAATTCTCTTGCTCCACAAATTCCTAGTTCCTTGAAGTCTAAAATCATCTACAGCCCCCAATCTCTAAGATAGAGGAAATCTTTATCAACTGTTCTTTGAGAAATTTTACAGATTATAGGTAATCTTCTCTTATACTGAGAATTTTGAACCAATTTTAGCACTCTCTTTACTACTTTCTTCTCATATCCAGCTTCAATGAGTTCTTTCTCTCCCAATCTTAGGTCAACATAGCCAGCTAAAATTTGATCTAAGAGATGATAAGAAAGACCTATTTCTCCCTCGTCAGTTTGTCCAGGCCAAAGATCTGCAGAAGGTTTCTTTTTTACTATCCTTTCAGGAACTCCAACAAATTCAGCCAATTCCCAAACTTGAGTTTTGTAAAGATCTCCAAGGGGATTAATATCGTGAACTCCATCACCCCATCGAGTAGAATAACCTATTAAAAGTTCACTTTTGTTACTAGTTCCAAGGACGAGAGCTCCCTTCCAATGTGCAAAATCATAGAGAATACTCATTCTTTCTCTTGCCATCTTATTACCGCGCCTTACGTTATCAGCATCGGGAAACATCTCATAATAAGAATCTACTTGAGGAGTTATATCTATTTCGTGAAATTCTATTCCTAAAGTATTTGCTACAAGTCTTGCATCTTCTATTGAAGAGTTGGAACTTGTTCTATATGGCATAGAGATTCCAATAATGTTCTCCTTTCCAAGAGCCATAACTCCAAGAAATGCAGAAAGAGCAGAATCAACACCACCGGATATACCTACGACTGCTTTTTTGAAACCGACCTTATGAAATTCTTCTCTTATAAAGAAAGTCAAAACATCTCTTATAAAAGTTTTGTCTTTTATTTTTAAAAATTCTTTTAGTTTATCCTTCATTGAGGATTCTCCGTAAGTTTTCTAACACAATTTCAGGTCTTTCGTCTCTTAAGAGAGGAAGATTAATGCGAGCAGATTTTATAAGTGAATAATTGATTTCAACTGTCAAGATTTCTTCTTCAAAGCTTGAAGCTTCTGCAATTATGTTGCCATAAGGGTCAGCAACAAATGATTTTCCTGAAAAGACAAATCCATCTTCAACACCAACTCTATTTGAGTAAAAGAAATAACTTCCCATCATTCTCGAATAGAATTCTCCCATGTTCTTCCATACTTCTGCATTTCCAAACATGTTTTCTTCTCTGTATCCTCTTCCAGGACTTGAAGACTGAGCAAAGATGAACTTTGTCCCTTGGAGGAATGCAAGATAAAGATTTGAAAAGTGCCATAGATCCTCGCAGATTAAAATGCTTCCCTTTCCAAATCCAGTTTCAAATGAACTAACTCTTTTTCCATATCCAACAAATCTTCCTTCATCAAACATTCCATAAGTAGGAAGATATACTTTTCTGTGAATATGTTTAATTTCTCCATCCTTTAAGTAGAAAGCAGAATTGTAAAAAACATGATTCTCGTCTTCTTCTATTAGACCCACAATAATTCCTATTTTTCTGCTGAGTTCTAAAAGAGGCAATAACCTTTTATCGTCTATAGTAAAGGCTACTTCAAAGGTTAAATCTTGAAGATAGTAACCTGTTAGGGATAATTCAGGAAAGAGACATAAATTTGCTCCTTCTTTTAAAGCAGCTTTTACAAAATTTATTGTTTTCTCAATGTTTAGCTCTACATTCCCCAGTGTAGGTTTAAACTGAACTACAGAAACTCTCATATTACCACCTAAAGCCAAGTTTTAAAGAAGTTTGAACATCACTTCCACTACCAATACCCTTAAAAATTTTAAACCTAATGATACCATCTACAAGTCTTGCCCAGAAAGCTTCCACTTCAAATCCCGGACTTATGAGAAAGTTATCAGGAATATTACTAAAAGCGTCTCCTCCAGCAATTGTAGGTTTTATGAAAACAGTCTTGTTAATAAGTGCTAATCTATAGAAAATCTTAAAATTAAAAAATCTCTTTCCTTTAACTTTATCTGAAACATATCCCGGAATACCTGAATCTAAAAGAAATCCATTTCCAGAGTATCCTATTTTCGTTCCTACTGATCCTCCAAAGGAAAGAGTGTTGATATTTCCTCTTTTTAGAGAATTGCTATATGTGCCAATCAAACTACCTGTAAAAACTGTTGACAGGTTAGGTTCTGCAAAATCAATATAGAAAGAGTAAAAACTACCTTCTGTGTAATAAACCATATCTGTAGTTTTATCTACAGTAAAACCCAAACTTAAATAGTATTGATTTGTACTTTCTATCCAGTTAGAGTACTTGTTTATTTCTGGTCTAAAACTGAGCATCAGTCTACGAATTTTTTCTAAATCTAAATATTCAATCATATAAACATTGGCCTTAAAACTTTTTAAGTCGTAGTTTCCAAGAACCTTGTTGTCTTTTGTAAATACATTGTTATAACTGTTAAAGAAGTTTAAAGTAATACCAACATCTATTCTATCTTTTATTATTCTGTAAAACATACTATTTATATAAAAATTTCTTTCACTATGTTCATTTTTAAACCACTTTGTTAGACCAAGAAAGATATGATTTCCCATCCCTCTGAAGTTATAGTCTCTAATTTCAATACCTGTTTTAAAAGCTCTATTAGTCTTTGCCCGAAATTTGGGAATTGGAACAATGGGAAATCTCTCTTTTGTTTTCAGCACTACTGTAACTTTCCCATCTTTTTCTTTAACTTCTGGAGTAATTTTGTAAAAAAGATGAGTATTTAAAAGGTTTCTTATAGAGTTTTTTAATTTTTCCTTAGAAAAATTATCTCCTTCCTTAAAGAGAAGTTCTCTTCTTACAAATTTTTCTTTAGTCCATTTCAAACCGATAATTTCTATTTTTTCTATTACTGCTGAATAGGTTTTTATCGGAAGAAGTAAAAGAAAAAGTAGTAATAACAAAGTTTTCATAACTTATTTCCTCATTAATAGAAATAGAACAAAAGTAAGAAAAGAAAAAAATCAAACTAATAAGAATGCTTGTTCCAAGGGGAAAATAGAAGACAAAGTTTTCCCTCTTTATGTATATATCACCAGGAAGTTTTCCAATAGGTATGGAGCTCCCCAATTTTGATATACCGATTACAAAAACTCCTACAATTGCTAAAAATACGCCTGCGTATATTAATAATTTTCCTACCTCCTCCACATTTACTCCTAAATTAAATTTTTTTTAGAATTACCGGTAATAAAAACATTATATCAACAATAAGAGCGAAAATGCCAATAGATAATACAGCAGATGCAGATACATCTTTTGCAGCTTTAGCTAAAAGATGATAGTCGCTTGTTGCTGTATCAACTGCTCTTTCTATTGCTGTGTTTATAAGTTCTACAACAAAAACTAAATAGTTTATCAGTGCAATTAACAAAGCTTTGCAATCTGAAAGAAAAATAAGGGATAGAATAACTCCGCTAAAACTTAAAATCGAATTTATTCTAAAATGCTCATCGTTTCTAAAAGCAAAAGACCAACCTTCTAAAGCAAACTTAATTCCTTTTATTATTCCTCTTATCGCTTTTATCATCAGGATACTCTATTCGATTATGATATACGCCTGATAGTACTTTTTTAAATACTTTCTCTATTAAACTAATATCTTTTAAAGAAAGTCCACTTTGATTAAGCTGCCCATCCTCAACGGTTTCCATTATCAACTTATGAATAAATTCATCAAGGTTAATATTTTTATCTTTCATTGATCTTACAGCGGCTTCTACTGTATCTGCAAGCATAACAATTCCAGCTTCTTTAAATTGAGGTTTAGGCCCTGGATATCTAAATTTTTTTTCGTCGACCTTTTCCTCTCCATACATTTCTTTTGCTTTATGGTAAAAATACTTCATTAACTTTGTACCATGATGTTGCTTTATTATGTCAATTATTTTCACAGGAAGACCGTATTTTTTTCCAAGTTCTTCTCCACACTCTACATGAGCTCTTAGTATAGTAGCACTTTTTTCAGGAGAAAGTTTGTCGTGTATATTAATGCCGTTTGTTTGATTTTCTATAAAGGCCTGCGGATTTTTTAGTTTTCCTATGTCGTGGAATAATCCTCCTGTTTTTGCCAATAGTGCGTTTGCTCCTATGGTTTCTGCAGCTGCTTCTGCTAAAGTCGCAACCATTACAGAGTGACTATAGGTTCCTGGTGCTTTTAGTACTAGCTTTCTAAGTAATGGATGATTGAGGTTTATGAGTTCCCAGAAAACCATATCAGTTGTAAACTTGAAGATGTTGATGAAAATTGGACTTAAACCATTAACAGTTATTGCAGTTATTAGTGCTCCAAATAAAGTTAATAAAGGATAAATGATAAAAGCAGCATCAAAGTCAAAACTGAAGTAGTATAAAAGAATGATCAATTGAATTGCGGTTATGGCTACACCTGCAGTAAAAGCACTTTTATAAATTGCTTCTCTATTTTTATATCTTCTTGAGTCAAAACAAGAAAAGATAATACCAATTGATACTGGAACTATGAAAAACTCTGGCTTTGAAAGCATAAAAGAAGGAATTATTGAGATTGGAAGTATATGAAGCGTTGCTACTTTTTTAGTTATAAACATCGAAGCAAATATAGTTGAGGTAAATACAGGAATGTAAAGTAAACCTTCATGTATAGGAATATTGAGATTTTCAAAGAGAAGTTTAAAGAAAAAGGTAAAAATTCTAATAAGAAATATGTCTAAGATTACAACTGAAAAGGAAAAGATTATATTCTTTGTTACAGCTGCAGATGGGCTAATTATTGAGTAAAGTTTTGTCATCACATAAAAGAGAGTTAGAGAGAGAAGGAAAATAGATAGATATTTATTTAAACTTTTTCCTTTACCCTTTTCTTTTCTAATTATTTCTATTTTTTCAACTTCAGAAGGAGTAACCTTTTCTCCTTTCTTTACTATTACTTCTCCTTTCCGAAGTTCAATATAAATGGGCTTTACCTTTAATTCAGCTTCTTTTTTAAGAGCTTCTGTCCTTTCTTTACTGTAGATAAAGTTCGGTTTAATATCAGAAAAAATTTGATTGGTAATGATTTCTACTTTCTGCTTGTCTTTTAATGATAAAGATAAGTCTTTCTGTAATTGTTCTTTTAGTCTTTTCTTAGTAAGAAATTCCGAGACTTTTCTTTTTTTCTTTCCTTTAGGTGTGATAACCACTATTTGCTTGTAACCTTGAGGAACTTCTGAAAGAATTCCTTTTTTGTAATAGGATAGCAAAAGCCTTTTAATAAGCTCTTTTTCTTCAGGAGAAATTTCTTTCAATTCTTTTACTGTTTTTTCTGTTTCTTTTTCAGCATCCTTGTTGTAAATGAAAATAGGTTCTACTTTTCTTCTTGCCTTTTCTTTTGCTTTTTCAGTGGCTTCTCTATTTTCTACTTTTATACTAATTGGAGAACGGATATCAACAGGACTTATATCTCCAGGTTTTAAAACTGGAATATTAACAAAACTTATAGGTAACATTACAAATGTAATGAAAAAAGCACTTAAGAATATAAGTCCATAGAGGTATAACTTACTTATCGTTTCTGTTTTCATACTCTTCATAGGCCTTAATTATCTCCTGAACAAGTCTATGTCTTACAACATCTTCTCTTGAAAATTTAATTATCTCTATACCTTTTATTCCTTTTAGAATCTTAAGAGCTTCTACAAGACCAGACCTTTCTTTCGAAGGAAGATCGATTTGCGTTATGTCACCTGTAATTACAACTTTAGAACCAAAACCTAATCTCGTTAAGAACATTTTCATCTGTTCTCTCGTAGTATTTTGAGCTTCGTCTAAAATGATAAATGCATCGTTTAAGGTTCTTCCTCTCATATAAGCAAGAGGAGCTATTTCAAAAATATTCCTTTCCAAGAAGGAATTCACTTTTTCTGGTTCTATCATTTCAAAAAGAGCATCATAAAGTGGTTTAAGGTATGGATCTATTTTTTCCTGTAGAGTTCCAGGAAGAAAACCAAGTTTTTCTCCAGCTTCAACAGCAGGCCTTGTAAGGATTAATCTATTCACAGTACCTTTTTTAAAGTGAGCAACAGCTGCAGCAACAGCCAAGTATGTTTTTCCCGTTCCTGCAGGTCCAACTCCAAATACAATGTCATTTTCTCTTATTGCCTGAATATACTTTTTCTGAGTTAATGTTTTTGCAACTATCTTTTTTCCTCTATAGGTAGTAACTATTTCTTCTACACTTTCTTTTATCTTAGAATCTCTTCCGGTTGAAAGCTGAGTCATGTACATATCAACATCGGCTTTTGTAAGCTTGTGTCCAGATTTCACTAAATCTTCGAGATCTTTGAAAAATTGTTCTGCTCTTTTTTCGTTTTCCATACTACCACTTATCATTATTTCGTTGCCGCGAGAACCAAGCTTTACATTGAGAATTTCTGCAAGTTTTCTTAAGTTTTCCTCGTGATGGCCAACTATTGTGTAAAAGTCTTCAGGACTAAGCTCTAAAGTTACTTTTATCAATCAAACCTCCTTTTTAAGACTTTCTACATAACAGAGACTTCGGAGTTTCCATCTATGTTTTTGACTCTTATAACTCTATCTCCTACAACTTCTAATTCTGGATCATGAGTAACAATTATCATTTGTGGTATTTTGTTCTTTAACTTAATAAGAAGATCTGTAAGACTTTGGCGTCTTTGCTGATCAAGATGAATGGTTGGTTCATCAAGAATTAGAAGTTCAAAGTTTTGAGAAAAGTATCTTGCCATTGCAAACCTTAAAGATAAAGCAAATGCTATCTGCTGTCCTCCAGAGAATTCTTCAACTTGCATAGTTCCTCTTCCAGGAATACCAAAAGTAACAGTTAAGTCTTCGGATATATCTATATCCCCAAATTCAAAGTCGAATTCTTCAAAGAAATCCTTACAATATAGTGCTATTTGCGGAAGAAGAGATTTCCTTACTTTCTGAAGGAAGCCCTTTTCAGGATGAACTCCCTCAGCAACGGCGTTAACTACTCTAACTACATTTTCTACCCTTTCAAGAAGTTTAATATCGCTTTCTTTCTGTTTTAACTTTTTAATATTTACTTTTAATTGCTTTTCTAAGGTTTCAAGTTTTCCTAATTCTCTTGAGAGCTCTTTTTCTAAGCTTTCTACTCTCTCTTTCTGCTTTTCATAAGTTTCCTCTAAGGTTAGATATTCTTCTTCACTGTAGTTAAGTTTTTCTATTTCTTCTTGAACAGATAGTACTTCTTTTTCTAAACTTTTTATTAAGTCTTCTTTCTTCTTCTTTTCTCCATAGTAAAAATTGAGGTTTCTCGCTTCTCCTTGAATTTTATTCAGCTTTTCCTTTGTAGTTTCTAACTCTTTTAATTTTATGTCTACTTCTTTTGCTGAAGAAACGCAAAGATTATGTTCTTCTTTTATTTTCTTGATTTTGTTTAGAAAAAAGAATTCTTTTGTTTTTAAAGATTTGAGTCTATTTTGCAGTTCTTCTTTAAGTTTAGTATCGTAGTTTTTTGACAGATTAGCTTTTTTAGTTTCTAACTCTTTAGCTTCCCTTTCTAAATTTTTCTTCTTTTCCTCTAATGCTGCAACTTGCTCTTTCAAAGAGGTAAAGAGTTCTTCGGTTTTTCTCAATCTATCGTAATTGAAAGAAAGTTTATTCAATTTATTTTTCAATTCCTTAACTTCTTCTAAAAATCTTTCACGATCTCTTATTAACTGATTTTTTCGTTCTTCTAATTGAAGGAATTTTTCTACCTTTTTTTCTAAAGAATCCATAAGTTCTTTAAGCTTTTCTTTCTTTTTTTTGAGCTGTTTTAAGACCTTAATACTATTATCTATTTCTTTTTTACTATCTAAAAGGAATTTTTCTTTCTCTACTTTATCCATCGGAGAACCGCAGACTGGACAGCTAAGACTTTCCGAACTTTCAAGAATTTTTATCCTTTTTTCTACCTCTTCTAGTTTGGCTTCTATGGTAGCTATTTCTTTATCCGTATTCTCTAATTCTTTTAGTGTATCCTTCTTTTTCTTACTTAATTCTTTTGCTTTTTCTATTCTAGGTAATTCTCTAATCCTTTCATCTAAACTTTTCAGATCTTTTTGCTTATCAGATAATCTAATCGTAATCTCTCTAAAGGACTTTTCCAAAGTCTTAAGCTCTTTAAAGACTTTTTCTGTTTCTCTTAACTCTTTCTTTTTATGTTCTAAAAGCAGTTCAGTTTCACGAAAAGTTTCTTTAAGTTTAGGTACTTTTTTACTGAGCTCCAAAAGTTCTTTTTCTATGTTTTCCAGCTCTTTTAATTTTGATTCTATTTCCTTTTCTTCCAGTCTAAGTTGACTAATTTCGTCAAGAATAGCTCTTATCATTTTTAACGGATCTAAAATTTTTAATTCCTTTTCTATTTGAGGAATAAGAGCTTGTTGCTTTTCAATCTCAACTATCTTTTGATTTAGCCTTTTTACTTCTTCAGTCGTTCCTTCTAATAGATTTTTTAAATTTCGAAGACTTTCTCTTAGTTTGTTATATTCATTTCTTTTTTCTCTATAGTTTTTACACAGTTTTTCCTGATTATCTAAAAGTGCTTTTTCCTGTGCAAGCTCTGCCCTTAACTTTGCTATACTCTTTTTAGTCTTTTCTACTTCTTTTTGTAGCTTTCTTATTTCAACTTCCAATTCCTCAAAACTTTTTTTCTTTTCTAAAAGAGCATCTCTTAAAACTTTTATCCTATTTATAAAAACTTTTACCTTTTCGTGCTTCCGATTAATTTCCTCTAATCCTAAAAGTCTATTTAGAACTTGTCTTTTCTCTTTCCTTGCAATTTCAAATAAGGTAAGGATTTCTCCTTGAGGAATGTAGACCGTATTCCTAAAGATGTTTGGATCAAGTCCTAATTCTTTCTCTATTACGTGGTTAACGTTTTTTACACCTATAGCTATAGGTTTCCCATTCTTTTCTAGTTCTGCTTCACTTTTTTTTCTTACAAGAGAAAACTTTCTTTTTACTGTATAAAGATTTCCTCTATGTAAAAAGGATAGAAAAACTGAAAGTTTGTTTGTTTGTTTATTAACTATTCTTTCCAGCTTATCAGAAGAAAAATCTTTTCCAAAGAGAGCAAAGAAAATTCCTCTTAAAATAGATGTCTTTCCTGAAGCATTTTCTCCAAGAATTACGTATGATTCATCGTCAAACTCTAATTCTGTTAGCCTGTGAGACAAAAATCCTTCCAATTTCAGACTTCTGAGTCTAATCATTTAAGTAATTTCCTCTCTTTCAAACTCAAAGTTTCTTTCACTTTTCTTTACTTTCTTTTCTCCTTCTCTCAATATAACCGTAAAGCAGAATACGACAAATCCGACAACAAGCATCCAAGAAAATATCATAAAAAGAAGAGAGCTCCCTTTCATGCTGACTCCCCATTTCTTTTATTAGCTATGTAAACAAGAAAGAATAGAAGAAGTAAAATAAATATCATTACAAATCTTGCTATCCAAACTTCCATTGTTGTTTCAGATAAAACTTTTGGAAGTATCTCAATACTCCACGCAGTAAGTATAACGAAAAGAGAAAAAGGAGTTACATACTTTAGAATATAGTAGTAAATTCGTGGAACCTTAAATAGTCCTCCCCTATTTATCTCTTCCCATGCCTTTTTATCTCCAAAGAACCAGAAAAAGATTAAAACTTCAAGAAGTGCAAAAAGAACTACAAAGAAAGTTCCTGCCCAAAAATCCATTTCATCAAGAGCTTTTGGAAGGAAAATAGGTATTTGTGCCACTAAGAAAGTAAAAATAACAGTCGCAGTAACAGCAACTTTTCTATTTAGTTTAAATTCATCCTGAAGAAAGGCAACAATAGGCATACTGATTGCAACTGACGAAGTTGCACCGGCAAAAAATAATAAGAAAAACCAAAGAAAACCTAAGATATTTCCTCCTGTAAGGTTTGAGAAAATTGCTGGTAAACTTACAAAGGCAAGATTAAAAGCACCGCTTTCTGCAACGCTTTGAGCATTCATTACTCCAAAAAAGGCAACAGCAGCAGGAATAGCTATTGAACCTCCTAAAATAACTTCTGCAAATTCGTTTAAGGAAGCAGCCGAAAGTCCAGATGCCACAATATCATCATCTTTCTTAATGTAAGAAGCATAGGTAATGATTGCGCCAAAACCAAGACTCAATGTAAAGAAAACCTGTCCCGCAGCAGAAAGCCATACTTGAGGGTTTAGTAGCTGTGAAAAATCTGGATGCCACAGGAAGTTAAGCCCCTCTACTGCTGTTCCATTTGGTGTTTCTATCAAAATTACTCTTATCATTAAAATAGTTGCGAGAATAAATAAAGTTGGCATTGCAAGTTTTGCAAATTTTTCAATGCCACCACTTACTCCTTTATAGAGAATATAAGCATTAAAGGCTATGGTTACGAGAAAAAAGAAGTAAGCAATAAGAGATGGCTTGGTATACCAACTTAAGAATTCAGAAAAAGGTTTCAAATATTGATCTTGAGGAAGTGAAGAATCAGGATGGGGAAGCATTCCAAACAGAGAAAAGAACGAATAACCTAAAGTCCACGATTCAATATAAATGTAATAACAGAGAACAACAAAAGGAATGAAAAGTCCTAGAGCTCCTATATACTTTGCTATAGGATTTTTCCACAGAAGTCGGAAAATAGCAGGAGTTGTTCCGTGTCCTTTTGCTCCACCGTATCTACCGATTGCCCACTCTGTCCACATAAGTGGTATAGCAATTACAAGCATTGCAATCATATATGGAATCATAAAGGCACCACCATTTTCTGCTGCCTGTGTAGGAAATCTCAGGAAGTTTCCAAGTCCTACTGCATTTCCGGCCATTGCAAGGATAAGTCCAAGCTTTGTACTCCACTGTTCCCTGTACTTTAAGGTTTCGGCCATTTCCTTCCCCACTCTAAATTTTGTATAAATTTCAGAGTGTTTATTTTATCACTCGGTTGGGGGTTTTTATGAATTATATCTTTGGTCCTGTATTTTCAAGACGCTTAGGGTTATCCCTTGGAATTGATTTGGTTCCTCATAAAGTCTGTAGTATGGATTGTCTTTACTGTGAAGTAGGAAAAACTACAAAGAAAACCTTAGAAAGAGCTGAATACGTGCCTTTTGACACAGTAAAGGATGAACTAAGGGAATTCTTAAGTTATAAGCCGGAAATAGATTACATAACTTTTTCGGGATATGGAGAACCCACTCTTTTTTCAAGGCTTGGAGAACTTGTAAGATGGATAAAAGAAAACTATTCTTATAAGCTTGCTCTCCTTACGAATGCCTCTCTTTTTCATCGGGAAGATGTTCTTCAGGATATAAATGGAATAGATATAATTTTACCCTCTCTTGACGCTGCAACACAAAAAACCTTTAAGAAAATAAATAGACCTTCTCAAGGATTAAATATTGAAATGATAGTTGAGGGAATAGAAAAACTCATTAAAAAAGGTGGGTCTGAAGTTTGGATAGAAACTCTTTTTGTTAAAGGAATAAATGATAGCGAAGAAGAAATTGAAAGAATAGGTGAGATTATTCACAGGCTTAAGCCTCAAAAATGGCAGATTAATACAGTCGCAAGACCACCGGCTTATAATGTTGTAGGTTTAAGTTTTGAGGAATTGAAAAGAATAAAGAAAAAGATTGGTTATCCTGCAACGGAAATTGTTGCTATTTCCAAAGCCGAAAAGAAAAAAATGCCTATTTCTGAGATAAAGGAAGAGATATACAACCTTGTTAAAAGGCGTCCCTGTCCGATTGATGAAATTGCATCAGCTCTTGGAATTCTTGAAGAGGAAGCAGAAAGAGCTGTAAATGAGCTTCTTTCTGAAGAAAAGGTAGAAAAGGTATTATTTGGAAATATACCCTATATAAAAGGTAAAGTATGAGACTGTTGATTTTTTTACTGTTTATTTTTCTACCTTTAAAAGCTTTGGGTTTAGAAATTATTGTTGGAAAAAATGTTTATTTAGATAGAGAGCTTCTGAAACAAATTAAAGAACAATCTAAAGAAGTATGTAAATTTACAGATTGTAAAGAGGTTACTTCTGCATTACTGGAGTTTTTGGGCTATAGAACTTTTGTTCATGGAGATAAAATCTTCGTTGAAAAATGTGAAATAATTAGAAAAGTTGTTTTTAAGGGAGCTCCTAAAGAAATATCAGAATCCTTGAAAACTGTAGAGCTCCTTCTTCTTCAGAAAAAACTAAGCAATGATCTCCTTGATAGTGCTAAACAGCTTCTTCTTTTAAAACTTCGTTCTTTTGGCTATAGAAGTAGCAAGATTTCTTTTCTTAAAAAGTCAACTCCCACAGGTTACGTTCTTATAGTTAATATATATACAGGTCCTCTTTTTGTAGTGGATAAGGTTGAAATAGTTGCTCCGGAACAATTTAAACCTTTTGTAGAAAAAACCTTTGGAAAGTTTCTTCAAAAGTCTGTAAACATAAACAAAATTAAATCTGCTATTGAAAAAATAGAAAACTTTTTTATTGAAAAAAACTACTACAACGTTTCAGTTAGATATTCATTAATTTTGCTTGAAAAAAAGGATTATTCTATCCAAGGAAAAAAACGTATCAAGCTATTTATTAAGGTAAAACCTGGAAAGAAGTATGTAATTAACTTCAAAAGCAACAAACACTTTTCAACTGAGACTCTTAAAAAACTTTTAACTTTCAAAAAAGCAAAATCCTTAGATGAGTTTGAAATAGAAAATTCAATTAAAAACATAGAGAATTTTTACAAGAACAACGGGTATCCTTTTGCAAAAGTTAAAGTAGAAACACAGGAAAATACAGGAAAAGTCATTTTGACATTTATCATATATGAAGGAAAGTATACTATTATTAAAACAGTAAGAGTAATTCCTAATAGTTTTAGAGATTTTAGTTTAAGAGAACTTATAGGAAAACCTTTTTCTCTAGAAAGAATAAAAAATTTTATTACTCAGATAAAACTTGATCTAAAAAAGAAAGGATATAAAGATGCAAATGTATCTTATGCAGTAAAAGAAAATACTCTTATTTTGAAAGTAAATTTAGGAAAAAAGTATTTAATAACTTCTTACTCCATTCATGGTGATTTGATTTCTTGTTCAAAGAAACTAAATCTAAGTGTGCCTCTTCCTTACACAAAAGAAGTTATAGAACAGCTTAAAGATAAACTATTAGAGTGTTACGCAGGAAAGGGATATCCAGACGTATCTATCAATGTGAAAGAAAAAATAAAGGAAGAAAAAAAGAAAAAATTTGTTCACTTATCAATTTCTATTCTTCCTGGTAAAAAGTATAAGTTTGGATATGTTCTTGTTCAGGGTTTAAAAAGAACTCGTTTAAGCTTTATCAAGAATATTTTTGTCTTGGAACCGGGAGAAGTTTACTCAAGAAAGAAAGTGATAAAGCAGTATTCTCTTTTTTCAGAAAGTCGTCTCTTTTCAACTGTTAACTTTGAAGATTTTAAAACTGACGGATGTATTAATGAAGTAATAACGTTAAAAGAAGGCGCTTTACTTCGTTCAAGAGGTTTTGTGGGATATGGAACTCATTCCGGATATGTTTTAAATGGGCTTTTATCAAGCACTTCTCCTTTAGGTTATGGTATAAAGTACTCTCTTTTTGGAAATTATAGGCAAAAAGAAGGTTATGATGCGGTTTTTAGACTAAGAAAGCCCTTTTTCCCGTCAAAAGATTATGAAACCTCCTATAGTATAGTAAAAAAAGAACAGATCTTTGAAAGTTTTATAGCTAATAGAACCATTTACAATTTTTCAATTACACGTAGAAGAGCAAGACATTTAGAACAAACATGGGGACTGGAAATAGGAAGAGAAAAAATTCTCGAAACTTCTATTCAAACTGAAAAACGCTTTGTAAAAAGAGCAGTTTACTACGATCAAATTTACGATAAAAGAAATAATACGTTTAATCCAACCAAAGGTTATCTTACTCAACTTACCCTTTTACTATCGGGATTAATCTTAGGAGGAAATACAGATTACTATAAGGTAAATACAAAATTCCTTTATTTGTTGCCTTTATTTAAAAGTTCTGTCATAGCATTGAGGACAGGAGTAGGAATAATAGAACCAATAAGAGGAAGTACCGTACCACTACAAGACCGTTTTTATCTTGGAGGTGCTGAAAGTATTAGAGGTTACAAGTATGGAACGATATCACCTAAGGATGAAAAAGGAAACTTCATAGGTGGAAATGCGTATCTTCTTTTAAGTATTGAAAATAGATTCAATTTTAAGAAAAACTTGCAGTTTGCTCTCTTTTACGATTCAGGTAATGTTTTTCCACAGATAAATAATGTCGACTTGAACTTTTTAAAGTGGTATTCTTCTGTGGGTATAGGATTGAGGTACATAACTCCTGTTGGACCTTTAAGAATTGATTACGGATTTAAACTCAAAAAGGTTTCGGGAGAAGGAAGAGGAAGAATTCACATTTCGTTTGGTTTTCCATTTTGAACTATCAATCAAGAAGCCAAGAGAGAAAAGGTTTTATTTCCTCAGGATAGAAAAGTTTTTCCTTGAAAGACAAAACAAATCCTACTTTATAAGAACCTTTTAGTCCAAACCAAATGCTTTTTGAAATAAGGGTTTTCTGAATAGTTTCTATAACTTTTTCTTCTGTTTTTTCAGTTTCAAGGATAAAAATAAAAGTAGAAAGATAATGATCTTCTGGAGTTTTTAGTAATTTTTTAGAAACTGATAAGGAAATGTTCAAAATTTCTTTAAAATCATCTAGATATAATTGATGAAACCTTTTTCCAAAGATATAAAAATAACTTTTTATCTCATAATCTTTTATAAAAAAAGTTGTATGAACTAAGTTGGTTTCAAGAAAAGCAAAAAAATCAAAACTGAATTCATCAATTATAAAAGTTTCTGTAAACTTTCCGTAGGGTAAAATTTTCTTCTTTATTTTTTCACTTAACAAGTAAGATCACCTCTTCTCCTTTTTTCCCTTTAAGAAACATTTCCCTTGCAAGCTTGTGGTAGTAAAATTCTTTGTTTTTCTCAAAAGCAGAAAGTCTTTCCTTGAGAATTTCGTTTTGGTTTTTCCAGTAATTTTCCTCTTTCTTCAGCTGTTTATAGGTTTCCTTTAATTTCAAATATGTAGATAAAGAATTCTCTCCAAAGAAGTAACTATAAATAGCCCATGGAACAAAGAAAATCCAAAAAATAAGCAAGTATCGAAATCTACACTTCAGATTCGGCGTCAATTAAGCCTCTTTCTATTAATTCTTCGTTATAGTAGCGTCTATAAAGTGCATACCATTCGGGAGTTCCTTCATAAATCGGTCTTGAATGAGAGGCTATTTTTTCTCTTACGTTTTTGTCTATTTCTTTTCTTAACTTTGCTACTTCTTCAAAAGACTTGACTATAATTGATCTTATTACTCCTCTTTCTTGGGTATAGTCTAATTCTTCATCCGTTAAGATGAGCCTAAGAATTTTTCCTGCAAGATAATTTGCCTTTTCTCTGGAGAAAATACTACCGACTACAGAAATTCCCTTTTCTTTTGCTAATCTTTCTTTTATGAGTTTTCTTGCTTTATGAATAGAAACGCCTCTATAGGTAACCTCTTCTGCATTTTCCTGAATTATTTTCTCGGCTTCTTCCTCTAACTCTTTTTCTGCTATGTAATCGTTATAAAGAATTTCATATATTTTTTTCTTAAAGTCTTCAGGATTATCTGCAATGACATACTCGTTTTCTAAAAGGTTATTTGCAACTCTATCTGCAAGAAGTTTTAAAAACTTATTTTGTTTTGCCATCACTCCTCCTTTTTAAGCTTTTGTAAAAGAGATTTTACCCTTTCTGCGGCTATTTCGCCTTCTTTTGTTCCAGCTTTTAACTTGATTACTTTTTGATAAAGCTTTAAAGCTTGTTCGTAATCTCCTTTTTGTTCAAAAAGTTGAGCAGCTCTGTAAAGTGAGGTAGACGCCCAAGGCTCAATATCACCGTATTCATAGCTTATTTTCATATAGTTAAGAATTGCTTCTTCAGTTTTTCCTCTTTTAGCTTGAATTGAAGCTTTCCAGAAGAGAGATTCAGCTTTTTGCTCTTTTGTTTTAGCCTTTTTAATGGCTTCGTTAATTAACTTCTCGGCTTCAGAAAGTTTTTCTTGTTTTTCTGCAAAAATTGCAAGTCCGACAAGGTCGTTGTAGTCTACCGAAGAAAATTTACCAAGATTTAGAAGTTCTTTTATAAATTTTAGAGCTTTCTCCTTTTCTCCTGTAAGTTTGTAATAACCAGCAAGTTTTGCTAAGAAAAGGCTTCTTTCTTCTTGTGGAATATTGTTTATATTTTTAACAGACTGAGCTGAAGTGTAAGCATCAATTAGTTTACCCATTCTAAGAAAAACCTTAAATCTTAGGTAATTTTTAAGGTCTTTATTCAGCTCATTTGTATTTGGTAAAAGTTCTAAGTCCTTTAGAGCTCTCTCGTAATTCCTTTCTTTTAAATCTATTTCAACTAATCTTCTTACGATTTTTCTTCTAAGATCTTCTAATGTTGTTCTTTGAAGAGCTAACTTAAGGAGTCCATAGGCTTTCCCGTATTCTACGGTTTGGATATAGTCTTCAGCCTTTGATACTAAGGTATCAACAGAAGTTATTCCATTTTCCGGATTGTAAGCTATAAACTTAGGATCGTTAAAGAGTACAGGTTCAAAGTTCCTAGATTTAAAGGCAATATAATTTAGCATTTTCTTAGCAAAACCTGATATAGATTTGTCGGTAGAATAGTTGAAAATAAAGGTAAGATATTCCATTGCTTTATCTGGTGCTGAATTTTCATATTCAAGTGCTAAGAAAAGAGCAGCAGCAATTTTCTCATTTCCTTGAAGTTTGGGAAGGAGTCTTTCAACTTCTTTAGGATTATTTGAGACTATAGCAGCCATAAGTTGAACAGTTGGAGATTCAAAGTGAAAATCTTTTATCTTGCTTTCTTTTTTTAAAAGCTTAGAAAGGTAAACTAACCTTCCACCGTTGACTTCGGGATATAAACCATTTGTACTTATCTGTCTTTTTAGAGTTTCAAAAGCCTTTTCTTTATTGCCTATTTGGAAATAGTCAAATGCTAAAATCGTGGATGTGTCTCCGTCTTTAAAGGAAACCTTTGATAGATAGAGAACTCCTTTTTTAAAATTTTTTTGATTTGTATAGCTAATCCCAAGGAGTTTTTTAACTTCGTCTGTATCTAATCCTAATTGATCTTCTGCATATTTTAAAAGCTTTATAGCAAGAACCGTGTTTCCACTGTAAAGATAACTTTTTGCAGCTGGTATTAGAGCTTCCTTATAAAAGGATGTGTTTTGGTAATTCTTCATTAATTCTGTGTAAACAACAGATGCAATTTCCGTATTTAGACTACCAATCTTTCCAAGAAGGTATAAAGTTCTTGGCAAAAGCAATTTGTTAGTTGGATTTTGAACAGCTTTTTCAAGCATAGATAAGGACTTTTTATAAAGTCCTCTTTCGTAATAAATATATCCAAGATCGTGATAAGAACCTATATATTGTGGCTGTTGTGTACTAAATGAAAAGATTAAGGCTTTTGGATAAAGCTCAGGATATAGTTTTTTTAGTTTTTCCACGTAAAATGTAGAACGATAAAAATCTAAAAGAATTTTTAGTTTTTCTGGAATCTGAGGTCTTGATACGTTGAAACCTATAAGTTGAGGAATTTTTTCTGAATGTCCAAGCTTAAAGTAACACCATGCTTTTAAGTACTTTGCTTCTTCTGAATTAACGTTTTCAAGGGCATTAAGAGCTTCTTCGTACTTCCCATTTAGATAATAGACTTTTGCAAGTTCAAGTTTTACTTTTTCCTCTGGGTATTCTTTATAAAGCTTTTCTATTTCAAAGAGAGCTTCGGAAAATCTTTTTTTTCTTTCAAGATACTTAACATATTCTAGTCTTTCCTCTGGAGAAGTAAACCACTTACCGTAAACATCAAAAAGAAGATCTATTAATTGATAGTTCTTTTTTTCAAGTGCAGTAGACAAACACTTTTTCAAAAAACCGCTTTCTTTAAGAGCTCCCTTTAAATCCGTACTTTTTGAAGAAAGATCTACAATGTAGAGAAGTTCATCTGGAGAAAAGGAATATTTAGAAAGAACTTTAAAAAACGCTATCTTATCATCTATAGAAAGTTTAATAAGCTCTTCTCTATCTATTACCTGGTTAATTGGTTTACCTGAATGAAGTTTCATTATTGATTTTAAAGCTAAGAGCTCTCCTTTTTTAAATGTGTAAAAGTTACCTTCCCAGTAGTTAATTAGTTCCTCAAGACTTTTAAAGTTTTTAGAATTTAGAAACGATAGATAAATAATTTGATAGTACTTTTTAAAATCTTCTGGAGATAAATTTTCTAAATTTTCGCTGAAAGTCTTTGCAGCAAGGGAATAAAGACCATCTCTATAAAACTTTACTCCAAGATTGAAGTCGGAAGCTACAGCTTGAGAACAGAGAATAAGAGATAAAGTTAAAAGTTTTAGTCTCATCTTGTTTCTCCGATAACTATTTATTGTAAACAGGAATAAATTATAATCTATGAAAAGAAGATTTAAAGTTGTTTCACCTTTTAAGCCAAAGGGAGATCAACCTAAGGCTATAAAAGAACTTTCTGAAGGAATTAAAAAAGGTCTTAAGTACCAAACTCTTCTTGGTATTACAGGTAGCGGTAAGACTTACACAATTGCAAAAGTCATTGAAGAAGTTCAAAAACCAACTCTTGTTATTTCTCACAACAAAGTTCTTGCTGCTCAGCTTTATCATGAGCTAAAAAACTTTTTTCCAGAAAATGCAGTTGAATACTTTATAAGTTACTACGATTATTACCAGCCAGAAAGTTACATTCCAAGTAGAGATCTTTATATAGAAAAAGATTGCTCTATTAATCCTGTAATAGACAGAATGAGACATTCTGCAACGGTTTCTCTTCTTACAAGACAAGATGTTATAGTTGTTTCTTCTGTTTCTTGTATTTATGGCCTTGGTTCACCAGATTACTACAAAACTCTTTCATTAAGATTTCAAGTTGGAGAAGAAATCGAAAGAGATGAAGTTATTAGAAAGCTTGTAACACTTGGGTATGAAAGAAGCGAGTATGAGTTAAAACCTGGAATTT
Organism: Desulfurobacterium thermolithotrophum DSM 11699; assembly: GCF_000191045.1. Taxonomy (NCBI): domain Bacteria; kingdom Pseudomonadati; phylum Aquificota; class Aquificia; order Desulfurobacteriales; family Desulfurobacteriaceae; genus Desulfurobacterium; species Desulfurobacterium thermolithotrophum. Next base: position 698,032 of record NC_015185.1, read on the forward strand.
TCAAAGTTAGAGGTGACGTTATAGACATTTTTCCTGCCGATGTTGAAGACCATTTTGTAAGGGTTGAGCTTTTTGGAGATGAGGTTGATTCAATTGTTATGCTTGACTATTTCAACCAGAAAGTCTTGAAGGAGTTTAATTCTTATACAGTCTATCCTGCTTCCCACTATGCAACTCCTTACTCAAAGATAGTTGAGGCTGTTCAGTCTATAGAAAAGGAGCTTGAAGAAAGAGTAAAGTACTTTTTAAGAGAAGGAAAAGAACTTGAGGCAAGGAGAATTGAACAGAGAACAAAATATGATATTGAGCTTCTTCTTGAAATAGGTCACTGTAAAGGAATAGAGAACTACTCAAGACATCTTGATGGTAGAAAACCTGGAGAGCCTCCGTTTACACTTCTGAATTACTTTCCAGATGATTTTCTTGTTGTCATAGATGAGTCACACGTAACAGTTCCTCAGATTAAGGCTATGTGGAGAGGAGATAGAGCTAGAAAGTATAATCTTATTGAACATGGTTTTAGACTGCCTTCAGCTTATGACAATAGACCTTTAAACTTTGAAGAATTTTTAAAGCGAGTTCCCCAAGCAATTTTTGTCTCTGCAACTCCAGGACCTTTTGAACTTGAAGTTTCTGAAAAAGTTGTTGAACAGATAATAAGACCAACAGGACTCCTTGATCCAATAGTTGAAGTAAGGAAAACAGAAGGACAAATAGATCACTTAATATCTGAGATAAAAAAGAGAGTAGAAAAAAACGAAAGAATTCTTATTACAACACTTACTAAAAAGAGTGCCGAAGAGCTTTCTAAATACCTTCTTGAAAAAGGAATAAAAGCAAAATACATGCATTCGGAGATAGATTCAGTTGAAAGAGTTGAAATCATAAGAGGATTAAGAAGTGGAGAATTTGATGTTCTTGTGGGAGTTAACCTCTTAAGAGAAGGTCTTGACCTTCCAGAAGTATCACTTGTTGCAATACTTGATGCAGACAAAGAAGGTTTCTTAAGATCGACTACCTCTTTAATTCAAACTATTGGTAGAGCGGCAAGAAATGTAAACGGAAAAGTAATTCTTTATGCTGACAAAATTACTCCTTCTATGAAAAAAGCAATCGAAGAAACAGAAAGAAGAAGGAAAATTCAAAAAGAATACAACAAGAAATACGGTATAACACCTCAAACTGTAAAGAGAGCTCTTGAAACAAGTATTCTTGAAGATGCAGGAATAATGCCTTTTTACAAGAAGGAAGAAAGGGAGAACACTCCAAAGACAGAAGAAGAGTTACTTAAAGAAATAGCTCGTCTTGAAAAAGAAATGAAAGAAGCAGCAAAAAATTGGGAATTTGAAAGAGCAGCAGAGTTAAGAGATAAGATTAAGGAACTTCAGAAATTGCTAATTCCTTCTTAAAATTAGGATTTAATCTCAGAAAAGACTATAGAATTTTTACTTAGTGAACTACTCCTTCCTTACGGAAGGAGCTTCTGAGGGAGTTTGGTAGGTTATTCCTACCCTTATCCCTCTGGGTGGGTTCACTCCACCCTCTACTCCTATCCCTGCAAAAAGCAGAGATTCGGAGATACCTTCTATCTCGCTCCAGTCCCCACCCCACGCCTGCACAAAGCAGACGGACCGTCTACTGGAGCCTCTTTCCCGGCCTATTCAGTTGTTCAAAGACCTTGCGGTAGGTGTTCACCTACCGCTCCTTTCACCACCCTTAGCTGGTTTTCAACTCCTTCTGGAGTCGGTGGTGAAAGTAATCTCTTACTTTTGTAATTTATTCTACGGTTGTTAAATTTTGTTCGAGTTCAATACATGGTGGACACCTTGATGGTTTTTAATATATTCCTCAAACTTCTCAGCGGGAGTCTTGTAATTTAAAGAGTGATGGGGTCTAAGAAAGTTGTAAATCTTTAAATACTCAAAAAGTTTTTTATTCATCTCATCAACAGTCGGTTCTGTTCCTTCTATCATCCATAGTTCACTTTCTGTCGTTTGAATAAACCTTTCTACATGCGCATTAGTCTTGGGAGATTTCGGATAACTAAAGTAGTGTTCTATCCCTTTTCTTTTAAGATATTCGTCTAACTCCCCTAAAAATTCGCTCCCGTTATCCGTTTGAACTTTCTCTATCTTGAAGGGAAGAAATTTTTCAAGTTCTTCAAAAAACCTTCTTCCGCTCCTGCTGCTTTTTGTAGAATAAACCTTGGCAAATGCTATTCGGGTGAACTTGTCTATTGCCGTGAACTGGTAAAAGGTTTTACCGCACCAGTAGAGGTATTTAACGTCCATGAGGATTGTTCCTGGTTTGTCTGCTCTTAGTCCTTTTCTGGTGCGGTTCTTTTTCCCTTTCTGTTTCTTCCTCTTGTAGGTACTTTTTAGTTTCCAGGTTCTTTCTATTAGTCCGTGTCTTTTGAGAACCCTGTAAACTGTAGAGGATGATATTTTTACATTTAGGTATCTTTCCATGAAGGCTGCTATCTTTTCTTTGCTCCAGGTTGGGAATTTTTCCCTTATTGTGACGATGATGTGTTCTATTTCTGGTTCTGTTTGGGGTTGTCTTACTTTATGAGGTCTTTTGTTTCTGTCTTGGAGTCCTTCTATCCCGTACTTGTCGTATCTTTTTTCCACTTGTAGAAGGTTGTTGGACTGATGCCAAAGTATCTGCATGTTTTTCTGGCGTTGCCTGTTTTGTGGTAGTACTCTATCCATTTCAGTCTCCTTTTAACGTTTCTGTCTTTTGTTAGGTCAAGTTTCTTTTTTACTCTTCTTCCTTCTTTCAGGGTTTCTTTGAATGCTGTATTTGTGCTTGATATATGGAGGGATGTTCCTTTGAATCTTTTCAATTGTTTCATCGGTGGACACCTCCTTCTGGGATTCAAAGGTTATTTTAGGGTGTCCACCTTCTATCTGAACTTCAACACTTTCAATAAACGCTTCAACCCTTGTCTTGATCTGTCCAACATCCTCCATTGAATAGTCAGACTCTATTCTTAGGACCGGAATGCCCTCTGCCTGGAGCCTGTCCTGTCTATGACCTTCTTAGACTCAACGTTGTAAGTGTGGCAGAAGGAAAGTGAGTAGTAGATAATTCCGTCAGCCTTTTTCTCTTTATACATTCTAATTATTTTTTCTATTCTTTCTTCGTTTGGAGTAAAACAAGCACAATCTATTTTCATGTACCTTTCAAGCATCCTTTCAATAAGATCGTCAACCGTTTTTGCTCCTTCAATATCAATGTTGTCTTTGTAGTATCTATGGCCTATGCATGCTTCTTCGTTGATTATTACACCTCCCGTTGTTTCAACTACATGGTGTAGTTTCCAGTTTGGAAGAGCCATAGGTGTTCCAATGACCATAATCCTTGGAGTACCTGGAGGAACTACAGAAATTCCTTTTTCTATTCTCTCCTCTAACTCATCGCAAAGCTCGTGTACTTTTCTCGTAAACCTGTCCGGATCATCATAGAAGGATATCTGATTGACTAAAAGTCCATCCTTACTGCTTATAGGGACAACTTCAGGGTTTGCACTCCTTAGATAGTCAAGTCTCTGCATTGCTTCTCTTTTCTTGTTTATCTTCTCTATACCCTCTTTGAGCTCTTCAAATGTTAGCTCTCTACCGATAATCTCTTCAATGTGTTTCTTAAAGTCGTAGATTTCCTGACGCCAGAGATTCTTCTCCCTCTCTCTCTTCATCTGAGGGATGTGCATTACGTGGGTCGGATGGAGTTTATTGAGAAGTTCCCAGGTCTTTTTCTTTGCCTCACAGGTTGTCTCACCATAGATGAAGTCTGAAGACTGTGTATAGGGACAAGTTCTCTGAACTTTAAAGCCGTAAGCAGACTTGATAAGGGGACAGATATTTCTCGGAAGGTCCCTTTCGGCGTCTGGAATTGAAAACTGAGCACCTCCACAGAGGCCATAGCAAGCTCCACCAGCACCAATAACGATTTCTTCCGGGACAAATATGCAGAAAGTACCAACAAGAGGTTTACCTTGCTTCTTTATCTCAAGGAGCTCCACTATTCTCTTGCCGTGAATCTCGCTCATCAGCCAGTCAAAATACTCCATTCCTTTTGGCCTATTCTTCTGTTTAAGGAAGATTTCAGGGTAAATCTGAAAAAGAGCACTCATGAGCTCTTCGTGCTTTTCAATATCCATACTGAGCTCTTTGTAGATTTCTACATAGTCAGCAGCAGCCACAAGACACCTCCAATATGATTTCCTTAATCAATATAATTTTCTTAAATTTTAACAAACTCTATTGAATATCGATAAAATCTATAACAAAACAGAAAAATATAACCATCAATTTTTAGCTACACTTGACAATATGTATTAGAAATACTATATTTCAGGGTATGAAAGCAAGGGAAGTAATGGAAATACTACGGATTTCAAGGTCAACCCTTAGGAACTTGAGAAAAGAAGGAATTTTGAAAGCTGAAAGACTTCCCAATGGACACTATGAGTTTGACCCTGAAAGTGTTTACAAGTATCTCCTTGAAAAGAGTGGAAAATCAGTAGAAAGGAAAACAGTTATTTACGCAAGAGTGTCAACTCCTAAACAGAAGCAGGATTTAATCAACCAAATAGAAGTAGCAAAAAATTTCTGTATAGCAAGAGGGTGGAAGATAGACGGGGTTTATAAAGATATTGCAAGTGCTTTAAACTTTGACAAGAGAAAAGATTTTCATCTTCTACTTAACGAAATTCTCTCCTACCGCATAGCTAAGGTGGTGATAACGTTTAAGGATAGACTTATGAGAACAGGATTTAACTTTTTTGAGAACCTGTTCAAGCGTTACGGAACGGAAATTGTTGTAATTAACAACTACACCAATGAGAAGAACGACACAGAAGAGATAATTGAAGAGATAATTACCCTTCTACATTCATTTTCAATGAAGTTTTACAGCAACCGAAGGAAAATCAGAAAGGTTTTAGAAGATGCAATCAAATAGAGTTTTGAACATTAGAATATCGGGAAAAGAGAGGAAAGAAAAGGTCAGGAAACTCCTACTTGACCTTGCTCACTTTAAAAACCTCTTAATACTTCTTATCAGGAGATACAAAGAGCTTTACGGATACTATCCGACTGACCAGTCAATCCTCTACGGACTCATAAAAGAAGGAGAATATTCCTCTAAGAAAGAAGAAAAACTCAAAAGTTTTAGAGAGGTTAAAGAAAACATCTTAAAAGATGAAGAACTTACGAGATTCTTAAAAGCTCTAAAAGAGCAGAAAAAGAAAACCGACAACAATTACATTCTTCAGCAGGTTATAAGAGACGTAGTGAAAAGTTTCAAAAGCTACAGGAAAGCATACAAAGAGTATCTAAAAAGTCCGAAAAAATTCAAAGGGACTCCCAGATCTCCAAAACCGAAGAAGCTAAAGTATTTGATGAACTTTTCGGTAGAACTCAACGTAAACACGTTTAAACGTTTAGAGGACAGCATCCTGATAAGCTTAAGAATCAACAACAAAGAATTTCTGAAAGTAAAACTACCCAAAGACTTTGACTTTGAAGTCAAGAGTATAAGACTGAAACTTTTTGGAACAGACGTTTATGCAGATGTTGTTTACAAAGCAGAACTTCCGAAAGTAGAAAAGACAGGAAAGCACGTAGCAGGTATAGACTTGGGACTCAACAACCTGATAACACTCCTTTCAACAAACAAAGACCTTAAGAGCTTTATAGTTTCGGGAAAAGAGATAAAAGCATTCAACCAGTGGTATAACAAAGAAAAGAGCAAACTCCAATCGGAAATAGACACCATCAGGAACAAGCTTTCGCAAGTAGAAGATGAAAAAGAAGGAGAAAGCTTAAAACAGTTAATTACAGAAAAACTTATAAGACTCAAAGAACTATCGGCATACAGAAAGAGGAAAATAGACAACGACTTTCACAAGATAAGCAGGAAGGTAGTTGACGTTCTAAAAGCTACTGACCACAAAAAGCTCTACATAGGGAAAGGAGCGACAGAGAGTAAGGACGGAGTGAATCTTGGAAAGAAAAACAACCAGCATTTTGTATCAATTCCGTTCAGGAGACTAATAGAACTTATCAAATACAAAGCGGAAGAATTAGGGATAAAGGTTTTTGAAATAGAAGAACCATTTACCTCAAAGACCTCACCCTTTGCAGACATATTTGAGGTCAAAAGAATAGGGAAAGAATATCTAAAAGCGAAAGAAGAAGGGGATAAGGATTTACTTAAAGAACTCCTCATCAAGCTTAAAAAACTTACGCAAGCTGTTAGGAGACGCAGAGGAGTTTTAAAAGACAAAGTTTTAGACAAGATTTTCAATGCTGACTGTGTAGGAGCATACAACATAATCAGAGTGGGAGAGAACTCCCCAAGACTGATTAAGGACTTGAAACTTTTGTTTATTAAGCTCTGTAATCCGATTAGATTTAAGTTGACAGATTTTCTCTACAAAGTATCCTGCGAGTCTCTCTGCGAATGCAGGGGGATAGCGGGTAGTAGTTCGCTTTTAAGCAGGGTTGAGTCCTTTTGACTACCAGTTATGTGGTAATTTAACTACATTTTAATACATCTAGTAGTCAAAGGGAATACCTTAAATAGAAGAGGTTTTTTCCAGATAGCTTTAGAAAAGTTCAAAACTGCTAAAAGGTATAACATTCCATTTTCTGTAATTTTGCTTGATATTGACTATTTTAAAAAAATTAACGATACCTATGGTCACACAGTTGGAGATAAAGTAATTGCAGAAATGGCACTCATCTTAAAAAATAATCTGAGAGAAAGTGATGCTATCGGTCGTTTTGGTGGGGAGGAATTCATCATTGCCTGTAGTCATACTAACTTTGATCAAGCAGTATTACTGGTTGAAAAAATTCAAGATCTGGTAAGAAAGCACTTTATACATTATCATGATAGAAAAATAAGGTTTACAGTGAGTATAGGATTTTTAACACTTGAAAATCCAGCAAAAAGAAGGCTTGACTTTGAAAAAATTATCCATCTAGCAGATAAAGCACTTTATCTTGCCAAAGAGATAAGAAATAGTGCTGTAGGAATAAAACTATAAATGGCGGAGAGGGCGGGATTCGAACCCGCGGTACGGGCTTTCACCCGTACACCCGCTTAGCAGGCGGGCGCCTTCAGCCAGCTCGGCCACCTCTCCTAAGAATGGTGAGCCGGGGAGGATTCGAACCTCCGACCTACGGATTAAAAGTCCGTTGCTCTACCAACTGAGCTACCGGCCCGATTTTCTGGCGGAGGGGGAGGGATTTGAACCCCCGGAGGGCTGGTTAGACCCTCAGGTGATTTCAAGTCACCCGCCTTCAGCCAGACTCGGCCACCCCTCCAATTGCGTAAGTGAAAAATATACCTTATGTTTTAGTGTGTCAAGATTTTGTTCGAGTTCAATACATGGTGGACACCTTGATGACTTCTAATATAGTCCTCAAACTTCTCAGCGGGAGTCTTGTAATTTAAAGAGTGATGGGGTCTAAGAAAGTTGTAAATCTTTAAATACTCAAAAAGTTTTTTATTCATCTCATCAACAGTCGGTTCTGTTCCTTCTATCATCCATAGTTCACTTTCTGTCGTTTGAATAAACCTTTCTACATGCGCATTAGTCTTGGGAGATTTCGGATAACTAAAGTAGTGTTCTATCCCTTTTCTTTTAAGATATTCGTCTAACTCCCCTAAAAATTCGCTCCCGTTATCCGTTTGAACTTTCTCTATCTTGAAGGGAAGAAATTTTTCAAGTTCTTCAAAAAACCTTCTTCCGCTCCTGCTGCTTTTTGTAGAATAAACCTTGGCAAATGCTATTCGGGTGAACTTGTCTATTGCCGTGAACTGGTAAAAGGTTTTACCGCACCAGTAGAGGTATTTAACGTCCATGAGGATTGTTCCTGGTTTGTCTGCTCTTAGTCCTTTTCTGGTGCGGTTCTTTTTCCCTTTCTGTTTCTTCCTCTTGTAGGTACTTTTTAGTTTCCAGGTTCTTTCTATTAGTCCGTGTCTTTTGAGAGTTCTGTAAACTGTAGAGGATGATATTTTTACATTTAGGTATCTTTCCATGAAGGCTGCTATCTTTTCTTTGCTCCAGGTTAGGAATTTTTCCCTTATTGTGACGATGATGTGTTCTATTTCAGGTTCTATTTGTGGTTGTCTTACTTTATGAGGTCTTTTGCTTCTGTCTTGGAGTCCTTCTATCCCGTACTTGTCGTATCTTTTTTTCCACTTGTAGAAGGTTGTTGGACTGATGCCAAAGTATCTGCATGTTTTTCTGGCGTTGCCTGTTTTGTGGTAGTACTCTATCCATTTGAGTCTCCTTTTAACGTTTCTGTCTTTTGTTAGGTCAAGTTTCTTTTTTACTCTTCTTCCTTCTTTCAGGGTTTCTTTGAATGCTGTATTTGTGCTTGATATATGGAGGGATGTTCCTTTGAATCTTTTCAATTGTTTCATCGGTGGACACCTCCTTGTGGTATTCAAAGGTTATTGTAGGGTGTCCACCTTCTATCTGAACTTCAACAGATTTTCTTTTTTAGGAGGTTAAAATGTTAGATGGAGAACTCCTTCAAATTTTAGCATGTCCACAGTGTAAAGGAGATCTTGAATATAGAGAAAAAGAAGACAAATTGATATGCCATAAGTGTAAGTTAGCGTATAAAATAGTAGATGACATTCCTGTAATGCTCATTGATGAAGCAGAGGTAATAGATGAATGAGATAAGTTTTGTTTTATCTCTTGTTTTAACAGTTGCTTTCGTTGGTTCTACTGTATATGGAATTTTTAAAACGATAAAAAGAAGGAAGAAAATTTCATAAGTGTAACGTGTTCTTATATGTCTTTTTTCATCTCAGTTTAAAATCCGAATTTAAGGGGAAAAAATGGTTGAGATAAAGAATTTAAACTTTGAAGAACTTCAAAACTTTGTACAAAGCCTTGGTTTCGAAAACTACAGGGCTAAACAGATAGCTCAGTGGATATATAAAAAAAGAGTTAAATCATTTGATGAAATGACGAACATTTCAAAGGCTGCAAGGAAAGTTCTTTCCGAGAATGCAAAGATAGATGTACTTAAATTAGTAAAAGTTGAAAAATCAATGGATGGAACTAAAAAATACCTTTTTGAACTTGAAGACGGAAATAGGGTTGAATCAGTATTTATTCCTGAGAAAGATTGGAATACTCTTTGTGTCTCTACTCAAGTTGGTTGTCCTGTTGGATGTAAATTTTGTCTTACTGCCAAGGATGGCTTTACAAGAAACCTTACAGCTGCTGAAATAGTTGATCAATACATTCATGTTCAAAGAGATGTCGGAGAAGATAAGAGAATTTCAAACGTTGTTTTTATGGGAATGGGGGAGCCTTTTCTTAATTTTGAGAATGTAAAAAAAGCAGTTGAAATAATGACTGATAAAAATATGCTTGATCTTTCCACAAGGAAAATAACGATTTCGACTGTTGGAGTAGTTCCAGGAATTGACAGAATGGCAAAAGAGATGAACAAAGTTAAACTTGCAATTTCTCTCCATGCCACAACCGATGAAGTAAGAGAAAAAATTGTTCCTCTTAACAGGAAATATCCTATTTCTGAGATTATGGCAGCTTTGAGAAGGTATCCTGCTGACAATATAAGAAGGATAATGATCGAATACGTAATGTTAGAAGGTGTAAATGATTCTGTAGAAGATGCTAAAAGACTTGTAAAATTGGTTAAGGGAATTCCTGTAAAGGTTAATCTTATTCCTTTTAATTCTTATCCTGGAGCTCCGTTTAAACCTTCCTCAAAAGAACAAACAGAAAAATTTCAAAAAGTTTTATGGGATCATAACATCGCAGCTTTTATAAGAGACTCTCGAGGTCAGGATATCTCTGCAGCTTGTGGAATGCTAAGAACAAAGGAAAAGTGTAATAGATGTTAAAAAGTTGTTAAAATTTTGTAAAATTCATCTCCAAATATTCCCAGAAGGAGAGGAAAATGTACAGAATAGTTAGTAAAAGGGAACTGGCAGAAAACGTTGACGAGTTTGTGATTGAAGCTCCACTAATAGCAGAAAAAGCAAAGCCAGGACAGTTTGTGATTATTAGAACAACTGCCAAGGGCGAAAGAATTCCTCTAACAATAGCTGAAAAGGATCCAGAAGCAGGAACTATCACTTTGATGGTTCAAAGAGTTGGAAAGTCTACCTTCCATCTTTCCTGTTTTGAGGAAGGTAACATCTTGAAAGATGTTGTTGGACCTCTTGGAAAACCTACCCATATAGAAAATTGGGGAAATGTTGTTGCCATAGGTGGTGGACTCGGACTAGCACCAATCCACCATATCTGTCAGGGAGTAAAAGAAGCAGGAAATAATCTTACAGTGATAATGGGATTTAGAAAGAAGGATTTAATCTTTTGGGAAGATAAGATGCAACTACTTGCTGACAGAGTAATAGTGACAACTAACGATGGTTCTTATGGAATGAAAGGACTTGTTACAGATGCTCTTAAGAAGTTAATTGATGAAGGTGAAAGGATAGACATGGTTATTTGTGCTGGTCCTGTTCCAATGATGAAAGCAGTCGCAGACCTTACAAGACCTCATAATATTCCAACAATAGCTTCCCTAAACCCAATAATGGTTGACGGTACCGGAATGTGTGGTGCCTGCAGAGTAACTGTTGGAGGAGAAGTGAAATTTGCGTGTGTAGATGGTCCAGAGTTTAACGCACATGAAGTTGACTTTGATGAACTTATGAATAGGCTCTGTATGTTTAAGTCCCTTGAAAAAGTTGCTATGGAGAGATTTCAAGAAAAACACTGTGGTTGTAAGAGGGGTTAAGAATGGCTAAGAGAGAAATTATAAAAAAGAGAATACCAGTTCCAGAAAGAGATCCACAGGAAAGAATTAATGACTTTAAAGAAGTGAAGCTTGGTTACACTCCTCAACTTGCAATGGAAGAAGCTAAAAGATGTCTTCAGTGTCCTACAGCTCCTTGTGTGAAGGCTTGTCCTGTAAACGTTCCAATTCCTCAGTTTATAAAGCTTATCGAGGAAGGAAAGTTTGTTGAAGCAGCAAGGAAAATAAAAGAAGAAAATATAATGCCTTCTGTTTGTGGAAGGGTTTGTCCACAGGAAATTCAATGCGAAGGTGCCTGTGTTGTTGGAAAGGTAGGAGATCCTGTAGCTATTGGAGCTCTTGAAGCTTTTGCAGGAGATTATGAAGCTTCTGTCGGTTATGAGAAGGTTGAAGTAAAGGAAAAAACCGGTAAAAAAATAGCCATAGTTGGTTCTGGTCCTGCTGGAATTGCATGTGCGGCAGATTTGCTAAAGTGGGGACATGAGGTAACAATATTTGAAGCGCTTCATGAAGCTGGAGGAGTTTTAGTTTACGGAATTCCTGAATTCAGGCTTCCAAATGAAACAGTAAGAAGAGAACTTGAATTTCTAGTTAGTATGGGTGCTAAGGTAGAACTTAACTTTATCGTAGGTAAGACAAAAACTATTTATGAACTCCTTGAAGAATTTGATGCTGTATTTATTGGTTCAGGAGCTGGACTTCCTTACATGTTAAATATTGAAGGTCTTAATCTTAATGGTGTTTACTCAGCAAATGAGTTCTTAACAAGAATTATCTTTATGGGAGCTAATAAATTTCCAGAATACGACACACCAGTATTTACAGGTAAGAGGGTAGCTGTTATAGGTGGTGGTAATACTGCAATGGACGTTGCAAGAACGGCTAAGAGACTAAAAGAAGTTGAAGAGGTTTACGTTATCTATAGGCGTTCTGAAGCAGAAATGCCTGCAAGAGTAGAAGAAGTTCACCATGCAAAAGAAGAAGGTATTATCTTCAAAACGCTTACAAATCCTGTAAGATTTGTAGGAGAAAATGGATGGCTTAAAGCAATAGAATGTGTGAAGATGGAACTATCTGAGCCAGATGAATCAGGAAGAAGAAGACCTGTACCTATTCCAGGTTCAGAGTTTCTCCTTGAAGTAGATACTGTAGTAATGGCAATTGGACAAGGACCAAATCCTGTTGTTGTTGAAGGGGTTAAAGAAATAAGAAGAGGTAAGAAAGGAGAAATCTTAGTAGATCCTGAAACTTTAATGACAGATCTACCAGGAGTTTTTGCTGGTGGTGACGTTATCCATGGCGGTTCAACTGTGATTATTGCAATGGGAGATGGAAGAAAAGCTGCAAAGGCTATTCATGAGTATGTGACATCCTCCCCTCACTAAAGTGAGGGGCTTCCTGCTTCGACGAGGGATATTCCCCTCTCCACAGGCGTTACTTCCCCGCCGTCCACGGGTAGGATTTTTAGGAGTTTTCCTTCTCCTCCATTCTCAATAATCCTTAACATCCACAATAGCAGTTCTATCGCTACCTTTAAAATCTCCCTTGCCGAATTAACGTCCCTGTCTATCTCTATCCCACATCCTTCACACTTGAAAACCCTTTCCGATAGCGAAATCTCCTGTCTGTATCCGCAAAATGAACAGGTTTGAGTGGTAGGTTCATACCTATCCACAAAAAACACAGAAATAAGAGTTGCAAGACTTCTAAGCCTTGCAGTTACTCCTCCTATCCCTGTGTTCTGTATCTGCTTACCAAATAACCCTTTCTTCCATCCTTCTATTGAATCATCCTGAACCGCTATAAGCGAAAATCTTTTGAGACAGCTGATTGCTTTGTTCAGTGCATCCTGTCTCTTGTTGTAGATATACTCCCATTCTTTTCCTATCTCTTTTTTTACCTTCTGATAGTTCCTGCTCCCTTTCTGCTTTCTGGAGAGAATCTTTTGTAGTCTTTTTAGTCTTTTCGTTTCAGGAATATACCAGCTCAGCTTTTCTCCTGTTGAAAGTGTTAACTGATGCTTTATCCCTAAGTCTATCCCAACCGGTTGCTGTATCTGTTTCTCTCTGATTTCTCTTTCTACCTCTTCTTTCGGAAGATAACAAACTATGTGCAGGTAGTATCCAGAGGGTTTCTTTATGAGGTATCCTTTAGTTATCTCTGCATTCTCAGGTATCTGATGTAGTCCTAAAACCCTGAATTTCTTCTTTATTCCCTGTACCTTTACTCTGTTTCTGTCTCCTGAAATCTTGTAGGTTACTCCATACTGTTTGAGGGGAATCGTTCTAACTTCTGATTTGAATTTTAGTTTACCTACTTTGTTCCCTTTTTCTTTTGACTTTTTAAGGCTTTTCAGGTCGTCTTTTATCTGGTCTATTATCTCCTGTTTCATCTGGGATGATAAAAGTTTGATTTCTCTTTTGTCGAAACCTTCGGGAGTTTTGATTTCTACTTCTTTATACTTGTAGTCTTTTATCCTGTTTTCGATGTCTGCTACGACAAAGTTACGAAGCCATTTGGCTTCCAAAAAGAGTCTGTCTAACTTCTCGATGTCCTTTTTAGAGAGGTTCTGAAGTTTTAGCTGATAGACTCTGCAGACTTGGTTTTCTCTCCTCTCTTTTGTTTCTTTCAGAGTTTGCTTTATCTTTTCAGCTTTTGCTGTTTTCATGGTCTATAATTTAATTGCAGGAGATTTGGATTTCAACGGCTTGTGCCGTGTGATTCATCCCTGCTTTAAAAAGCAGGGCTTTCTCGCAACGGTTTTCTGTAATGAGTAAATAACATATCTATCTAATTCCTCCCCCAGTTAGGGGGAGGAATAAAAAAAATCTAAACTAAAAACAATGGAACTTAAAGTTCTTTTTCAACTTGCTCTGTTGTATAGCATTCAATAATGTCACCTACTTTGATGTCATTAAAGTTCTCAAGACCTATACCACATTCATATCCAGCTTGCACTTCCCTAACATCATCTTTAAATCTTTTAAGTGAAGCAATTTTACCCTCGTAAATAACAATTCCATCTCTTACAAGTCTTACACCTGCATTTCTCTTAATTACTCCATCTTTTACATAACAACCAGCAACAGTTCCAACTTTTGGAACTTTAAAGGTTGCTCTAACTTCTGCAGAACCAAGGTAAACTTCTTTTTCTTCAGGAGTAAGAAGACCTTGCATAGCTTTTTTAACTTCGTCTACTATGTCATAGATAACTCTATAGGTTCTAACATCAATTTTTTCTTTTTCCGCTGCTTTTCTAGCTGCAGAATCAGGTCTTACGTTAAATCCAACAACAATAGCGTTTGAAGCGGCAGCAAGCATAATATCGTTTTCTGTTATAGGACCAACACCAGTATGAATAATTTTAACTTTAACTTCATCCGTAGAAAGTTCTTCAAGAGATTTTCTAATAGCTTCTATAGAACCTTGTGCGTCTGCCTTTAAAACAATATTTAGCTCTTTAACTTCTCCCTGCTGTACTTGTGCAAAGAGGTCTTCAAGGGATACTTTCTTTTCTTTTTCAAGAGCTGATTCTCTTGCAAGTTCTTGTCTCTTCTCTGCAATTTTTCTTGCTGTCTTTTCGTCTTTAACAACGTAGAATTTATCACCAGCAAGTGGGACTCCATCAAGACCTAAAACTTCTACAGGCATAGATGGTCCTGCTTCTTTTATAGACTTTCCTTTATCGTCAAACATAGCTCTTATTTTTCCTGCATAAAGACCTGCGACAATAGCATCTCCTTGTTTTAAGGTTCCACTTTGAATAAGAAGTGTAGCAACAGGTCCTCTCTGTCTATCAAGTTTTGCTTCAAGAACAACTCCGCGAGCAGGCTTGTCTGGATTAGCTTTTAACTCCATTAATTCTGCTTGTAAAGCTATCATTTCAAGGAGTTCATCAACGCCTTCTCCCGTTTTAGCAGATACAGGAACCATTACAGTGTCACCACCCCAGTCTTCTGCGATGAGGCCGTGTTGAGTAAGCTCCTGTTTAACTCTATCAGGATTTGCACCAGGTTTATCTATCTTGTTAATTGCAACAATTATTGGAACTCCTGCAGCTTTGGCATGGTTTATTGCTTCAACAGTTTGAGGCATTACACCATCATCAGCTGCAACGACAAGGACCGCGATATCTGTTACTTGAGCTCCTCTGGCTCTCATTGCTGTGAAGGCCTCGTGACCGGGAGTATCAAGAAAGACAAGCTTTTTCTTTCCTTCGCTTGTATCAACTTCTACAACAGAAGCACCAATGTGCTGCGTAATTCCACCTGCTTCTCTTTCAGCAACTTTAGTGTTTCTTATATAGTCAAGAAGTGTTGTTTTTCCGTGGTCAACGTGTCCCATAACAGTGATAATTGGAGGACGAGGTTTAAGGTCTTCTTCTTTATCTGGCGTTTCTTCTAACTCTTTTTCAAGGAGTGATTCTTCTTCCTCTTCACCTTCAAGTTTAACTACTTTACCGTATTTTTCAGCAACTTTTGCAGCAGTTTCAAAATCTATTGGCTGATTTATTGTAATGAACTTTCCAAGAGTAATTAAATCTTGAAGTAGCTGTGTAGGATCTATACCAAGTTTTTCTGCAAATTCTCTTGCTGAAATTACTTCTGGAATAATAACAGTTTTTGCTCTCTCCTCTTCCTCAATGAGCCTTTGAAGTTGTTCTTCTTCTGAAAGTTCTTCAAAAGGAATCTCTTCTTTAACTTCTTCTTTCTTTTTCTTCTTGCGCTTTTTCTTTTTAGCTCTGTTTTTCTCCTCTATCTTTCTCATGAGTTCTTCAAATTTCTTCTGATCTTCTAACTCTTTTTGTTCCCTTTTCTTCTCAGCAAGCATATCCTCTACAGTCTTAGGTTTTTCTCTTTCTCTTCCTTCCTTTGTAGAGGCTACAAGTTTTTCAAGTTGCTCCCTTGTTACCTTCTCTTCTATAGGTTTTTGTTTCTCTTCTCTTTTTAATCTTTGAGGTTTTTCTCTTCTTCTTGGAGGTTTACTTTCCCTACTTTCTTCAACCTTTCTTTCTTCTTCATGTCTTCTGAAAGGTTTTCTTCTTCTTCTCCTTCTTCTTGCAAGTTCTTCAGGAGAAAGAATTCTCACATCTGATTTTTTCTTTCTCTTTTCTTCTCTTTTTTCTTCTCTTCTTTCTTCTCTCTTTTCCTCTTTTTTCTTCTCTGCTTTTTCTACTTTCTGAGGCTGTTCTTCTTTCTTCTCAGAAATAGATTCTTCTTCCTTCTGTTTGATATCTTGATCCTTGGAAATAATGACTTCTTCTTTCTTAATTTCCGTTTTATCTTCTACTTTCTCCTTAGGGAGCTCTTTTTCTTTACTTTTATCTTCAATAGTAGCTTTAGAAACTTCTACCTGAACAGGCTTAATGAATTCCTTAACAAGCATGACTTGTTTTTCATCAAGACCAGAATGAATACTCTTAACCTGTATATCAAGCTCTTCCCGGAGCTTTTTAATCAGTTCCTTTGACGACATACCTAACTCTTTTGCAAGTTGGTGAATTCTTACCTTTGCCAAAACAAAACCTCCATTTCTAAACGGTTAGAAACTTTAACATAAATATAAACGACAGCCGAATTATAGCAACAATTTACCTTTTCTTAAAAGGCATCTTCTACATGATCAATCTTTAATTTTCCTTTTTGGTCTATTATTCCTATAACGTCGAATCTAATAGATTCATAGGGAAACTTTATTTTTGAAAGGAATTTAAGCGCCGTTTTCCTAATTCTTTCTTGCTTTTTATAATCAACTGTTTCAAGAGGATTTACTTGAAAATTTTCAGATCTTAAACGAACTTCTACAAAAAGAAGTGTTTTAGTTGTTTCATCAAAAGCTATAATATCAATCTCCCCGAAGGAGCTCTTGTAATTTTTCTTGATAATAAAGTAACCTTTCTTCAACAGATAACGGGAAGCTATCTTCTCTCCCAATTCCCCTTTCTTTTTTCTCTCTGACTCTTCCAAAACTCCTCCTGTGAACTGGAGAAATCCCTATTTCCTCTATTTTACTAATGTGAAATTTAGTCGGATATCCTTTGTGTTTTTCAAATCCGTAAGCAGGAAAAAGCTCTGCTAACTTTTCCATTATAAAATCTCTTGTTACTTTGGCAACAACACTGGCACAAGCACAGGAAAAACTTTTTTCGTCCCCTTTAGTTAAAACAAGAGATCTGTCTTTAAATTCTTCTATTTCCAAGGCATCTGTGATTAGAAAATCAGGTTGAACAGGAAGAGAGGAAAGAGCTCTTTTTACCGCAAGCTTTGTAGCATTTAGGATGTTGAGTTTGTCTATTTCTAAAGAATCAGCAAAACCTACACCAACGCAAATAGCTTTTTCAAATATTTTAAAAAATAGCTCTTTTCTTCTTTTTTCTGTTAGTTTTTTTGAGTCTTTAAATAAAAAAGGAATGACAGACTGCGGGAAGATAACTGCTGCTGCGACCACTGGACCAGCCAATGGCCCTCTTCCCGCCTCGTCAATTCCTGCTATCAGTTTATATCCTTTATTCCAATATTCTCTCTCAAACTGGATAATTACTTCTTTGTCATCCACTCTTTCTTCTCTTTAATCTTAGCAGCCTTTCCTTTACGCTCTCTGAGGTAGTAGAGTCTTGCTCTTCTTACGATACCCCTCTTAAGAACTTCTACTTTGTCTATTACCTTAGCGTTAAATGGAAAAGTTCTTTCAACGCCTATACCGTAGGAAACCTTCCTTACTGTGAATGTAGCATCTGTTCCAGAGCCTCTTTTTCTGATAACGACGCCTTCAAAAGCCTGAATTCTTTCCTTGTCTCCTTCCTTAACCTTTACATAAACTCTTACAGTGTCTCCAGGTCTAAATTCAGGAATATCTGTTCTTTTATATTTTTCCTGAACTACTTTCATAAGCTCATCAAGTCCAGCCATAATAAAACCTCCTTATTCGTGATAAAAAGCGAATGCAAATTTTATGGAATTTTAAAAAAAAGTCAACAAAAATAAAAAATGGTGCGCCCGGCAGGGATCGAACCTGCGGCCTCGAGATTAGGAATCTCGCGCTCTATCCTACTGAGCTACGGGCGCACTTGCCAATTACAAAAATATGAAAGGCATTATTTTGTGTCAACTATAGTGAGGACTGCGTTACTTTTTCTTTCCTGTAAAGGTATATCCGTAATTTCCAAGTTTTACTAGATTTATTGTTAAAAGTATTTGATAATCTATAGTGTTGTCGTAGTTTCTGACCCATCTATACGATAGTCTACCATTCCAACAACCTCTATTAACAGAAAATCCGTATTCCCTTTCTCTATCTTCAGAAAGTTTTAAATCGTACCTTTGCTGATAAGAGAAAGAAAGAATTTTATTGATAGGTAAAGAAAGACCCCATCTTAAATAGTTTGCATTTAGGACGGAGTCAAAATCGTAGTAATGATTTAACCATACTGAGACTTTAAGTAATTTTGTTGAAAGGAAAGTATTTGTTCTTCTAATTTCATTATTATAAGGAGAGTAGTAAATAGTTTCTTCTAAGTGAAACCAAGAGAAGGGACTTGTATCAATGTCTAACTTCCACAAGTTCCAGGGATTTTCTTTGTTGTAAAAGTTGTAAAAAGCACTAAGAGATAATCTTCCTATGCTTTTTCCTGATTTGTAAATATAAGTGGTTAAGGAAGGGATAAGTGTCTTTTCTTTTTCTACTCTATCTGAATCATCATAGAAAGGATTGTTACTTTGATTTTCGTTTTCTATGAAGTGAAACTGGAGCTCTGGATTAAAGGAAAGAGAAATATCATTAGAGATAGAGGAATGAAAGTCTGTAGTTAAAACATTAGAAAATTTAAATATGTTTCTCTTTCCACCATGCTGATATTTTGTTAACAAAATTGCCCATTTTGCTGTGTTTTTAAATCTTCCAAAAAATTTGCTATATCTTATGGCAGGTTCAATGTTAAAACGATATCCGCTATTACCAGCTTTTCTATAAAAGTATGTTAGCTCAGAGTCGGCACTAAGAGTAAATGGTGTTTTCCATATTGGAACATCTAAAAGGTAAAAATTAACAGTTGGAAATCTTTGGTAGACAGTATCTGTGGAACCATCAAGATTATTCAAATAAACAGCATTTATATTTAAAATAAAATGTTTCCAAAGTTTTGAAACGGTTAAATCCGATTTTGTGTATTGTTTTGTTTTTTCTTCTATATTAAAAGTATCTGTAGACTTAAAAAATCTTCTGCTGTTAATGAGCTCTATATCACTTCTGCCGTAAAAAAAGTCAGATGGACTAAATGAGTGAGAAAAAGAAAGTTTCCAGTCTTTTCCTTCTTTTCTATCTATTTTATAAAAATAAATATCTCCCTTACTATCTTGAGATAGGACATATCTAAATTCTCCACTTTGGGCATTTCCATTTCTAAATCGCTTTTCATAGGCTAAAGTGAGGTCGGCACTTCTACCTAAAACTAAGTAAAAAGGTTGTTTATAGACTAATCCATCGTCACTTCTATAACTTATTCGAGGAAATAAAAATCCAGATGTTCTCTTTTCAACAATGGGACCACTTAAGTAAGGAGCGACCAAAACGGGAATTTCTTTTATTCTGAAAGAAATCCATTTTCCTTTAAAGCTTTTTCCTATCAGAATGTTAAATTTCCGTGCTCCTACAGACCAATCTGGACAGGTGTGAGAACAGGGAGTATACTCGCCATCGTATGCAATCCATTTTTCTTCGGAAATTCTTTCAACTCTGTCAGCTTTTAAGTAGTCAGTTAGAGAAAGCCTTCCCGAAACTTTCTCAAGAACTGTTTTTTTAGTAATTAAATTGTAAACTATATTTTGACAGTGAAGCTCAACTTCTCCTTCTTTTATGACAACGTTTCCTGAAACTTTTAAAAGGCCATTTTTTCTATCGTAAGTAGCCTTATCACCTGTAATTACTACATCATCATAGGTTATGATGGCCTTTCCCTCGGCTACTACTTTTTCGTTCACATTACCGCTTAACCTATCAGCAGTAATATGAACAGGAATTTCTGAAGAAAGAGCGTTAACTCCCACTAACAAAAAAACGGCTGTCAAAAAGAACTTTCTCAATAAGCTCCTTCCTTATTTCAAAGTTTGAAATAAATTTTAAAATAAATCATATCAGAGAGGAAATCATGAAAAACCTTACAGAGCTTTTAAGAAAAATTGCTCTTCTCCAAATAGGAGCTATTTCCTTAGTGACCGAAAAAGCAGAAAGATTGATTAAGGAACTTGAGGAGAAGGGAAAAGTTTCTGAAGAAGAAGGAAAGAAGTTTGTTGATGGATTAAGAAAAGGTCTTCAAAAGCAGAAAGAAGAAATATCAAGACAAGTTGAAAAAATCTTAAAGGAAGTTAATCTTGTAACTCGTGAGGAAATCAAAACTCTAAAAAAAGAAATAGAAGAGCTGAAAAAAGAAGTTGAAAATCTTAAAAAGAGCAAAAACTGATGCGTTTTCTTCACAGATTTTGGCAAATTTTAGGTTATCTTTACTTTTGTACGTATGAACACCTTACTAATTACATTCCTGAAATTATAGTAAGGCTTATTGGTTTCTTCCTCTTTCATCCTTACCGATTTCTTCTTGGATATCCTCCCCCGCAAAGATTACGAATAGCTTTTGAAAATTTGGGAGCTGCCTATTTAAAAATAGGACAAATTCTATCTACAAGAGTTGATGTTCTACCTGCTGAGTATGTAAAAGAACTGGAAAAACTTCAAGACAGAGTTCCTCCAGAGCCATTAGAAGAAATATTGAAAAGTTGTCAGTATCTTAAAGAACACGTACTTGAGTTTGAACGTGAGCCAATTGGTTCAGGTTCTGTTGCTCAAGTACATTGGGCAAGATTAAAAGATGGAAGAGAAGTAGCAATAAAAATACTGAGACCTAAAGCAAAGGAAACAATAAAACAAGATATTAAAGTTCTTAAAAAAAGTGTAAGTTTACTTTCAAACTTCATTCCTTTTTTCCGAGAATTTAGAATCCTTAAGATAATTGAAGAACTTGAAAGAGTACTTTTAAACGAGTTAAACCTCACAACAGAAGCAGCATACATGGAACTTTTTAGAAAATTTTCAAGTAAAGAACCTTCTCTTTACATTCCTGAAGTTATTTGGGAACTTACAAGAGAAAACGTTCTTGTAATAGAGTTCATTAAAGGAAGAAAGTTAAACGAAATTAAGGATCTTCCCAAAGAAACAAGAAAGAAGTTAGCTAATGACTTTGTGAAGATTGTTAATAGAATGGTCTTTGAGTTAGGAATTTTTCATGGAGATCTTCATCCTGGAAACATTTTTATTCTTGAGAATGGAAAATTTGCTTTTATAGACTTTGGAATAGTAGGAAGATTATCACCAGACACACTGGCAGCATTTTTTTCTTTTTCTGTAGGAGTTATGAATAAAGATCCTGATCTAATAATTAACTCTCTAAAAAGAATTGGAGCAATTACAAAGGAAGTAAATGTTTCTTTGCTCAAAAGAGAGATACTTATATTTCTTGATAGATACTATAACAGACCACTTTCACAAATAGACGCAGAAAAACTATTTTATGAAGAGTTGTCGGCTGCAAGAAAGTTTAAGATTATATTACCTGAAGAACTAGTAATTCTTATGAAGACAATAGCTCATACAGAATCAATTGCAAGGCTTATATATGACGATTTTAGACTTCCTCCTCTTTTAAAACCTTACTTAAAGAAGTTAGCACCCAAAATGGCGATAAATGAATTTAGAAGAAAAAGTCTAAGTCTTTTAATGACTTACGTTGATTTAATAGAAAAACTTCCAGAAAGATTAAGTAGAGCTCCAGTAGTGTCTAAAAGCAGAGACTTTTTTTGGGGAATAGCTTTGCTTGGCAGTGCGGTAGTTTTATCATTTGCTCCAAAAATTATCTTAGTTTATCTTTTTGCTGTTTATATAACAAATCGCTTTTATAAAAGACAATAGGTTAAAATTTTGATATCTTTCAGTAGCAAAATTGAAAAATGGAGAGAATTAATGGCTGTATATGTAGCGCTTCTTCACTATCCAGTTTACAATAAAGAAAAAAGAGTGGTTGCGACATCGCTAACAACACTTGACATTCATGATATAGCGAGAGCATCAAGAACATACGGAATAAAAAAGTACTTTATTGTTCAACCAATAGAAAACCATCTCTGGCTTGCAAATAAACTTCTTTCATTTTGGCAGGGTGGACATGGTAGAGAATACAACCCAAAGAGATGGGAAGCCTTAAAACTCGTAAAAGCTGTTCCTTATTTTGAAAATGTTCTTGAAGAAATAGAGAAAGAAAATGGAGTTAAACCTAAGGTTGTTGTTACATCTGCAAGAGAGTATGAAAATAGTATTTCATTTGAATGTTTAAGAGATAGAATAAGATCTGGAGAAAACGTAATAATCTGTTTCGGAACAGGATGGGGACTTACAGAAGAATTTATAAAAAGCGCAGATTACATTTTAGAACCTATAAGGGGTGCAACTGACTACAACCATTTGTCTGTTAGATCAGCAGCAGCAATTATCCTTGATAGACTTCTTGGTTAAGAGAGAAATGTAGAAACTATCTCTAAGTCTTCCGGGGTTGTAACTTTTATGTTCTTGTAATCACCCGGAATTGATATTATTGAATAGCCATATTTTTCAAGAAGAGCAGAGTCATCAGTTGCAAAATACTCTTCTTTCTTAGCTATTTCATGGCACTCTAAAAGAACTTGATAACTGAAAATTTGTGGGGTTTGAACTAAAATTAGTTTGTCTCTGTTGAGGGTCTTTTTCACAAAAAAGTCACCTGGTTCTAGTGGAGCTCCTATTTCTTTTACAGTTTCTTTTGGTTTTACTCCTAAAATAACTCCATCAACATCGTAGTCAGAAAAGGAAATGACCAAATCTCTAATTAAAGAAGTTGAAATAACAGGCCTTACGCCATCATGGATAATAACTTCTTTTACGGGTTCTTTAATAGATTTGAGTCCTTGATAAACAGACTCTTGTCTTTCTCTTCCTCCTTCTACAATTCTAATAATCTTTGAAAATTTTTCTTTTAATTTTTTTCCAAACTCAAGATCTCCCTTAGGAAGGACAAGTATAATTCCATGAACGAGTTCACTTTTTTGAAAGATTTTTAAAGGATACTCAATAAGAGGCTTTCCATTGACTTCAAAAAACTGTTTTTTTCCTCCAAATCTTCTTCCAACTCCAGCAGCAGGAATAACAGCAAACCTCACTTTACTACCTCTTTAGTTCTTGCAAATATTATCTTTCCTGAAGATGTCTGAAGTAAATTGTTAACAAGAACTTTAACTCTATGACCTATTAAATGTTTAGCGTTGTCAACTACAACCATTGTTCCATCATCAAGATAACCTACAGCTTGATTCTTTTCTTTACCTTCTTTTACAAGAAAGATTACTAATTCTTCGCCTACGGCAACTACCGGTTTTAAAGCGTTTGCAAGATCATTGATATTTAGGATTTCAACCCCTTTAATTGAAGCAACTTTATTTAAATTGTAATCAGTAGTTATTAATTTTGCTCTTAATTTTCTACAGAGCTCCACAAGTTTAGAATCTACATCCTTTATCCAAGGGATGTCTCTTTCATAAATTTCTACGGAAGGTTTTTCAATATTTCTTAATTCTGAAACCATTTCAAGTCCTTTTTTACCTTTAGTTCTAATCATTGGTTCGGTAGAATCAGCAAGATTTTGGAGTTCCTCAAGCACAAATCGTGGAATGATAATTTTTCCTTCAATAAATCCAAGTTTTGCAATCTCAACAATCCTTCCGTCTATAAGAGCACTGGTATCTATGACTTTTGGTGTTGAGTAAAGGCCTTGTTCATCTTTTAATAGTTCTGAAATTGGCTTATTCTTAGCAACTTCTACTGCTGTAAAACCAAAAAGATAGGGAAGTGTAATAAATAAGATTTCCTGTAAATAAGGAAAGCTTGTAAATACAGAATAAAGTGAAAGGGTAATTCCTTTTGCGATGTATAAACCTAAGAAAAAACCTGCAGAAAAGAGAATAATAGTTCTTATCTTCAGTTTCTTTTTCATTACAAATTCGTGAAAAAGAAAAGAAGCGGCAGTGATAAAAATACCAATTATGAGAGATTGGGTTAAAGTAAAACCATAGTGCTTAAAAATTACAACAGAAACAAACAGAAGAAAAAGGAAAAAGCCTCCGAAAAATTTAGAAACAGTCACGGCTTTTTAACTCCTTTAAGAATTTTTCTTATTTTCTGTTTAACTTTTTTTACTGGTTCTCCTAAGGAAAGAGCTATTTCTTCAGCAAGTTTTCCAAAAGCTTCTTCAAACATTCTTTTTTCTGAATAAGAGAGCTCTTTTTCCTTTGACCTATAAGAAAGATTTCTAACAACTGTTGCAAGCTCTTTTATATCACCTGTTTTAAGTCTATCAACATTAAGCCTATGTCTTACTGTCCATTTTTCACTTATGTTGGTAGGAATTTCCGATAGATAATTAAATATTTCTTCTATACTTTCTTCCGATAGAACTGGTCTAATTCCTGAATTTTCAATACTTTCTTCAGGAACTAAAATTGACATACTTTTTCCCACGAGAGAAATCCTAAAGTAGATTACTTTTTTTCCTCCCACCTCTCTTTCTTCTTTTCCTTCAACGATCCCGACACCGTGAGGTGGGCAGGCAACCTTATCTCCTATCTTAAACATTTTTACTCCTAATGGGGTTTCCTAAGCGGTACACTTCCTTTTTTTGGTTCTCCGTAGGGAACAGGAATATATTGAACTGAAGGTTGTCCTGAAGGTTGGTAATAGAACTCCATTAAATCGTAAACTTCTTGAGGAACATCTGTAGAGACATTTAATCCCATTTCTTTAATAACTTCTGCAGTTAAAGGATAGTCGTGAGTCCAGTAACCAGAAGTTAGAAGATCTGCTATGTTTTCTGCTTTTTCTTGACTATGTCCTTTGGCTGTAAGTATCTTAATTATTGTGTTTTTCATTTGAACTAAGGATTTTTCTGCAACATCTGCAAGAATTAGCATTTCATCTTTCATCTCTTTCTTTTTCATCTCAAATGCTTTTAATATTGAAGGTGCTGGAAACTGCCCAAGCTGAGGATCAAGAGGACCAAGGACGGCATTTGGATCCATTACTATTTCATCTGCAGCAAGAGCTATTAAAGTTCCTCCAGACATTGCATAATGAGGAACTATCACTCTAACTGGACTTTTATGTTTAACAAGAGCTGAAGCTATCTGAGTTGCTGCTAAAGCAAGACCTCCAGGAGTATGAACAATTAAATCTATAGGCATATCATCGGGAGTCATTCTTATTGCTCTTAGAATTCTTTCAGAATCTTCTATGGTAATGAATCTCATAATAGGAAAGCCCATAAAAGCTAATCTTTCTTGACGGTGAATCATTGTTATTACTCTTGATTTTCTCTTTTTTTCTATTTCTCTGATGAGGCGAAGCCTTGCCCATTCAAGGTTTTTCTGTTGAAAGATAGGCCATAGAGAAAAGAAAATAATTAAAAGCCAAAAGAGATCAAAAAAACTTGGTTGATGCATGAAAGCTCCCTTAAAATTCTTTATAAACTATTTTACCATTATAAATTGTAAATTTCACCTTTCCTTTTAGTTTTTTGTTTAAAAATGGAGAGTTACAGCTTTTTGATTTAACTAACTCTTTTGTAAAAGTATATTCTTCTTCTGGGTCAAAAATCGTAATGTTTGCTCGAGCTCCTTTTTTAAGCGTTCCAATATCATTTTTGTTTATTATTCTTGCAGGAACTGTTGATAGCTTTTCTATGAGTTTTTTTAGAGAAAGATAACCTTCCCTAACAAGATTTAAAGATAAAGGTAACATTGTTTGAAAGCCTATTATTCCAAAAGGAGCCTGGCAAAATTCTACTAACTTTTCATCTATTGTATGAGGAGCATGATCTGTTGCTATAACATCAGCAATTCCGGTTTTTAGAGCTTCTTTACACATTTTTACGTCTTCTTCAGTTCTTAAAGGTGGAGCCATTTTTGCATTTGTGTCAAAATTTTTAACAGCTTCTTCTGTTAAAGTAAAGTGATGAGGTGTAATTTCACAAGTAACTTTTATTCCTTCCTCTTTTGCTGTTTTTATTATTTTTAGAGCTCCTTTACTTGATACGTGACAAATATGAACGTGAGCTCCTGTTAATTTCGCAATTAAAATATCCCTCATAGTTCCAATATCTTCAGCTTCAGCTGGTATTCCCGGAATTCCAAGATAACTTGATAGATATCCTTCATTCATATGTCCACTAGCAGAAAGACTTTTTTCTTCACTGTGGCAAAAAACGGGAATTCCAAGGCTTTTCGCATAATCCATTGCATTTCTTAAAAGCTTTGCATCTTTTGGTGTTTCTCCATCATCAGAAATTGCAACAGCACCTGCCTTTACCATAAGGCCGATTTCAGCTAACTCTTCACCTTTTAATCCTTTTGTTATTGCTCCAACAGGAAAGACGTCGCAAAGTCCTACTTTTGTAGCTTTTTCAATGATATACCTTGTAACGGTAGGATTATCATTTACAGGATCGGTATTTGCCATACAACATACAGACGTTATACCTCCAGCAATAGCAGCATGAGAACCACTTTCTATGTCTTCTTTCCATTCCTGACCTGGATCTCTTAAGTGAGAATGAAGGTCTATAAAACCAGGAGAAACAATAAGATCTCTAACGTCTAACACTTTTGAGGATTCAACTGTAGATATATTCTCTTCTACTTTTACAACTCTTCCATTTTCGATTAAAACATCATATTGACCATCTATTCCTTGAGATGGATCAATAACCCTTCCGCCTTTTATAAGAAGAGATGTCATTATTTGTTCTCTCCTTTTTGTTTTTGTTTGTGGCATCTTAAGCAGTTCTTTGGATTTTTAGCATCAAAGGCTTTTGAACCGTTGTGACAGACGCCACAGTACTTTCCTTGCCAAATGTCGTGCATTGAAAATTTATCTTTTCCAAATTTTTTGTGAAAAATCTTCGGATGACAGTAAGAGCAGTGCTGCTTTGCAGCTTTCACATGATAAACATGACTAAATACAACATCTCCATTTTTATTCTTGAAAACTAAATCTTTATTTAAAACTCCTCCTTCAAAACAACCAAAAATAAAAAGTCCAGAAAGTAAAAGAGCTCCTGAAACTAAGAACTTACCCATCAATTTCCTCCTTTAGTTTTTCAGTTTTTCCACAAAGAAGAGAAAGAACAACCATTCTAACAGCAAGTCCTGTTTCAACCTGTTGAAATATAAGACTACGAGTCGAAGTAACAACATCATTATTTAATTCTACTCCTCTATTAAAAGGTCCTGGATGAAGGATAACCGTATCTGGTTTTAACATTTCAAGCCTTTTTTTATTCATTCCAAAGAGTTCTGCATATTCTCTCAAAGAAGGAAATACTTTCCTTGCAGATTGTCTTTCAAGTTGGATTCTGAGGAGAATTACAACATCTGAAATTTGTGCAACTTCCTCAAATGAAGAAAGTTTCTTTACACCAATAGCTTCTGGAAATCTTGGCATCATGGGAGATGGTCCATAGACAAAAACTTCAGCTCCTAATTTTCTAAAAAGTATTGCATCAGATCTGGCAACTCTGCTGTGAGATATATCTCCCATTATGGTAATTTTTTTTCCTTCAAGAGTTTGTAAGTGTTCAGTCAAAGTAACTGCATCAAGAAGAGCTTGAGTAGGATGTTGATGACAACCATCTCCGGCATTTACTATCGAAGCGTTAATATAATTTTTTACAGTATATGGAGCTCCCTCACAAGGATGCCTTAAAACAACAACATCCGGATGCATCATGTCAAGGTTCTTTAGTGTGTCTATTAAGCTTTCACCTTTTTTAACACTACTTGTGGAAGTGCTTATGTTAATGACATCTGCAGAAAGAAACTTTCCGGCCTTTTCAAACGAAGTTCTCGTTCTAGTAGAAGGTTCAAAAAAAAGATTTACAATACACTTACCTTTTAAGACAGAAAACTTCTTTCTATCTTCTCTTAAAGCTTTCTTTACCTGCTGAGAAAGTTCGTATATCTCCTGAAATTGCTCCTTTGAGATGTCCTCTGCTGAGATGAGATGTTTCATGTTTTACCTCTTTTGTCGTTCTCAAACCTTTTCTTCTGTTTTTATAGGTATTTTGATTGCTTCTCTTACCTCAACTGCAAGTCTGTGGGCTTCTAATCCTTCACACTCAGCAAGGTTTCTTGCATGTTCTGAAATTTGCTTAAATCCTTCTTTACTAACGTAAAGGATTGAGGAACGTTTAATGAAATCGTAAACTCCTAGAGGAGAAAAGAACTTTGCACTTCCACCTGTTGGTAGAACATGGTTGGGTCCTAATATATAGTCTCCCAAAGATTCACAGGTATAATGCCCGAGGAAGATAGCACCAGCGTTTTTTATGTGATCAAGAAGAGCAAAAGGTTCTTTTGTCGCAACCTCAAGGTGCTCAGGTGCTACTATATTTGCTACTTCGCAGGAATGATAGATATCTCTTGTAATAAAAGCTGTTCCAAAATTCTCTATAGATTTTTCAGCTATCTCACGGCGTTTTAGTTTTTTAAGTCTATCCTCAAGAGCATCAATAACTGCTTTAGCAACTTCTTCACCGTGAGTAACAAGGAAAGAACCGGCTAGTTCATCGTGCTCGGCTTGAGATAAAAGGTCAACAGCAACCCAATCTGGATTTGCGGATTCGTCTGCAATTACAAGAATTTCACTTGGACCTGCAACCATATCTATATCAACCGTTCCAAAAAGAAACTTCTTTGCTAAAGCAACGTAGATATTTCCAGGACCAACGATTTTATCAACCTTTGGTATAGACTCAGTACCAAAAGCTATTGCAGCAACTCCATGAGCTCCACCGACCCTGTAGATCTCATCAACTCCAGAAAGCTTTGCAGCCACAAGTGAATAAGGATTAACTTCAAAGGAACCAATGGCTGGAGTAATCATTACAACTTTTTTAACTCCTGCAACCTTTGCAGGAACTGCATTCATTATTACAGAGGATGGGTAAGAAGCCTTTCCACCGGGAACGTAAATTCCAGCACTTTCAAGGGGGGTAACCTTTTGTCCAAGAAGCATTCCAGGTTCAGTTACAAAGTAAGAGTTTTCTTTTTGGTGTTCATGGAATTTTCTAACTCTTGTAACAGCAACTTTTATAGCTTCAAGAACTTCAGGTTCAACCTTTTTAAACGCTTCTTCAATTTCTTCTTCAGTAACCCTAACGTTTTCTGGAGTGAGTTCAATTTTGTCAAACTTCTTTGCATAAGAAAAGACCGCACTATCTCCAAACTTTTTCACGTTTTCAATTATCTCTAAAACACTCTGGGCATATTTGCTTTCAAGTCCTTGCCCCCTGTTTTTGATTCTTAGGAGCTCTGAATTCTTTTCCCAGCTTTCTGTTCTAAGGTCTACAATTTTCATGAATCACCTCTTTTAAAAAGTTAGTTTTTGGTTTCCTTGATAAGTGTTCATGTTTGATAATTCTACATCACTCCTTAGTCAACTTATACCCCAGTCTTGGTAAAGTCTTTAGATATTTTCCTTTATCTCCAAGTTTCTTTCTTAATCTACTTATATAAACATCAACTGTCCTTGTTGTTTCGTTATGGTCGTGTCCCCAGATTTTTTCAAGGAGTTCTTCCCTTGAAAAGAGCTGTTCTGGATGTTCAAGGAAAAACTCAAGAAGCTGGAACTCTGTTTTTGTTAGATAGATAGAATTTCCATCTACTGTAACACTTTTGGATCTTTTGTCATAAACTATTCCGTCAAACTCTAATATGGCTTTACGAACGTAACCAGCTCTTCTTAAGACAGCTTCTATTCTAGCAAGGAGTTCTTTCATACTGAAAGGTTTTGTTACATAATCATCAGCTCCTATGGAAAAACCTTTTACTTTCGTATCTTCATCTGAAAGAGCCGTTAAAACAATTACAGGAACATCTTTATTAATGGAGTTTTCTCTTATTTCCTTACAGATATCAAGCCCACTTGCTCCTGGGAGCATAAGATCAAGAATGATTAAATCATAACTGTTTGTTTTTATTTTCTCTAAAGCTTCTTTTCCATCAAGAGTCCAGTCAACTTTAAATTGATTTTTTTCAAGGTTATACTTTAAAAGTTCTCCAAGATCTTCATCATCTTCGACTAACAAGACTACCATTTACCTCTCCTAAAATCTTTATATCTTTTAGATAATCATTAAAATTATAACTTAAACCTGATAGGTAAGAGTTTTTCTAAGGTAAAGACTTCAAATTTTTTGCCATTAGTTACTATGATTTCAAAATCTTCAGAACAAAACTCAGCCATGACCTGTCTACAAGCACCACAAGGATAAGGCATTCCGTCTGGAGAGTAAATTAGCATACTAAAAAAATTTTTTTTCTCCTTTAGAAACAGCTTTAAATATAGCGGTTCTTTCAGCACACATAGTTAATCCATAAGAAACGTTTTCAATATTTACTCCTGTATAGAATTCTTTTTTACCAATTAAAACAGCTGAAACGTGAAAGTTAGAATAAGGACAATAAGAGTTTTTTATTGCTTTTCTTGCGATATTTAGCATTTCCTCTACTTTCATATTTATCTCCATAAATTTAGATTTTTTGGATGAAAATTATACAAACAGTTATGTTAGAATTGATAACCATGATGAATAGAAGAGAGATTTTAAAAGGGTTTATCGGAGGCTTTTGCTTTTTTCCTTTTTTAGAAGAAGCCGATGCATCAAGTATTTCGCTTATAAAGCGTATTAGGTATTCTTCTAATGAGGAAAGAACAAGGATTGTTTTAGATTGCACAGGAAAAGTTATCAAGAGAAACATTGAACCTTTTCTAAAGGGAAAAACTCTTTGGATAAAGTTAAAGAATGTAAGAGCAAACAAAATAGTAAAAAGTTTAAAAAGTCCTCTTGTCTCAGAAGTAAAAGTAATTCCAATTAACAAGCATGTAGTCAAAGTCAAACTTGTAATGAAAGAACCCCATAAGTACAAAATTTTTGCACTCAAGCCTTATAGAGGAAAACCGTTCCGAATAGTAGTAGATGTTTTCCCTGACTTTATAGTTACAAACTGTAGATTAAAAACAAATAAGAAAAGAATTGTCGTTATAGATCCCGGTCATGGAGGAAAAGATCCGGGGGCTGTTTGGCCGATTCGTTCTAAATATCCAAGAATAAGAGAAAAGGATATTACTTTATCAATAGCTTTAAGAGTAAGAAGGATATTAAAGCGTTATTCAGATATTAAAGTCATAATGACAAGAACAAAAGATGTTTACGTTCCTCTCTTAAAAAGAGCAGAAATTGCCGCAAAATCCTGTGCCGATGCTTTTGTAAGTATTCATGCAGATTCAATGCCACACTATCCAAACTGGAATGGTGTTACAGTCTTTAAAGCTTCTCCTGCACTTTTTGCAAAGGCACAGATAACTGCAAAAGAAGTAGCAAAAAAGGTCAGAATATGCAATGACATCATGTGTTGGAGCATTAGTCCACTCTTACTTAATATGTCAACAACTATTACTTTTGTAGAGAGCTCCAAGTTAGCAGAAAAAATAGTAAACAATTTAAAAGCTCATGTTAATGATGACCTTGTTAACGGCATAAGAGATATGAAAAGGAATATAGTTGTTCTAAAAACGCCGGGTAGACCTGCTGTTTTAGTAGAAACAGGTTTTTTAACAAATCCTCTTGATAGAAAAAGACTTGTGCAAAACTGGTACCAAGAAGAAATTGCAAGAGGGATTGCAAAAGGAATTAGAGATTATGTATCTTCTTTAAATCAAACTGCCTTTGTAATGTGAAAAAAGCTAAGGAGAGGTAAAGGTGTTTAGAGCAGAATTTAAAGGGACACTAAAGGGTAGCATAAGAGTTCCTTCTGATAAATCAATTTCTCACCGTTCGATAATGTTAGGTTCTTTAAATAAAGGTACTGTTGTTGTAAGAAACTTTTTGCGCTCTGAGGATTGTCTTAATACTTTAAAAGCTTTTTTA
Organism: Desulfurobacterium thermolithotrophum DSM 11699; assembly: GCF_000191045.1. Lineage (NCBI taxonomy): Bacteria > Pseudomonadati > Aquificota > Aquificia > Desulfurobacteriales > Desulfurobacteriaceae > Desulfurobacterium > Desulfurobacterium thermolithotrophum. Next base: position 729,910 of record NC_015185.1, read on the forward strand.
GAACTTGGTGTAGAAATAGAAGATAGAAAAGATGTAATTATTATAAAGGGAAAAGGGAAACATTCTTTAAAAGAGCCATTTAACATAATAGATCTTGGAAATTCTGGAACATCCATAAGACTTATATCAGGAATTCTTTCAGGACAACCTTTTTATTCTGTCCTTACAGGGGATCAGTACTTACGTCGTCGTCCTATGGATAGAATAGCTATTCCGTTAAAAATGATGGGAGCAGAGATTTTTGGAAGAGAAGGAGGGAAGTATCCTCCTTTAACAATCCTCGGAAAAAGAAAGTTAAAAGGAATTGACTATAAAAGTCCAAAAGCCTCAGCACAAGTTAAATCAGCAGTGCTTCTTGCTGGGCTCTTTAGCGATGAACCTGTTTCTGTTACTGAACCTGCAAAGAGCAGAGACCATACAGAAAGAATGCTAAGAGCATTTGGAGTAGATGTAGAGATTAAAGGTTTAACTGTTTGTCTTGGTAAAAACAGAAATCTTGAAAAAGATATTGAAATAGACGTTCCTGCAGACATATCATCAGCTGCTTTCTTTTTAGTAGGTGCAGCAATTACTCCAGGTTCAGAAATAGTATTAAAAGATGTTATTTTAAATCCAACACGAACTGGCATATTAGATGTAATGAAAAGGATGAAAGCAAATGTAAAAGTTGAAAATATTAAAAGTGTATCTGGAGAAGAGGTTGGAGATATTTCTGTTTCTTACTCTCCAAATCTGAAAGCGACAGAAATAAAAGGAGAAGAAATACCAAGATTAATAGATGAGATACCAATAATAGCTCTTCTTGCTACACAGGCAGAAGGCGAAACTATCATCAAAGATGCTCAAGAGTTAAGGGTTAAAGAAAGCGACCGCATAAAATCAACTGTTGAGAATTTAAGAGCAATCGGAGCAGAAGTAGAAGAGCTCCCAGATGGGATGATAATAAGAGGAAAGACTTCTTTAAGGGGAGGCATGGTTCAATCCTACGGCGATCACCGAATAGCCATGACATTCACCATTGCTTCGTTAATATCTGAAGAAGTTATAGAAATAGATGATGTTGATTGTATAAAAACTTCATATCCTCGCTTTTTTGAAGATTTTAAACACTTGCTAATAGAATAACCTAGCTTGATTTTTCCGCATTTATGTTTTAATTTTAAATCAAACATTTGTTAGGAGGTACTAACTATGGAAGTAATACCGAAGAGAAAGTTTAAATGTTTTGACTGTGGACACGAGTTTGAAGAACCTTTTGGAAAGCCTCGCTGGATGGTTAAATGTCCAAAATGCGGAAGTGAAAACATTGTAAGAGCTGATACTCCTGCAGGATGGTGTGGAAAAGGTTACGGAAGAGGAGCTGGAAGAGGAAGAGGTAGAGGCTGGGGCTGGTTTGGAGGCTGGAGAAGAGGCGAAGGAAGAGGAAGGTTTGGATTTGGTTGGGGAAGAAAATGGTAAATCTATATAAAACTTTGAATTATATCTAAAATTCTCTTTCCCCAGCTTTTACCCGCTGGGGTTTTTAATTCCACTTTTCCTACTCTTTTTACTTGAGCGACATCATATCGAGCACTTGTTATAAATACTTCATCAGCAGAAATTAGATCTTCAAGACTATAGAAACCTTCAAAAATAGGAATATCCATTTCTTTTAAAAGATTAAGTATAAATTCTCTTCTTGTCCCGGGTAAACAGCCTGTTTTAAGCGAAGGAGTAAAGAAGACACCGTCTTTTACAAAGAAAATATTTGCAAAAGCTGTTTCGGAGATAAAACCATTAATATCAAAGAGTAAGGCTTCATCTCCACCCAATTTTCTTGCTTCTTCTATTGCATAAATGGAATCCATAATGTCTATTGTTTTGTGAAGAGAAATAGGAGAGTAATAGCGTTTTATGCTATTAACTGGAATGAGTGTAACAGAGGTTTTTTTCTGGCAAGGACGAGAGTAAATATTATAATTTCCATTTTTGTAAAGAGTTAACCTCACAAGAGAAACTTCATAATCTGCACTTTCTTCTATCCTTTTTTTGAATTCTTCTAAAGATAGCGAAAGAGGAATTTTAAGTAATTTAGAGCTCTTTTTTAATCGCCTAAAGTGATAGTTTACAAAGATTGCTTTACCATTTTCGACTCTTACAGTTTCAAATATTCCAAAACTTCTTTCCATTGCAATAACCCAAAATATTTAAGACAACCTATACCTTATATGAGCTTCAAATACCTTATTTATTTTTTCAAGCTTTACATAAGAAATTTTAATATCTTTCATTTTTTCAAAAGAATTTTTTGCCAAATTTAAAGCTAATTTTGAAAGTTCAAAATTCCACGAAAAGCTCTTAGAATTTAAACAACTTTGACAAACGACTCCTCCTTTTTCAATAGAAAAGGAAATTACTTTCTTAGAACTACAATTAACACATCTTGTAAGAACAGGAAATATTCCTTCAATGAAAGCAAACTTTAAAAGAAACATCGTGTAAGCAACACTATAAGATTTTTCAACAGAAAAGTAAGCTTCAATTAGCTTAAAAAGTTTTTTACTTTCTACTAAATGATAAGGAACTAAGAGTTTAGAAATTTTACTTAGATAAAAAAATTTTTCCATACTTTCTGGAAAGTACGACTTTATTAGATCAGCTTCTTTGAGCTCGTAGCCTTCTCCTTTTTGATTGAGTTGAAAAGATGAAAGGGAAAAAAGGTCAAATTTGAGGGGAAAATCCCCTCTCTTCAACTTTACAATAAAATCAACTTTTCCAAGCTTATCTGTGAATGCCGTTATATGTTTAAGATTACTTCCTAACTGCTTTGATCTTAAGACAAATCCCTTCAATTTCATTAAACGTTGAACCTAAAATAGATTATATCTCCGTCTTGGACTTCATAATCTTTCCCTTCTAATTTCATAAGACCTTTTTCCTTACATGCCTGCATAGAACCTTCTCTTATAAGGTCTTCATACTTTGTTACTTCTGCTCGTATAAATCCTCTTTCTATATCTGAGTGAATTTTTCCTGCAGCTTGTGGAGCTTTTGTTCCTCTTTTTATAGTCCATGCTCTAACTTCCTGTTCTCCAGCAGTAAAGAAAGTAATTAGGTCTAAAAGCTTATATCCTTCTCGAATAACAGCATTCAATCCTGGCTCTTCCATTCCTAATTCCTTCAAAAACTCTTCTTTTTCTTCTTTTTCAAGCTCTGCTAATTCTGCTTCTACCTTAGCACAGATCTTTACAACGGGAGCTTCTTCTTTTTCCGCTAACTCTTTTACCTGTTTTACATATTCATTGTCTTCAAAAAGTCCTTCTTCATCAACGTTTGCAATATACATTACAGGTTTCGCTGTAAGAAGAGAAAGCTCTTTTACAACTCTTTTTCCTTCATCAAGCTTTTCAAGATAAGGATAGATTCTTTCTCCTCTTTCTAAGATCTCCTTTAATGTTTCAAGAACTTCAACTTCTAACCTTGCTTTTTTGTCTCCAGACTTTGCTTGTTTAAAAACTTTTTGAAGTCTCTTTTCAATGCTTTCAATATCTTTAAAGACGAGCTCCAAATTTATCGTTTCTATATCCCTTAGAGGATTTACACTTCCATCTACATGCACAACATTTTCATCGCTAAAACATCTTACAACATGTGCTATTGCGTCAACATTTCTAATGTTTGCAAGAAATTGATTTCCTAATCCTTCTCCTTTACTTGCACCTTTAACAAGACCTGCAATATCAACAAATTCTATAGTCGTAGGAGTTATCTTTTCAGGCTTTACAATTTCTGCTATTTTATAAAGTCTTTTGTCTAGAACCTCTACAATTCCGACGTTCGGTTCGATGGTACAGAAAGGATAGTTAGCAGCTTCTGCCTTTGAAGTGTTTGTTAAAGCGTTAAAAAGTGTCGATTTTCCAACATTAGGAAGACCAACAATTCCGCAGTTAAATCCCATTATACCTCTCCACAAAAAAGTTTTAGCAAAAATAAAAAAAGAGGTGAACCACGTTCACCTCTTCTATATAAAGTTCTTTATTAAATTTTAATCTTTAATCTTTTTTAGTAGATCCTTATTAATTGTTACTTTGTAGGTATCAAGTAAATAATGGGCAAGCTGATTAGCAGCTAATTGTCTTTTTTCTTCTCTTATAGCTTCAACAAGTTCTTTTTTCCTTATTACTTGTAGCTTTGGATTTTTAGGATCTGGCTCAAAACCATATTTTCCTTTATGAGCCATCATGAAGTTGTCAATATCGTCTCTAGTTACTTTAATGGCATCCTTTAAAGTCATCTCCAAATAAGCTTTTACTTTATAGCCATTTATAAGTCTTGCTTTAAGCTTTTTAGCTAGTTCTTCTAACTTTTTATTACTTAACTTTTTTTCATTTTTAAGCTTAGATATATAGTTATCTATTTCCTTAATCCCTTCTTTAATTTCTTCCTGGTATTTTTTGAAATATTCAGTGGTTTCAATCTTATTTTTTTCTGCTTCATGAAGGAGTAGTTTTTGAACCATTAACTCTTTAGTGGCTGCAATTTTATCTGCAAGGGTAAAAAACCAATTACCTTTTCCTTTTTCTTTAATAATTTCAGCTTTGTAATGTTTATAGTAAGATTTAAATTCAGGAATCGTTATACAAATATTATCAACTTTGGTATATGCTACACAGTCTGATGAAGAATTTGTTGCATAGGTATTATGCAAACCAACAAAAAAGAATAGTATAAACATTGACAAAAATTTTTTAAGAGCATTCATCAAGTCATACCTCCAACAGAATTTAAAATTAAATATAGCAAAATCATAGCACATGAGCAAATTTTAATCAGTATAAAATAACAAAATAAAAAAATAAAGGGAGGAGAATCAAAAGACTCTCCTCCCTTTAAAGATTATTTCCTAATTATTAGTGAATGTGATGCTTCTTCTTGTACTTCTCTACCTTCTTCACGTGCTTCTTAATCCAGGATACGTACTTGCTTACGTAATCTGCTCCAAGTCTTGGCTCTACACTGCTTTCAAGCCACTCTACAAGCTCAAATGCTACTCTGTAAATTCCTTCCCACCAAATGTATCCTGGTGCATAGTGGAACATCGCTATCTCTGTTGGTCTAACTGCCATCGCTCCAATGTCTCTTACTATCTTCCTGTCAAGTGGTGTGTTAAGTCCCGCCTTCTCAAGGTCTCTCTCAACCTGGAACGCTACTCTTCTGAAGTAGTCAAGTACTCCCATTGTGAGGTCTCCACCTATGAAGCAGTTTGCTACCCACTGCTTGGTGTGACACTGGGTACACATCGCAAATGCTCTTTCTCTGTTCTTGATTCCATCTGTCGGATACTTAACGCTTGGTAGTCCTGGGTGTGGTCTTCCCGCTTTCCTTACAAATACTAACTTCCACATTCCAAGCTTCCACTTACAGATTGAAGCTGGGTTGTGGGTTGGAGCATATATCATTTTATCTCCTTGATATACTGCTCCCATGTGACATGTTCCACATGTCGGCGCAAAGTAGTCTTGACCAGCCTTTATTGCTGGGGCATCCATGTTCCATTCATCAAACTGAGATAAGAACATTGCTCCATGCATTGATTTTCCAAACATTTCGTAGTTTGGATGGTCTTCAGATTCGTGACATCTTCCACATGCTCCTATTCCTGCTCTTACTATCTTGAGTCTGAAGCTGTGGAATGGGTGACATGCTGCACAGTTTCCTATTGTTCCGTCTGGGTTGATAGTTCCTGCCCCTATCATTGGCCATGTACGTAGGTCAAATACTACCTTGTCTTTCGTCTTTTTCGCTATCTCTATCTTTGTTCCGTGACAGGAGTAACATCCCCAGTTCGCAAAGATCTTAATTACTGCTGATGCTTTTGGTCTTGGTGTCTTGAGGTTGTTTGGTACTCCAGCGTATGGCCAGCATGGGTCGTTTATTATATCGTCCCATGTAGATTCTCCGTTTGTTGTTTGGTGCGGTATTACTGTGTTCTTGTCCCATCCCATCATTTGCATTACGATTACTGCAAAGTTTCCACCAGACTTAGCTTCTGCTTTCTGGGAAATTAATCCAGAGTGTGCGTGAATTGAGTCCATGTATTCTTTTGCAACTTTTGGGTGACATACTCCACACTGCTTTGGTGTTACTAGTGTTGAAATTGTGAATCCGTAGTGGTCATATGCTGCTGGGTTAGATTCGTCTGTCTTGTGACATTCGTAACATCCTACTCCGTTGTAAAAGTGCTTTGATCTCTTCCAGTCGTTTACTACAAATGGTGTAGCCTTGCGGTGACAGTCAAGACACTGGGATGACTCTTTGGAGAGACCAGATGCTGAGTAGTTTGTGTAGTCGTACTTAGCAGCTGCATCGGTAGTATAAATACCAAGTGATAAAATACCTGCAGCTGCTATGGTGGCTAATTTCATTAGCCCTCTCATAGCTACCTCCTGTTCTGATTTTTGATTAATAGTATACTTCTCTAAAATTAGGGTTGTCAACATAAATTTTTATGATTTTTTCTTATAATTATTTTTTTTATTTTTATTACAGAATAAATCTTCTGTTATATAGGGTTTTTGCAGTAAATTTAAATTTCTTCTATAGTTTGCTTATAAATACACAATAAGTATAATAGAAAGGAACCGTTCTTTTTGGTTTTACTTTTTTAATTAAAAAATAGAGATGAAGTTTTTATAGGTCTTATTCAAGAGTTAAATAAGTTTTAGATTAAAGGATACAAAAGCTTGGAAAGAAAAGAAAGTTGAGGCGTAGCAAAAACTACGCCCCAAGGCTCATAGCAAACTTTGTAATGAAATAACCACCAAAAATTAACCATAAGAACAAAACAAAAGCAAGATATATAGGTTTTAACCCTACTCCCTTGAATTTATCCATACTTGTTTCCATTCCGAGTGCTGTCATTGCCATAGTAAGAGCAAAAGTATCAAGAGCATTGATATAAGAAACTACTTTTTCTGGTAAAAGATGTAGAGAATTAAATCCTGCAACTGCAATAAATCCTATTGCAAACCAAGGAATTGTTATCTTTGTTTTTTCATTACTTGCTAATGCTTTCCCAAGTTTTGGTAATAATAAGCTAAGGATTATTAAGAAAGGAGCTATTAGCATTACTCTAATCATTTTTACAATAATTGCATCTTTTGCTACCTCTGGTCCTATTGCATTTCCAGCAGCTACAACGTGTGCAACTTCATGAACAGTTGCACCAATGTATACTCCCATAGTTTCAGGATCAAAATGTACATATCCTGCTTTATAAAGGAAAGGATAAAGAAACATAGCTATTGTTCCAAAAAGAACAACTGTAGAAACTGCTATTGCACTCTTATGCGCTTCAGCTTTTACCACAGGTTCAGTTGCTAACACAGCTGCAGCTCCGCAAATAGAACTTCCAGCACTTGTTAAGATAGAAGTATCTCTATCAAGTTTAAAGATTTTAGTTCCCAGTAGATAGCCTATGAAAAACGTAGAGAAAACAATGGAAACACTTGCAACTATTCCAGGAATTCCTACTGCTGCTATACTTTGAAAAGTTATTCTAAATCCATAGAAAACAATTGCTGCTCTTAAGAGTGTTTTTGTTGAAAAAATAATGCCTGGAGTCCATGCTTCTGGAAGCTTATTTCTCAAAGTATTAGCGTAAAACATTCCAAGTACAATTCCTATAATTAAAGGACTTATACCAAGATGTGAAAAGAAAGGACATTGAGAAATGTACGTAGCTGCAATAGCGAATAGAGCAACAAACAGTATACCATTTAGCGTGTGAGCTCGATTTTCTTTACTAAAAGCCATTTTTTCCCTGCCTCCTGATTAAATTATGGATACCTAAATTTGAATAATCCAATTCTAAGCGTCAAGCTTCTTATTTTATCTTTCTTATAAAGACTTAAGAAAGATATATATTAAAGATTAAATAAGATGTAGTCAAAAGCAAGGAGTACCCTAAAAACTTGGAACTTAGCTTTTTTCTTACTCATGAAAACGAAACAAGAATTTCAATCTATCTTAACAGATAAACTATGATACCCTTTGAAAAGAATACACTGATACAATTTTCAAAAAACTAATATTCTATAAATTTAACTTTCAGCTTCATAATATCTACTGATTTTATTTTTCCACTATCTTAATTGATATAATTTTATTTAATGATTATCCATAGGGGTTGATATTAGACATGCCAAGACCTTCTTGGGATGAATATTTTATGTCTATAGCCGAAATGGTTTCTACTCGTTCTACGTGTATTAGAAGAAAAGTTGGTGCTGTTCTTGTAAAAGACAAAAGAATAATAGCAACCGGCTATAATGGTCCTCCATCTGGATTAAAACATCCTGAAGAAGTTGGATGTCTTAGAGAAAAGTTAAACATTCCTAGTGGAGAAAGACACGAACTTTGCAGGGGGCTTCACGCAGAGCAAAATGCCATAATTCAAGCAGCACTTCATGGAGTTTTTACAAAAGGAAGTATTCTCTACTGTACTCACTGTCCTTGTTCTCTTTGTACAAAAATGCTCATAAATGCAGGTGTAGTGAAAGTTATCTACAAGGAAGGATATCCTGATCAGCTGGCTAAGGAATTAGCAGCAGAAGCTAACTTACCGATGATTCAGTTTAAAAAAGAAGAAGACTAACGAGGAATTTTTACTTCTAATTCAAGTTCAACGTTGAATTTTTCTTTAACTCTTTCTTTTGCAATGGAAATAAGCTTCTTAAATTCTTCAAAACTTCCTTTTTCATTTATACAAAAGTTTGCGTGAATTTCAGAAAACTTTACTCCTCCAACTTTAAACCCTTTCATTCCTACAAGGTCTAAGAGTTTTCCTGCAGAATCTCCCAAAGGATTTTTAAAGGTCGAACCTGCAGTTTGTAGATAAAAAGGAGGTTGTTTAGAAAGTCGGAAAAATACAAACTTTTTTATTTTTTCTTTCACGTGATTATCTTTTTCTATTTTGAATTCTGTTTCTAAAACAACTCCCTTCTTTGGAAAGGGAGACTTTCTATAGGAAAAGCTTGAAAAATTTTTTAAAGTAGCAACTTCATAAGAATCTAAATCCAAGTAAACAACCTTTTCTAAAAAGTCCTTTATTTCTCTTCCAAATGCTCCTGCATTCTGAGCTACAAGTCCACCAACGGTTGCTCTTGGGATTCCTGCAAAGATTTCAAAAAGAGAAAAATTTTCTTTTATTTGTAGTTTTAGGACTTCAGAAAGAGAAACTCCTGCTCCTAAAATTATTGAGTTTCTTTTTATTTTGATTTTTTTAAACTTTCTAAGACTTACGATTTTGCTTTCTATTTTTTCTGGAAGAACCGTATTTGAACCACCACCAATTATGTAAACTTTTTCACTTTTTAAGATTGACTTAAGTTCTTCAAGATTTTCAGGAAAATAAACGGGATAGACAGAACCTATCCCGATAGTTGTTAAAACGTGTGCAGGAAGTTTTTTAACTTCCAAATTGTTCCTCTAATTCTTTTGCTGCTTTTACAAAGCTTTTAAAGAGAGGATGAGGATTTCTTGGCCTTGATTTAAATTCTGGATGAAATTGAACTGCAACAAACCAAGGATGATCGTTTATTTCTACAATTTCTACTAATCTTCCATCAGGAGATGTTCCGGCAATTACAAGACCGGCTTTCTCAAGAACTTCTCTAAATTTGTTATTAAATTCGTATCTATGTCTATGTCTTTCAGAAATTTCATTTTCTTTATAGGCTTCATAGCTTAAAGTTCCCTCCTTCAAAACACAAGGATAGGCTCCAAGACGCATTGTTCCGCCTTTTTCTTTTACTTTCTTTTGTTCTTCCATAAGATCTATAACAGGATAAGGAGTAGTTGAACTAAATTCTGAACTGTGAGCATCTTTAAGACCAGCAACATTTCTTGCAAATTCTATAACTGCACATTGCATTCCAAGACATATTCCAAAAAATGGAATTTTATTTTCTCTTGCAAACTTAATGGCCTTTATCTTTCCTTCAACGCCTCTTTCCCCAAATCCACCAGGCACTAAAACTCCTGAAACATCTGATAGAAATTCTTCGGGTTCTTTTTCGTCTAATTCTTCTGCGTTTACCCATTTTATTTCTACTTTTACATCATTTGCAGCACCAGCATGAACAAACGATTCTATTATGCTTTTGTAAGCATCAGGGAGCTCTATGTACTTTCCAACAACTGCTATTTTCACTGTACCTTTAGAAGGTTTTTTCATTTTCTGAACGATATTTTTCCAGTCATCCAAGTTTGACTTTTGAGAAGCAGAAAGCTGTAGTTTTTCTATTATCAATTCGTCAATTCTTTCTTTCTGAAGAACAAGAGGTACTTCGTAAATAGTTGACAAATCTTTAGCAGTTATAACTTCATGCTCTTTTAGATTTGCAAATAGAGCAATTTTCCTTTTTACACTTTGGGGAATAGAACGCTCTGCTCTGCACACAATTATGTCTGGTTGAATACCTATAGCTCTGAGCTCTTTAACAGAATGCTGAGTTGGTTTAGTTTTTAGCTCTCCTGCAGCTTTAACGTAAGGAACATAAGTAACATGAATGTATATTGCATTACTTTTTCCAACTTCCGCTCCAAGTTGTCTTATTGCTTCAAGAAAAGGTAACCCTTCTATATCTCCGACAGTTCCTCCGACCTCAACAATAACAACATCTACATCTGTAGACATTAATTGTTTAATTTTTTCTTTTATTAGATTTGTCACGTGAGGTATTACTTGAACTGTTCCTCCTAAAAATTCTCCTCTTCTCTCTTTTTGGATTATCTCCTGATAGATTTGGCCTGAAGTAATATTGTTGATTCTCTTCATGGTTGCTTTTGTAAACCTTTCATAATGACCAAGATCAAGGTCAGTCTCAGCACCGTCATCTGTAACGTAAACTTCTCCATGCTGATAAGGATTCATAGTTCCTGCATCAACGTTTAAGTAAGGATCAAGCTTTTGAATAGTTACTTTAAATCCTCTACTTTCTAAAAGAGTTCCGATAGAAGAAGCAGTAATTCCTTTTCCTATAGAAGAGAGAACTCCTCCTGTAACAAAAATTAGCTTTGAAGCCATTAGACCTCTCCTCTTTCCAATTTTTCAGCAGCTTTTTTCAAATCTTCTTCTGTATCTATTCCAAAAGACCCTTCTGAAACTACAGATACATAAATCTTTTTTCCGTTTTCTATAATTCTAAGCTGTTCTAATTTCTCTATTCTTTCCAAAAAACCCTCATTCCATGAGACAAACTTTTGTAAAGAATTTTTTGTATAGCCATAAATTCCTATATGTTTCAAGTAGTTACCTATTTGAATTCTACCATCGCGAGGATAAGGAATTACATTCCTTGAAAAATAGATTGCATGGTTATGTTTATCAACTACAACTTTAACATTGTTTGGATTTAGTATCTCTTCTTCATTGTTAAATCTTACCGCGATAGTTGCGTATTCTTCTCCTTTCTGGAGAGCTCCCACGATGGGTAAAACATGGTCTGCTTTCACAAAGGGTTCATCTCCCTGGACATTTACTATGTACTCAAACTCAAGATCTTTAACAGCTTCAAAAATTCTATCTGTACCACTTGGATGAGAAGGAGATGTCATTACAGCTTTAGCTCCAAATTTTTCAGCTATTTTCTTTACTCTTAAATCATCTGTTGCAACAAGAACGTTTTCTGTAATCTTAAGACATGACTCTACAACCCAAGCAATTAATGGCTTACCACAAAGAAGCCTTAAAGGTTTTTCAGGAAGTCTATTAGATTTTATTCTCGCAGGAATGGCAATAAGAAACTTCTTCACTATTCCTCCAAGGATCAGGGAAGAAAAACTTTTAAACAAGAACAGATTTAACTATTGATTCAAACATTCTGTATCCATCCACACTACCTAAGATTGCCTCAGAAGCTCTTTCAGGATGAGGCATCAATCCAAAAACATTTCCTCTTTTGTTACAGATACCAGCAATGTTATTAAGAGAGCCGTTTGGATTAAATTCTTCAGAAATAACTCCCTCTGGTGAGCAGTACCTTACGACTATTTGTCCATTTTCTTCTAATTCCTTTAGTGTTTCAGGAGTACAAGTATAGTTTCCTTCAGCGTGAGCTATAGGAATTCTTATAATTTCTCCTTTTTTATAAAGGTGGGTAAAAGGAATCTCGTTGTTTTCAACTTTTAAATAGACAAATTCACATATGAAGGATAACGTTTTATTGGGTAACATTGCTCCTGGCAAAAGACCTGCTTCTAATAGAATTTGAAATCCATTACAAATCCCCATTACAAGGCCACCTTTTTCTGCAAATTCACAGATAGCTTCTGTAACCGGAGAAAGTTTTGCCATCGCTCCAGCTCTTAAATAATCTCCATAAGAAAATCCCCCTGGAACAATAACACAATCAATACCAGCTAAACTTTGCTCTTTATGCCATAGATACTTCACATCATGACCAAGAACTTTTTCAATAACCCATCCGATGTCTCTATCACAGTTACTCCCAGGATAAACAGGTATTCCAAATTTCATCTTTTCACCTCTTCTACTTCATAAGTATACTCTTCTATTACTGGATTTACTAAAAACTTCTTTGCCATTTCCTCTATTTCCCTTTTTACTTCTTCAGGAGAATCAGCTTCAATGTTCATTGTAATGTATTTACCAACTTTAACGTTCTTTACTTTTTCGAATCCTAAACTATGAGCTGCCTTCTCTACTGCAATTCCCTGAGGGTCAAGAACTCCTTTTCTGTAAGTAATAAAAATTTTCACAAAGTAATTTGCCATTTTCCACTCCTTTATGCATAATCTTTGGGGAAATTTTAGCAAACGGAGATTGAAGTTTGGCTCGTAAGAAGTGTAAAAGTTGTAGATTTGTGAAACTTTACTTTGTTGTAATTTTTGTTTCTTCTATAGTTGTAAGATTCTTTAAAGATTATTCCGCTGTAGTTAGTTTTTTCTTAATGGTTGGTATTCCTATATTACTTTTAAGAAAAACTCCAGAAGAATTAGGTTACAAAAACTTCCTTAAAGGTTTAAAGTGGGGTATTGGAACGTCTTTATTAATTCTTCCTGTTTATGCTCTACTTTGTAGCAATTTTGGAGAAATTAATACTCATTTTAAAAGTTTTTTAAGCATTATTCTTTTTTACTTTACAGTTGCTGTGGCAGAAGAAACATTTTTTAGAGGATATCTTTACTCGGAAATAGAAAATGAACCTCTCTTTGGCCCTATTTCTAAAGCAAACTTTGTATCAAGTTTTCTTTTTGCCATAGCTCACGTTCTTATTTACTACAATCCAATCATGTTTAAAGTCTTCTTTCCTTCTCTCGTTATGGGATATATTTATGAAAGAAGTAAGTCCATTGGAGCTCCTATAATCTTCCATTGGCTTTCTGATATTATTTACCAGTTTGTTAGATGTTAAAAAAGACGTTTAGAAAAGAGTATCAAATGATAACAATGGAGGAACCGTGGATTATCTTTGGGAAGATACTATAGCAGCAATAGGAACTCCTATTGGAAAGGGTGCAATAGGAATAGTCAGAATTTCGGGAAAAGATTCTCTAAAAATTCTTAAAGAGATATTTAGAACCAAAGAGGGAAGTAAAAAAGAAAAATTTGAAAACCGAAAAATGCACTACGGTTTAGTAGTTGATAGATTCGAAGAACCAATAGATGAAGTTCTTGCGGTATACATGAGAGCTCCTAAAACTTTTACTGGAGAGGATATCGTAGAAATCCATAGCCATGGAGGTATAGTCGTTGTAAGAAAAATATTAAGAGAAGTACTATCAAAGGGAGCAAGACTTGCAGAGCCTGGCGAATTTTCAATGAGAGCTTTTATAAATGGAAAAATAGATCTTGTTCAAGCTGAAGCAATAAACGAGCTTATTAATGCTACAAGTGAAGTTGGTGCAAAATTGGCACTTAAACAGCTTGAAGGTGCTCTTTCAAATAAAATAAAAGAATTAAGAGATAAACTTCTTGAAGTTAAAGCTTATATAGAAGCTGCAGTTGATTTTCCAGATGAAGAAATAGAAATATTTGAGACTGGACACATTAGAGAAAAAATACTTGAAATAGTAGAAAAAATAGAAAAATTGGTTTCAACTTATAAAGATGGAAAAGTTTTAAAAGAAGGAATAAAAGTAGCTATTGTTGGAAGACCCAATGTTGGGAAATCATCGCTTCTTAATGCTATCTTAAAGGAAGAAAGAGCTATTGTTACAGAGATTCCAGGAACAACACGAGATATTATCGAAGAAACGGTTACCTTAAAAGGAATTCCACTGAGGTTAATAGATACTGCCGGAATAAGAGAAGCTATAGATAAAGTAGAGCAAATAGGAATAGAAAGAACTATGAAAAGTTTAGAAGAAGCTGACGTAATTCTTTTTGTTATAGATGGTTCTATTGGTTTTACAGAAGAAGACAGAAAAATATCTAAAGTTCTTAAGAAAAAAGAAAATGTAATCCTCGTTATCAACAAAAAAGACCTTGGACTTAAACTTTCCTGCAGAGAATCTATAGATTGGAAAGAATGTGTTGAGCTTAGTGCAAAGAGTACAGAAGGAATAGACGAGCTTGGAGAAAAAATAGTAAATCTTGTTCTTTTAGAACCTGAAACCATTTTAAAGGGAGAAGAACCACTATTAACAAACGAAAGGCACAGGGAACTTCTTGAATCTGCAAAAAAATCTTTGTTAAAAGTGATAGATAGTCTTGACACAGGATTTGAATCTCCAGAGTTTATTTCAATGGATATAGATGAAGCTCTTTATTCACTTGGTAAAATTGTTGGGCAAGTTACAACTGAAGATATGCTTGATATAATTTTTTCAAAATTTTGTATAGGAAAGTAAAAGTTGAAAGACTCGAAACTACAGGTTATTGTAATTGACAGTGATGTAGAAAAACCAAAAAGATACAGAATTTCAAAAAAGAAAATCAAAGTTTTAGCTATTGCTTCCTTATTCTTTACTACAGTTCTTTTGATATATACAAGTATTCTTACTTACAAATCGTATAGTTATTACAGCAAGACAGAGAAAGAAATTAAAGAGTTAAAAGAGGAACTTGCCCAGTATAAAAGTGAAAATGGACAACTGAAAGTACAGTTAGCTAAGCTCAAAGACGAAAAAGAAAAAACTATAGAAGAATTAGCAAAGAGAATAGAAATTATAGATTCGATTATGAAGAAAGTAGGTATAAATGTTCTATCAACAAATAAAGAAGGTGAAGGTGGTCTTGCAATACCGATAGAAAAACTTCTTACCACTAATGAAAATATTGATTTATCTCCAGTCATTCCAGATCTTGACTACATAATCCAAAACCTGAAAACAACTCCACTAGGTTACCCTACAGTAGGAAGAATAACTTCTGGATTTGGACTACGGAGAAATCCAATTACGGGAAGGATAGAATTCCATCTTGGTGTTGATATTGCCAATACTTGGGGGACTCCTGTAAGAGCTTCAGCAGATGGTAAAGTTATAAAAGCAGGTTGGTGCGGACTTATGGGTAAATGCATTGTTATAAAACATAATAAAGATTTTTCCACTTACTACGGTCATTTAGCGAAAATTTTTGTTAAAAAAGGAGAATATGTAGAAAAAGGGCAAATTATAGGAATAACAGGAAATAGCGGTAGAAGTACAGGCCCTCATCTTCACTATACAATTAAGTACAAAAATAAAATAGTCAATCCCATTGCTTATATGGAGGTTTCCCCATGATAGGAAAAAAGAAAGAAAGTAACGATTTAACGGAAATTAAAAGCATTTTAGCTGAAGGGTTAAAAATAGAAGGAAATGTCTGTGCAGAAGGAAAAATAAGGATTGATGGAGAGATTGTTGGGGATATAAAAGGTAATTACGTAATCCTTGGAGAAACTGCAAAAGTAAAAGGAAACATATTTGCAGAATCTATAATTATCATGGGAAATGTTGAAGGTAATATAAACTCTCATGAAGTAGAAATAAAAGCGTATGGAAGAGTAGAAGGAGATATAAATACTCAAAAGCTCTCTATAGAACCTGGAGCAAGTATTAACGGAGTCGTGAAATCTGGGAACTTTTACGAAAAAAGCGAGCTTAATTCTTCCACTGAAATAACAGAATAACTTAAAAATCCTTTTGCAATAAAAGGCTCTTTTTCAAGATAGTTGATAAATTTTTCTACATCTATTTTTTCTTCTACAAAAATAGCTCTACCTCCTTTTGGTAATCCTTGAGGCTTAATGTTTTTTATACGAAAATAACCTTTTCCTTTTAAAGATAGATAACCTATTGTGTAATCAGGATCATCAGAAACACATAGTTCTCCTAATACATTATTGAAATGCAAAATTTTTGTTGATAAAACAAGAGCTTCCTTAAAGTTTTCTGTATACCTATCTTCTAATTTTTCCTTAAGAATACTAACCGTTTCTTTATCAACATCTAAGTAGGAAGCTCTAACTCCTCTATACTGGTTTGGTTCCAATCTTTTCCCAGATGGAACTGCAACAATCATTGCTCCTCTCATTATTTGTCCATTTGGAGCTGGACCAGTAAGAAGTTTTTTGTAAACTTCAATTCCAAGCTCTAGAGGTACCTTAGATAAGGAAAAAAGTTTTTTAAGGAGTTCTTTCACACTTTTGTAATCTGTAACTTCAAAAACAGGAAGAAGAGGAGAATAAACAGGATTTTTCTTCAATTCCTCTATCTTTAAATTGACAAAATCAGCTTTTCCCCTTGAGTGGTTAAGAGCTCTTTCTATAAGCTGAATTGCTACAGTTTTTAACTCTTCTTCTAAAACTATCCTTTCAGCTCCTGAAATATGTAATCCTTCTTTAGAGCTTCTCATCTTTACGCTGTAAAGTTTCTTCATTTTTAACTTCTACTTTTAAAGGATTTCTAAACCACACATCATTTTGAGGGAAAGGTATTTCTATATTGTTTTCCTTAAATAATTTATCAATTTTTTGATGTAGAATTGATTTTACTTCAAAAGCAATATCCTTTTTTTCAACATAATAGATGAGCTTAAATACTAAAGCACTATCTCCAAACTGAGTAAAGTAAACAGAAGGAGGAGGATTTTCTACTATTCCTTCTATTTCCTCTGTAGCTCTAAGTAGGAGTTTTTTTACTAACTCAACATCTGAGCCGTAAGCTACTCCGATTTCAACAAAGTCTTTAACACGGGGATCTGGATATAAAGAATTTTCTATTATTCCCTCAGTTAACTTTGAGTTTGGAATAGTTATGAGATTGTTCCCCGTTATTGTCAAAATTTTAGTAGTCCTGAGACCAATATCATAAACATATCCTTCAATGTCTATATCCTTAATGTAAACTCTATCTCCTATTCTAAATTGTCTGTCAGTAACTAGAAGAACTCCCGATATGAAGTTCTTAATCGTATCCTGAGCAGCTAAACCTACAGCAAGAGAACCAACACCAAGGGATGTCACAAGGGAAGTAACATTAAATCCAAACTTATCAAGAATAGCTATTAAACCAATAATAAAAACAAAAATTTTTACAAGTTTTGAAATCATAGAGTAGTAAGTTTCTACTAAGGGAGCTTCAGAAGGTAGTACTTTTCTTTTCATACTACTTGAAAATTTTTCAAGAACTATATCAAGGATCTTTACCGATATAAACGAGATTATCCCAACATAAAGAATGAAGAAGATTTTATTAATAACGAGTAAAAACTTCGAAGGTACTGGTAACTGAACAATTGATAAATTCAAAAAAAGAAGAGCTAAAAAGTAAGAAATCCAGACAGAAAGTTTTATAAAAAGTTTTTCTCCCTTAGTTAACTTTTCATCTTTTAGGAAAAACTTCATTAAAAGTTTTGTTATAACAGAAGGGAAGTTCAAAGAGACTATAGAAAATAGGAAAAAGATAAGTGCAAGGAGATATTCCAACTTTACCCAAGCTGGTAAATAATCTATCAAAGAAGATAGAAATTCCATTTAATTCTTTCCCTTCTATAAGGTTTCCTAAAATCAAGAGAAGTCTTTACTGTTAAGTATAAAAGTTACAGGTCCATCATTTACAATATGAACCTTCATATCTGCTCCAAAAATCCCTGTTTGAACTTCAACTCCAAACTCTTTACACTTTTCTACAAACTTTTTGAACATTTCCTCAGCCTTTTCTGGATCCTCGGAAGACTGAAAACTTGGTCTTCTTCCCTTTCGACAATCTGCTGCTAAGGTGAAATTAGGAACTATTAACAAAGCTCCATTTACGTCTTTTAGGGAAAGATTCATTTTACCAGTTGCATCCTCAAAGATTCTTAAGTTGATAATTTTATCAGCCATTTTATCTATATAAGAGTTTATATCCCCTTTCTCAAAACCTACAAGTACAACTATACCCTGTCCGATTTCTCCAACCACTTCACCAGCAACAATGACTTTTCCACTTAAAACTCTTTGAAGAACAACTTTCATTTTTTACCCCTGAATCCATAGGTGTTTTACTCCATCAACCACAAATTGAGAACCGAGAGCTCCTACAAGAAGACCTAAAATTCTAACAACAACATTTATTCCCGTAGTTCCAAGCTTCTTTGCAAAAAATCCCGTATTTTTCAAAACAAGATATATTATAAATGCAGTCAAGATACCAGCCAGAATAAGCATAATTTCGTTCCAAACTCCTAAAGCCTCCTCTTTAAAAATCAGAACCGTAGTAAATGTTCCAGGTCCAAAAAGTATAGGAATTCCTATTGGAATTATGGATATATCATCCTTTTCCATTGCAGCTTCTCCTTCTTTGGCAGTATGCTTTGCTTTTGGAGGATTTGCTTGAAGCATTTGAAAAGCCATTTGAAGAAGTATAAGTCCTCCGAATATCTTTACGCTAAATATGTTTACACCCATAGTTTTAAGAAGACGCTCACCTGCAAAGATGGTAACTAAAAAAGCAATTAAAACAGTAAGAGAACTCCTAAAAGCTACTTTTTCTAATAATTTTTGGTCTTTTATCAATCCTCCAACAACTATGGCTGCAAATATAGGATCTACAATTACTAAAAGAGAAATTAAGTACTTTAAGAGCTCCATATCATATTCCATAGGTAGTTAAGCAGTGTAAAAAGAAAAATACTTAAACTAATGTAGCCATTCAAGTTAAAGAAAGCATAATTAATCTTTGTTTTATCTTTAGAGATAATCCTATGTTCTCTAAGCATAAAAAGTGCAGAAATAGCTAATCCAAGATAGTACCAAAAACCCAAGTTCTCGATAATGCCAACCCAGATTAATCCAAAGAGAGTTAAAATATGAAATACCTTTGAAAGGAACAGAGCTCTCTTTTCACCCAAAACTGCAGGAATAGAATAAAGTCCTTCTTTTCTGTCAAATTCAACATCTTGAAGAGCATAAATTATGTCAAAACCTGCAACCCAGAGGCCAACTGAAATAGAAAGAAGAAAAGCAGAAAGAGATACAGAACCTTTGATAGCTACCCAGGCTCCAAAAGGAGCAAGAGCAATTGCCACTCCCAAAACGATGTGACAAAGCCATGTAAAACGCTTAGTGAAAGAGTAAAGAGTAAGGACAGCAACTGCGATCGGAGAAAGTTTAAGAGCGAGAGAATTTAGCTTATAAGCTCCATAGATCATAAGAGCAAAACCCACAATAGCTAATACTAAGACCTCTGTTTTTTTAACAACACCTCTTGGAATATGTCTGTTTGCTGTTCTAGGATTTTTTGCGTCAATTTCAGCATCTATAAGACGATTGAGACTCATTGCTGCAGTTCTTGCCCCAAAAAGTGCAACAATTATCCAAAAAGTTTGATAAAGAGAAGGAAATCCATTAGCAGCAATAAGGGCAGAAGTAAGAGCAAAAGGTAGAGCAAACACTGTGTGCTCTACTTTTATCATTTCCATGTAATTTTTGATTCTATTAAGCATTACCATTTTCACCCTCTAAAAGTCTTGAACATTCTCCAATGTGACTAAACGTATAGTCGGGTCTTAGGTCTTTTTCTATTTTGTTTAGTATAGAGGAGTCTTCGTATTTTCCACTCAAAACAAAGACAGTTTGGAAATTTACATTTTTCTTTCCTTCTGCAAGATCGGTAAAAGGATCATCGCTTACCATATAAATTTTCTTAGGATCACTTAAGCCAAGAAGCTCAAATGCTCTTTCAAAGTACTCTTTTGAAGGCTTTCCAAAAGAAGTAAAAGATTTATTTCCTGCATATGAAAGCGCAGTAGCAACAGCTCCGACACTTGGGCCTACAAGGCCATCTACATCACGAATTACTCGATTTTTATGAAAAGAAAAAAGTTTTGCATCATTTAAAACCAGAGCAGAAGTAGCTATTTTCAATTTTTGATAGGTAATTTCTTTATCTCTTCCTACAACCACAGCATCAACATTATGGTCGTCTCTTACTTCAAATCCTTCTTCCTCAAAGAATTCTTTTATTTTATCAGTACCTAAAAAGTAAATAGATTTGACATTATTTTTCCTTAAATAATCACAAGCAAGGAGGCTAGGAGATAGGAGCTTATTCTCATCTACATTAAATCCTTTTGATCGTAAAATTTTTACAAGCTCGTAAGGTTTTTCTGTAGAGTTATTTGTAGCAACTATCCATGGAGTTTTTTTTTCATCAAGGAGTTTTGTAAACTCAAGAGCTTCTGGTATTGGTGTATAACTTTTATCTTTAACAAGAGTTCCTTCTAAATCAAGAAGAAATCCAATACTTGCCATTTTTAGACCTCCTATCTACTTATTATGGCAGCACCAATTGTATCTCCGAAAACGTTGACAGCTGTTCTACACCTATCTAAAAACCAGTCAATTGCAAGTATCAGCCCTATTCCTTCCTGAGGAATTCCTACAGACTGAAGGACAAGTACCATAGTAACAAGTCCAGCTTCAGGAATTCCGGCTGCTCCTATAGCAGCAAGGGTAGCTGTAAAGAATATAGTTAAGTAATGAGTCATAGACAAATCTATTCCATAAGCTTCAGCTAAAAAAACTGTAGCAACAGCTTCATAAAGAGCAGTACCATCCATGTTCACTGTAGCTCCAAGAGGAAGCGTAAATTCTGCAACTGACCTTTTAACTCCAGCAGAAGTTACGCTTTTTAAAGTAACTGGAAGAGTTGCTGAAGAAGAAGCAGTTGCAAATGCAGTTACGAGTGCTTCTTTTACCTTTCCTAAGTAAGAGTATGGATTTTTTCTAATAAAGAGGTAGTAAATAAGTGGAAGCAGCAAAAATGCATGAATAGAAAGAGCTATAAGAACTGTCATAACGTATTTTCCAAGAGAATAGAGAACGGGAATTATGGCTTTTGCTCCTCCCATAGAAGCGATTTTTGAAGCAATAAGAGAAAATATCCCAAGAGGAGCAAACTTTATTATCCACTCAGTAAACTTTAAAAGAGCAATATCCAATTCAGAAATTAACTTGTAAAGCTGCAGTTCTCTTTTTTCCTCAATAGATAAAACGGCCAAGGAAAATAGGATAGTCGCAATAATAACTGGAAGAATATTAAACTGTACAAGTGCTTCAAAAATATTTGATGGGAGTAAATTCACTATAAGATCACGAACACTAAAATGTATTTCCCTTTGAAAAACATTTTCAGAGTGTAAAGGAAAACCTTCTCCTGGTTTTATCAAAATAACCGTGAGAATTCCTATTCCAACAGCTATTGATGTTGTTACTGTATAGTAAAAAAAAGTTTTTATTCCTACATTCTTGAAACTTTCAAGACTTTTCATATTTAGGATTGAATTTGCGATAGAAACTATTATAAGAGGCAGAACAACCATTTTAAGAGCATTCAGAAAAAGTTCACCGATAAAAGAAACATTTAATGCAAAATGGGGAAAATAACCACCTATAATAAAGCCAAGAAAAACCCCTGTTAGTAAGAAAAGGAGGAACTTTTTATTATGCACTGTAACCTCTAATATAGGCGTTCCCCTACAGAAAGGAGCAGCCAAAAAGTTGTTAGAGCTCTATTTCTTTATGTCTTGAAGCATGGCATTGAATATTTACAGCTACCGGCAAAGAAGCAATGTGGCAAGGATACCACTCAATTTTAACGTCAAGAGCTGTAACTTTTCCTCCAAAACCAGAAGGACCTATTCCAAGTTTGTTTATTTCTTCAAGAAGCTCTTCTTCTAGTTTTGCATATCTTGGATCAGGATTTCTATGTCCAATAGGTCTTAAAAGAGCTTTTTTTGCAAGAAAAGCAACCTTTTCAAAAGTTCCACCTATTCCAACTCCAACAGTGATTGGAGGACAGGGATTAGGCCCTGCTTTACTTACAGTTTCAATTACAAACTTTTTAATTCCTTCAATTCCATCAGCCGGTTTCAACATAGCGAGACGGCTCATGTTCTCACTTCCGCCACCTTTTGCAGCCATTGCTATTTTTAGCTTGTCACCTGGAACAATTTTATAGTGAATAACAGCAGGAGTATTGTTTCCAGTATTTTTCCTGTCAAAAAGAGGATCCGAAACGATAGATTTTCTTAGATAACCTTCAGTATAACCTTCAGCAACACCTTTGTTTATAGCTTCTTCTAAATCCCCACCAACAAATTTTATTTCCTGACCGATTTCCATGAATATAACTGCAAAACCAGTATCCTGACAGTAGGGAATTTCTACACTTGCTGCTATCTTTGCGTTTTCTTTTAGTATGTCAAAAACGTTTTTCCCTACAGGAGAAATTTCTTTTTTCTTTCCTTCTTCGAAAGCCTTTAAAACATCTTCAGGAAGAAAGTAATTTGCTTCCATACAGAGTTTCTTCACAGCCTCTTTAACTTTATCTACATGAATCTCTCTCATCTTTTTCTCCTTAGAGATGAAGTTTTTCTACTAATCTCTTAACAGACTCAACTGATTTTTTCCACTGCTGCCATTCTTCTTCTGAAAGATCCAACTTAATTATCTCTTCAACTCCATTTCTACCAAGGACTATAGGAACTCCCACGCAAAGACCTGAAGCTCCATAATATTCGCCAATTTCACCATCAAGATAAACACTACATGGAATTATTTTTCTTTTGTTCCAGAGAATTGAAATTACCATTTCAAGAATAGCTGCTGCTGGAGCATAGAAAGCACTTCCCGTTTTTAGTAGTTGAACGATTTCTCCACCACCAAATCTTGTTCTTTCAATAATCTTGTTAAGTTCTTCTTCTGATAAAAACTTTGTAACTGGAACACCACTTATAGTTGTGTAATTCTTAAGAGGAACCATATCATCACCATGTCCACCAATAACAAAAGCCCTTATATTTTCAACAGATATTTTTGTTTTTTCAGATATGAAGTAAGCAAACCTTGCAGCGTCAAGTGCTCCTGCCATTCCTAAGACTTTTTCCTTTGGAAATCCCGTAACCTTCAAAGCTGTATAGGTCATTACGTCAAGAGGATTTGTAACTACTATAACAAAGGCATTAGGAGAGTATTTTTTTATCTGTTCAGAAACACTTTTTACAACTTCAAAGTTTTTAAAAAGCAGATCATCCCTACTCATTCCAGGTTTTCTTGGAAACCCTGCTGTAATAACTACAACGTCAGAGTTTGCTGTATCCTCATAGTTTCCTGTTCCAACAACATGAGCATTAAAACCAAGAATTGGAGATGCTTCCATAATATCAAGAGCTTTCCCTTTCGCAATTCCTTCATTTATATCAATTAATGTAATATCTGCAGTTTCTCTTCTTGCAAGAAGGAGTGCAAGGGTTGAACCAATATTTCCAGCTCCAACAATTGTTATCTTTTTTCTATCCAATTTTCCCTCCTTTAATTTGAAACTTAGGATTTTGCAAAAAGATTTTAACATTAATTCTATTTTGTTGTTGATTAAAATGGAAGAATGTGGGAAGAATGTAAAAGGAAATAAGTAAGAAAAGAACTTAAAGGGGGAAGTGATTTCCCCCTTTTTTTAACTTTTTTTAGCTTGAGGCTTTTTTCTTGCTTTAAGCCATCTTTTCTTTGATTCTTCTGCCTCTTTTTCTATCTCATCCCAATTAGGAATTTCTTCCTCTGTTGCAGGTGGTGCCATTTCTTCAACTTGTATAAGACATCCAGCTTTGGGACATGCTCTTACACACTCTCCACAGTATATACATAAGTAAGGGTTATAGTGGAATTCTCTTGAACCATCTTCATTGTAAGTAAACCTTATAGCTCCTGGAGGACAGACTAACTCACACTTAGTACAGAAAATACAAAGTTCTTTTTTATAAACTATATTTCCCCGATAGTTTGGCGGAGGTGGTGAAGGTTCAAAAGGATACTGATGAGTTGCAGGTTTTTTAAAGAGATTTTTTAAAGACTCTATAAACATATCCTTCATAACTTCCTCCTAAATCACCTATCTTGCAGTACACGATAGACACGGGTCAAAACTAATTACTGTTGCTGGAACGTCTGCATAATCCATTCCAATAAAGAGCTCTTTCATCACAGGAATGTTTGAAAACGTAGGAACTTTTATTCTAAGTCTATCAAGAATTAATTTCTTACTTCCTTTTAGATAATAAAAGAGTTCTCCTCTTGGTGCTTCTATTCTAACAAAAGCTTCACCCTCAGGAAGGCCTTTAACCGGAACTTTTATGTCTCCCTCTGGCATTCCATCTAATAAATTAAAAATCATTTCTAAAGAGTTTAGAGTTTCTTCTGCCCTTACCATATTTCTTGCGTATATATCTCCATCTTTCATTGTAATTAGCTTATAGCCTACTTCTTTAAAAGGTAGATAGTTAAATTCATTTCTTGCATCTGTTGCAAGTCCTGAAGCTCTAGCAGGAGGACCAACAACATTTAATTCTCTTGCCATTTCAGGAGTAATAACTCCTATCCCTTTCCATCTAAGTTTTATAGTGTAGTCGT
Organism: Desulfurobacterium thermolithotrophum DSM 11699; assembly: GCF_000191045.1. Taxonomy (NCBI): domain Bacteria; kingdom Pseudomonadati; phylum Aquificota; class Aquificia; order Desulfurobacteriales; family Desulfurobacteriaceae; genus Desulfurobacterium; species Desulfurobacterium thermolithotrophum. The sequence goes on from NC_015185.1 coordinate 754,785, forward strand.
TTTCAAAAACATCCTTTAGCCATAAACATCTTTCCTGTAGATCTTTCAATTTTTCCCGTAATTCTCTTTCTACTTCAAGCGAAAGATCTCTATTTACTCCTCCTACTGTAGCATAGTCAAATTGAATTCTGTTTCCAGTAACAAGCTCTTGGAGCTCCATTACAAGTTCTCTATCTCTGAAGGTATGCATAAAAAGATTTTCATATCCTGCAACTTCTGCTAGGTGTCCCATAGCAAGCAAATGTGAGTGAACACGATCAAGCTCGCTCACTAAAAGTCTTAAATATAAAGCCTTCTTAGGTACCTCTATCTCCATTAATCTTTCAACAGCTGTTACATATCCTAAGGTATGAGAAATAGCACAGAGTCCGCAAACTCTTGCAACAACGTAACCTACCTGTGTATATTTAAACTTTGTCATACAAGCTTTTTCAATTCCTCTATGGACATATCCAACGTCAACCTCAACATCAACTATTTTTTCATTTTCTGTTTGAAAGACAAATCTTATTGGTTCTGGAAGTGCTACGTGCTGACTACCAAATGGAATGGTAATTCTATTTCCCATCTTAGCCTCTCCTTAAAGGTGCTTTTGGACTATCAGGATCAAGAAAAAGTCCCTTTTTAGCTCCTTCTACATTAAGACCTAAAAGATCTGCAAGTTCCCATTCAGCTATCCACGCAGAAGGAATTATGTAAGTAATAGTAGGAATTTCATCTTCATAACTTGCTTCAGAAGTAAAAACTGTAAAAACTTCCTCTTCACCATATTTAGCAAAAAACCATTTAAGTTCAACTTTTCCACCTAAATCAGTTCCATTTACAGTAACAAAGTGCCATTCATCAGGATTGTAAAAATCTTTAATGGCTCTTCTTACATCTCTTAAAGAAACCTTAATCTCTTCTACTTTCATAGCACCTCCTGGTACCTTCAGCGACAATCTTTCTTCTGTTAAGCTGTTTTCCTAATAGATATTCAAGCTCCTCAGTACCTGTACACTTTCTTGTAAGCTGAAGGTCTTTCTTCTTCTTTTCTAATATCTCGAGAGCTCTAACTACTCCATCAATAATATTTTCAGGTCTTGCTGCACATCCTGGAACGTAAACATCAACAGGAATAAACTTATCAACGCCATTTTCCACATTATACATTCCTCTAAAAACGCCTCCTGTACAAGCACAAACACCAACAGCCACAACAACTTTTGGTTCAGGCATTTCCATATAAAGTCTTATTAATCTTTCTCTTGCTCTCTTAGTTACTGGTCCAGTAACCAAGAGAATATCCGATTGTTTAGGATTTCCTCTGTTTAAGATTCCAAATCTTTCAATATCGTACTTTGGAGCAAGACATGCCAAAATCTCAACATCACAACCATTACAACTTCCAGTATTATAGTGGAGTATCCAAGGAGACTTTGTTCTATACTTTTTTAGATTCATCTTAAGCCCTCCAGAGTGCTAATAGCATCAAGTTAATAACAACTAAAGGAATTAAAATGTACCAGTGAAAAGAAACCATTTGTCTAAATGTCACTCTTGCAGTAGAGTTATCGATAAGATTAACTATAAAGAAGGATAGAACAACTAAAATTGCTCCAAGCAAGTAGTTGCTTCCAGCAAAGAGAAAAACAAAGAAAAACGCATAAATGTACTCTATCCACTTTGCTGTATATACAGCTTCATAAAACTTGCCTGAATACTCTATTTCAGGTCCACCTATGATTTCTTGGTGAGCTTCAGCAATATCAAATGGAGATTTCTTTAAAACAGCTGGAAGAGAAAGAATGAATGCAATAAAAACAAGAGGAAGCGATAAAATAGGAACGGTGTCTGTCTTAAGAAGTTCTGAAACCTGAAAAGTTCCTGTTACAAGGTATAATCCTGCTGCAGTAAGAACAAAAATAGGTTCGTAAGCAAGCATATGAATAAGTTCTCTCATAGCTCCAACTACAGAATATGGAGATCTTACGCTAAATCCTCCTACCACCAGAAAGGCAAGTGAAAGAACGTGGAAGAATATGGCTATTAGAATATCTCCTCCTGAAAGAAGGACATAAAGAGAAAACCATGTTCCAACTAAATACATAATTCCCATAAAGGCATGGAAGGAGTGTATCATAATGGATCTTTTATCCATAAGCTTAAGAAAGTCATAAAAGGGCTGAAGAAGTGGAGGACCTTGACGATTTTGCATTCTTGCTCTCACAATCCTTTCAAATCCGTAAATTAATCCCCCTATCACTGGAGAAAGTAACGTCAAAATCAGAGAGAGTTCCTTGCTCATACTAAACCACCTCCCAGAACAAGAGTAAGAACAAAGAGAGCAACAGCAGTAGTTTCGATAAATGGCTCTATTTTAGATACACAGAAAAAGTTATAAGTTCCAATGTTTAAAGGTATATTCTCTCCACAAGTATATTCGTAAACTTTGTCTGCCTTAAAGTGAACAAAGTAGGCAAAGATAGGAACTACCATAAGTAAAATAATAGCTCCCACAATTTGCCAACCGTAAAGCTGAGAAACAGGAGTAATAAGTGTTAAACCTGAAGCTTTAACGTTTGCAAATTCGCCAGAGATATCCTTCACTATAAGGTTAATGAAGTCTGAGGAAAGATGAGCAATAAAGAGAGAGCCAATAATAGTAAAGAGCACATATGCACCTGTTGTAATCATGTATAAGAACGGTAATTTTTCAGGCTTGAAGCTTACAAATTCCCCTCTTTTTCTACTAATAACTCCGATAACTTTAAAGTAAAGAAGAGCAAGAATAACTCCACCTATGGTGATAAAGATTATTGAAGCTATATAAGCTCCATGAGAAAGAAACTTTGAAGCTTCTTCTAAAGTAATCCACTTAGCAATGAAGATACCATAAGGCACAAGGGTCATACTCATAAATCCAAGTGCAATGAAGAAAACAGTAATAGGTGCTTTTTCTATGAGTCTTCTCATCTGTTCTATGTATTTAACATGGAATACTTTTTCCATGATTCCAGCTTCGAGGAATAAAAGAGCTTTAGCAACCGCATGGAAAAGTATTAAAAGAAGAGAAGCAAGAACTGCTATCGAACTTCCCATGCTTGCAGTTAACATCATCAGACCAAGTAAAGAAATCGTTGAATAGGCAAGAATTCTCTTAAAGTTATCCTGAGTAAGAGCTAAAAGACCGGCGGCTACAAAAACAAAACCTGTTGTTGTAATAAGAAGTTTTGCAAGTAGTGTTCCCTTTATCACAGGAGATATTCTAAGAATTAAGTAAGGAGCAATCTTTACCATTGTCGCAGAGTGAAGAATTGCACTAACCGGAGTAGGTGCAACCATCGCTCCTAAGAGCCACTTATGGAAAGGCATTTGAGCTCCTTTAACAAGAGCAGAAATGGAAAGAAAACCTAAAGGTATCATTGAAATAGCGGCTGCATTTATTTTCAAGATATCTGTGAAGTTGTAAACGCTATAGTACTTGACAGCAAACAAAATACCTATGAGTATAGCTATACCACCTACTTGGTTCATCCAGAGAGCTCTAATAGCATTCTTAATCGAAATTTCGTCCCATCTAAATCTTATAAGAATGTAAGAAGCAAGTGTTGTTGTTTCGAATAAAGCAAAAAACCACTCTAGATTATTAACCGAAACAGCAAAGTTCATTACTCCCAAGAACCATAAAAGAATGGCTACAAAGCGATTTTCTCTTTCAACATTTTCTTGTTCCATATACTTTGTTGCATAAATACAGATAATTGAACCAACTGTAGCTACTATTAAATACATAAAAGCAGTTAATCTATCTACGTAAATAGAAGGAGTTATTGAGTGAGGCAGGATAAGAAGAACCCATGTTAGGAGGAAAATTTGGGCAATTGCTAAAACCGAAACTAAGAAGCTTCTAAACTTAAATCCTTGGTAAAGAAAGTAACCTAATAGGAAATAGTCAAAAACTGTTATACCAAGTTCTACCCAGTGTGGAGTTTCTATAAAGTATGGAAGATCGCTACTCCACACCATATAAGCAAGATACGTTAAGATCGGTAATGACAGGAAAGTTAAAACTTGTCTAAGTCTGTGATTTGGAGATAAAAATACTGCTAATGCCAAAATCCACGGCAAGATGATAAGAAGAGTAACCGCTTGCTCCATCTTTCACCCCCTGGAGTTCTAAGAAACAAGAAAATGAATCGGATTTATCATTTTCGAATAATGCTTATAAGTTTGTTATCTTCTCCACCAAACTGGTGGACTGCACAAGCAATTCATGGGTCATAAGCACGAATGAGCATTTCCGCTCTTTTCCTTAACTCTATATCATCCACATCAGGAGAAAACTCTATAAGATCTGCTAAATCCTTTTCTATTATTGCCTGTAACTGAGCAGTTGGAGTGATTATATTTGCTGAAATACATCTTCCTGAATCATCAAATGTATACCTATGATAAAGAGTTCCTCTTGGTGCTTCTTTAACCCCATAACCTGTTCCAGCTTTTGGCTTTATTTCCACTTCCCTTTTAAACGGAGTAGAAGCAATAAGTTCCTCTGTAATTTCAATTCCTTCAAAAGCAAGTTCAAGCATTTCAATTGCTCTTGCAACATTTGCATGAAGAGAGTTATAAGAAGGAAAGGATGTTTTTAAAGTTGAAATTACTTCTTTTGTTTCTGGTCTTAAGTTATTAATATGATGGTTTATTCTTGCGAGAGGACCTATAAGGAAAGGTTTTCCTTTAATAGTTGAATATTTTGCTGTACTATAGGTAGAAGTTTTCTCTTCTATAAAGAGTTCATATTCTTTCTTTGTAAAGAGAGTTCCATCAGAAAGTCCAAGACTATCTCCTAAAAGAGCAAATTTATCACCGTTTATGCAAAGAGATATAGGATGTTCCTTATTAAATTTTGGATAGTCAAAAGAATCAAATAGGGAAATGGTTGCTTTTATTTCTGGAATAGCTTTATAGAGGTCTTCCTGAACTTTTTGAAGCTGCTCTCTTGAAGGGACAGACTTAAAGCCTCCAGGAAGTATATTTTCACCATGGATAGTTTTTCCACCAATCAATTTCATAATTTTATTTCCAATTTCCTTTAGAAGAAAACCTCTTTTTACAACGTTTGGATAGTCTTTTGCCATTGCAATAGTTGAAGGGTACCCCATGTAATCAGGAAGTGCTAAGAAGTAAAGATGTAAAGCATGACTTTCAAGACACTCTCCAACTACTAAAAGTTTTCTTAGAAGTTTTATCTCAGGAGTAATCTCAACCTCAAAAGCATTTTCAATTGCTGATATGGAAGCAAGTCTATGAGAAACATAACAAATTCCGCAGATTCTTGAAACAATTTTTGGAATTTCAGTATAGAGTCGTTCTCTTGTTATATACTCAAAAAATCTTGGTCCTTCTGTAAATCTTAGTTTTATTTCTTTTAATTTTTCATTTTCAAAAACAATATTGACAGCACCATGACCTTCCACTCTTGTAAGATGATTTATATTAACCTCTCTTTTCATTTAGCACTCCTTTTGAGAAGATTTCAGAAAGTCTTTCTTGTGCTTGTTTTCCTCTAAAAACTTTAATAAAGTTAGCAGCATCTTTAGTTGATAGTCCTTCTTCTTTTAAGATAGAAATCATTTCCTCATAATTTGGAAAATCACAGTCTCCTCTACATCCTTGACAACCAACTCCAGCAGATGTACATGGAGCTCCACACCCAGCATAAGAAATAGGTCCTTGACAAGGAATTCCTTTGAGAGTTAAACACTCAGTTTCAGAAAGTTTACACTCGTGACAAACAGGAATTTTAGGAAAGAAAGGCTTTACTCCGTTTAGTAAGAACGCAACTGCATAAACAAACTGCTTCTTATCCAAAGGACATCCAGGAAGTTCATAATCAACTTTTACAATCTCTGAAACAGCCTTTGGTTTTGATACATTTACAGGAAATTCAGTAGTTCCATAGACTTCTTTTAGCATTTCTTCCAAAGTAACTTCATCATTTCTTTGAGCCTGAACTCCTCCATAGCAAGCGCAACTACCAATAGCAACTAAAATTTTTGAAACTTTTCGTCCCTTTTTAACTTTTTCTTCATCAAGATCTGTTGTTACAGAACCTTCGACAAAGAGAATGTCAAATTCTTCGAAAGAATTGTTGTCTTGAGCCAAAGGAAAATAACAAAACTCTACTTTACCGAGTAATTTGTATAAAGCATCTTTACAATTTAAAATCTCACACTGACATCCTGAACAACCTGTTAATCCCATAATTCCTATCTTCACCATTAGATCATCTCCGGAAGATTTTTTGTGTCCCAGAGCGGAAAGATTGGACCATCAACACATGCAAACTTATAGCCTATCTGACAATGGCCACACTTTCCTATTCCACACTCCATTTTTCTTTCCAAAGAAACAAAAACTTGACTTTCAGGATAACCATTTTTTATAAGCTCCTTACCTATAAACTTGTATGCAACAGGCGGTCCGCATACGGCAACGTAAGTTTCCTTTGGATCAAGGCTAACTTCAGGAATTAGAGCTGTAAGAAGACCTTCTCTATCTGCCCACTTTCTATCTTCTTCGTTTTCAAATTTATCAAGAATATAAAGACACTTAATATCTTTTCTCTCTTTTAATCTTCTTAATTCATCCTTATAGAGAACGCTTTCATAATTTCTTGTCCCATAGAGAATATACACATCTTTGTAAAGATGTCTCTTATCAAGGATATACCAGATGAGAGAACGAAGTGGTGCAATACCAAGCCCTCCAGCAATTATTAAAACATTATGTCCTTCCATTATCTCTACAGGAAAACCATTACCGTAAGGGCCTCTTATTGCAACTAAGTCTCCTGGCTGCATCTTGTGAAGTACTTCTGTTTTTCTTCCAACTTTTCTAACAGTTAATTCTACTGTTCCCCTTCTTGTCGGAGACGAACAAATGGAAATTGGAATTTCTCCACCTTTTGGAACAGTTAACATTACAAATTGACCAGGAATATGATTCCATTCTTCATTAACTTTTTCATCAAGAAAAACAAATGAAAATTTCTTGTGGTCTGGAGCTAAATCTTCTACATCCGTTATTAGAGCTTTTTCGGGCTTAAATGGATTAACTGGCAGAGGTTTCGTTAATAACTTCTCCAGACTTTTCTTCATTCTCAACTCCTCTTAGTTTTTTAATCGTCTCCACTATGCTTATCTTGGCAGGACACTCAGCAGAACATCTTCCACAACCTACACATCCTAACTTTTCTATTTGATAAGGATAGCCAACAAACTTATGGTAATAACGATGTTTAAATCTATCTGAACGTTTTGGTTTAAAGTAGTGTCCACCGGCAACAAGAGAATAGTAAGGATATTGACAGGATGTTGTAAATTCTATCCTTGATACTTTTTTTCCGTCAAGATCAGGAACATCAACTGCTGTATAGCAAAAGCACGTTGGACAAACATTTGTACATGTTCCACATCCAAGACACCTTTTTGCTTCCTCTTCCCATACTTCCGAGTCATACTCAAGTTCTATTACTTGTGATATTCTTCCAAGATCTGGAAGTTTTTCTAAGTCAAAAGATAGTTTCTTCTGAGATGTACTTTGCTTATAAAGAGTAAGATTTTCTTTTGTTATTTCTCTAAAAAGTTCTTTTAAGGAAAGAACAATTTCATCACCTTTAGGACTTCCAATAGTTACGAAATAATCATTTCCTATATCTGTAAGAAAAAGATCCCAATTTGTACCATCTGGGAAAGCTGTTCCTGTGGAAAGACAGAAGCAAAACTCATCTGGTCTGCAGGATAAACCTATTAAAATTGTCCTCTTTCTTACCTCTAGATATCGTGGATCAGGATTTTCCTCTAAATAAATTGAATCAAGAATAGAAATTCCATGAAGATCGCAAGAATGAATTCCAAAAATTACTTGATCTACAGGTGTAAATCTACTTTCAAAGTCAAGAGTATCTACGTTATAAGAAAATCTTTTTCTCCTATAAGGTACTAAAAATTTTTTTGGAGGTAAAATTGTTCTTGTATAGTTAAATTCAACTTCAGATGTATCTTCTATAATATCAAAGTAAAATTTTTCTTCCTTTTTTTTAGGAGCAATTAAAACACCAAATTTTTTTAAACCTTCAAGGAATTGTTGAGCATTTTCTTTTGGAAGTATCTTAGCTTTATCTATGTGGAAATCCATTTTTAAACACCTCCATTACATTACCATGAACATCCTAACTAATTTATATAAAAAATTTGCGATTAAGTCAACAGTTTAGATATCATATCTATAATGAATAAAAAATTAAATACTATCCTTTTCTAAAAAGTTCTATCTTCTCTTTTAATTTAGTTTCAACACATTTAGTAACAAACTGTGAAACATCTCCTCCATAAAAAGCTATTTCTCTAACAGCTGATGAAGAAAGATAAGCATATTCATCTGATGGCATAAGAAAAACAGTTTCTATTTCTGGGTAAAGTTTTCTGTTAATAGACGCCATTGTAAATTCATGATCCATGTCAGAAATAATTCTTATTCCTCTAAGTATTGCTACAGCTCCTTCTTTTTTTGCAAATTCAACAAGTAAAGAGTTAAAAGTTTTTACTTTAACTTTTTCATAAAGACCTACTTCTTTAAGACTTTCTTCAAACATTTTTTTCCTTTCTTCTAATGTAAAAAGAGGTTCTTTCTTAGGATTTTCAGCAATACCAATTATTAACTCCTGGAAAAGCTCTATACCTCTTCTTACTATATCAATATGACCAAGGGTAACCGGATCAAAAGTCCCAGGATAAATAGCTTTTTTTATCATAGGAACTCCCTTCTTTCTTTGATTTTAGATTTCAGAATTATAATGAAATCCTTAAATTAATCAAGGAACAAAAATTTTTACCTTAATATTTAAGAAATTAAAGTCGTTCTAGTATAAAAGTTTTGTTAAAATTAAAATCCTTTTTTTTGAAATCTAAATTCATTAATCAAAGATTAGGAGGTTTTATGAGTAATTTGTTTTCCGATAAATTCTTTAAAGATTACAAAGAAGAATTTATCAACCACTTTGTAGAACAAAGTAAGGAAAGGAACGATTGCATTCTCTCGGAGGGAACAATTAGAACGCTTGCGACAAACATCTATGATGCTCTTTTTTTCTCAGCTTCTATTGAAAAATTTAAAAAATTAGTAAGAAATGCATTAGATAGTCATGTTGATTTTATAGTTTGTCTTACAAAATCTTCAATGCTTCTTATAAAGGATTATATTGATTACATACTTAAAAATTCACTATCTTTCGAAAATTTAAAAGAGTTAGTTGAATACACCGAAAAATTCTTAGTCGAAGCAGAAGAAGTTTATTCTGTTCATATAGAAAAATTAAGAAAGGAAGTCAATAACCTTAAGAGAGAGTGTTTGAAAAATCATCCAGACAAAGAACAAAACTCCCATGTTAAAGAGGATAAACTTAGCTAAAACAAACAGTTGAGCTATATGAAAGCTCTTTGTTTTCTCGTAACTTCCAACATCCTGCTTAACTTCTCCAAAAATACTCTCTATCAGTCCTCTAAACCTGTAAATTTCATCAGATTCTAAAAGCTCTTTGCATTTAAGCCTAATCTCAGATTTAATTCCCTTCCTTAATGTTTCTCTCACCTTTATGTAAGGCTTTAAGCCTACTAACAGAACAAGCTCAATAAACTTAATGCTGTCATAAGCTTTGTCTCCTAAAAATGGCTTTCCTTTCAAAGCTCTCCATATAAATCCCCTTTCGTTTAACCACCTAACTATTTTCTCTCCAAGTTTCACTTCCGAAGCGTAACTCTCTCCAGGTAATGCAGTAAGAATGAACCTTTTTCCATCTTTTAGATGAACGCTTAATACAACAACTTTAACGTGGCTTTTTACCTCCTTTATCTCTTTGCCTCTTAGAATTTTCAATGGATAAATCTCATTGTATTTGAAGCCAGTTCCATCTATTATCAGAAATCTTAGTTCTTTATGATACTTCCCTAAGAGTCTTCGAGAGACAAAGTTCAGAAAATCTACAAGGAGAATGGAAGGTAGTTGCTTGAGTCGGTAATAATAGGTTGAAAAATCAGGAATATTCTCTCTTCCAAATATCTGAACTGCCAAATATTCAAGGTCTCTGAATGATAGGTTCCAGGCTACTTGGAGGAAAAGAAGGGTAAGAATTATCTCGTCAGGGTATTTCTTGGGTCTTCCTCTTTTGGTTTTAAAAGGATATAAATATACCAGTACAGCCTGTCCTCTCCGGTTCATGTATGTTTTTGATAGGTTGAGTACTTTGTGGAAATTTAGTCTTTTCGCTTTCATACCGGAGAGGATAGGCTTTTTTCTTAATTTTGGCAATTTTCAAACACCCTCATAACCTTAAGAAAGAAAAGGATAAAGAAGTTGGAGAAGCATTCACAAGAATATTTAATCTACTAAAAGATAAAGAAGTCCCTATTATGCTTATAACGTTCTACAAGGAAGTTCCTGTTTCATGTAAAGCACTCATAGACAATGTATTAGAATCAAGGATTTTTGTTTCATTTGAAACTTGTTCTTACATGAAAACCTTTTATGACTCTTCATTTATATACCTAAAAATAACAAATGCTCCAAAACCTATAAAAGCAAAGAAAGTTGACATCTTTCCTGAAAAGAAAACAATTATCTTAGAAGACTTTTCTTTTGAGGAAATTCCTCAAGAAAGAAGAAAGTTTGTTAGGGTAGAACCTGAAGAAAAATTTGTTGTAACTGTTGTTAAGGATAACTATTCTATTAAAGGAATCGTTGCTGATGTCTCAATTGGAGGTATAGGTGTTTTCTTTAAAACTAAACCAGAGCTTTCTCTTGGCGATAAGGTTGAAGTTAATTTTATTTTGAAAGGAACTCCTTTAAGTATAGAAGGAGAAGTAAGATACGTTATAAAACAAGGAGAGGTCTACAGAGCAGGTATTGAGTTTAAACTTCAACCAAAACAGGAAGAAATAATTGCTGAGTATGTAATGCAGAGACAATTTGAAATACTTAAAGAGCTTAAGATGATGTAAATTTTTCTCTTATTACCTCTATTGGTTCTGGTTTTCCTAAGTAGTAACCCTGAGAGTAATTAAGTCCTAAGTTTTTAACCATTTCGTATATTTTTTGATCTGAAACAAATTCAGCAATAGTCTTTATCTTTTGCGGGCGGGAAGACCCCTCCCGTGAGGGAGGGGATGAGAGCCCGCAGGTGCCTCAGCACCTGTTGAAGTTCAGATAGAAGGTGGACACCCTAAAATAACCTTTGAATCCCAGAAGGAGGTGTCCACCGATGAAACAATTGAAAAGATTCAAAGGAACATCCCTCCATATATCAAGCACAAATACAGCATTCAAAGAAACCCTGAAAGAAGGAAGAAGAGTAAAAAAGAAACTTGACCTAACAAAAGACAGAAATGTTAAAAGGAGACTCAAATGGATAGAGTATTACCACAAAACAGGCAACGCCAGAAAAACATGCAGATACTTTGGCATCAGTCCAACAACCTTCTACAAGTGGAAAAAAAGATACGACAAGTACGGGATAGAAGGACTCCAAGACAGAAACAAAAGACCTCATAAAGTAAGACAACCCCAAACAGAACCTGAAATAGAACACATCATCGTCACAATAAGGGAAAAATTCCCAACCTGGAGCAAAGAAAAGATAGCAGCCTTCATGGAAAGATACCTAAATGTAAAAATATCATCCTCTACAGTTTACAGGGTTCTCAAAAGACACGGACTAATAGAAAGAACCTGGAAACTAAAAAGTACCTACAAGAGGAAGAAACAGAAAGGGAAAAAGAACCGCACCAGAAAAGGACTAAGAGCAGACAAACCAGGAACAATCCTCATGGACGTTAAATACCTCTACTGGTGCGGTAAAACCTTTTACCAGTTCACGGCAATAGACAAGTTCACCCGAATAGCATTTGCCAAGGTTTATTCTACAAAAAGCAGCAGGAGCGGAAGAAGGTTTTTTGAAGAACTTGAAAAATTTCTTCCCTTCAAGATAGAGAAAGTTCAAACGGATAACGGGAGCGAATTTTTAGGGGAGTTAGACGAATATCTTAAAAGAAAAGGGATAGAACACTACTTTAGTTATCCGAAATCTCCCAAGACTAATGCGCATGTAGAAAGGTTTATTCAAACGACAGAAAGTGAACTATGGATGATAGAAGGAACAGAACCGACTGTTGATGAGATGAATAAAAAACTTTTTGAGTATTTAAAGATTTACAACTTTCTTAGACCCCATCACTCTTTAAATTACAAGACTCCCTGTTGAAGTTCAGATAGAAGGTGGACACCCTACAATAACCTTTGAATACCACAAGGAGGTGTCCACCGATGAAACAATTGAAAAGATTCAAAGGAACATCCCTCCATATATCAAGCACAAATACAGCATTCAAAGAAACCCTGAAAGAAGGAAGAAGAGTAAAAAGAAGCTTGACCTAACAAAAGACAGAAATGTTAAAAGGAGACTCAAATGGATAGAGTATTACCACAAAACAGGCAACGCCAGAAAAACATGCAGATACTTTGGCATCAGTCCAACAACCTTCTACAAGTGGAAAAAAAGATACGACAAGTACGGGATAGAAGGACTCCAAGACAGAAGCAAAAGACCTCATAAAGTAAGACAACCACAAATAGAACCTGAAATAGAACACATCATCGTCACAATAAGGGAAAAATTCCTAACCTGGAGCAAAGAAAAGATAGCAGCCTTCATGGAAAGATACCTAAATGTAAAAATATCATCCTCTACAGTTTACAGAACTCTCAAAAGACACGGACTAATAGAAAGAACCTGGAAACTAAAAGTACCTACAAGAGGAAGAAACAGAAAGGGAAAAGAACCGCACCAGAAAAGGACTAAGAGCAGACAAACCAGGAACAATCCTCATGGACGTTAAATACCTCTACTGGTGCGGTAAAACCTTTTACCAGTTCACGGCAATAGACAAGTTCACCCGAATAGCATTTGCCAAGGTTTATTCTACAAAAAGCAGCAGGAGCGGAAGAAGGTTTTTTGAAGAACTTGAAAAATTTCTTCCCTTCAAGATAGAGAAAGTTCAAACGGATAACGGGAGCGAATTTTTAGGGGAGTTAGACGAATATCTTAAAAGAAAAGGGATAGAACACTACTTTAGTTATCCGAAATCTCCCAAGACTAATGCGCATGTAGAAAGGTTTATTCAAACGACAGAAAGTGAACTATGGATGATAGAAGGAACAGAACCGACTGTTGATGAGATGAATAAAAAACTTTTTGAGTATTTAAAGATTTACAACTTTCTTAGACCCCATCACTCTTTAAATTACAAGACTCCCGCTGAGAAGTTTGAGGACTATATTAGAAGTCATCAAGGTGTCCACCATGTATTGAACTCGAACACTCCCGCTGAGAAGTTTGAGGACTATATTAGAAGTCATCAAGGTGTCCACCATGTATTGAACTCGAACAAAAGTCTCACATTTAGAAGAGATGTTCAAAATTTCAAAGGGGTTAACTGATGTTTTACGGTGTTGACGTTGGTTCCACCTACACCAAGATCGTAGGACTTGATGATAAGGGAGAAATAATTGACTTAAATGTTTTTAACACTACTGTTAATCCAGATGAAACTGTGAGAGAGTACCTGAAAGGTAAAGATGTAGAGTTAATTGTTGCAACCGGGTACGGTAGATACATGCTGAAAGAGACGTTTAACTGTCCAGTGATAAGTGAAATAAAAGCACATGCCAAAGGTGCTTATTACTTCTTCCCTGATGTTAGGACAGTTTTGGACTTGGGTGGTCAAGATAGTAAGGTGATAAAAGTAGCAGAAAATGGAAACTTCATAGACTTCAGGATGAACGACAAGTGTGCTGCCGGTACTGGAAAGTTTATTGAGATTGCAGCTTCAAGACTTGGAGTTTCTCTCGAAGAGTTTGGAAAGTTCTGTATGAAGGCTAATAAGAAAATTCAGATCTCATCTATGTGTGTAGTTTTTGCAGAATCCGAGGTTATTTCTCTGATAGCAAATAAGGAAAGGCCGGAAAATATTGGATACGGCGTTATTGATTCAATAGCAGAGAGGCTTGTTGGAATGGCAAAAAATCTTCATCCCGAAGAGAGAGTTGTTTTTACTGGAGGTGGAGCTCTAAATCCTCTTCTTGTTAAACTTGTTAGTGAGAAGTTAGGAATGGAGGTTTCTGTTCCTAAACAACCTCAATTGGTGGGAGCTTTTGGAGCAGCTCTTTCAGGATTGGAAGCTGCCGTAAAGCCTTCCCTGAGTTATTTTAAGTACCTACTTGGCTGAAGGAGCAGGTTGGCTATCTACAGTGTACCAACCCTCTTTAACGTGAATAATTTTTCCATCCTTTGTTTTTACTTCATATTCGGTATTTGCCTCAACAGTATGTGTGCTTTGCTGATCGCTACCAAAAACGTAACCAAGAATACCTCCTGCTATTGCTCCGTAAAGAGCAGCATCCTTGGCACTTGCTTTATAGTGCTTATGAGTTGCAGCACCTACAGCAGCTCCTCCAAGAGCTCCAAGCATTGCTGCATCAGTCTTTGAAAGTTGAGTAGTTGTACTACAAGAAGAAAGGATAAATCCCAAAATGCTAAGTCCCACTATTAATTTTTTCATCATACTTCCTCATAGCACATTTATAAGCATCAAGAATTTTCCTTCTTATATGTAAATATAAATTCTTATTGAGAGGATTAACAACTGGAACAAATTCACCTGTCCTTGTCTTTTTTGACGGCATTTGAATAAAATAGCCATTATTTGAATAGACTATTTTTATATCTTTTATTTCAAGAATGTCATTAAGCTTTATAGAGGCAACTGCTTTCACGTTTCCACCAATTCCTGTTGTATCAAATGGATAGATTTTTACTTCAGTAACTTCTATGTTTCTTACTGGTAATCTTTCTAACTCTTTCTTATTCACTTTATGGAAACTCCTTTCTTTATCAAGTCATAAACTTTATTTCTCTGTTCTTTCCATCTTAAAAGCTTTCTTTTCGAAATTACTTGAACTGGAAGATAAACACCGAGATCTTCATAAAGACTAAGAGCAGTTTCCATAACTGGTTTAAGACTTTCGAATTCGTCTAAAACGATAACAAAAATTTCTAATTCCTCATTTTCTGCCACAACTTTTATATCAACAAAAGCTACTTTTTCTGCTAACTTTTTTGAAAACTCTAAAAGAGCTTCTTTTTTCTTTTCTTCAATATCAAGTTGATGCCACCACGAAGGTTTCTTATCCCTTTTTCTACTATCTAAATAAACAGTTATTCCTTCAGTACCTTCAGGAATCTCTATTTTTTCTAAAGGAACAAAAACTCCATTTCTAAAAATGACTTTTACTGTTTTCATAATTTTAAACCTGAACAATGTTTATCTATCGGATAATTTAATGTGAACTACTCCTCGTTAAAACGAGGAACTTCCCGCTTCAACGAATGCGTTCGCACTCTCCACGGGCGTTAGTTCGGGGCGTTCCACCCCTACCGCTCGCAAAGCGAAGCGACCCCTTTAGGAATTTGAGTCCTTCTCTTAGTAGGTTTAGAGTAGCATTATAATCTCTATCGTGTTCCGTCCCACAGTTAGGACATTTCCAATTCCTATCAGATAGTTTGAGATTCCCGTTCTTGTATCCACACACAGAACAGAGTTTTGATGAGGGATAGAATGTGTTTATCTTAACAAGCTTTCTTCCATAGAGTTTTGCTTTATATTCCAGATAGCTGATGAATCTTCTCCAACTTGCGTCTGCTATGTGCTTTGAGAGGTTGCTGTTTTTAAGCATCCCTTTAACGTTCAAGTCTTCCACTATCATGGCTTGGTTATCGCTGATTATTTTCCTACTTAGCTTATGGAGAAAGTAGTTCCTTTGGTTTACTATCTTCTCATGTAGCTTTGCTATTTTCTTTTGCAGTTTTAAGTATTTATTGCTTCCTCTTACTTTCCTTGATAACTTTCTTTGGAGCTTTTTTAGTTTCCTTTCTGTTTTTAGCAGGTGTCTCGGATTTTCTATCTTCTTTCCTGTCGACAAGGTACAAAAATGCGTAAGTCCTACGTCTATTGCTACTACTTTATCCGTTTCTGGTAGTGGCTCTATTTCCCTGTCAACGAGAACGTTGAGGTAAAATTTTCCAGAGGGTAATTTTGTTATTGAAATACTTTTGACTTTCCCTTCTATACTTCTATGCTTTTTGAACTTTATCGGTGTTTCGAGTTTAGATATTTTGATTCTGTTTTCCTCTATTTTGAAGTACTGAGGTATTGATACACTGTTTACTCTTTTTTTGCTCTTGAACTTCGGGAATTTCACAAGCCCTTTAAAAAAGTTCTTGAATGCTCTGTCAAGCCACTTTACAGCTTCTTGTAAGCTTTGACTATTCGCCTCTTTTAAGAACGGATATTCCTCTTTGAGCTTCGGTAGTAGCTTTTTGTATTCGTAATAGTTCCACTTTTTGTTTTCTTTCTTATAAAGTTCTTTAGCTATTTCAAGGAGCTTGTTGTAGACAAATCTGCAATGTCCTATCTGGCAGTTTAAGAACTCTACCTGCTCTCTGTTAGGATACAGCCTGAACCTGTAAACGTAAAGCATCTATTTCCTCTTTTGATTCTCTATATACTTGCGTATCACATCTTCAGAAATTGAACCTATGGTCTCTATGTAGTAGGATGGATTCCACAAGTGTCCTTTCCACAGTTTCTTTTTAAGTTCTGGAAACTTCAAAAACAGTTTTCTCGCACTTATTCCCTTTATCATCTTTACTATATTAGGAAGGTACTACTTTCGGATGTGCTGACACAAACAGATGAACGTAGTCTTGTTCTCTTACTTCCACCATTGCTACGTCAAATCCTTTCTCTATTCCTGTTTTTATAATCACCTTTTTCAGATATTCCTCTACCTTTGGAGTTAATACCTTTCTCCTGTATTTGGTTGAAAAAACTATGTGGTAGTTGCAGTTATATACGCAGGTTCTACCTCTCTTTACGTTGGATTTCAGATTTATTTTGTTCATACATATAGTATAACAAATTACGGAGTAAACCAAAGTAAAAGTGCTTATTCTTCACACACGCATAATCAAAAACAACGGCTTACGCCGTGCGCTGTATCTTCCCTTTAAAAAGGGAAGGATTAGCGCAAAATTTATCCTAAGAAATATAGCTGACTACTTAATAATTTTAGGAGATGATATAAAAGATGTCACCCCCTGAAATTCGGGACTATAGTAAAGAGGCAACCTTTAAAGGCAGGAGGCTGGATTTTTCCCTGGGGAATAAGCCCCGTGCGTGGAGATTAGCCGATGCCTCCTGCCGGCTAATTATAGTGGCGGGAAGCGCCGTATTGGAGTATGGGAATAGTCCCGAAGCAGAGGTTGCAAAACACAAAACATATCAGGGGGTAGAGATGAAGGAGAAGGTAGAGAAAACACTGTATGTCGGAGTGGACTACCACAAAAACAGCTTTACAGCAGCTTATTTAGATTGTCTGACAGGGATACTTAATACCAAGAAGTACGAAGCAGAAGAGTTAGAGAAATTTAAAAATCACCTAACAACTTTTAGGAAAAAAGGATATTCAGTAAAAGTTGCGGTAGAAACCTTAACAGGAGTAACATTTTTTACGGAGGAGATAAGGAACTGCGTTGATGAAATAACTTACGTTAACACTAACAAATTTAAGAACATTCTAAAAGGTGTTAACAGTGCTAAAAACGACAGGATAGATGCAGAAACGATAGCCATTTACTATGAAATGGGCTTACTTCCGACAGTTTACGTCCCGACGAGAAAAGAAAAAGAGCTAAGGATAAAGATGAAAGAGAGAGATAGCTTTGTAGATATGAGAAAAGGGGTAATTAACAGACTTCATAGCCTATTGCTTGAATATGGGATAAAGACAAACAAGAGAGAACTCACCACGAAGAAAGGGATGGAAAGGATAAAGGAAGAAACGAAGAAGAAAGTGCCTCCGTCATTACGAGAAACGATATGGAGGCAAATAGAAACAATAGAATACTTAACAGATAAGATAAGAGAGACAGAAGAAGATATCAAGAGTTTGTTCGAGTTCAATACATGGTGGACACCTTGATGACTTCTAATATAGTCCTCAAACTTCTCAGCGGGAGTCTTGTAATTTAAAGAGTGATGGGGTCTAAGAAAGTTGTAAATCTTTAAATACTCAAAAAGTTTTTTATTCATCTCATCAACAGTCGGTTCTGTTCCTTCTATCATCCATAGTTCACTTTCTGTCGTTTGAATAAACCTTTCTACATGCGCATTAGTCTTGGGAGATTTCGGATAACTAAAGTAGTGTTCTATCCCTTTTCTTTTAAGATATTCGTCTAACTCCCCTAAAAATTCGCTCCCGTTATCCGTTTGAACTTTCTCTATCTTGAAGGGAAGAAATTTTTCAAGTTCTTCAAAAAACCTTCTTCCGCTCCTGCTGCTTTTTGTAGAATAAACCTTGGCAAATGCTATTCGGGTGAACTTGTCTATTGCCGTGAACTGGTAAAAGGTTTTACCGCACCAGTAGAGGTATTTAACGTCCATGAGGATTGTTCCTGGTTTGTCTGCTCTTAGTCCTTTTCTGGTGCGGTTCTTTTTCCCTTTCTGTTTCTTCCTCTTGTAGGTACTTTTTAGTTTCCAGGTTCTTTCTATTAGTCCGTGTCTTTTGAGAGTTCTGTAAACTGTAGAGGATGATATTTTTACATTTAGGTATCTTTCCATGAAGGCTGCTATCTTTTCTTTGCTCCAGGTTAGGAATTTTTCCCTTATTGTGACGATGATGTGTTCTATTTCAGGTTCTATTTGTGGTTGTCTTACTTTATGAGGTCTTTTGCTTCTGTCTTGGAGTCCTTCTATCCCGT
This sequence comes from Desulfurobacterium thermolithotrophum DSM 11699, assembly GCF_000191045.1. Classification (NCBI taxonomy): domain Bacteria; kingdom Pseudomonadati; phylum Aquificota; class Aquificia; order Desulfurobacteriales; family Desulfurobacteriaceae; genus Desulfurobacterium; species Desulfurobacterium thermolithotrophum. The sequence goes on from NC_015185.1 coordinate 773,698, forward strand.
ACTTGTCGTATCTTTTTTTCCACTTGTAGAAGGTTGTTGGACTGATGCCAAAGTATCTGCATGTTTTTCTGGCGTTGCCTGTTTTGTGGTAGTACTCTATCCATTTGAGTCTCCTTTTAACGTTTCTGTCTTTTGTTAGGTCAAGTTTCTTTTTTACTCTTCTTCCTTCTTTCAGGGTTTCTTTGAATGCTGTATTTGTGCTTGATATATGGAGGGATGTTCCTTTGAATCTTTTCAATTGTTTCATCGGTGGACACCTCCTTGTGGTATTCAAAGGTTATTGTAGGGTGTCCACCTTCTATCTGAACTTCAACAGAGTTTTATAGGAGAAGATGAGGAGCTTAAGGGAAAAGTAGAACTTCTAAAAAGCATACCTGGAGTAGGAGATATAGTAGCTATAGCCTTTATATCTGCCGTATGTAACGAAGAGAGGTTTGAAAACGGAGACAAGGTAGCGGCTTATTTTGGACTTGTTCCTCGTGTTAATAGCAGTGGAGACGAAGTTAGAAATGGAAGGATAACAAAGAAAGGGGACAGCAGAACGAGGAACAAGATTATCCAGGCTACGAGAGCGTTATTGAACAGCAAGTTAGACAATTCAGTTAAAAGATTTTACGAAGGGTTAGTTAAGAAAGGTTTAGAGAAGAAGAAAGCGCTGATAGCTGCGGCGAGGAAATTGGTTAAAGTAATGTTCGCAGTTTTGAGAGAGAGAAGGCAATTTATGGATTTTGTTGAAAATAAATGCAACCTCTGTGTTGGGGGTTGACATCTTTCATAGGAGGGCAAAATGAAAAAGGCACTTTTTACAGTGGTAGCATTTCTTGCATCAACCTATGCTTCCTCTGCTTTGACTATTGAAGGTGGGGGAGGTGCTTGGAGGGAAAAACCAACAGGCTGGATTGAGTACACAACAAATACCAACACAGCTATAGGAACTTTAACCACTAAAACACACGTAGATTTAAAAGAAGATCTCCATGTTTCAGACAAAACAAAAGCTTCTGGTTGGTTCAAAATTGAACATGGAATCCCTTTACTTCCTGACATAAGAGTTCAGTATACTCCGATGAGCTTTTCTGGAAAAGGCATCGTTGATAGTAGCTTTACTTTTGGTGACCTTAAAGTAGAAGGAAAAGATTATATAGAGTCAAAAATTGAAGCAAACCAAGTGGACGTAACACTTTACTATCATCTTCCATTTTTAAGAACAGTTTCAAACGGCAAAGTTGATCTTAAAGCTGGAGTCAATGTAAAAGTAATTGATGGATATGCTAAAGTTAAAGATATAACTCGAGGTGGTATAGAAGAGTCAAAAAGTGCTACAATTCCTGTTCCTATGGCACATCTATCTGGAAAGATAAGACCTATAGATCTTGTTGGAATTGAGTTTTCTGGAAATTGGATTGGTTACTCAGGAAGCCAATTTTACGAAGCTATTGCTGAAACAAAGGTCTATCCAATAAAGCATCTTTTTGTAGGAGTAGGTTATAGGTACCAAAGACTCAAAATAGACAATATAGAAGACCTATCTACAGATATAAAGATAAAAGGTGCTTTTGCAGAAGCAGGTTTTGAGTTTTAAGGAGAGGAAATGAACAAAAAAGTGAGAGAGCTCCAAACTTATCCCATGGATAGTCTCGTAAAGGCAAAAGAAGAGCTCAAAAAAGCGGGAAAAAGAATTTACGACTTTGGAACAGGAGATCCTAAGGAGCCTACAGATCCAAAGATTAGGGAAGCTCTCGTAAAGGCTATACCTGAAGTTAGCCAGTATCCTACAGTAAAAGGTAGAAAGGATCTAAGAGAAGCAATAGCTAATTGGTTTTTCAACAGATTTCATGTTCTCCTTGACCCTGAAACAGAAGTAATACCAACTGCCGGTTCAAAAGAAGCAATTTTCCACTTTCCACTTGTTTTCATTGATACAGACACTGAAAAAAAGAAAGTCATATTCGGTACTCCTGCATATCCAGTTTATGAAAGAGGAACTCTTTTTGCAGGAGGAGAACCTTATCCAGTTACCCTTAAGTTTGAAGAGCAGTTTTTACTTAGACTTGATAAACTTCCAAAGTCGTTGCTTGAGGAAACTGCAATAGTATGGATTAACTATCCTCATAACCCTACAGGAGCTGTTGCTCCTATCTCTTACCTTGAGGATACTTACAATATCTGTAGAGAGTATGGAATTATCTTATGTTCGGATGAGTGTTATACAGAAATTTACTTTGAGACGCCTCCACATTCTCTACTTGAAGTTGGGAAAAAGGGAGCAGTCGTTTTTCATTCTCTATCAAAAAGAAGTGGAATGACAGGTTATCGCTCCGGATTTGTAGCAGGAGATAGTGAGATTATTCAGAATTATCTCAAGTATCGTTCTTCTTTTGGAGTAGCATCTCAAGACTTTATCCAACAGGCTGCTAAAGTTGCCTGGTCTGATGAAGAACACGTAAAGGAAAGAAGAGCAATCTTTGGCCAGAAGCGAGACATATTTGTAAAGTTCTTTAAAGAGATTGGACTTGAGTTTCTCTATCCGGAAGCTACCTTTTACCTTTGGGTAAAAGTTCCAAACGGAATATCTTCTAAAGAGTACGCGTTACACTTACTAAAGTATGGAATAGTTATCTCACCTGGAGAGTTTTTTGGTAAAGGTGGCAAAGGTTTTTTCAGAATAGCGCTTGTTCCAACACTCAAAGAGTGTAAAGAAGCAGTGGATATATGGAAGAAAGCCCATAAAGAGCTTATGGAGAAAAAGAATTGCAGATAAGAGAAAAGAAGAAAGGATTTATTGCTGACATAAGTCTTTCTCCTATCTTAGACCTTTCTTTAATGCTTGTAATTTTTCTTGCAGTTACAACCGAGTTTATCTCGGGAGGAGAAATAAAGGTTCAAGTTCCTAAGGGAGGAGCAGCAATAAGCTCCTCCTCCCAAATTGTTAAGTTGATAGTTGATAAGTGGGGAAAAATCTACTACAAAGGAAAAGTCTATTCCGACCCTGCAAAACTTGTTTCTGTACTTCCAAAAGATGAAAACATATACATAAAAGCAGATAAGGAGACTCCTTATCTTTATGTATTTACACTCCTAGATACATTGAGAAAATCTGGAATAAAAAAAGTTTCCTTAGTGGGTCAAAGAGTTGAATAAGTGCAAAGTAAGAACTTCTTCAGTTGAAGAAACAGAAAAACTTGGCCAAATAATTGGCTCAACTGTTCCTTTAGGAACAGTTATTTTACTTACTGGAGAACTTGGATGCGGAAAAACAGCTCTTACAAGGGGCATAGCTAAAGCTTTGGGAATTCCTGAAGATGAAATATCTTCTCCATCCTTTAATATTGTCCACGAATATGACTCTTTAGTTCATATAGACCTTTATAGATTAGATTCAGTAGAAGCACTTGAAGATTTAAGCTTTGAAGATATTCTTTTAGACGAAAGAATAAAAATAATTGAATGGCCGCAGATAGCTGCTGAATATCTTGATAATCTTGATTTATTTGTTGTTCATATTAATTGTTCTTTCTGTGAAAACGAAGTAAGAGAATTTGAAATTCTTGATGAGACTAATAAGCTGTGTAATGAGTTAAAAAAGAAAAATTTCATCTATAATACGGACTGAAATTAACATTTATTAGGAGGAGTTAATGTCTAGGATAGTTGATGTTAGAGCAAGGGAAATACTTGATTCAAGAGGAAATCCAACAGTAGAAGTAGAAGTAACTCTTGAGTCTGGTGTAAGAGCAAGAGCTGCTGTCCCTAGCGGTGCTTCAACAGGAGAAAGGGAAGCTTTAGAACTAAGAGACAAAGATCCAAAAAGATATCTTGGTAAAGGAGTTTCTAAAGCTGTAAAAAATGTAAACGAAGTAATAGCACCAACACTTATAGGTGTTGAGTCAACAGACCAGGTAAACATAGATAAACTTATGATTGAACTCGATGGTACAGAAAATAAGAGTAACCTTGGAGCAAATGCAATTCTTGGTGTTTCAATGGCAGTTTGCAGAGCTTCAGCTGAAGAGCTTGATATGCCTCTCTTTAAGTACATTGGTGGAGCAAATGCAAAAGAACTACCTGTTCCTATGATGAATATTCTTAACGGTGGAGTTCATGCAGACAACAACGTTGACCTTCAAGAGTTTATGATAATGCCTGTTGGCGGTGAAACTTTCTCTGAAGCTCTTAGAATGGGAGTAGAGGTTTATCATACTCTCAAAAAAGTTCTTCAAAGAATGGGACATTCAACAAACGTTGGAGATGAAGGAGGATTTGCTCCAAACCTTTCTTCAAACGAGGAAGCAATTCAAGTTATCCTAAAGGCTATTGAAGAAGCTGGATATACTCCAGGTGAAGATGTTCTAATTGCTCTTGATGCTGCATCTTCAGAGTTTTACAAAGGAGATGGTGTTTACGAGCTTGAAGGAGAAGGAAAAAAACTTGGAAGAGAAGAATTAGTTGACTTTTATAGAAACCTTGTTGAAAAGTATCCAATAATAAGCATTGAAGATGGAATGGCAGAAAACGATTATGAAGGGTGGAAACTCTTAACTGCTGCTCTTGGAGACAGAGTTCAGCTTGTAGGAGACGATGTTTTCGTTACAAATACAGAGCTCCTCAGAATAGGAATTAAAGAAGGATTTGCAAACTCTATACTTATTAAACTTAATCAAATTGGAACTGTAACAGAAACTCTTGACGCTATTGAGATGGCCAAAAGAGCAAACTACACAGCAGTTATCTCTCATAGATCAGGAGAGACAGAAGACACATTTATTGCAGACCTTGCAGTTGCAGTAAATAGCGGTCAGATTAAAACAGGAGCTCCAGCTAGAAGTGAGCGAAATGCAAAGTACAATCAACTTCTAAGAATTGAAGAAGCTCTTGGCCAAGCAGCTATTTACAAAGGAGTAGATGTCTTTTACAACCTTGATTTTTAATTCTTTTGTTTTCTCTTAAGAGCTTATTAAAAGTCCCCTTTACGGGGACTTTTCTATTTTATTTTCATTCATATATTAGATTTTAGCTAATTTTGTATAAATAGGAGGACGCTTTGAACTTGAAGGAAATAATGGAAAACATAAGGTTTATATTGAATAGGGTAGAAAAAGAAGAGCTTATACATGTAGAACCAAAAACAATAGCTCAAAGAGCTTATGAACTTTATTGGAAACAAAATTGCGAGTATGGAGTAGTTAACTCTTTTTCCGAAGTTGGTGGACTGAAATTTAACTATTTCAAAGTTTTAGAAATTTCAAAAGAACTTCCTCATAAATGGAACAAGATTTGTGGAGCAATTACAGGAGCTTTTTACATATTTGCTGTAACTTTACCAGAAGAAGCTATAGAGAGTGCTGTAAAAGAAATCATAGAATTTCACAATAATACAAAACTTCCAATATTTATTGGTAATAAAGAGTTTGAAATCCCAAAAGTAGCTGTTGGTTCAATTCTTTGCAGAGATTCAATAATCAACTGGTCTAAAGCAGCAGGAATTCATCCAAGAGCTCTTGAAAGAAGCGAAAGATGTGCGAGAATTACAGGAGACATTGCTTTCAAAACTGCACAAATACTAAATAAGCACGTAGGAGCTCTTACAGAAGCTAATATTTAAAGATGGACTTTACAAAACTTTATTTAATAATTGTTTCTGCTATAGCTTTTGGTTATGTTCTTGCTTCTATTCTTGTTGAAACAAAACTTGTAAACTGGATTGGACTAAAGACTTTAAAACTTTCAAAATTTGGAATTCATCCTCTTCTTACAAATGTACCGGTTATCTACCTTGTTTCTCCACGAGCTGCTCATATTACAGCTTCTAACCTTTTAAAAGAAGGAAAAATTGAACCAATAGACCTTTACCTTGCTATTCTCGCATCAAACTTTCCAATGCGCTTAATGTTTCTTTATAGGTACTACTTTCCGGTCTTGGTCCCTTTAATAGGCGTCATTGCAGTTTACTATGGTCTTTTGAGATTAGCCTTTGACGTAGTTGTTTTAATTATTGTTTCTATTATAGGAAAGATTAGATATAGAAATCTAAAATTTGATTATCCAGAGTATTCTTCTATCTGTCTTGAATTTTCCTTAAAAACCTTAAAAGAAGGGTTTATTAAAGGATTAAAAGAAGCTTTTTCTTTTATTTTAAAGTTTACTCCTCTTTTCTTTCTAATAGTTTTCCTTATTAAAGCTGGATTTATGGAAAAGTTTACAAAAATGTTAAAGCCTTATCTAGGAACATTTGGATTTAATTCGCTTGAAATAACCTACATTACTACTGCTGCTGTAAGTCCTCCTGTTGCCTATGGATTAATAAAAATAATGATTGAAAAAAATCATCCTGTTACTCATATTCTTGGAACAATGGCAGTTGGAAACGCGATGTTTTCTTTAATTAGAAGCTGGTGGGCTTATCTACTTCCTTACTATCTTGGTCTTTATCCTATTTCTGTAATTAACGTTTTACTTCTCCTTCAAGCAGGACTTCCAATTGTTTACAACTTCACAGTCGGAATCATACTCGTTAAATTCTTTTAACAAAGCAAATAGGAGGTATTGGATTGAAAGTATCCCAAGATAGAAGAAAAATGAAAATAAAAGTAGATGGTAAATACCTTGAACTTGAAGTTAGTGATGATGTTTTCTATACTACTTCAGCTCTTTTAAGGTTAATAGAGTATAAATATCTCTTTCCACATCGTTCCATAAAGTATGTTGAAAAAAACGGAGAGGTACTTCATCCTGTAAAGGTTGATGAAGTAAAGGATTTAGAAACTATTAATATAGTAACGGAACCTTCGGTGAATATGGTGAAGAAACAAATAGAATTAGCACTTATCACTCTTGATGCAATGATTGTTTCTCTTAGTCAAATAGCTAATGAGTGGATAGAAAAAGAAGATATGACAAAACTTCTTCTCAATAATCTTCTTGATTCATTAGAGTGGACTATAAAAGTGGTTGAAAATGGCTCAAAGATTCTTCCTATATATGAAGGATTAGATGAAGCAATAGCTAAACTTGAAGATAAGATTTTTAAAGTAGATGAACTCATGATGGCAGAAAGAGAAAGAGAGTTAGTAGAGTTTCTTACACAAGAATTTTCAAAAGCAATAAGAGAATGGAAGGAATTTTTAAAAAGTATGGTACAGTTTGTTAAATCTGCATCAGGAGAAACTCATTAAATGAAGTATCTAATAGCTTTTATTTTTGGAACCATAATAGGAAGTTTCCTTAACGTGTGTATTCATAGGATTCCAAAAGAAGAATCTATAATTACTCCACCTTCTTATTGTCCTAAATGTGGTAAAAAGATTAAATGGTACGATAATATTCCAATTATTAGTTATCTAATCTTAAAAGGAAAATGTAGGAACTGTAAAGAAAAAATTTCTATTCAATATCCTCTAGTAGAACTTTTAACAGGTTTCCTTACAACAGGAATAGTCTGGAAATATGGAATTTCAGTTACATCTTTTTATTTCCTACTTTTAACTTATGTGTTAGTTGTTGTCTCAATGATTGATTTAAAAACAATGCTTGTTCCTGTTAAACTTTGCTACTTTGCAATGATTGCTGGAATTTTGTTTTCTATTTTTGTTCCTAGTATTTCTTTGAAAGATTCTATTTTGGGAGCATCATTTGGAGCAGGGATAATTCTTTTTATCATTGAAACTTACTATATATTAAAAGGTAAAGAAGGTATGGGATATGGAGATGCAAATGTAATGGCAGTTATTGGTGCTTTCTTAGGTTGGGAAAAGGTCTTATTAACGATATTTCTTGCTTCTCTAATTGGTGCTGTGTGGGGAATTATTTTTATGATTTTAAGGGGAAAAAATTCTCAGTTAGCTCTTCCTTTTGTCCCCTTTCTTTCATTGGCAACATACGTTACAATAATTTTTGGAAACGAATTAATCAGTTGGTACACAGGGGGATAGATGGTTTTTATTAAGAAAATGGAGAATTTTTTACTAAAAATTGCAGACATATTTCTTGTTGCTATAACTCTTGCTCTTTTAGTAATTTCTATAGTGCTCTTTGTTGAATTTCTAATAACTTCACCTCATTTGATTCATATAGAGGAAATAATTCTATCCGGTCATATAAAAGATGCTACTGAAAGCTTAAAAGAGTTAATTTCACCTCTTCTCATGTTTGTAATTGTTATAGAACTCATTATTATGCTTATAAAGCATCAACCAAGAATTGTTTTTGATGTATTGCTAATTGCGATTGCAAGGGAAATTATCATTGCAGGACATGATTTTAAAGATGTTCTTCTTGGAGTTCTTTCTCTTTTAATTCTTTTCCTTATCAGAAAGTTTTTAATTTTAAAAAGTGTCCCACGAGGAACAGCTATTATTATAGATCCGTATATAACAGTTGAAGCTTTGAACGAAATGTTAGATGTTCATATTCCATTTGAAGAAGAAAAATATCTAGTTGATCTCATAGAGAGAGTTGCTAAGGAAAGAGGTATTGTCCTTAAAAAGCATAGAACATTAGATATTGCAAATGTAAAAATAGAGATACTTGACGTAGATGAAAAAGGTAAACCAATCCTAATAAGGGTGATTAAGACAGCATGATAGTTTTAGGAATAGATTTATGTACTTCTGAAGGAAGTATTTCTCTTATAAAGAATGGAGAACTTTTAGGAATTTCTCTTTGGAACCAACCTAAAAAGCATTCTGAAAAAATCTTTGTAGAGATCAAAAAACTTTTAGAACAAACTGAGGTAAAGAAAGAAGACATAAGTCTTGTAGTAGTTAGTTCAGGACCAGGGTCATTTACAGGAGTAAGGCTCTCTGTTACAGTTGGAAAGTCTTTAAAAGTTGTAGGCTTAAAAGTAAAAGCAGTTTCAACACTTCAGTTAATAGGATTACAGCATTTAAAGGCAAACTTACCTATTATTTCTCTTCTTTCTGGAAGAAGAAATAGATATTACACACTTGTAAGAGAAAGTCCTTTAGATTCTAGTAACGTTATGGATTTGACAGAAGAAGAGCTCTTTTCAAAAGTTGAGGATTACTCAAGGTATATAGTGGTTTATAAAGGAAATATTTCTGATAGTATAAAGAAGAATTTTAAGACCATTTATGAAACAACTCCACTATCTTTAATTGCTGCTCTTATACCTTTTGAGTTCCCTCAGCTTCTTAAACCTCTTCATTTTTACTATGTAAGAGACCACGATGCAAAACCTTCTTGTAAGAAACTGTAGTCTTTACGACCTAAATGCTATACTAAAAATAGAGGAAGAGTCCTTTCCAGATTCTTGGAAAAGGGAACTTCTGGAAAAGGAATTATCTCTTCCTTTTTCGCTTTTCCTTGTAGCAGAGCTCAGAGGAAAGATTGTGGGATACTTGACAGCCTGGATAATTGGAGAAGTTTGCGAGTTAAACAAAATAGCTGTTGCTTCACGGTTAAGAGGTAGAAGAATTGGAGAGAAACTCTTAAAAGAGTTGATAAACGAGTGCCAAGAGAGAAAAGTTAAGGAAATTTTTCTTGAAGTTAGAGAATCTAACTTTTCTGCGATAAAACTCTATGAAAGAGTGGGATTTGAAAGGATCTCTCTTAGAGAAGGATACTATGGCTGCGAAAATGCAGTTGTTTATAAACTTAATTTAGGAGGAAAATATGCTTAGAGACGAAAACTTAAAAGCTCTTGCAAGGGAAAAGTTTCATCACTTTAAGACTTTGGAAAGAAAGCATCAAGAACTGGATGACATGATAGATGAACTGGAGAAAAAAGCAGTTATTACACCTCAGGAAGAACTTGAACTGGAAAGGATGAAGAAAGAAAGATTAAAACTTCGTGATGAAATGATGCTTCTCATGAAAAAGGCAAAGGAGGAAGCTGAGAATGAGAAGTGATGTGCTAAGAGAATTTGAAAAACTTCCTGCCCGTGCTCTCATGATGGCTACAGGAATTCAAAGAAAAGATATAGACAAACCTCTTATTGGGATAGTTTCCAGCTGGACAGATCTTGTTCCCGGTCATGCCGATATGTTCTCTCTTGAAAGGTTTATAGAAAGGGGAATTGCAGCAGCTGGTGGTACACCGTTTGTTGTACGTGTTCCTGCTGTTTGTGATGGCATTGCTATGGGACACGAAGGAATGAGATTTTCCCTTCCTTTAAGAGAGCTCATGGCTGATGCAGTTGAAGACGTTGTAACTGCTCACCAGCTTGATGGTGTTGTTTTGCTCACAGCTTGTGACAAGATAACACCCGGAATGCTTATGGGAGTTGCAAGGCTAAATATTCCTGCAATTGTTGTTACAGCTGGTCCAATGCTTGCAGGAAGAAGAGGAAAAGAAAGACTTGACCTTGTTACCCATACATTTGAGGCAATTGGAAGGTACAAAGCTGGTGAAATTAGCCTTGAAGAGCTCCTCGAACTTGAAGGAGCAGCATGTCCTTCTTCAGGTTCTTGTCAAGGAATGTTTACAGCAAACACTATGGCCTGTCTTACAGAGGCTTTAGGACTTTCCTTACCATACTGTGGAACTTCACCTGCGCCTTTGGCAGAAAAGAAAAGGATAGCAGAGGCTTCGGGAGAGAAAATTGTTGAGTTAGTCAAAAAAGGAATAAAAGCACGGGACATATTAACACCTGCAGCGTTTAGAAATGCAATAAAAGTTGATCTTGCCTTAGGAGGTTCTACAAATACAGTTCTTCACCTTCCTGCAATTGCTCATGAAGCTGGAGTTCCTTTTGAAATTAAACTATTTGATCAGCTAAGTAGGGAAACTCCAAAAATCTGTAGTATGAGACCTGGCGGAAAGTACCTTATGGAAGACCTCCACTACGCTGGAGGAATTCCAGGAGTTCTTAAAAGACTTTACGATAGTTTAGAGGATAACCCAACAGTCCTTGGGGTAAACATTAAACAGATAGCTGCAAGCGCTAAGATTTGGGATGAAGATGTAATAAGACCAGTTGATAATCCATACAGTCCTGAAGGTGGAATTGCTATTCTTTACGGCAATCTTGCTCCAGATGGAGCTGTCGTTAAACAAGGTGCTGTTTCAGACAAGATGAAAGTCTTTACTGGAACTGCAAGGGTCTTTGATTGCGAAGAAGATGCAATGAAAGCAGTAATGGATGGAAAAATTAAAGCTGGAGATATCATCGTTATAAGATACGAAGGACCAAAAGGTGGTCCAGGAATGAGAGAAATGCTTGCTGTAACTGCTTCTGTGATGGGAATGGGACTCGGAGAATCAGTTGCGCTAATTACAGACGGTAGATTTTCAGGTGGAACACATGGTCCTTGTATCGGGCATATATCCCCTGAAGCAGCAGAAGGTGGTCCTATTGGAGTTGTTCAAGAAGGAGATAAAATACACATAAACATTCCGGAAAGAAGACTTGAATTACTCATTTCAGAAGAAGAATTGAAAGAAAGACTTAAAAACTTTAAACCTAAGCAAAAAGAAGTTAAGTCAAAACTTCTTAGAAAATATGCAAAGCTTGTAACTTCTGCAGCAAAAGGAGCTATCCAGGACGTTTAACTTCTTTGCAGGGTTTTCTACCCTGCTCTATTTTCTTTTTCTTAAAACAAAGCTAACCCTTTCAAATTTGCTAACTATTGAATAAACTATCGTAGTATAGAAATAAAGTCGTTGTGAAATCTACAGTAAAGGAAGAGGGAAGAAATGAACGTTTTTGAGAAGACAGAGAATTTTGTAATGAAAACTTACAACAGATTTTCCGTAAACTTTGTAAAGGGAGAAGGTTGTTGGCTTTATGATGATAAAGATAAAAAATACTTAGACATGTTAGCAGGGATTGCAGTTTGTAATCTTGGTCACTGCCATCCTACTGTATCGGATGCTATCTGTGAACAGGCAAGGAAGTTGATTCATGTTTCAAACCTTTTTCACATAGAGACTCAGGCAGAACTGGCAGAGCTCATCTGTAAAAACTCCTTTGGAGAAAAGGTTTTCTTCTGCAATAGTGGAGCAGAGGCAAACGAAGGAGCTATAAAGCTTGCAAGAAGATACGGAACAGAAAAAAATCCAGAAAAGTACGAAATAGTAGCTTTTAGACAATCTTTCCACGGCAGGACAATGGCAGCAGTTTCTATAACTGGCCAGGGAAAGTACAATGAAGGTTTTGGTCCTATGTTGAGAGGAGTCAAGTTTGCTGAATTTAACAACCTTGACTCTGTCAAAGAGGTGGTTTCAGACAAAACTGCTGGAATAATCGTTGAGCCAATTCAGGGTGAAGGTGGAATTGTTCCTGCTGATAAAGACTTTTTATTAGGACTGAGAAAAATTGCAGATGAGATAGATGCTATTCTCATATTTGACGAGGTTCAGACAGGAATAGGTAGGACAGGAAAGCTCTTTGCCTATCAGCACTACGGTATTGAACCAGATGTAATGACACTTGCCAAAGCTCTTGGGAACGGCGTTCCAATTGGGGCAATAGTTGCAAAAGGTAAAGCAGCAGATGTTTTAAAACCTGGACTTCATGCTTCAACTTTTGGTGGTAATCCCCTTGCTACAAGAGCAGGTATTGAGGTTATAAAGATTGTTTCAGATGAAGAATTTTTAAAAGAAGTGGAAAGAAAAGGAAAATATCTTGCAAAAAAGCTTGAAGAACTTAAAGGAGAATTTTCTGAGATAATTAACTTTGTAAGGGGTAAAGGATTGATGTTAGGAGCTGTTTGCAAAATACCCTGTAGTGACATAGTGAAGTTAGCTCTTGAAAAAGGACTTATTATTAATTGTACGGCAGGAAATGTTTTAAGATTTGTTCCTCCTCTTGTTATAACAGAGGATGAAATAGATTACGGAATAAAAATTCTTAAAGAGGTTTTAAAAGAGCATGCAAGTTAAAGAAACGACTACATATACTCTCTTTGAACTTGACGAGCTCCGTCAGGAGCTTGTCATTGACTCTCTTAATTTCTTTATAAATAAGGTAAAAAAACTCAATCCATCTCTTTCTGCTATCTATCCAGCAGATCCTATAGCTTTACCTTTTTCAATGTATTTATCAGACAAACTTTCTATTCCAATAAAGACAGAAAAGTTTCTAAATAGAAGCGATAGAATTCTCATGGTTTTCTCATACATGCCTTTTAAGTATTTAACAGATACGTATCTAGACGAAAAAATTAGAATTTTTAGGAAAAGTTTTCCTTATTCTCCTTCTCTTTTAATTGCTTCAAGCGAAAAAGCTGAAAATGTTGATTTTCAGCTAATCAAGGTTAAAAAACTTCAGAGAATAAACTCCTATAGATTTTTAACAGAAGGTTTTAAAAACTTCTATTTTCCTTTAGAAGGAGAATTCATCCACTTTACGCAAACCCTTTGGGATCTTTCGAAGAAAGAAATAAAAACCTTTGAAAAGGCTAAAAGAATTAGAGACAGTGCACAAAAGTACTTAAGAGAAGAAGTTATTAAATTAGAACCTGTTGAAAACTATATAGAAATAGCAATTTGGGAAAAATTTCAGAAAAATCTCCTCGTAATTCCTCAAAAAAGAGAAAAAGAAGAGGAGTCTTTCAGCTTAAAAATTGAAAAACTAATTCAAGTATCGGACAGTATTTTAAATTCTGCAGTTACTTCCCTTCTTGAATATCTTGCTCAAAGTTTTGAATATATTTTTCCTACACATCTTGCATACTCAAACTTAGAAATAATTGAAAGAAGAGGAATTACTATTATTCCTAAGGTTACACAGGTTATGGATGGTGTGGATGTAAAATTGGAAATTATTTTAAAAAGTGAAAACATAGAAACCGATTTTAAAAAGTTAATCGCAGCTTTAAAGGATACTTTAAAAATTTTCTTTGAAGAAATTTTTAAAAAAGAAGCATTCAGACCATCCATGGATTCTATAGTGGAAAAAGAAACAAGTAAAGCAATCGTTTATCTTAACTGGTTTTTAGATAGAGAAATGATTGAAACTTTGTATAAAAAGATAAATAGAAAGTGGTTGTTAACTCGACTTTACTATCGTAAACAGCTAAAGTCAAAGTTAAGAGAGTTTTTTAAACTACTAAAGGAATTTAGATTTTCTCCTGAAAACTTAGAAACTCTTTTTTCTTCTCTAGAATCTCTTTGGAAGAAAAATTATCTAATTGTAAAGCTTTATTCAAAAGAGATAAAGAATTTGTTTGAGAAGAAAAACTTATGGCCTCTTATAGGTGTTTATGGTCTTAAATTGGAAAATGCAAATTCTTCACAGTTAAAAGAACTTTTACACTTCCTTCTTTCCTTAAAGAACTACGAAAACCTTCATCAATTCTTAGCAAAGGAAAATAGATATTTTGTTCCGGTTAAGACAAAAAGGATATATAGACCAAACTGGGAAAGGGTAATTAGAGAAAAACAGGACATTTACCTGAAAGCAGAACCTCTTAATCCTCAAAGTCCTGTTACTTACACTTTACACTCTGAAGATGGTAAGTTTTTAGGAGTAATTCCAGAGATAATAGCCCATTATATTACTGCAAAAGAAACCACAGGTAAAACTATTAAGTGTCGGGAGCTCTATTTTGACCCTGACATCTTTTCAGATACCTCTTACTGGGTAGAGATAGAATGTCTTTGATAGTTGAGAATTTATCTATTAGAACAAACCAATTTCAAATTGTTAAAGATGCTTTTTTTAAAGTAGAAAAGGGAGAAAGAGTTGCAGTAGTTGGGGAAAGCGGAAGTGGAAAATCTATCACAGCTCTTTCTATTTTAAAGCTTCTTCCGGAAAACTTAAAAGTTAGTGGAAAAATAGAAGTGGACGGTACAAATGTTAATTCCCTTAAAGGCGAAAAATTAAGAAAGTTCCGCTGGAATAAAGTTTCAATGGTTTTTCAAGATCCTTCCGCTTCTCTTAATCCATTGATGAAGATAAAAGATCAAATGGGAGAAGCTCTTTTATACCATAAAAAAGTTGAAAAAAAGGAAGTAGATAAAAAAGTCGTGGAACTTCTAAGACTAGTTGAAATTCCAGAACCTGAAGAAAGGATAAATGCTTATCCTCACCATCTTTCCGGTGGACTTAAGCAAAGAGTTGCAATAGCAATGGCTCTTGCCTGTAATCCAGATTACATCCTTGCTGATGAACCAACAACTGCTCTTGACGTTACAGTTCAATCAAAGATTTTAGAACTACTAGAAAAGCTCTCTATCAAGAAAAGTACAGGTATTCTTCTTATCACTCATGACATGGGAGTTGTTGCTGAATTTTCACAAAAAGTCTTTGTAATGTATGCAGGTTATACTGTTGAAGCTGGGAAAACAGAAGATATATTCAAAAGTCCCCTTCATCCTTATACTAAAGGGCTTATAGAATGTTCACCTATTTTAAATGGCGGGAAAAAAAGGAAACTTTTTTATATTCCTGGTAATGTTCCTGAGCCTTCAGAAAAAATCATTGGCTGCCCTTTTCATCCAAGATGCCCTGAAGCAAAGGAAATCTGTAGAAGAAACATACCTCCTATTTTAGAGATAAATGATAGAAAGGTAAGATGCTTTCTTTACTTTTAAGAGCTCCAATCTCTTATTTTTTCTAAAACTTCCTTAGCTACCTTTCTTGGTATTCCTATTTTTACAAGTTCTTCTATACTTGCTTCTGCAAGTTCTTTAATATCTGGATAAAATTTTTCAAGAAGTTTTTTTCTCTTTGTTCCAATTCCTTTAATATCATCAAGTACACTTTTGACCATTAAACTATTTCTTAATTTTCGGTTGAAAGTTATTGCAAAACGATGTGCCTCATCCCTTAAACTGGTAAAGAACCTAAAGAGATATGGATATTTTTTTGTTTCTACAACTTCTCCATCATCTGTATAAACGATTTCTTCTCTTTTTGCAATAGAAAAGACTCTGAAATCAAGTCCTAATGAATCACGTACCTTTAGTGCAACGTTAAGTTGTCCAATTCCCCCATCAATTAAAACTAAATTAGGTCTTTTTACTTCTCCCTTTTTTATTCTTTTAAAACGTCTTGTCAAAACCTCTTCTAAAAAACCATAGTCGTTAATCCCTTTAACATTTTTTATCTTGTATCTTCTGTAATCTTTCTTTACAAACTCTCCTTTTTCCCAAACAATACAGGCCCCAACACTTGCCGTTCCTTGAAGCGAAGAATTGTCAAAAACTTCTACCCTTTCAGGAAAAGTATCCAAGAACACACTTTCGTACTCAAATTTAAGTTTTTCTAAATTAAGATTTGTTCTTGCTATCGACCTATTTTTCTTAACTAATTGAAGTACCTTTTCTGGAATTTCTTTAACAGAAAATTCATTTCCAAGATAATGAAAATTAGCAAAAATCTCTTTTGGCGGATTTTCTTCTTCGTAAGTTCCTTTAATCCAAATTGTTCCTACTATACTTTCGTCTATTTGCTCTAACCTATAATTAGAAAACTCCAAAAGTAAGTTTTCATCCCACGGATCTAAGGGATCAAATTGAAAGTTTTCTTTCCCATAGAGAATACCATTTCTAACTGTTAACTTAACACCCGAAAAGATTCCATTGTTCCTTTCAATATAAAATACATCGCAGCTTGGATAATTTTCAAAGAAAATAGAACCTTTCTCGTAGATATCCTTTATAGCTATAAGTTGATCTCTAAGTATGGCAGCTTTTTCAAATTGTAAGTTTTCAGCTGCTTTTTCTATTTCACTGTAAAGCTTATTTATGTGGTTTTTGACGTTTCCCGTTAAAAAAGACAGAGCTCCCTCAACCTGTTTTCTATAGTCTTTTTTAGAAACGTAATTACAACAAGGAGCAGTACACATTTCTATGTAGTATTGAAGACAAGGCTTTGAGCGATTTAGCAATTCTTTGCATTTTCTTAACTTAAAAACTTTGTGAATTAAATCCTTTAGATTTCGAGCATTTTTAGGAGGAACAAAAGGTCCAAACTTCTTTCCCTTCAAACAGTCTTTTTTTCTTACGATTTTTACTGTGGGAAATTCTTCATCGGTAAGAACAAGATATGGATAACTTTTATCATCTTTTAGAAGAACGTTAAACTTTGGAAGATATTTCTTTATTAATTCCGCTTCTAATGTAAGCGCTTCTTTTTCATTTTTAACAACTATATAATCGAAATCTACAGCGTTTTTAGTAATCTTATAACTCTTTTCATTCGGATTTGTGCAATTGATATGAGTGGAAAGGCGATTTTTTAAAGATTTTGCCTTTCCAACATAAATAACCTTTCCGCTTTTATCCTTAAAAAAGTAAACTCCAGGAGCATCCGGAACAGTCTGTAACTTTTCCCTCATCGCTCCTTAAAAGTAGCACAGGAAGTAGGAGTTTCATGAATAGAAACTTTAGAACATTTTATCCCAAGAGGTTTTATATTCTCGCTTACAAAGTAAAAAAAGAATCTTGCAAGATTTTCAGAAGTCGGAGAACCACTAAAAAGAGATATTCCGTCAAGAAGTCGCTGATAGAAATCGGCTTCTACTGAGTCAGAATCCGATCTAAAGTTTTGAAACGAAAAATATTTGTAACTTTTAATTTCTGATAAATCTACTTCTCTAATTGTTAGTTTTTTTATGCGATAGTTTTCATCAACCGCTACAACATCAACTTCTGTTTTTTTTCCATCAATTTGTGGAATAACTAATTTTTCACTTTTCATAAGTCCTAATTTTGTAAAGAAAAGATGTAATGCTGGATCATCCATTCCAAGTATTAATTTATGGTCAAAACAGCTATCTACAAAACTTTTTAGCCAAGATAAATGTCCAAAGTCTGTAACCATTTGAGAAAAATCAAGATTTTCAGATTTTAAGTAAACAACAAGTCTATAGTTATGACCGTGACCTGGAAGTCTTCTACACTTCGGATAGGTATTTTTTGTCCACTCAGGATTAAGTTTTTGTGAGTAAACAGAATGTGCTGCTGAAAACTCAATTACTTTTGAAATCTCAAACATATCTTACTCCTATGAAAGATGTCAACCCCCAACACAGAGGTTGCATTTATTTTCAACAAAATCCATAAATTGCCTTCTCTCTCTCAAAACTGCGAACATTACTTTAACCAATTTCCTCGCCGCAGCTATCAGCGCTTTCTTCTTCTCTAAACCTTTCTTAACTAACCCTTCGTAAAATCTTTTAACTGAATTGTCTAACTTGCTGTTCAATAACGCTCTCGTAGCCTGGATAATCTTGTTCCTCGTTCTGCTGTCCCCTTTCTTTGTTATCCTTCCATTTCTAACTTCGTCTCCACTGCTATTAACACGAGGAACAAGTCCAAAATAAGCCGCTACCTTGTCTCCGTTTTCAAACCTCTCTTCGTTACATACGGCAGATATAAAGGCTATAGCTACTATATCTCCTACTCCAGGTATGCTTTTTAGAAGTTCTACTTTTCCCTTAAGCTCCTCATCTTCTCCTATAAAACTCTTGATATCTTCTTCTGTCTCTCTTATCTTATCTGTTAAGTATTCTATTGTTTCTATTTGCCTCCATATCGTTTCTCGTAATGACGGAGGCACTTTCTTCTTCGTTTCTTCCTTTATCCTTTCCATCCCTTTCTTCGTGGTGAGTTCTCTCTTGTTTGTCTTTATCCCATATTCAAGCAATAGGCTATGAAGTCTGTTAATTACCCCTTTTCTCATATCTACAAAGCTATCTCTCTCTTTCATCTTTATCCTTAGCTCTTTTTCTTTTCTCGTCGGGACGTAAACTGTCGGAAGTAAGCCCATTTCATAGTAAATGGCTATCGTTTCTGCATCTATCCTGTCGTTTTTAGCACTGTTAACACCTTTTAGAATGTTCTTAAATTTGTTAGTGTTAACGTAAGTTATTTCATCAACGCAGTTCCTTATCTCCTCCGTAAAAAATGTTACTCCTGTTAAGGTTTCTACCGCAACTTTTACTGAATA
This sequence comes from Desulfurobacterium thermolithotrophum DSM 11699, assembly GCF_000191045.1. Classification (NCBI taxonomy): domain Bacteria; kingdom Pseudomonadati; phylum Aquificota; class Aquificia; order Desulfurobacteriales; family Desulfurobacteriaceae; genus Desulfurobacterium; species Desulfurobacterium thermolithotrophum. The sequence continues at coordinate 792,555 of NC_015185.1, forward strand.
TCCTTTTTTCCTAAAAGTTGTTAGGTGATTTTTAAATTTCTCTAACTCTTCTGCTTCGTACTTCTTGGTATTAAGTATCCCTGTCAGACAATCTAAATAAGCTGCTGTAAAGCTGTTTTTGTGGTAGTCCACTCCGACATACAGTGTTTTCTCTACCTTCTCCTTCATCTCTACCCCCTGATATGTTTTGTGTTTTGCAACCTCTGCTTCGGGACTATTCCCATACTCCAATACGGCGCTTCCCGCCACTATAATTAGCCGGCAGGAGGCATCGGCTAATCTCCACGCACGGGGCTTATTCCCCAGGGAAAAATCCAGCCTCCTGCCTTTAAAGGTTGCCTCTTTACTATAGTCCCGAATTTCAGGGGGTGACATCTTTTATATCATCTCCTTTTCTGGATAGAAATTTATAAATGTAACAAGAGTAGTACCATATCCTCTACGTTCTACAATCCATTTTTCATCATCTGGAAGAAATGGTGCATTTTTTGGCTCCTCAAGGATTAAAAGTCCATCTTCATCAAGAAGATCGAAGTTTTTTACCATATTTACAATTCTTGTGTAAAAACCCTTTTCATAGGGAGGATCTGCGTAAATAAAATCAAACTTTTCACCTCTTTTGGCAAGCTTCTTTAGTGCATTAACATAGTCATCACAGATTATCTCGTATTTTCCTCTTTCTACACCAAGCTTTCTCAAGTTTTCTTCTATTAGATTACAGAACCTCTTATCATTTTCTACGAAAACGACCTTTTTTGCTCCTCTACTTATGGCTTCTATACCAACATTTCCTGTACCTGCAAAGAGATCAAGAAATTTAACTCCTTCAAGATAATTATTGAGAATAGAAAAAACAGATTCTTTAACCCGTTCAGTTGTTGGTCTTAAAAGCTTCGTATCAGAACGTTTAGGAAGCGATTTTATTCTCCTTCCTTTATACTTTCCACCAATTATTCTCATTCTATTCTCCTAAAGTGTATTGATAGAAAATAAATTATGTCCTATAAGAAAGAAATGTTAATTTTTAAAAAAAGGAGAACAAGATGAAAAAGATTTTGTCTTCACTTGTTTTAACTTTCTTTTTTGTAGCTCCAGCTTATGGGGACGGAAAATTAGATTCTTTTTTAGAAAAACTAAAGTCTATAAAAACACTAAAGATTGTCTTTTCCCAGGAAACTAAACTTCCTGTAGCTGGGGACACTGTTGATCTTTACGGTGGTGTTATTTATTATGAAAAACCATCAAAATTTCGCTGGGAATATACAAAAGGAAGCGATATTTATCTTGTATCTAACGGAGAGTATTTAGAAACGGTTTTTCCTTCTGATAATCAGTGTCAGATAACAGAGCTTGACACTAAAAGTGAGCTCTTTCCCCTTTTTCAAATCTTAAACAATCCTGAAAACTTCAAAAAGCTTTTTAAAATTGTAAAAATTGAGGAAAGTCGAAATTTTGAAACTGTAGAGCTAAAACCAACTTATGAAAACTCTATCTTTGAGAAAATTATCCTCCTTATAGATAAAGACTGTAATCTAAAAGCTTTTAAAACTGTTCAAATAGACAAAACTTTTGCCACATACGTAATAAAGAGCTGGAAAGAAAACGTAAAACTTTCAGAAAACCTTTTTAAAATTACTCCCTGCTCTTTAAGTTCTTCAAAATAAGAACTTTAATTTCTGTTTTTGCCTTTTCGACTTTTCCGTTTAAGTAGTAGTAGTAAACAAGAGTGATAACTGCAACAAATATACCTAAAGCTGTTGCTTCAAGAGCTAATCCTATTCCTTTACTAACCTCAACTATATCAGAAACTCCTTTTTCTGCCATTGTTACAAATGACTCCATTATTCCTAGGACAGTTCCTAATAGTCCTAAAAGCGGCGAGGCAGTAATGGTAAAAGATAAAACTCCCTTTCCTCTTGTAAGCTTAGAAACAAAGGTGTGATAATATGTTTCTACTTCTGTTTCCTTTAAGCCTTCAGTATCCTTTAAAAGAAGTTTTTTCTCTGAAGGAAAGGCAAAGAGAAAATAAAGAAGTCTTTCTATAAACACAACCGTTGCAATAAAAAGAAGAAAATATAATGCAAAGAAAACGGCCTTATGAGCAATTTCCATTGAGAAAGCCAACTTTTCCTCCACGATCAGTTTACTGTTAAAATAATTCAGTTTACTGTTAAAATAATTATGATAAATTTTAATACAAAAAGAAACTTTAAGGATGGTAGGTGATGTGTAAAAAAGAAACTTTAAGGATGGTAGGTGATGTGTAAATTCAAAGACGAACCTGTAGAGGAAAAGCCTCAACTCATAATTGTTCCTATGGTAGACGTTATGCTGTTTTTGCTTGCCTTTTTTGTTCTCATAGCTGGAAGTATTATCCCAGGGCTTGCTATAAAAACAAATCCTCCTGAAACCACTCAGAAAACAAAAGTTAACGTAAAAAAAGAAATTGTAACTATTACAATAAAGAAAGATGGTTCTATTTATTTTAAAGAAAAAAAAGTTAGTCTTAAAGATTTAAAAAGGCTTTTAAAAGAAGCAAAAAGAAAAAATCCCGTAGTTTCTGTTGCTATAAATGCTGATAGAGATTCAAAAGTTCAGCTTTTAGTTAGTGTAATGGATACAGCTCAAGAAGTCGGAATTAATTCAATTGGTTTGATTGCAAAGGAGAAAAATGAAGGTAACCGTTAGATTTTTATTAGCCTTTATTTTGGCTCTTTTTTTGGAAGCAGGATTTATCTATATTGTAAAAAACCTCCATAAGCCTCATAAACAAGAGGTAAAACAGGTAATCAAAATATCTCTTCTAAAGAATGAAAAAAAACCGAAAGTTCTTGTAACAAAGCAGAAGAAAATAGTTAAAGAACCTAAACAAAAGAAAAAAGTAGTTATTCCTAAGGAAAAGCCTAAAGTTGTTACAAAGAAACCTCAAAAGAAAATTCCTCAAGAAGAAAAAAAGGAAGTTCTGGAAAAGAAAAAACCCGGAGGTCTGAAGCCTCTTCAAGGTAATCTTCCGGCTTACTATGTAGATGCAATAAAAAAAGCTATTGAAGAAAACATTTTTTATCCTTTAGAGGCAATAGAAAGAGGAGAGGAAGGAGTTGTTTCAGTTAAATTTGTTTTAGACAAAAGTGGAAAGGTTATTAAGTGTAAGCCTTTTAGTGGAAAAAGCGAAATACTTCAGAAAGCTACATGTATAGCCATAGAAAGAGCAAAGTTTCCTCCAATTCCCCAAACTATAAAAAATGAAAGGATAACCTTTCATTTGGAGATTGAGTACAACTTAGAAAGTCTTAAACAAAATTAAAATGGAAGTTTAAAAATGAGACTTAAAAAATCATTAGGACAGCATTTTTTAAAAGATAGGAACATAATTAGAAAAATAGTTGATTCTGGAAATATTACTTTTGAAGATAGAGTAATTGAAATAGGACCGGGTGGGGGAGCTCTAACTGAAGAGATACTTAAAAGAAATCCAAAAGAACTTATAGTTATTGAAATTGATAAGGATTGGGTGGAGCATCTACGGGAAAAGTTTGGTGACAGAATTAAAATCGTAAATGCCGATGCAACCAAGTTTGACTTTTCTTCTTTTGATGGAAAGTTTAAATACTTTGGAAACCTTCCCTACAACGTCTCAACTGCAATCCTTAGAAACCTTCTTGACCACAAGGATTCGGTAGAAAAGGGAATCTTTATGGTTCAAAAAGAGGTTGCCAATAGGCTTTCTGCACGAAAAGGTAAGGAGTACGGCTATCTGCCAGCACTACTTTCTCTCTTCTTTGATATAAAAAAGCTTTTTGATGTTTCTCCAAGGGCTTTCACTCCTCCCCCAAAGGTTATGTCAACCGTTTTTATGATGACTCCGAAAGAGTTTGACATAGAAGAAAAAGAGCTAATTGAATTTGAGAGTTTCCTGAAAAGAGCATTTTCACAGCGGAGAAAAAAATTAAAGAGCAACCTGAAACTCAAAAATTATCCAGAAGAGATTTCAGAATACATGGAAAGAAGAGCTGAGAAGCTCCCACCAGAAAAACTGCTGGAGCTCTTTTATACAGTTCGAGACTTTCAGCTACACCAATAACTTTCCTTCTCTCATTATTTCAACTTCTTTTTCACCAATCCTGAGTTTAATTGTTGGTTTATCTACAAGTAAGTCAATATGAACGTTTGCTCTTGTCTCTCCACCAAAAGCGCTGTTGTCTCCGATTGCTATATGACAGGTTCCAAGGATTTTTTCAGCCTCTAATATGTTGTCAAACCTTTCTGCTTTTTCGTTTGTTCCGATCCCAAACTCTGCAATGTTGTCTGCATTCTTCTCATGATGGATTAAATCTGTCAAGAATTTTGAAAACGCTTCTTCACCCTTTACTTCTATGACCTTTCCATTTTCGACGAATAGCTTTACTGGTTCGCTTAGTTTCCTTGTAGGTGCATATTTGGTTACAAAGACTCCTTCAGCTGTTTCTTCAACTGGTGCAATAAATGCTTCTCCTGCTGGTAGGTTTCCAAAGTCTCCGAGTGTACAGAGTTTTCCTGTATCTGCCAGTCCTTCTCTTCCTTCAAGAGAAAATCTTATATCTGTTCCAAGTGGACATGTAATGTGGGCTTCTGTTGCATCTGTTAGGAGGCTTGCAAGAACTTTTGAGTGTTTCGCAACCAGATTCCAGTCTGCCTGCATAGAAGTATAGAACATAAATGATTCAAAGAGTGGCATACTTGCAAATCTCATTGAGAGGAAGTTTGTGCAGAGCTTCCTGAAAAGTGTATGGCTTAGAGAATGCTCGTTCACGGCAACGACCACTGATGGTAAATCAAGGGGAGAAGTGGTTTCAAGGAGAATCTCTTTTATCTCTTCTTCATCGCTTTGAGTTAATTCTTTTCTCTGTATTCTTTCGAAAAGTCCCTTTGATTTTAGCTCCTCAACGAACTCAGAACCAAAGGTTCCCCTCCAGACAACCTCTGGTGGTTCAAGCCCGTGTCTTCCAGTTGGTGGATATGTCAGATGGAGGACGTAATTTGAGAAGTTAGTTCCAACAGAAAAGAAGAGCTCTCCGATTCTTTCCTTGTAGGTATCTGAAAGGATTAAAACTTTGTCTTCCTTAGATGTGCAAAGATTCTTTATGAATAAGTTTTTAATTGCTTTTTTTACCTTTTCATCGTGCCAGTCCCAAATTCCCATCTTCACCTCCCCATTGGAAGCTTTCTCTCAACCTGTTTTATTACAGATAAATCTATTCTTCCTGAAATTATTCCTTCACTCTCTCCAGCAGAAGATAAGATTCTTCCCCACGGATCAACAATTATTGAGTTTCCTGCCATTTCACCAATACCGTTTGATGCAACCAGAAAGCGCTGTGTTTCAATGGCTCTTGCAGAAGTTAAAACTTTCCAGTGTTCTTTCCTTGCTTTTCCCCACTGGGCAGAAACTGTAAAGATTTCAGCTCCATTTTTCAAAAGCTCTAAAAAGATTTCAGAGAACCTTAGCTCAAAACAGATTACAGGTGCTATTACGCCAATGGAAGTTTCTACGAGCTTCAAATCCTTTTCACTTCCAGCAACAAAATATTTATCTTCATCCATTGGAGCAAAAAGCTTTATCTTGGGACGAGAAAGAAGGAGTCTACCTTTATCAATAACTTGAACAGAATTAAAGAATTTGTTGTTAATCTTCTCAATTACCGTATAAACGAGGGTAAGCTCAAGTCCTTTTGAAAATTCTAAAAGCTCACTAACGATCCTTTCGGAGAACCTTGCAGCAGATTCGATATCTTCATAGTAAAAACCTGTGAGGAAAACCTCAGGAATAACAACCAAAGAACCTTTTTCGCACAAGTTTAGAAACGTTAAAAATCGGCTGTAGTTCCTCTCAAACTTGCCTGTGACTGTTTCAAACTGAACTGCGTAGGCTTTAAAGCTTTTCTTCAAGGAGTTTCCTTCCATTCTTCTTATCCCAGACAATCTCACAGTACTTAGCCCTTCCGGAGTTGATTTTATAGTAGTAGTATCTCATCGGTTCTTTTTCAAAGAATCTCCTGTGATATCCTTCGGTCACGTAGAAGTTTTTGAAAGACTTAATCTCTGTAGCTATGGTTTCAGAGAAAAGACCGCTTTCTTCAAGAATCTTTTTGCTCTTCTCAGCCAGTTCCCTCTGTTCTTCATCATGGTAGAAAATCACGGTTTTGTAGTGACTTCCTCTATCTGCAAACTGTCCACCTGAATCTGTGGGATCGATTGAAGTCCAGAAAGTTATGAGAAGTTCTCTATAAGAAACCTTTTCTGGATTGTAAGTTATCTGAACAGCTTCAACGTGTCCAGTTTTACCCGAGCAAACTTCCTCATAAGTAGGATTCTCTACATTACCCCCAGCATATCCAGGAATAACCTCTACAACCCCAGGAACCTTAGAAAACGCTTCCTCAAGACACCAGAAGCAACCACCTGCAAAAGTTGCTTTTTTCACAAAATCCTCCTTAGGAAACTCTCAATCTCAGAAATTGAAAAGACTCCAGCCCACCTGTTTACTTCTTTTCCATCAATTTCTTGTCTCTCTTCTTTAAGAGGATCTTGACGGTACCGTAAACACATCTATTGTAAGGAATCTTAATTCCTTTCTCTTCAGCCTTTCTGATTAAGGCTCCTGTTATGCCTTCCAGCTCTATTGGTTTACCTCTCTCAAAATCCAAAAGCATCGAAGTTTTGTAGTCCATCAAGTCTGGAGAGGATTTTAAGTAGTTTTCCATGATCTTCGGTTTTAACTTAACGCCGTGGGCTTCAGCAACTCTGTAGCACTCCTCCATCAAGTTTTTCAGTATTTCATAACTTTCCGGCATAGAAAGCATTTCTCCAACTGTTGCTCCCGTTATGACCGAGTAAGGGTTAAATGCAATGTTCCAGACCAGCTTTTTCCAGAGGGTGTATCTGATATCTTTTGAAGCCCTTGCTTCAATTCCACATTTTTTAAGCTCTTCAACAAGCTTTTCAACCCTTTCTGACTGTTGTCCACTCATTTCCCCAATCTCTAAAAGACCTGCTGCTTCATGGACAACAACTCCAGGTTCTTTAACGTAAGCTCCTACAAACGCTGTAGCTCCTAAAACTCTATTTTCACCAACGTATTTCGCGAGTATCTCTTCATTTTCAATTCCGTTTTGGATGGAAACAACAACAGTATCTTCCTTTAACATTGGGAGTAACTTTGGAGCAACATTTTCAGTGTCGTAGGACTTCACGCAGACAAAGACAACATCGACTTTTCCAGCCTCTTCTGGTTTGTCTGTGAAGGTAATTCTCTTTCCATCCTCCTTGACTGTCCACTCACCGTGCTTAAAGCTCTTAACAGTTAATCCCTTTTCTTTCATTGCTTTTAACTTTTTACCTCTTGCAATGAAAACAATCTCATGACCACAGCGGGCAACCATCCCGCCGTAAAATCCTCCGACTCCGCCGGTTCCAAATATTGCAAATCTCATTTCAGACCTCTCTTACTTGAAGTTTAGATAGGAAAGCAAATGTCTCCAGAGCTCCTTATCCTTTATACCTCACTGCAGTCTTTGAAACCCGCAGCAAGCTCCAGCTTTCAACAGGTTCCAACCTTCCTACAAAGATGACCTTTACATCCTTTGTTTTATTGCCAAAATACTCCTATTTGTGGAACGTCCATATCTTCTAAAACTTCGTAGAAAACCTGAAGTGTAAAGCCGCAGCAGAAAGAGTAACCACTGTGGGACTTTAACACCCTCATTCCCAGCAGGTAAACGTCCGAAATACAACCATCGTAACATTCAGACCACTTATAGCCTATTCCTTTAAATATTTCACAGTGTTTTATCTTTTCTAGAACTATATTGTCTGGACTTCTCTCTGTAGGATAGACTTTCCTCACTTTTTCTATCTCCTTCCACCTTTCAAGGATTTCCTCAGTTTTAAACTGATAACTAGTTATTTTAGCTCCACAATCGTTACGCCGTCCCCACCCTCTTCAATCTTTCCAGGTCTAAAGCTTTTGACGTAAGGAGACTCTTTTAAATATTCCCTTATAAGCCTTTTTAGTATTCCTGTTCCATAACCGTGGACAATCTTGACCCTCTTTATTCCAACAAGATTTGCATCGTCTAAGAACTGCTCAACCGCTGCGAGAGCTTCCTCTCCTCTCATTCCAAGGAGCTTAAGCTCAGGGAAAAACGTTGACGGTTTCTTTACGTTGACCTTTACAATCTCCTCTTGCTTTACTGTCTCTTCAACTGGCTCAATCTGAGAAAGTTTAACGTCAACCTTCAAGCCACCAACCAGAACCTTTGCCACTTTTCTCTCTTTATCGACTTCAAGGACTTTTCCTTTCCTTCCAGATTTAAGAAGCTTTACAGTATTGCCTGGTTTGACTTCTCTTACCTCTTTAGCTTCTGCAAGAGCTTTGGCTCTGTTCTTTGCAGTAATTACGATCTGCCTTATTTCCTGTTTTGCTTTTTCAGATTTTGCCTTTTTGAAGACTTCTTCGCTCTTTTTCTTTAATTCCTCTATGAATTTTTCAATTTCTCTTGCCGATTTTTCCTTGAGTTCCTTTTCTTTCTTCTGGAGCTCCTCCTCTTTTTTCTTTAATGCCTCTTTTAGCCTTTCAACAGTTTCCTTTTCTTCTGTCAGTTTCCTGTATTCCTTCTCAAGGGCAGCTATTATGTCCTCGGCAAGCCTGTCTTCTGCCGTCATGAGAGACCTTGCGGTTTCAATAACCTCTTCGGGCATTCCGTACCTTTTTGCAATCTCAAGGGCGTAACTTCTTCCGATTATCCCGTAGGCAAGTTTGTAGAGGGGCTTTAAGGTTTCTTCATCAAACATCACTGAGGCGACATCGTAATAGTCATCCTTGTAGGCAAAGAGTTTAACGGGTGTAAAGTGGGTTGTTGCTATGACCTTTGCGTTCTTTTCTTTTAAATATTTGAGGATCCCGATTGCAAGGGTTGAACCCTCTATCGGGTCTGTTCCAGCTCCTAGCTCATCAAGAAGAACAAGGGAATCCTTATCAGCTTCCCTTAGAATTTCAGAGATGTTCTTGACGTGGGCACTGAAGGTTGAAAGGCTCTGTTCGATGCTCTGCTCGTCACCAATATCTGCCATCCACTTCTTAAAGAGTCTCAGTTTGCTTCCTTCGCTGACAGGAATGAGGAACCCAGACTGTGCCATCATGGAGAGAAGTCCAACGGTTTTAAGGGTGACCGTTTTTCCACCTGTGTTGGGACCTGTTATGACAAGTCCATTCTTTAGCTTTATATCAACGGGAACCACTTCTTTTTCGGAAAGGAGTATTAGAGGATGCTTTGCCTCTTTTAGGTCTATTTCTTCAGAGAACTCAGGAAGAGTGCCTTTCAGTTTCAGAGAGAGAAGTGCAGTTGCATAGCGCCTATCAAGCTCAATGAGGGTTCTGAAACTCGTCAGTAATTCCACTCTCCTTTCACTCACTTTCCAGGAGAGTTCAATCAAAATTCTCTTTATCTCTTCTTTTTCTTCAGCTTTCAGCTCCCTCAATCTGTTGTTATCTTCAATGACAGAAGCTGGTTCAACGTAAAGTGTCTGACCCGATGAGGATCGATCATGGACTATTCCTGAGAATTTCTTCCTAAAGTGAGGTTTTACCAAGATGACGTAACGCCCTTCCCTTTCGGTTACTATCCTGTCTGGACAGAGGTCTTCGTAGCGGTTTACCAGAGATTCCAGCTTTTCTCTTATCCGTAAGGTGGTTACTCTGATGTTTTTCCTTATGCTTTTGAGCCTTGGTGAAGCGGTATCAAGGATTTCTCCTGTATCGTCTATCGACCTTTCAAGGACTTCTCTCAACCCTTCAAATCTGGAAAGCCTTTCCCCAAAGTATTTGATCCGTGAAAACCGTTCATCCAGACTGGAGAAGAAGTTCTTCAGGATGGAGGATTGTCTTATAACTTTTAAAATCGATACAAGCTCTTCGACGCTTAAAATAGCACCTTCAACAGAAAGTTTATTTATCGTTTTTGAGATATCAGGAAAAGACTCTAAAGGAAGTTGTTTTTCCGATAAAAGTTTAACAAGAGTATCTGTTATCCGGAGATTTCGTTCGACCTCTTCTCTTTTTGTAAGTGGAACAAGCGACAACGTTGCAGATTTACCTGGCTCGCTTTTTGCGAGTTCAGAGGTAGCTTTAAGAATTTTGTTGAATTCTAAGTGGTACCCCACTCCTTTGAACATTAGTATAAATACCCCCTCCAATTACCCAAAGGAGTGGAAGTACCACGATTATTGTCCATCCAATATCTATTATACAAAATCATCAGCCGTTTGCAAGCATCTCTCTAACGATTTTATTAACAACAGAACCGTCAGCTCTACCTTTGACTTTGGGCATAACGTGTTGCATCACTTTTCCGATATCCTTCGGTGAAGAAGCTCCTGTAGCTTCGATGGCTTCCTTGACGAGCTCTCTTATTTCCTCTTCGCTCATCTGCTTTGGAAGATAAGACTCAACTACAGCCAATTCAGCCTTCTCTTTCTCTACCAGATCCTGCCTTCCGCCCTTTTCGTACATCTCAATGGCTTCTTTTCTCTGCTTTGCGTACTTCATGAGGAGCTGGATGATCTCGTCGTCTGTGAGCTCTCCTCTTTTCTCAATTTCAGCGTTCTTAATTAGAGAGTTAATCATTCTGATCGTAGAGAGCCTTACTTTATCCTTGGCTCTCATAGCCTCTTTCATATCCTGAAGGAGCTGCGCTTTCAGTCCCATTAATTACCTCTATTAACCTCTATTACTTTTTCTTCTTGCCTTTTGGTGGAAGAAGACCGCGTTTCTTGAGAGCCTTGATAAGTCTCTTTCTTGCAGCCATTGCTTTTCTCTTCCTCTTTTCGCTTGGCTTCTCGTAGTACTCTCTTCTCTTGATTTCCGTAAGTATACCTTCTTTTTCGCAGAGTTTCTTAAATCTCTTTAGTGCTTTTTCAAATGGCTCTCCATCGCGGACGTAAACTGTTGCCATTAAGCATCGCCTCCTTTTATTTTGGTTTTACGCTGGCAAATTATAGTCCTTTTAGACTCTAATAGCAAGTTCATGTTCGAGTTCAATACATGGTGGACACCTTGATGACTTCTAATATAGTCCTCAAACTTCTCAGCGGGAGTCTTGTAATTTAAAGAGTGATGGGGTCTAAGAAAGTTGTAAATCTTTAAATACTCAAAAAGTTTTTTATTCATCTCATCAACAGTCGGTTCTGTTCCTTCTATCATCCATAGTTCACTTTCTGTCGTTTGAATAAACCTTTCTACATGCGCATTAGTCTTGGGAGATTTCGGATAACTAAAGTAGTGTTCTATCCCTTTTCTTTTAAGATATTCGTCTAACTCCCCTAAAAATTCGCTCCCGTTATCCGTTTGAACTTTCTCTATCTTGAAGGGAAGAAATTTTTCAAGTTCTTCAAAAAACCTTCTTCCGCTCCTGCTGCTTTTTGTAGAATAAACCTTGGCAAATGCTATTCGGGTGAACTTGTCTATTGCCGTGAACTGGTAAAAGGTTTTACCGCACCAGTAGAGGTATTTAACGTCCATGAGGATTGTTCCTGGTTTGTCTGCTCTTAGTCCTTTTCTGGTGCGGTTCTTTTTCCCTTTCTGTTTCTTCCTCTTGTAGGTACTTTTTAGTTTCCAGGTTCTTTCTATTAGTCCGTGTCTTTTGAGAGTTCTGTAAACTGTAGAGGATGATATTTTTACATTTAGGTATCTTTCCATGAAGGCTGCTATCTTTTCTTTGCTCCAGGTTAGGGAATTTTTCCCTTATTGTGACGATGATGTGTTCTATTTCAGGTTCTATTTGTGGTTGTCTTACTTTATGAGGTCTTTTGCTTCTGTCTTGGAGTCCTTCTATCCCGTACTTGTCGTATCTTTTTTTCCACTTGTAGAAGGTTGTTGGACTGATGCCAAAGTATCTGCATGTTTTTCTGGCGTTGCCTGTTTTGTGGTAGTACTCTATCCATTTGAGTCTCCTTTTAACGTTTCTGTCTTTTGTTAGGTCAAGTTTCTTTTTTACTCTTCTTCCTTCTTTCAGGGTTTCTTTGAATGCTGTATTTGTGCTTGATATATGGAGGGATGTTCCTTTGAATCTTTTCAATTGTTTCATCGGTGGACACCTCCTTGTGGTATTCAAAGGTTATTGTAGGGTGTCCACCTTCTATCTGAACTTCAACAGTTCATATTCGAGAGTGTTTGAAAAATCATCCAGACAAAGAACAAAACTCCCATGTTAAAGAGGATAAACTTAGCTAAAACAAACAGTTGAGCTATATGAAAGCTCTTTGTTCTCTCGTAACTTCCAACATCCTGCTTAACTTCTCCAAAAATACTCTCTATCAGTCCTCTAAACCTGTAAATTTCATCAGATTCTAAAAGCTCTTTGCATTTAAGCCTAATCTCAGATTTAATTCCCTTCCTTAATGTTTCTCTCACCTTTATGTAAGGCTTTAAGCCTACTAACAGAACAAGCTCAATAAACTTAATGCTGTCATAAGCTTTGTCTCCTAAAAATGGCTTTCCTTTCAAAGCTCTCCATATAAATCCCCTTTCGTTTAACCACCTAACTATTTTCTCTCCAAGTTTCACTTCCGAAGCGTAACTCTCTCCAGGTAATGCAGTAAGAATGAACCTTTTTCCATCTTTTAGATGAACGCTTAATACAACAACTTTAACGTGGCTTTTTACCTCCTTTATCTCTTTGCCTCTTAGAATTTTCAATGGATAAATCTCATTGTATTTGAAGCCAGTTCCATCTATTATCAGAAATCTTAGTTCTTTATGATACTTCCCTAAGAGTCTTCGAGAGACAAAGTTCAGAAAATCTACAAGGAGAATGGAAGGTAGTTGCTTGAGTCGGTAATAATAGGTTGAAAAATCAGGAATATTCTCTCTTCCAAATATCTGAACTGCCAAATATTCAAGGTCTCTGAATGATAGGTTCCAGGCTACTTGGAGGAAAAGAAGGGTAAGAATTATCTCGTCAGGGTATTTCTTGGGTCTTCCTCTTTTGGTTTTAAAAGGATATAAATATACCAGTACAGCCTGTCCTCTCCGGTTCATGTATGTTTTTGATAGGTTGAGTACTTTGTGGAAATTTAGTCTTTTCGCTTTCATACCGGAGAGGATAGGCTTTTTTCTTAATTTTGGCAATTTTCAAACACCCTCAGTTCATATTCAAACTTAACAACTAATTTTCCAAAACTATATATTCAACGACAGTTCTTACAGGCTGTCCTGTAGCTCCTGGAGAATAATATTTCCATTCCTTATCAAGAAATGCAGGACCTGCAATATCAATGTGAGCCCAAGATTTTACTTTTTCAAAATCAACAAAGTTCTGTAAAAAGAGAGCAGCTGTTATTGCTCCACCGTATCTTGTCTTTCCAACGTTTTGAAGGTCAGAATATGCTCCTTTAATATCTTCTTTTAGATCTTCATCTAATGGCATTCTCCACATTTTCTCGCCGGTTTCAGCTGATAGTTTAAGGAAAGTATTTGCCAGTTTATCATCATTTGTAAAAAGTCCTGAAGTATAGTATCCAAGAGCAACTACACAGGCCCCAGTTAATGTTGCCATATCAATCATTACATCTGGTTCAAGTTCAGAACCGTAAATAAGAGCATCTGCCAGTATAAGCCTTCCTTCAGCATCTGTAGAGTGGATTTCAACGCTTTTTCCATTCTTATAAACAATAATATCGTCAGGTCTATAAGCCTTTCCACCTGGCATATTTTCAACGGTCGGAATAAGAGCATGAATTTCCACATCTGGTTTTAGTTCTCCAACTGCTTTCATTATTCCAAGAACTGCACAAGCACCAGCTTTATCTGATTTCATCGTTTTCATAAACTGTTCTGGTTTTATGTTAAGTCCACCACTATCAAAGGTTACACCTTTCCCAACGATTGCAATTTTCTTTTTAGGATTTTTAGGTTTGTAAGTTATATGAATAAATCTAGGAGGATTTTTACTTCCCTTTCCTACTGTAAGAATTCCAAACATTTTGTTCTTTTCTAGTTCCTTTTCCTTAAAAACTTTGCACTTGAAACCGTACTTTTCGGAAAGCTCCTTTGCGATTTCTGCAAGCTTTTCAGGAGTTACTACATTTCCTGGTTCATTTACTATATCTCTTGTAAAGTTTGCAGCTTCAGCCAAGACATAACCAGATTCAAAATCTTTTTTATACTCTTTTTCACCAGCAACAGTTACTTTTTCTAACTCAAACTTTTCTTCTTCTTTACTTTTGTACTTATTGAAAGAATAATTGCCAAGTACAATTCCTTCTGCAAGAGCTTTTGCAGCTTTCTCTTTTAGTTTGTCCACACCAAAAAGTTCAAAGACTACTTTTTTAGCTTTTATTCTCTTTGCACTCTTTATTCCTTTTGCTGCTGCAAGTCTTACAACGTCAGTCTTAAGCTCAGTCTTTTTACCAAGCCCTACATAGATTAAAGTTTTAAAGTTTTCTGTACCGGGAACAGTTACAACTTCTCCTAACTTACCTGAAAAACTTAAGCTTTTAAGCTGGGCTACTTCTTCTTTTGTAAGATTTTTTAATCCTTCATAAACTCCAATTACAAGAGCATCTCCTTTTTTGTTGGCAGGAAGTTCATGAGTGTATGTTATTTTCATTTCTTGCCTCCTCTTTTAAAAATTTCTGTTTTATCAAAACCAGTTTAATTATAAACTTTAAAGCCAAAATAGCCACAGGAAAAGTATAGGTTAAAATATTCTTGAAAAGAATTTATCTATAGTTAGTCACAATGGAGATAGAGTCAACTACTCCTCCCTGACGGAAGGAGCTTGTAGCTGATGCTACCAGGTAGCACCGCTACATTGGGACGGTTGACAGCGCCCCACTGGGAGGGATATACCACTCCCAGTCCCGACTTCTCCTCTTTGGAGAGAAGCCAGATAGTTTTTAACTATGTTCCTGCTGGCGTTAAGGTCAGCGTTAAGGGAGTAACTACAATGTTTGCAGACAAAGTGAGACTGGTCAATTCGGTTAGAACGAGAAATGTGTCCGCATCTGCTACACTTTTGAGAGGTGTAGCGTGCATCTACATAGACCACTCTTATTCCCTTAGCTTGAGCTTTATACTCTATAAACTGCTGGAGCTGTGCAAAGTTCCAGCTGTGTATCCAGCGTCTATTTTGCTTGTTAACCTTAATCCTTTTCCTGATTCCTTTGAGCTTCTCAAGGACAATTACTCCACCAGCAGGAACAAGGCTAACTATCTCCTTTGCTATCCTATGGTTAATAGCAGTCCGAAACCGTTTCTCCTTCTGGGAAAGTGTCTTGAGGTGCCTCTTTGCAGAAGGAGTGCCTTTGGACTGCAATCTCTTGCGAAGTGCAAAATATCTTTCGGAAACTGCCCTTATGTGTCCCCCATCAAAGAACTTGTTAATTTTTCCGTCAGGAGTAGAAACTACCGCAAGGTTACGGAGACCAAGGTCAACTCCGACAAAGTAGTTAACAGGTTCTACATCGGGGAATTCCTTTTCACAGGTAATGTTGAGAAAGAACTTTTTAAGTCTCTTGTCATACTTGAGATTCGCAGAAGTAACTCTCCAGTCAAGGTATTGCTTGAAGTAATCAGGAACTTTTACCTTAAACTTCTGTCTTCCTTTAACGGTAGCGAGGGAGACTTCTTCTCTTTCCAGCCAAACAGTATAGGAACGCCTATCATAACGGATAGCAGGATTGTTGCTCTGAGGACATTTGCTTTTGAGTCCTTTCTTCTTTCTCTTGATTGCAGATTTGAGGCTTTCAGTAGCTACAACCCTTGCAGAAATAACGAGTTGAGAAGGGAGAGAGGTTTTTTCTCTTACCGTGTAATAGGTAAGTTTGTGGAGCTCAATCCCGTTCCAAGTTTTTGCACTCCAACCAACTTTACAAGTATAGTTGTAGGCAAACTTATACTGCTCAATGGTTTCAAGGAGTGTTTGTTTCTGTTCTTCAGTAGGTTTAAGAACAAGTTTAAGAGTGCGTTGCAGTTTCATATTCATATATTACTTCAATACCTGCAAACTTTCAAGTGCGGTCTCTTCCTCTCCCTGACGGAAGGGGTCTCCAACCGCAAGGAGGAAAAAGATGAAAAGTATTATAGCCATAATGATAATGATTTTCTCGTTTTATAACTCAGTAGCACAGGAATGTCCCAGTTTTTCAGAAGCACAGGCTATACTTAATAGAACACTAAAGACACCTTTAACTATTAAAGAAATTAAAAATCTGAAAAGCTTTTCCGCTTGCAAAATTTCTACACATGAAGGAGAAACCTTCTTTTTATCCCATGATAAAAGGTTTCTAATAGAAGGAATTTTGTTAAAGATTCCTTCTTTTGTCCTTTCTTTTAAAGACTATGGCATTTTAAAAAGGAACGTTCTTTTTTCTATTGGAAGTGGTAAAGAGATAATTGTCCTTACTAATCCTTTATGTAAAGCTTGCCAAGAAAATAAGCAAAAATTAACTAAATTGGCAAAAAAATTCCGTTTAAGCTTTGTAATGGTCGGTTTTAGCAAAAAGGAAATAGCCGCTGCTTCTAACGCGGTTTGTAAGAAAAAAAATATTAATGATCTCTTTAGTTTAGAAGAAAATCTAGATGTATGTGATACAGGAAAACTAAAGGTTTGGACAGTTTCAGATATCTTGAGAAGATATGGAATAACAGGAACTCCTGTTTTTGTTTTTCCAGATAGAAAAGTAGCAGTTGGTATTAGTGATTTTGAAAGAATGCTAACCAAGTTCACACTTCACTAATCACTTTTTTCTCTTTATTTGTTGGTGGAGGTGGCGGGATTCGAACCCGCGTCCGGAGATGCGGTTCAGGTAGCTTCTACACGCTTAGCCTGTGTTTTGCTTTCTCACTCCAGGGTTAGCCCACAGGCAGGCGCCCTGGAGCCAGCCTTCTCTTTTCTCGGCTACCACCTCGAAGGCGAAGGTGGTAACCCAGCCCATCTCTCTGGCGCCCTACCCGGAACCGATGGGCTAAGCTCCGGGGGACGTCGCTGCGTTAATTAGGCAGCGAGAGCAAGTTCTTCGTTGGCAACTATCTTGGGTGCCTTTTTTACGAGGTTGGCTCCTCGGCGTGCCACTACCTGAACCTTTGCATCCCCGTCGAAACCAGTCACCCCCGTATTCTACTGTCCAAAACTAAATATATGCTCGATTTGCAAATTTACAAAAAATATAAAACCCTCCCTAAATAGGGAGGGTTAGAAGATAGAAATACAAATCTAATTAATAAACTGTTATTTCCTCTTCAACAAGTTTTTTCCAAGTATTTTTCATCTCAGAGAGGCAGTCCTTAACGATAGTATCTATTCTTGATTGGAAACTTTCAGGTTTTTCAGAAGTTCTTATCTTTACATCAACAGCAAGCGGTTCATTAACAGGTTTACCAATCTGACTAACCATATAGCAGTAAGCTTCTTCTATTTCAGGAATATTTTCAATAACAGCTTTGGCTATCTCGTTTGCCGTAATGTTATAAAGTTTTCCAACATGAGTTATTGGATTCTTACCGGCTGCAGCCTCAAGACTCATAGGTCTATATGGAGTAATAAGACCATTTACTCTGTTACCTCTTCCTACTTCTCCATCATCACCAGCTTCTGCAGAAGTTCCTGTAACAGTTATATAAACGTTTTGGTTTTCTATGTCGTCGCCTGTATTAACGTATATTTGAACTTCTCTATTTGTAAACTTAGTAGCTACATCATAGGCAATTTTCCTAACGTTTTCTCTTTTTTCAACGTAGTCATTAATATCTTTGATATATCTATCAACAAACGCACAGGCAATCGTTACCTTTATTGTTTCGCCAATTCTAACTCCCATTACCTTAATATCTTCCCCGAGCTCAGGGTGTATTTTCTTCAATTCTTTACTATTAAGCTTTTTTTCAATGTGATAAACAACATTTTCTACTTCATCAAAAGGTGCATAACCAACACCAAAAGAAGTGTCATTAGAAAGAGGAACGCCTTCCTTTAACTGTCTCATATAAATGTCTACAAGATCTACAGAACCAGGTCTAATGTAAGTGTATATTCTTACATCTTTTTCAGGATCTATAGCATGGATATTTTCTCTCAACCATTTCTTTGCACTTTCTACTGCCAATTCTTCTACAGGGATTTTCACTCCCTTATATTCTTTAATAGCTCTACCGGACAGAAAAATCTCTATAGGTTCTGTTACTTCTCCTCCCATGAACTTAGGAATTGCACTTCCACCAACTAAAAGATTTTTATCAACGTTGTGATGGAGAACAAAACCAAACTTTTCGTAGTAGAACTTACAGAGCTCTGCGGAAAGCTTTTCTGCAAGAGCATCACATATTGTGTCTGGGTGGCCAAGCCCCTTTCTTTCTACAATCTCAATCTCAGCACCATTGACTGGCTGAGTGTCCAGAGGAGTAACACGTATGTTCATTTAACTGCCTCCTGCAAATGAATTTGGATTAGAGAAATATATCATCAATTTTCAAAAATTGGGAAAATGAAAATATTACTTTTTAAGTAAATTTTCAGCTTTTTCTATAACAATTTCCGGTTTTAGATTTTTCATGCACCTAAAGTGACCTTCTGGACACCTTCTCCCACCATGAATTCCACATGGACGGCAGTATAAGTCAATTTCTGCAACTACTCCTTTATCTTTATTATAAGGATAAAAACCAAAATCTTTTACTGTTGCTCCAAAAACTGCAACAACAGGAATATTAAAACAACTTGCAACGTGAACAGGCGAAGAATCGTTAGAAATAAGTAGCTGTGCTTCTTTTATAACTGAAAAGAATTCTCTCAGTGTCGTTTTTCCACATAGATTAATAGTTCTCTTTTCTGCTATTTCATGAACTTTTGTACAAGGTTCCAAATCACTTTTTGAGCCTACTAAAACAACATTTTTTCCTTTTTTTAGGAAGTACTTAGCAACTTCTCCATAATACTCTGAAAGCCACATTTTTGTTTTCCATACTGAGCCTGGGGCAAGAACTATGTAGTCTTTTTTCAAGTTAAATTTTTCAAGAGTTACTTTTGATTCAGAATTAGATATTGGGAGTTCTGGCTTTTTATCTACAACAACAGAAAACTCATCTTTTAAAGGCAATAACAGATCGAGATTCCTATCAATTTCATGAACTTCCTTACCCTGTCTATATTTAACTCTATCAGTGTAAAGAAAACTAAACCCTGAAGTATTAAAACCTATTCTTCTTTTTATCCTGGACAAGAAAAGAAGTAGTGAAGTTCTATGAGAACGATGAGGAGAAATTACAAGATCAAAATTCTTTTCTTTTAAAAGTCTTGAAAATTTTAAAAAACCTTTCTTATTGTAAGAGATAATCTCTGACACATAGGAAAACCCTTGAAATACACTTTCAAAACCTTTTCTAACAACTATAGAGACATTAGCTTCTGGAAAACTCTTCTTTATAGACTTTATTAAAGAAGAAGTAAGAATCAAATCTCCTAAGAATGCCGTTTGAAAGATAAGAATGTTTCTCAACCTTCCCTCTTAAAGTTAACTATGCACGGGGTAATCCCCGCGCATACAGCTAAATTTTAGTTTTCAGATGTAATTGTTACTTTTTCAGGCTTTATTCTTGCAAATCTTCTCTTTCCTACTTGAAGGATAAATTCCTTCTTTAAGACGTCTATTTTTAAGTTTTCGTCTGTTATTTTTTCACCGTCTATTCTTACACCACCACCTTTAATTTGTCTTCTTCCTTCAGATGTTGATTTTACAAGACCTGCTTCCTTAAGAAGTCTTGGAAGCCATACTGGATTCTCCGGTATGGAAATTTCCGGCTCTGGTATTTCTTCTGGGAGCTCTCTTTTAGAAAAAACTCTTTCAAAATGCTCTCTTGCCTTTCTTGCGGCATCTTCACCGTGAAAAGTTCTAACTATTGTTTCTGCCAATCTTTTCTTTGCTTCCATTGGGTGAAGTTTTCCTTCTCTAACTGCCTTTTCCATTTCTTCTATTTCTTCTTCTGAAACTCTTGTAACAAGTCTATAGTAGCGCCACATTAGTTCATCTGAAATTCTCATAACTTTTCCAAATTGTTCTTCAGGAGGCTCCAAGATTCCTATGTAATTTCCAAGAGATTTGCTCATCTTCTGCACGCCATCGAGTCCTTCTAAGATTGGCATCATTATGCAAGTTTGTTCTTCCTGCCCAAATTCTCTTTGAAGATGTCTTCCAATAAGTAAGTTGAACTTTTGATCGGTTCCTCCCAACTCAACATCTGCTTTTAGTGCTACTGAATCGTAACCTTGTAAAAGAGGATATATAAATTCATGAATATGGATAGACCTTCCTTCCTTAAATCTCTTAGAAAAATCGTCCCTTTCTAGCATTCTTGCTACAGTATATTTAGATGAGAGTTTTATAAGGTCTGTAGCTGTCATTTTATCAAGCCATTCACTGTTGAAAACAACTACTGTTTTTTCCGGATCAAGTATTTTAAAGACCTGTTGAGCATAGGTTTCAGCATTCTTTAAAACTTCTTCTTTTGTAAGAGGAGGTCTTGTTTCAGACTTTCCTGTTGGATCTCCAATCATTGCAGTGAAGTCACCAATAAGAAAATAGACTTTGTGTCCAAGCTCCTGAAAATCCCTTAATTTCCAAAGAAGAACTGTATGTCCAAGATGTAAGTCCGGCGCTGTTGGATCAAATCCAGCTTTTACGTAAAGAACTTTCTTCTCTTTAAGCTTTTTAAGAAGTTCATTTTCACCAATTATTTCTGCAGTTCCTCTTTTTATAATCCTAAGCTGTTCCTCTGGTGTCATTGTTCCCTCTCTCCTTTGAGAATTTCTATTTCCATTGCTGTTTCATCACAGTTTGGAAACTTAACACAGTTTATACAATCTCTCCAAATCTTATGGGGAAGGGAGTTTTTATCTATTACCTTAAATCCTAACTTCTCAAAAAACCTTACTTGATAAGTCAGTGTAAAAACTCTCCCTATTCCGAATTCTTTGGCTTCTTCCAAGGTTTTTTTTACAAGAGCTGTGCCTATACCTCTTTTTAAGTGCTTCGGATCAACTGCAAGAGAGCGAACTTCTGCAAGGTCATTCCAGAAAATAGTTAGAGCACATACTCCAAGAATTTTTCCACTTTCTTCATAAACCCAAAAATCTCTGATGTGTTCGTAAATACTGTTAATAGAACGAGGAAGCATAAGCCCTTGCTTAGCATACTCGTTTATAAGAAACTGTATTCTTTCTGCATCTTTCATCCTTGCCTTTCTTAGAATACCTTTAACTTTCTTTTGTTTTTCCAATTTTAGTTTTCTCCCATTCTCAAGACTTTAACAGGTTCTGTTTTTGCAGCTTTTCTTGCAGGGTAGATAGTAGCAAGAACACTTATCAGTATAGCTGATACTGCAGCAACTATACAGTCTGAAATATGGAGTTTAAATGGAAGATGGTCAATGTAATAGACATCAGGAGGAAGAGGAATAAGCTTATACTTTTCTCCTAAAATAGATACTCCAATTCCTATTACCTCACCGACAATTGTTCCAATTACACCAATTATAAACCCTTGCAGAATAAAAACCTTTAAAATGAAACTATCAAGAGCTCCTACGGTTTTAAGTATGGCTATATCTCTTGCTCTTGCATTTACGTTCATCATCAGTAAGCTTGATATATTAAAAGAAGCAACTATGACTATAAGTGTCAAAATTAAAAACATGGCAAGTTTTTCCAACTTTAAAGCTGAAAAAAGACTCTTATTAAGGCTTATCCAGTCCTGAGCTATAAATTCATTACCTAAGGTCTCTTCTATTTTTCTCTCGACTATCTTTGCATTTTCGGGATCATCAAGCTTTACCATTATTCCTGTTACGATATTTCCAAGGCCAAACTTTTTTCTAACTTCGTCTATATGAGCTAAAATAAGTCCTGAATCAAATTGATACATCCCAACTTCAAATATTCCTACAACTTTAAAGGAAGCGGTTCTTGGAATAATTCCAAAGGGAGTTTTTCTTCCCATTGGAGAAAGGAGAGTTATCCTATCTCCAATTGTAATTCCTAAGTTGTCTGCTAATATCCTACCAACTACTACTCCGTCTTTTGTATTTTCAAATAGTTGCCAATCTCCTAAAATTAGTTTGCGAGGTATATCTGTAACTGTAGGTTCTTTTTTGGGATCACAACCTCTTAAAGAAGCTCCTGAAGCGTAAGAAATGTCAGTTGATGATGCCATGACAGGAATATGTATAAAAGGTTCTGTTCCTTTTACATGAGAAAGTTCTTTTATCTTTCTTTCGGCATAGTCGTACTCATAAAAAGCCCCGCTTTTTTTCATTACAATGATATCTGCGTTACTTGAAAGGAGTTTTTCTTTTATAGCGTCCTGAAATCCCGTCATTACGGAGTTTACTATTATCAAAGCTGCTACACCAACAACAACACCTAATATAGCAATAAAGAGGGCAAAGGAAAGATAACCTTTCTTTAGTTTTAGTCCTCTAAGAGATAACCATCTAACAAGTTGGTTCATAACGTGTTTTTCTCCAAAAATTATAGGGGGAAAGTCCCCCTTAATACTTAGTTTGAGTCTTTAGTTTCTTCTACGTGGTGCTTCTTTTCCGGTCTTAGCTGAGGGAAAAGCAAAACTTCTCTAATTGAATCTTTATCTGTAAAGAGCATTACGAGTCTATCAATTCCTATTCCTTCTCCAGCCGTTGGAGGCATTCCGTACTCAAGAGCTGTTATAAAGTCTGCATCGTATTCCATTGCTTCGTCGTCACCTTTTGCCTTTTCTTCAAGCTGTTGTCTAAATCTTGCTTCCTGTTCCTCTGGGTTATTAAGCTCTGTGTAAGCGTTAGCAATTTCTCTACCAAAGATAAAAAGCTCAAATCTTTCAACAAGCTCAGGGTTTCCTCTTTTTTCTTTTGCAAGCGGAGATATTGCTTTAGGAAAATCTATAACAAAGGTCGGTTGAATAAGCTCTGGTTCTATTAAGGCTTCAAAGAGCTCTTGAACTCTTTTAAAGTGGGAAAGTTTTTCTGCATTCTCAACTCCTACTTCCTTTGCTTTTTCAAGCACTTTTTCTTCATCGTGTAGGAGCTCGTCTTCTGTCAGACTTGTTTTCTTTGAGAGCTCTTCAAGATAGGAAATTCTCCTAAACGGTCTTTTGAAAGAGAGTTTAGTTCCTTGATACTCTATTTCTCTTGCTCCTTTACCGAAAATTTCGTCAAGCAAGTACTCAAAGAGCTCTTCAGTTAGTTCCATCAAATCGTTGTAATCTGCATAGGCCATATAGAACTCTACCATTGTAAACTCTGGGTTGTGTCTTGTACTAATTCCTTCATTTCTGAAGTTCTTTCCAAGCTCGTAAACTCTTTCAAAACCACCAACTAAAAGTCTTTTTAGATAAAGTTCAGGAGCAATCCTAAGATAAACATCTATGTCAAGAGCATTGTAATGAGTGATGAAAGGCTTTGCAGCTGCACCTGATGCTATCGGCTGCAAGATAGGAGTTTCAACCTCCATAAATCCTTTACTGTCTAAAAACTCTCTCAATTTCTTTATTATCTTTGTTCTTGTTCTAAAGATTTCTCTTACCTGAGGATTAACTATCAGATCAAGATATCTTTGTCTATATCTCTTTTCGACGTCTGTAAGACCGTGCCATTTTTCAGGCAAAGGTCTAAGAGATTTTGTTAAAAGTGTTATCTGGAAAGTTTCAAGAGTTAACTCTCCAGTTCGTGTTCTGAAAAGCTTTCCCTTAACTCCAACTATGTCACCTATATCAATTAATTTTTTGAAGATTTTGTTGTAAAACTCTTCTCCTACTAAATCTCTTCTAACGTAACACTGAATTTTTTCAGTTCCGTCCTGAATGTGGAAAAAAGCAGCTTTACCCATGACTCTCATAGAGACTATTCTTCCGGCAAGAGAAAATTCTTCCTCCGGTAATTGTTCTTTTTCTTTGTCTTCTCCTTCTTTATGTCTTCCAAATTTATCAAGGAGCTCTTTTGCAGTAGTTGTTACCTCGTACTTGTAAGCGTAAGGTTCATAGCCAAGCTCTTTTAGTCTTTCAATTTTCTCTTTTCTCTGTTCAACTATTCTTTCTTCAGCCATTTCTCTCTCCTTAGAGAATTTATGATAAGTTTGTGAATCAAAGTTTACAATTTTAACAAGGAGAAGGAAGAGGATGCTGATATAATTTAGGTAAATTTGATTAATCTGATATTAACAATATAGCGGAGTTTGAAATTGTTTAAGCTTTTAGAAGCTATCGGCAGAGTAACCATAAATTTCCTTGAGTTTTGGGGTAGTTGGCTAATTATTTCAGTAAAGGCAATAGTTCTTGCATTTAGAAAACCAATAAGATTCAAACATTATTTATATCAACTTGCTTCCATTGGAACAGGCTCTCTTCCTGTAATAGCAATTACATCTCTTTTTACTGGAGGTGTTATTGCTCTTGAAACGTACGAAGCTTTCCACAGGTTTAATGCTGAGTATATGATTGGAGGAGTTGTAGCAATATCTATGGCAAGAGAACTTGGACCTGTTCTAACTGCTCTTCTTATCACAGCAAGATCTGGTTCTGCTATGGCTGCAGAAATAGGAACGATGAAAGTTACCGAGCAAATAGACGCACTTAGGATGATGGCAGTTAACCCAATAAAATACTTAATTACTCCAAGGGTTTATACATCGGTTATTGCTGTTACTCTTTTAACAATTATTTCTGACATTGTAGGTTATATTGGTGGTTATATCGTTAGTGTGGTTGTTTTCAACATCAATAAAACGCTTTATATCAGGTATACCCAAAATTTAGCAGAAATGAATGACGTCTATCATGGACTTATTAAAGCTGCCATTTTTGGATTTCTCATTGCAACTATAAGCTGTTTATACGGATACTTTACAAAAGGTGGAGCAAAAGGAGTAGGAGAATCCACAACTAAAGCAGTTGTAGTTTCTTCTATATCAATCCTCATATTTGACTATTTAATAACTTTTATTTTGAGGTTTTTTGACCTATGAAAGAAGTAATTATCGTTGAAAACTTAAAGAAATCCTTTGGAGAAAACGTTGTCCATGACGGAATTACATTTAGCGTTTACGATGGAGAAATTTTTGTAATTATGGGACCATCAGGAACAGGAAAAAGTGTTCTGCTAAAGCAAATTGCAGGTCTCATGAAACCAGATAGCGGAAAAGTTGTTGTATATGGAATGGACATTTTGAATCTTGATGAAGAGGAATTGGTTAGATTTCGTGAAACTTTGACTTATGTCTTTCAACATGGAGCTCTCTTTGATTCCCTTCCAGTATGGCATAACGTAGCTTTTTACCTAATTGAAAAGAAAGGAATTAAGGAAAAAGAAGCAAGAGAAAAGGCAAGATACTATCTTTCCCTTTTAGGACTTTCTGGTACAGAAGATCATTATCCATCTGAGCTTTCAGGAGGTATGAAAAAAAGAGTAGCCCTTGCAAGAGCTCTCTGTATGAACCCAAAGTGCATTCTTTTCGATGAACCGACTTCCGGACTTGATCCTGTTATGACTGTAATTTTTGATAGATTGATTCTTAGGTTGAAGAAGGAATTCAAAAAAACATGTATTGTAGTTACTCATGATGTTAACAGTGCTTTTAGAATTGCAGATAGAATCGCTATTCTCTGGAACGGAAAGATAGTTCAAATTGGAACTCCTGAAGAGATAAAACATTCCGAAAACCCTGTTGTCAAACAGTTCATCAATGGGGAACCGGAAGGACCTATAACCATAGCAATGGAGCAAGGAAATGGCTAAGAAACTAAGTCTTGAAGCAAAAGTAGGAGCCTTTGTAGTTTTAAGTTTTCTTGGATTAGGAGTAATTGCTACAACTTTAGAACCTTTAAAGTTTAAAAGAGGTATTTCAGAAAAACACTACTACATAAAGTTTAAAAACGTAGCAGGACTAGAGAAAGATGCTCCTGTAAGAGTCGCTGGAGTTACGGTTGGAAAAGTAATAGGCATAAAAGTAAAAGAAAACAGCGCCATTGTCGAGATTATTTTTTTAAAGCCTGTTAAGCTTTACAAAGATGCATCTGCACGAATAGAAACAATGGGACTTATGGGAGAAAAGTATGTAGAGCTTAATCCCGGTTCACCACTAAATCCAGAACTTCCTTCAGGAGCAGTAATTGAGAAGACACAGGATTCCCCATCAATAGATGAGCTTATAAGTGCTTTGTACGAGACTATTGAAAAGTTTAACAATGCCTTAATAACGCCTAATGGGGAAAACCGACTTGCCGTTATAATGGACAAGATTTCCCAGCTTACTTCTCACATTGATAAGGCTGTAAACAACCTAAACGGTATGATGGAAGAAAACAGAAAGACAATCAAGGAAGTTTTAGAAAATGCTCTTGTCCTTTCTTCTACTTTAAAAGAAGAACTTCCGCAAATTATGGATAATGTAAACTCTCTTACTACTCAGCTTTCAGAAATAGCCGTTGAAAATAGACAGGATATTAGAGAAACTATTGTTAGCCTTAGAGAAGTTTCAGAGAGAGCTCCAAAAATCGCAGAGAAAATAGACAAGTTAACATCTCAAATTCAAAAACTTTTAAATGAGGAAAACCTTCAAAACATTCAAGAGATAACGAAAAACCTAAAGAGCACATCGAAAGAGTTTAAAGAACTTCTTACAAAGGTTAATGAAGGAAAAGGAACAATTGGAAAACTCTTTAACGATGAAACTCTTTATAAAAATCTATCTAAAACTACTGAAACTCTTGGAAAGGTGGCAGATAAGTTTCAAACTACTAAAACTTTTATAGGATTTAGAGGAGATGTAAATACAAGAACTGGAGATACAAGAGGTATTTTATCTTTAAAAATACTTCCTGCAGAAGACCATTACTATCTATTAGAAGTTGTTGGAGATTCACAAGGAAAAGTAGACAAAAAAGATTACTACATAACATACGATGGTACAACGGAAAGAAGAGAGGAAATAGTAAAGAACTATAAGACAGAATTTACTCTACAGTATGCAAAAGTCTTTAACGATAAATGGCTCCATCCTGGAAGCAAGTTTGTTTTAAGAGGAGGACTTAAAGAAAGTACAGGAGGTATCGGATTAGACTACATATATAACGATAAGTATATGATTTTTTCTGACGTTTGGGATGCAGGAAGAAAAGAACTAGATGGAAAAACAATTCCTCCGCACCTTAGAATTGGCTTAAGGTACAATCTCAATAAAAACTGGTATCTATACTTTGGTGGAGATGAACTTCTATACCATAAATATAGAGGATTTTTCGTTGGTACAGGTGTTCTCTTTGGAGATGATGACTTAAAGTATCTGCTTGGTTCTATTCCAGGAGGGATAAAGTGATAGCAGTAATAGATTACGGAATGGGAAACCTTAGAAGTGTAAGCAAAGCTTTAGAGCATATTGGAGCAGACGTTGTTGTTACTGATGAACTACAAAAACTAAAAGACGCGAAAGGACTTGTTCTTCCGGGAGTTGGAGCTTTTAAGGACGCTGTGAGAAACCTTAAAGATAAAGGTCTTTGGGAAACTATTATACGCGAAGTTGAAAAGGGAAAACCTCTTTTGGGAATATGTCTTGGACTTCAACTTCTTTTTGAAAAGAGTTACGAATTTGGAGAAACTCAAGGTTTTGGATTCATAAAAGGAGGAGTTGTTAGGTTCGAACTTTCAAAGGAGTATAAAATTCCTCATATGGGCTGGAATCAAATTTATAAGAAGAAAGAATCTACTTTACTTGAAGGAATAAAGGAAGGAGAGTTTTTCTACTTTGTTCATTCTTTTTATGTAAAACCAAAAGATGAAAAGGTTAAGTTAACAGAAACAGATTATGGAATTTTCTTTACTTCTTCCATTGAAAAAGAAAATATTTTGGCCACTCAGTTTCATCCAGAAAAAAGTCAAAAAGCAGGTTTAAAGCTTCTTGAAAATTTTTATAGGTTTGTAAAAAAATATTAGGAGGCTTTTAGATGAGAAAAAGAAGGAAAGGATTTACTCTTATAGAACTAATGGTTGTTATTGTTATTTTAGGACTTCTTGCAGCTCTTGTTGCACCAAAATTTTTAAAAAGAGGAGAAGAAGCAAAAGTTACAACAACTGAAGTTCAAATGAAAAATATCGAACAGGCTTTAAAACTTTATAAACTTCACAACTCTTTCTATCCAACCACGGATCAAGGATTAAAAGCACTTGTAGAAAAACCACAGCAAGAACCTATTCCTAAAAACTGGAAAGGACCTTATTTAGAAAAAATCCCTAAGGATGCTTGGGGAAATAGTTTTATTTATGTTTCTGACGGCAAACATTTTACTCTTATTTCTCCTGGTCCTGATGGTGAAGAAGGAACAAAAGATGATTTAAAGGTTGGTGGATAATGGTTGTTTATGGAGTCAATCCTGTAGCTGAAGCTTTAAGGGCTGGATATCCAGTCTTAAAGATCTATGCTGAAAAAACTTTTAGAGATAGAGAAAAAATTCTTCCTTTTGCAAGAAAAAGGGGAATTAAGATAGTAAAGGTTGGAAAAAAGAAGCTTTTTGAACTTGCTAAAACTGAAAAACACCAAGGAATAGTTGCAGTTATTTCTCCTGTAGAACCAAAAGATTTTGAAGAACTCGTTCAAAGAGCTCTTGAAACTAATGGCTGTCTTCTTTTTCTTGATAGAATCGAAGACCCTCACAATCTTGGTGCAATTTTTAGATCAGCAGATGCATTTGGAGTAGCTGGAATAGTTCTTCCAAAGGATAGAAGTGCTACAATAACAAATACTGTTGTTAAAGCTTCTACCGGAGCTGTTTTTTACATTCCTTTTTCGATTGTTTCAAGTTTTAGATTAGCTCTTAAGAAATTCAAGGAAGCAGGTGGTTGGCTCATTGGGCTTGAATCTGGAGGCAAAAGTATAAGCAATTACTCCTTTCCATTTCCTTTAGGTCTTGTGGCTGGCTCTGAAGGGAAAGGACTATCTAAGACAACTCTCAAGCTACTTGACGATACTGTTACTATTCCAATGAAGGGACATGTTAACTCTTTAAATGTTTCAAATGCTGTTGCAATAGGACTATATTTAGTATCCCAACAACAGAGCAAGTAGGGAGGAAGAATGGAGAACCTTAAAGGAAAACTTGTTTTTATTCAAACAGCAGGAGGAGAAAGCATAATACCATCTTCAGGGATTATAGGAGTTCTTGAAGAAATAGGACAAGAGTATCTAAAGATTAAAGATGCAGGAGTTTTTGCTCTTGTTCCGACAACAAAGGGAGCTCAGGCAACTATAATGCCTCTTGATCCAACTGCTAACGAACCTGTAGAAGCTTTCATAATGAAAGCTCAAGTAACAGCAGTCGTTCCTGTAGGGGATAAGTCAAGACTTAAGGAATTTCATCAGCAGTTTAAGGCTGCAGCTGCAGGAATAGAGCTCCCAAGCACCGGTCTTGATCTATCAAACATCAAAGAGTTTCCAAAAGGCGGTAAGGGAGGTTTATCTATAACGTGAAAGTAGAAGACCTTCTTTTTTCTTTTCCCTTCCCCATTGCAATTACTGATGGGGAAGGGAGAATAACTTATACAAATCAAAAGTTTGAGCTTCTCTTTAATAAATCTTTTAAATATCTAAAAGGTAAAAAAATTGCAGAATTCTTTCAAAAAAGAAAAGAAGTAGAAGAAAAAATAAAAAAAGCTCATACAGACCTTCTGGAAATTTTTGGCTTTAGAGATGGAGAATATTATTTAACGTTTTCTCCTCTTTATGTATCGTCAAAAGTTGAAGGCGTTATGGTTATTATCCAAGCTGTAGAAGAAAATCCTTTTAATCAGGATATACTATTTTTTCTAAAAGGTCTTTCTCACGAAATAAGAAATCCTTTAAGTGGCATTAAAGGAGCCGCTAAACTCTTTTCACAGATAAAAGAATATGATGAAGAATTAATTACAGTTTTACTTGAAGAGACAGAAAGGATAGAAAGACTTCTTGACAATGTTATTAAAAGCTTTGACTTTTCCATACTGAATTTTTGTAAAGTAAATATACATAGAATTATTCAAAATGTGGTTAAACTCTTTGAGCCTGTGCTATCAGAAAAAGAAATTTCTGTTGTCTACGATTTTGATCCTTCTCTTCCTGAAATTCTTTTAGATGGAGATAAAATCACTCAAGCTATTATGAACATTTTCAAAAACGCTATTGAAGCTGTTTCTGACTCAGAAAAGAAACTAATTAAGATAGAAACAGGATATGCTATTCAACCTTCAGGATTTATATTTATCCGTATAAAAGATACGGGAATTGGAATGGATGAAAATGAGCTAAAAAGTTTTCTTCTACCTTTCTTTTCTACAAAAGAAAGCGGTACAGGATTAGGTGCGTTTATAACATCTGAAATTATAAAAAGACATGGTGGTGATTTAAAAGTAAAGAGCCAAAAAGGAATTGGCACAGAAATAACTATACTTCTTCCTATGAAGAGGAGTGATGGCGAAGATTCTCATTGCTGATGATGAAAAGAGTATAAGAGTGGTTTTAAAAAAATACCTTTCTTCTTTAGGTCATGAGGTTATTGAGGCCTCAGATGGAATTAAAGCTATAGAAGTTCTTAATAAAGAAAGTATAGACATTGCGTTTGTTGACATAAGAATGCCAAAAAAAACAGGACTTGAGATACTTAAGGAAGTAAAGAATGTTCCAATCGTTATCTTAACTGCTTATGGCACTATGGATTATGCTATAAAAGCAATGGAAAACGGAGCAATAGAATACATTACAAAACCGTTTTCTTTTGAAGAAATAAAGTCCATCCTAGATAAAGTGTTAAGTTTGCAGGAACGAGAAGAAGAAGAAGAAAGTTTTTGCGTAGAAGATGAGATTATTGGAACAAGCAGGAAAATGCAAGAAGTCTTTAAACTTATTGGTAGAGTTGCTAAAAGCAATGCAACGATACTCATAACGGGAGAAAGCGGAACAGGAAAAGAACTTATTGCAAAAGCCATTCACAAATATTCTTCAAGAAGAGATAGACCTTTTTTAGCCGTAAATTGTGCAGCTCTTCCACCTAACCTTCTTGAGGCAGAGCTCTTTGGCTATGAAAAAGGTGCCTTTACAGGAGCAATATCAAGTAAGAAAGGTATTTTTGAACAAGCAAATGGAGGGACTATTTTTCTTGATGAAATAGGAGAACTTGAACTTTCTCTTCAGTCGAAACTCTTACGTGTTCTTCAGGAAAAAGAAATAAGAAGAATAGGAGGAACTAAAACTATCAAAGTTGACGTTAGAATTGTTACAGCAACAAATAGGAATCTCGAAGAAGAAGTAAAAAAGGGAAATTTTAGAGAAGACCTCTTTTTCCGTCTAAATGTTGTAAATATAAACTTGCCTCCTCTAAGAGAAAGAAGAGAAGACATAATTCCTCTTGCTGTTTACTTTATAAAGAAGTTTTCTAAGGAATTTAAGCTTCCTGTTAAAGAACTTTCTGAAAGTACCGTTGAGTGGCTTTTAAACTATGACTTTCCAGGAAATGTTAGAGAACTTGAAAATATGATTTTGAGAGCTATGCTTCTTTCTCCTATTGATATCATCGATGTAAAAGATTTAAAGCCTACTGCTATTATCAGCAAAGAACCTGCATTTGAAGAAGCAATAAGGAATTTTGTGGTAGAAATTTTTACTGTTGAGCAAAAGGAAAAGAATAACCTTTATGACCTTGTTATAAAAAGTGCTGAAAGGATTTTAATATCAGAAGTTTTAAAATACTGTAACTACAATCAAGTTAAAGCAGCTAAAATTCTTGGAATTCACAGGAATACTCTCAGAAAGAAAATAAAAGAACTAAAAATAGAAATTTCTAATTAATCAATTTGAGCTACATCATTGTTGTTTATCTGATTATAGTTGTATAATGTTTATAATGTGAAAATAGTCTTGGAGACAGTATATGAATCAGATTTGTAAGTTACATATAAAACAGGAAATTCTTGATAAAGTAAAAAGGCAAGTGATTCTATGTCAAGATGGTTCTCTTTTTATTCCCCAATATCCTGGAGGAATTGACTATTCAAAATGTACAGGTTGTGGTAAGTGTGTAGAAGTCTGTCCTCAAGGATGTATTAAATTAGAGGAAGTAGATGGAAAATTAGTAGCTATTTTTTCCAATTGGGAGCTCTGTATTGGTGATGGAATATGCAAAATCATTTGTCCTGAGAATGCTTTTTTGTGAAAGTCTGGATGTTCCTCCAGTTTGGAGAATGTAGAAGTTAAAGAAGATGAACTTCTCTCAGACGAAAACGGTAATTATGCATATCTGACTCTCGGAGGATACCTTTATACTCCAGCTTTCTTAGAAACTATAGACAAAGAAAAATGTCAAAATTGTGAACAGTGTCTCCAAATGTGTGAGACAAGAGATCTTGACGAGGAAGGAAATATTATTGCTGCTTATTCCGAGCTTTGCAGTGGATGCGGTCACTGTGTTAATCTTTGTCCTTCAAAAGGAATAAAAGCTACCCCTCTTCCTCTAGAAGAAATGATAAAAAGGATGAGAAGAAGAAAAGAAGAAAACAGATAATCTATTAATTTATTCCGTGTACTCTTTTGTTTTTTCTACTATTTCCTCTGCTAGTTCTCTCAATTTTTCAAAGTCACTATCCTTTGGAAATCCCTTAACCATTACAGGTTCAATCCATTCAACTTTTAGATTTTTTAGTGTTTCCTTAATGTGTTTAACAGTTACAAGCCCTCCCCAACCATAAGAACCTATGATAGTAGCAAGTTTTGTTTTAGGTTTAAGAGCGTTTACAAGATATGCAAATGAAATTACTGCCGGATGTGCTCCTGCAAGAACTGTTGGCGATGCAAAGACTATTCCTGCAGCATCAACTAAGTCCATCGCAATATTTCCAACATCAGCAGTTATGAGATTGTAAGGTCTTACAGTAACACCTCTTGCACATAGCTCAGAGGTTAAAAATTCGACCATACAGCGAGTACTTTCATGCATTGAAACAAAAGGAATAACAATGAGAGGATCAACCTTATCTGAAATCCATTTCTTGTAAGCATTCAATACAGACTCGGTATCTTTTATTACAACTCCATGGCTTGGAGCAAGAATATCAGGTTTTAATTCATCTATAAGTGCAAGATGCTTTTTTATGAAATTTCTAAAAGGCATCATTATTTCTGAATAGTAACGTTTGGTTTCTAAATAAATTTTAGCTCTATTTCTATTAGAGGTATCAAAAAGCTCACTTGTTGCAATGTGAGAACCTAAGAAATCACAGGTAAAGAGAACTTTATCTTCAACAGCATAAGTAAACATTGTTTCAGGCCAATGAACCCAAGGAGCCATAAAAAACTGCAAAGTTTTGTTCCCAAGAGAAAGAACTTCCTTATCTTCAACTACTAAAAAGACATCTTCTGAAAGATTAAGAAAATCAATAAGCATGTCTTTACACTTTCTATTTGTTACAACCTTTGCTTCAGGATAAAGCTTAAGAATTTCGGGGATCATTCCAGAGTGATCTTGTTCTGCATGGTTTGAAATAATGTAATCAATTTTTTCGACTTTGAGCTCTTTTAAGTTTCTTAAGAGCTCTTCACCTTTATAAGGCTCAACTGTATCAATTAATGCTGTTTTCTCGCTTCCAAAGACTATATAAGAGTTGTAACTTGTTCCCTCAGGAAGAGTAACAAGTTCATCAAAGATAACCCTATCCCAGTCTATTGCTCCTACCCAATAGATTCCATCTTTAATTTTTTTCACAGCCATTTATCCCTCCTCAATTTTAAAAGCTAAGATTGAATTTCCTTTTCAACTACAACTTCTTCTTTAATTTTTGATAAAAGTTCTTCAAAAACTGGTACAACATCTTTTCTAAACTTTCCTGCAACAATAACCACCATAATGTCATCGCCTATCTTTAATCTACCTTTATTAATCCAAACTTTAATTGCTTCAATTCCTTTTTTCTTTTCAAATTCAGATACTACCTTTTTTAGCTTTTCCTCATCAAAAGAGAGCTCCATCTCCTTTATTTTCTTTCCTGTTCTTGAAATTTCTCTTACTATCCCGTTGTGAACAAGGACCATTCCAAGATTTTCAGGATTTGAATTTTTTTTAATTTCTTCTAAAAGTTTATCTACTGATGACCTCATAAAGCTCCTTCCTCGTATTTAAGTTTATAAGACTTTTCTTTTGATAATCTAAATGCAAAAACTTTCTAACGTCAACTCTTTTACTTTTCATTAAATAGTGAAGATCAAAAACTTTATGCTTTCTAGATTTTAAAAATTTTTCAACAATACAAATTTGAAACTTTGAAATCAGGAAAAACAAGGAGTGAAGGTTATCTCCTTCCGAAATGACAGCAGGTGGGAACTCCCTTGAAAAAGTTTTTAAAACTTCAGCCTTTAAAAAAGGAGTATCTCCCGGAAGGAAAAGAATTTTTTCGTTTTTTGCAGCTCTTAATCCCGTAATAATTCCATAAATTGGAGAAAAATCTGTAAAAGGTTCTAACACAAATTTAATACTCTTTATATGTCTAAACTTATCAGGGAATTTCCCAACAATTAGAATTTCAGAAAATCCTTTTGTAGCTTCAACAACGTGTTCAATTAAAAGTTTTCCATAAAGGTTTTGGGACAGCTTATCTTTTCCAAACCTACTACTTTTACCTCCTGCCAAAATACAGACTGTAACGTCTTTCAGTGTCCTTCTCCCTTTGCCATTTTAAGTGCATGTTTTACAAGTGGTAAAAGCATTTCAAGATTTTGCTTAACACCTTTTGTGCTTCCTGGTAAGTTCAAAACTATAGAGTTTTCGCTTAAAAATCCTGCTTTTGCTCTTGACATTAAAGCCTTTGGAGTAAATCTGACTCCAAGAATGTGCATAGCTTCTGAAAAACCTACCATTTCCCTTTCTATGACTTCAGAAGTAGCTTCCGGAGTTACATCTCTCTTACTAAAGCCAGTTCCACCAGTTGTAACTATAAGGTTTACTTCCATTTGTTTAAACTTTTTGATAGCCTCTTTTATAGCTTCTTTTTCGTCTGGAACGATTGTATAACCAACAACTTCAGCTCTAAACTGCTCTAAGATCTCTTTTGCAAGAA
Source organism: Desulfurobacterium thermolithotrophum DSM 11699 (assembly GCF_000191045.1). NCBI lineage: Bacteria > Pseudomonadati > Aquificota > Aquificia > Desulfurobacteriales > Desulfurobacteriaceae > Desulfurobacterium > Desulfurobacterium thermolithotrophum. Next base: position 827,692 of record NC_015185.1, read on the forward strand.
GACCACTCCTATCCTCTCTTTTTCCAGCATAGGCTGAATCACTAACAGTGATAACAGCTGCTTTTAAACCACTTAAGTCTTCTCCCCAATCAGACTTTCCACCACTTTTGAAAATAATCTTTACTCCTTCTATAACCATGTTCTTATCGAAACCTTTACACATATCAAATATGTTTAAAAGTGCCATCATAACAGCGTTCATTGCTTCAACTTCGTATCCAGTTCTCCAAATTCCTTTAACTTCTGCTTCAACTTCAATAAAGTCTTCACCAACTTTGGTTTTTAGCTCTATGTGATCAATGGGAATTGGATGACAAAAAGGAATGAGTTCTGCAGTCTTCTTTGCCCCCATAATTCCTGCAATTTGTGCAGTAGAAAGGACATCTCCTTTTGGAATTTCTTTGTTTAGAATTTTTTTCACTGTTTCAGGAGAGAGTTTTATTCTTCCAACAGCTTTTGCAGTTCTTAGTGTGTCAAACTTTGTAGTAATATCTATTGTTTTCATAAATTTCCTCCAATAAAGTTACTACCTATCCTCCAATTGTAAACATTTTTCTTAAACATCCACGATTTTCAAGAGCTCTAATTCCATCAATGTTAATTTTTCTCAAAAGTGCTTCAGTGATTACTTCCCTAAGGTGAGGTCTTCTATAACTAGGATTTCTAATAATTGACTTTAGATCTATATCTTTATCACTCATAAGGCATAATCTCAACTTTCCATCCGAGGTTAACCGTACTCTATTACATGAATTACAAAAGTGTTCACTAATAGGTGAAACAAATCCTAATTTTGCATTTGTTCCTTCCACAATAAAAGATTTTGCAGGACCATTTCCTCGTGTCTTAACAGGAATAAGCTTTCCAAACTTTTTTTCAATTTGCTTTTTTATTAAAGTAGATGAAATAAAGTTCTTCCTAGAAAAAAACTTTCCTCCAACCGGCATTAGTTCTATGAATCTAACTTCTACTCCGTAATTTTCCGATAATTTAACAAATGACTCGATTTCTTTATCGTTAAAACCCTTTATTAGAACTGTATTCACTTTAACTGGATTTAGTCCTTCTTCTATTGCTTTTTCTAGTCCATGAAGAACCCTTGATAAGGTTCTGGTATCTCCAGTTCCCGTTATAAATCCAAACTTTTCCGGTTCCAAAGTATCGATGCTAATATTAACTCTATTTAATCCATGTTCTTTCAAAGACTTAACCTTTTCTGAAAGAAAGAAGCCGTTTGTTGTTAAAGATATATCCCTTATTTCTTCTAGTTCCCTTATCTGGACTATTAGACTTTCAATTCCCTTTCTTACAAGGGGTTCACCACCTGTAAGTCTAACTGAATCAATGCCAAATTCTGTAAAAACTCTAACAATTTCTGTTATTTCTTCATATCGAAGTATTTCTGAATGGGGAATAAATTTCTTCGTCCCTTCCGGCATGCAATATCTACATCTAAAATTGCATCTATCTGTAACAGAAATTCGCAGATAATTTATTCTACTCAAGCCTTTATCCTCTATTAAAAAACCTATAGTTCCTTAATAAGAATCAGATCTACTAATTCTCCAGTAGGTATGTAATCAGTTCCTATTGGAACAACCATTAGCCCAACATTTCCAGTCATTGCTGAAAGAATTCCTGAACCCTGTTTTCTAAGAGGAAAGACCTTATATTCTCCAGACTCTACATCATAAACATACTTACATCTTGCAAATTCCATTCTGTTAGACTTTTTTCTTTTAAATTCTTCTGCAAGAACGCCCTTTACCTTTTTTCTAAAAATGCTTTGAGCTCCCAACATTCTTCTAATAAACGGAAAAACAAAGTTATAAAAGTTTATTACTGTAGAAACAGGAAAACCTGGAAGTGAAAAAATAAACTTTTTTCCTCTTTTACCGAAGAAAACAGGTTTCCCTGGTTTTATCTTAAGCTTATAAAAGAGAGTTTCAACGCCAATTTCCGGAAGAATTGCCTTTATAAAATCGTAGTCTCCCATTGATATCCCACCAGAAGTGACAACCAAATCGCATATTTCAAATGCTTCAATAAGTGTCTTTTTAGTTTTTTCTTTATCATCATCAACAATTCCAAAATAAACTGGTTCTCCTCCAGCTTCTTTTACAAGTCCGTAGAGAGTGTATGCATTAGAGTTTCTAATCATTGATACCTCTTTAATTTCCTCTCCAGGCTCTATAATCTCATTTCCTGTTACTACTATTCCTACTCTTGGTTTTACAGAAACTTTTATGTGAGTTTTATTGACGGAAGCAAGTACACCCATTTCAATAGGAGTAATAAAAGTTCCTTTCTCTAAAACCGTAGAGTCCTTTTTATAGTCTTCTCCCTGTTTTCTTATGTTTGAACCTTTTGGAAAATTTTTCTCTATCGTAACAAAATCGTTTTCTTCCTTTGTGTATTCAACCGGTACAACAGTATCACAACCTTCAGGAATAATAGAACCTGTAAAAATTTTAACGGCTTCTCCTTTTTCTATTTTCCTCTTTGAGAGCTTTCCAGCTGGAATGTCATCAACGATTTTTAATCTTGCAGGAACGGCTTTTATGTCTTCAAACCTTACTCCGTAGCCATCCATTGCAGAAACAGAAGCAGGAGGATTATCTCTATCTGCCAGTATCTCTTCAGCCAAAACTCTATGAAGACTATCAAAGAGAGAAATTTTTTCTGTTGGAAGAGAAGGAACATTAGATAGAACAACTTCTAGAGCTTTTTCAAACTCTATATAAATGTTTTCCATTACTTAATCCTCCCATACTACTCTATCTGGCCTATTAAAGACATTTATCCTTCCTGGCCTTGCATAACAGATAAGCGTAACATCTGCTCTTCTTGCAATTTCAAGCCCCAAGGAAGAAGTTGCCGTTCTTGAAATAACAATCGGAATTCCAATTCTTGCACACTTTAAAACCATGTCGGATGTAAGTCTTCCTGTTGTGTAGATTGCTCCACGGGGCGAGAATTTTCGAAGGAGAATTGCTCCTACTACTTTATCTACTGCATTGTGTCTTCCAACATCTGCGTAAAAAGCTTCAAATCCTTTTTCTGACCAAAAACCACAGGCATGAACGCAGTGAGTAAGATTTCCAATTTCATTCCTTTTTAGAGTTTCTCTTATTAGATCGTCTATTTCTGAAAGTTTCATTTTGTATTCTTTGAGCTCTTCAAAAGGTCTTTCTAACATGTCTCTTGAAATCTTTCCAGTTCCTCCACAACCAGAAGTAATAATTACATCTTTTTTTTCTATTTTTTTATCTTTCGTATAGACGAAAATTCCACCTTTATCACAGACTCTTACGCTTTCTATGTCTTCAGGCTTTTGGATATATCCTTGTGAAAAGAGAAAACCTACTCCAAATTCTTCTAGGTTACAAGGAAGAACCATAGAGCTCCCTATGTACTCATCATTCAAGAATACTTTATAAGAGACTTCTTCAACAACAAATTCTTCAAGCTCAAAGCTGCTATTAGGGATAACTTCTAATGTTTTATGCTTTGAATATAAACTCATCTTTCCTCTATAGTTTGAATTGTTTTTATTCTAACATCTAGAAAAACTTTCGTATAAAGGTTTTCAAAGAATATTTTCAATATGTATCTGCTTTTTTAAAAAGCATATAATGATATATCAACGTCTCAAACCTGGGAGAAAGTAATGGTTCCGATTATTTCATTTATTGGATATCAAAACTCAGGAAAGACAACTATTGCTACAAAGGTTGTTGAGATACTCAGGAAAAAGGGATACAAGGTTGCAGTTTTAAAGTCAACAAAGCATAAAAATGTAATAAAGGATACAGAAGGAAAAGACAGCTACAAATATAAAGAAGCTAGAGCTGATGCCGTTGCTATTGTTACTCCGGAAGAACTTATACTCTTTCAGAAAATTGGAGAGATTGATCTTAAATACCTTTCCTTCCTCCCCTTTGACGACTACGATATCGTTATATGCGAAGGCTTTAAGCATTCCGACGTTCCAAAGTTTGAGGTAACAAGGAAAGAGCTAAACCAGCCAATCCTTGTCGGACAAGTGAAAAACATTATCGGCGTTATTTCAGACTACGAGATTAAAGGAGTTAAGAACTTCTCCATAAATAAACCTGAAGAGGTAGCCGAGTTCATAGAGGAAACATTTATAGCAAAAAAGGAAGATCAATTCTCTGATGAAGTTGAACTCTTTGTTAACGGAAAAAGAGTACCTATAAAACACTACGTTAGGGAAACACTGAGAGAAATTCTCTTTGGTTTTGTTAAGCTCCTAAAAGATATTGAGTATCCAATCAAGAAGATGGATATCAGAATTGTCGTTGATAGGGGAGAAAAGAAAAGAACTCCCTGATTTTGCAGGGGAGCTCTCCTCTAGACTTTTCAATAAACTCTTTCCAGCTTCCAGAAAATAGAATTTTCCCGTTTTCTATGTGAAAAATCCGATCTGATAGTTTTTCCGCCTCTATCGGATCATGAGTTATATGGATAACTGTTTTTTCTCCTTTTATCTTTTTCAGGAACTCTATCAATTCTGCTTTGTTAAAAAAATCTAGGGAGTTTAAAGGTTCATCAAGAATTACCACCTCTGGATTAGAAAGAATAGCCCTTGCAAGAGCCACTCTTTGAGCTTCTCCTCCGGAAATACTTAAAGGTTTTTTATCAAGAATTTTTTCTATGCCAAACCTACTGCTTATTTCCTCTATTTTTTCTTTATCAGGTCTTAGTTTTTTTACTTTAAAAGGAAATTCAAGATTTTCCAATACAGTCATGTGAGGAAATAAGGTATTACTCTGGGGAAGATACGAGATACCTCTTTTTTCAGGAGATAAATTTGTTATATCTTTTCCTCTCATAAGAATTTTCCCGCTGTCTAATTTCTCTATACCAGCTATAATTTTCGCAGTCATGCTCTTTCCAGCACCGCTTTTACCAAGAATTACAACATACTCATTCTCCTTTATTGAAAAATCAACGTTAATACTAAAGTAACTAAGCTTTTTGTTTATCTTTACTTCAAGCACTTTTTCTTTCACTCCTATAAGAAATTGATAGGAGAATGATAAAAATAAGGAAACTTATTAGCATCATTAAAACTGCAATTGGAGTAGATGCTTTTAATCCATAATCCTCAAATCTTTCATACATAAGAATCGGAGCCGTAATTGGATAGTAGGCTATTATAAGTAGAGCTCCAACTTCACTGATTGAACGAGCAAAAGAAAGGATGGCTCCTCGGAGTATATAAGGGAAAGCAAGAGGAAGAACGACAAATCTTAATACCTGAAACGGTGAGGCCCCAAGGCTTCTTGCAGTCCAGATAAGTTCTTTATTAATTGAACGAAATCCTAAAAGAGAAGAAGTAATAGTGTAAGAAATACTTACAAAGCACATAGCAACTATAATCCCATAAATTGTATCCACAAAGTGAATTCCAAAGTGAGAAAAGAATTTACCTAAGGTAGAATTTTGACTTAAGAGTTTTAAAAGAATTATTCCTACAGCAACATGAGGAATAACTATAGGTAAATTTAGAAGACTTTCTAAAAAACTTTTCCCTCTAAAGTCAACCGTAGAAAGAAAGTAAGAAGTTGGCACTCCTATTATTAAACCCAAAATAGTTGAAAAAATTGCTCCTTTTAAAGTTGTGAAAATTGCATTCCAGACTTCACCGTCTTTTAAAGTAGATTCAAGGGATTCAGGATTTACAGAAACAAAGATGTTCAGAATAGGAACAACTATAAAAGCAAAACAACCGAAGGTCAGAACACCAATAAGAAACAGAAGCCACTTCTGCTTTCTCACCCGCCTCTTCTCCCGTTTCTGAAATAAAAAGGGGAGACACCCCAGCATCTCCTTAGTTCCCCTTGGCTTCTATTACCTTAGGAGGATATATAGGATTCTGATAGCACTCTTTCAGAATTCCTACACCTCTCTTTGAGGTAACAAAATCTTCCCACAATTTTGCTTCTTTTGGATGAGGAGCATTCTTTACTGTTGTAATGCCGTAGGCTATTGGTTTTCCTTTAACTACTTTGCCGTTTCCAAGTTTTACTTCAACTTTTGAATAGTAGTTTTTATAAGCAAGATCTGAAAGGTTTATCTTCTTTGGAAGTTCTACATACTTTAATCCATGTTGAAGAGCAACACTTTTGTATTCAATTGCATAGTCAATAGCTCCACTTTCAAGAAGTCCTAATAGTGCTACAGCCTTCGGACGGACAAAAACTTTATTTCCCTTTGTTCTAAAAATTTTAGGAACTAAAACCTTATACTTTCCGTCTTCTTTAATAAGTTTCAAATTGGTACCAGGAGCAAGAAGTTCTTTGTATAAAGGTTTTTTATAGTAATCAGAAGCAAGAACTATCATCATTACAGTTCTATAACCACAAGGATCAAGGTTTGGATTTGAAAACCCCCACTTCACATCCTTTTTCTTTAGAATTTCATACCAATTGCTACTGTTGATCTTATCTCCATACTTTGACTTAGAGGTATAACAGAGAACTAGCTCATTTGTTGCAAATACTTTAACGTGATCTGTATATTTTGGAAACATCATCTTCGGTATAAGTGAATAGTCTGCACTTGCAACAACATCACAGGGTTTATGAAGGTCAGTAACTTTTCTGATAGCCTTTACGCTTCCACTTGGTTCCCTTCTAACATCAATGTTAGGATGTTCTTTTTCAAATTCTTCTTCCATTTTCTTAAATGGAACAGAAAGGCTTCCGGCATGAAAAATAATAAGAGTCGTTTTTTCAGTTGCAAAAGCAGTGGAGGTTATTAACGTTGAACACAAAACAGCAAGTAACTTTCTCATTTTCCCTCCTATGAAAGATGTCAACCCCCAACACAGAGGTTGCATTTATTTTCAACAAAATCCATAAATTGCCTTCTCTCTCTCAAAACTGCGAACATTACTTTAACCAATTTCCTCGCCGCAGCTATCAGCGCTTTCTTCTTCTCTAAACCTTTCTTAACTAACCCTTCGTAAAATCTTTTAACTGAATTGTCTAACTTGCTGTTCAATAACGCTCTCGTAGCCTGGATAATCTTGTTCCTCGTTCTGCTGTCCCCTTTCTTTGTTATCCTTCCATTTCTAACTTCGTCTCCACTGCTATTAACACGAGGAACAAGTCCAAAATAAGCCGCTACCTTGTCTCCGTTTTCAAACCTCTCTTCGTTACATACGGCAGATATAAAGGCTATAGCTACTATATCTCCTACTCCAGGTATGCTTTTTAGAAGTTCTACTTTTCCCTTAAGCTCCTCATCTTCTCCTATAAAACTCTTGATATCTTCTTCTGTCTCTCTTATCTTATCTGTTAAGTATTCTATTGTTTCTATTTGCCTCCATATCGTTTCTCGTAATGACGGAGGCACTTTCTTCTTCGTTTCTTCCTTTATCCTTTCCATCCCTTTCTTCGTGGTGAGTTCTCTCTTGTTTGTCTTTATCCCATATTCAAGCAATAGGCTATGAAGTCTGTTAATTACCCCTTTTCTCATATCTACAAAGCTATCTCTCTCTTTCATCTTTATCCTTAGCTCTTTTTCTTTTCTCGTCGGGACGTAAACTGTCGGAAGTAAGCCCATTTCATAGTAAATGGCTATCGTTTCTGCATCTATCCTGTCGTTTTTAGCACTGTTAACACCTTTTAGAATGTTCTTAAATTTGTTAGTGTTAACGTAAGTTATTTCATCAACGCAGTTCCTTATCTCCTCCGTAAAAAATGTTACTCCTGTTAAGGTTTCTACCGCAACTTTTACTGAATATCCTTTTTTCCTAAAAGTTGTTAGGTGATTTTTAAATTTCTCTAACTCTTCTGCTTCGTACTTCTTGGTATTAAGTATCCCTGTCAGACAATCTAAATAAGCTGCTGTAAAGCTGTTTTTGTGGTAGTCCACTCCGACATACAGTGTTTTCTCTACCTTCTCCTTCATCTCTACCCCCTGATATGTTTTGTGTTTTGCAACCTCTGCTTCGGGACTATTCCCATACTCCAATACGGCGCTTCCCGCCACTATAATTAGCCGGCAGGAGGCATCGGCTAATCTCCACGCACGGGGCTTATTCCCCAGGGAAAAATCCAGCCTCCTGCCTTTAAAGGTTGCCTCTTTACTATAGTCCCGAATTTCAGGGGGTGACATCTTTTATATCATCTCCTTTAATAAACTATCCAAAAGCTAATGTCTATCCTCATTAGGTTCAAGGAGCTCTTCAAGTTCTCCCTTTTTAAACTTCTTAATCGCATCGTCTAAAAATTTAACTTGTGGTGGTATTAAATAAACCTTTATTCCAAGAATGTTTCGTATCTTATCAAAAGAACCTGGTCCCATCTCTTTCACAAGAACTGCTTTAACATTTTTTTCACTGAACATATCAGCAATGAGCATTCCCCTTCCCCTTTCTAGATGAAGTCCTGGATTTTTCACAACTTCAAGCTTTTCTGTAGCTATATCAACAATAGCAAAGTAATTTGACTTTCCAAAATGAGCATTAACTAGTTTTTTACCTTGAACTTCAGTATCAAGAATTGGAACTGCAACTTTCATTTTTCTCCTCCACTTTTCAATTTAATTATAAAAATCCAATGAACTAACATCAAAATATTGTCCTCAGTTTGATTTAAGTCAAGGTAACTTGCAGAAAAAAGTTTTACTATTGATTTAGAGGCTAAAAACATATTTAGGAGGAAAAGGATGTTTGGATTCTTTGGAAGGAAAGGACAGGAAGAGAAGAAAAAAGAAGAAAATTTCTGCGTAGAGTCAGATCTTTCAAAAGGTATAGGACTTAAAGTGCCAAGTTTTCATGAAAGCGTTAATTACATGTACCAAAAAGTTAAAGAAGCTCAGCTTTCAAACGTTACCGATAGATTTGAAGCTATGGAAGCAGTTAGATGTAAGTTCTGTAAAGAAGGTGTTTCTTGCCAGCTTTGTTCAATGGGGCCTTGTAGAATTACTCCTAAGACTCCAAGAGGAGTATGTGGAATTGATGTTCATGGAATAGTAATGAGAAATCTTCTTATTAAAGCTAACATGGGACTTTCAGCCTATACCTATCACTGTAGAGAAGCTGCTTTAACGCTTCTTGAAACAGCAAAGGGAAATACAATTTATGAGATTAAAGACCCTTCAAAAATCGACCTTCTTGCAGAAGTTCTTGATATAGATACATCTCTCCCACTTAATGAAAAGGCAAAGCTTGTTGCTGAAGGAGTTCTTAAAAGCCTTTCCCAGAATGATTATTCTGTTTTTGTAGAAAAACTTGCTCCAGAAAGTAGAAAAGAAGTTTTTAGAAAACTTGGGATAATGCCTAAAGGTCCTATGAATGAGCTTGTTGATTCTGTAACAAGGTCTATGACAAATATTGATGGTGACTATATATCTTTAGCACTTGCAGCTTTAAGAAATGGTGTAGCTTCAGCATTTGGAACTCTTATACCACTTGAAATAATTCAGGATGCACTTTATGGAACACCAACTCCGCATGAGTGTGAAGTAGATTTTGGAGTCCTTGATCCAGATTATGTAAATATCCTTCCAAACGGTCACGAACCATTTGTTGGTATGGCTTTAGTAGAAGTTGCTAAAGACCCTGAAATTCAGAAGATGGCAAGAGAAGCCGGTGCAAAAGGAGTGAAGATTGTAGGTTCTATTGAAACCGGTCAAGAAATGATGGCAAGACTGCAGTGTGGAGATGTCTTTGCAGGCCTTACATCAAACTGGATTTCCATTGAATACTTCCTCTCTACGGGTGCAGTTGATGTTTTTGCAATGGACATGAACTGTTCACTCGCAAATCTTAAAGAATATGCCGATAAGTACAACTTCAAGCTTGTTGCTGTCTCTAACCTCATTGGAGTTCCAGGCTCTATAAGACTTGAGTATAAACCTGGAAAAGAGAAGGAAATAGCAAAAGAAATCATTAAGATAGCAATTGAAAACTTTAAAGAGAGAAAAAATAAACCTAACACAGACGTTTCAAGATTCAAACAAAAAGCTATTGTTGGATTTTCTGCAGAAGCTATAGTTAATGCTCTTGGAGGTAGCTTAAATCCTCTACTTGAAGTAATTAAGAATGGAGATATTAAAGGAGTTGTAGCCCTTGTTAACTGTACTTCTTTGGCTAACGGTCCACAAGACAGCATGACTGTTCAAATTGCAAAGGAACTCATAAAAAGAGATATCCTTGTAATAGGTGCAGGTTGTGGAAATGCAGGTCTTCAAAAGGCAGGATTAGAAACTATTGAAGCTGTTGATAAGTATGCAGGACCAAAACTTGCAGGTATATGTAAAGCTCTTGGAATACCACCGGTGTTATCGTTTGGTACCTGTACGGATACAGGAAGAATTATTATGACGGTTATAGCTATTGCAAATGCTCTTGGTGTTGATCCATCTCAGCTTCCTGTAGCAGTTACAGCTCCTGAATATATGGAACAAAAGGCTGTAATTGACGGATTTTCTGCAGTTGCAATGGGACTTTACACTCACGTTTCACCTGTTCCTCCAGTTACAGGATCAGATAAAGTTGTTAAGCTTCTTACAGAAGAAGTAGAAGGACTTACAGGAGGTAAGATAGCTGTAGGTGATGATCCTATTGTAGCTGCAGATGGAATAGAAGAACATATCATGAAAAAAAGAGAAGCTCTTGGAATATAATTCTTTTTCCCTCCCTATGGGGAGGGAACTTTAACTATTGGAGAAAAGAATGTCTCTTGAAAGAGAAAAAGAGACTTTACAGAAAATGTTTAAAATTTACTGTAAGGCAAAACATGGCTCTCAAAACGGAGAACTTTGTAGCGAATGCAAAGAGCTTCTTGACTATGCTCTTAAAAGATTAGACCTTTGTCCTTTCAAAGAAGAAAAACCAAGTTGTAAAAAGTGTACTATTCATTGTTACCAACCGGAAAAAAGAAAAAAAATTAAAGAAGTAATGAGATTTAGTGGACCAAGGCTCCTTCTTTACGATCCTTTTAATTGGCTTATCCATAAAGTAAAAGAAAGAACAAAATAACTTATGCTATTCAGATAACTCAGATAAAGCTTTTTTGTTTAGAATTTTTACTTTATTTCCGTCTTTTTTAATAACTTCCATTAATTTAAGTTTTGAGAGAACTCTAGAAACTGTTTCTTTTGTTAAACCCAATTGCATTGCAACTATATTTGTTCTGAATTCAATTTCATTATTATTTGTTTCCTCAACTTTTTTCAAAATGTAAAAGGACACCTTAGAAAGTGCGTCTTTAAGAGAAAGGCTTTCTATTAAATTCGTAAGATAAATTAGCCTTTTAGACATAATGGTAAGTAATTTGATAGCTATTTCTGGATCTTCTCTCATAAGCTCAAGAAACTGCTTTCTTGAAATGAAAAGTATTTTACTATCTTCTAAAGTTTCTGCCCATACTGGAAAATTTTCTCCAGTAAAGCTTGCAGCTTCTCCAAAAAAGACTGGACTTGAAAAAATTCTAAGTATTTGTTCTTTTCCTTTTTTAGTTTTATAGATCTTTATTTTTCCCTTTAGTAAGATGTAAAAACCTTCTGCCTTTTGTGATGGATTAAATATTATCTTTCCTTTAGTGTATTGTTTGAGGATAGAAATTTCTTCTAATTTTCTTAGTTGTTTTTCAGAAAGTCCAGAAAGAAGCTGTACTTTTTTTAAAACTTCAATCAAATTTTCCTCCAAAAAAACGTTTTTGTTCAATTATACAGAAAGGTTGACATCTAGATTTTCTGCTCTAAATTTATAGTTAGCAATTAGCACTCACTCAAGGTGAGTGCTAAAAATCAGATAAAGGAGGGTGACGGGATGAAACTCAAGCCACTTTATGACAGAGTAGTAGTTAAGAAAGTAGAAGTAGAACAGAAAACAGCAGGGGGAATTATCTTACCTGATACAGCAAAGGAAGAGTCCCAAATTGGTGAAGTTATAGCTGTTGGAGAAGGAAAGGTTCTTGAAAACGGAGACGTAAGAGCTCTAAAAGTAAAAGTTGGAGATAAAGTTCTCTTCAGCAAGTACGCTGGAAACGAAGTTGAAATTGATGGTGAAAAGCTTCTTGTAATCAGAGAAGAAGATATCTTAGCTATCGTAGAAGAGTAATTAAAAAACAATCGAGGGAGGTGAAAAATGGCAGGAAAGGAAATTATCTTTGCTGATGAAGCTAGACAAAAAATTAAAGCTGGTGTAGATAAACTTGCAAACGCTGTTAAGGCTACAATGGGACCAGGTGGAAGAAACGTTGTTCTCGAAAGAAAGTTTGGTTCTCCAGTAGTAACAAAGGACGGTGTTACTGTTGCAAAGGAAATCGAACTTCCAGATCCAGTTGAAAACATTGGAGCTCAGCTTGTAAAAGAAGTAGCTCAAAAGACAGCTGACAAAGCTGGTGACGGTACAACAACAGCTACAGTTCTTGCTCAAGCAATCTTTAATGACGGTCTTAAATTCATCACAGCTGGAGACAACGCTATTGAAGTTAAGAGAGGAATTGACGAAGCTGTTAAAGTTATCGTTGATGAACTTAAAAACATTTCCAAGCCAGTAGAAACAAAAGAACAAATTGCTCAAGTAGCTACAATTTCTGCTAACTACGATAGAGAAATTGGTGAACTTATCGCTGAAGCTATGGACAAAGTCGGTAAAGAAGGTGTTATTACAGTAGAAGAAGCTAAAGGTCTTGAGACCACACTTGAAGTTGTAGAAGGTATGCAGTTTGATAGAGGATACCTCTCTCCATACTTCGTAACAGACCCAGACAAAATGGAATGTGTTCTAGAAAATCCATACATCCTCATTTATGGCAAGAAAATTTCTAACATTAGAGAGCTTCTTCCAGTACTTGAAGCTGTAGCAAGAGAGGGAAGACCACTCCTTATCATTGCTGAAGATGTAGAGGGTGAAGCTCTTGCTACACTTGTAGTAAACAAACTTCGTGGAACACTTCAAGTATGTGCTGTTAAGGCTCCTGGCTTTGGTGAAAGAAGAAAAGCAATGCTCCAAGACATTGCTATCCTTACAGGTGGAACAGCAATCTTAGAAGACCTTGGAATCAAGCTTGAAAACGTTACAATTGATATGCTTGGTCAAGCTGATAAGGTTGTTGTTGACAAAGAGCACACAACAATCATCGGCGGTAAAGGAAAAGCAGAAGACATCGAAGGAAGAGTTAAGCAGATTAAAGCTGAGCTTGAAAAAGCTACATCTGAATACGACAAAGAAAAACTTCAAGAAAGACTCGCTAAGCTCGCTGGTGGCGTAGCTATCATCAAGGTTGGCGCTGCTACAGAAGCTGAGCTTAAAGAAAAGAAAGCTCGTGTTGAAGACGCACTTCACGCTACAAGAGCTGCAGTAGAAGAAGGTATCGTTCCAGGTGGTGGAACTGCTCTCATTGCAGCTGCTCAAAAACTTGAAGACCTAATTAAGAAGCTTGATGAAGCTGGTGAAGTAGATAAAAGACACGGTGTTGAAATTGTTAAAAAGGCTGTTGAAGCTCCACTAAGACAAATTGCTGCAAACGCTGGTTATGCTGGTGAAGTAATTGTCGAGAAAGTGAAAGAATTTATCAAGGAAAAAGGCCACGAGTGGGGCTTCAATGCAAGAAAAGGTGAATTTGAAAACCTTGTTGAAGCTGGTGTAATTGACCCAGCTAAAGTTGAAAGAGTTGCTCTTCAAAACGCTGCATCTGCAGCAGGTCTACTCCTTACAACTGAAGCTACAGTAACTGAAATTCCTGAAAAGGAAGAAAAGAACATGCCATCAATGCCTGAGTATTAATAGATAATCGAAGCTAAAAATGAAGGGGGCTTGAAAGCCCCCTTTTTTTATTTCTTTTTTTAAACGCTTGGCTCTACTCTATTTCTACCTTTCTTTTTAGCAAGATAAAGTTTTTCATCGGCTTCTTTTATTAGGTTATCCAAACTTTCTACCCCCCCCCTAACTTTTGTTCAGCAACTCCTATACTGATTGTGATTTTTCCAGCAAAGGGAAAAATAGTATTTTCTACCTTTTTTCTAAGCTTTTCTGCAACATTTATTGCTCCTTTAATGTCTGTTCCAGGAAGTACAATTAAAAACTCTTCTCCCCCATATCTACCAACTATATCTATTTTTCTAATAGTTTCCTTTAGAATTTTCCCAAGTTTTTTAAGAACTAAATCTCCAATTTGATGTCCATAAGTATCATTTACGCGTTTGAAATGATCTATATCTAGCATCAAAATAGATAAAGGCTGATTAAATCTTTTACTCTTTTCATATTCTTCTTTCAATTTATCAAGTAGTTTTCTTCTGTTGTATATTTCTGTTAAAGGATCTATTTCTATTAAGCTCTTTATACTTGATTGATAATTGTCTATAAATAACCTGTAAATAAAAACAATGATAGTAAAAGTGATGTATGAGAGAATAGCTTCTATATGAGTTAAAAGATGTTCTGTAGTTAAAGAATGTTTAATTAGTAAACTAGCGGTTATAGTTTTGCTATTATTTATTTGGTTTCCTGAGTTAATTAACTCAAGAAGAAAAACAATACCATTTATGATTAGAGGAATTAATGAAATTAATAAAGTTATTTTGAAATTATAGAAAATTCCAGCCAGAAGAGGAATCAAAGAAAACCAAAAAAGAACATAAACATATCCTGAACTTAGATAATACGTAAAAGTAAAAATAACCGAAAAAATTAAAATAATAGGAACTAAACTTCCTTTTCCTTTTTTCAAAAAAATTATAGCTATAAAAAGAAATAAGAAAAATAAAAAATCTATAAATAAAAATTCATGTAATCCAAAAAGAAAATTTTTAATAATTGCTATTAATTTTATAACAAAAGCTATTAATAAACCAATTCCTAAAAGACAATTATAGCTTTTATTAAACTCTTCCCCCGTAACGTCGTTTAAAAAGAAACACTCATTAATCCACTTCTTTATGTTTTTGTTCATTATTCATCCAAAATTAGTTCTATTTTAAATTTTAACAAAAATGAAAGCAGGGCTTTAAAGCCCTGCGCTAAAAGTTTAAGAATATACTTCTTTTAGGTCTTCATAAAGTGGATACTTACCACAGATTTCAAGAACTTCTTGTTTAACCTTTTCAATTACTGATTCGTCATTGATGTTGTTTAGAACCTCAGCTATAAGCTGAGCAATTCTTCTTGCTTCGTCTTCTTTAATTCCCCTTGTTGTTATTGCAGGAGTTCCGATTCTGATACCGCTTGTTACAAATGGGCTCCTTGTGTCAAATGGAATTGTGTTTTTGTTTACTGTAATGTTTGCCTTTCCAAGGGCAGCTTCAGCCTCTTTTCCAGTAATTCCCTTATCTGTAAGGTCAACAAGCATAAGGTGAGTATCAGTTCCACCTGACACAAGTCTAAAACCTTGTCTTTGGAGTTCTTCGGCCATTGCTTTAGCATTCTTTACAACTTGCTCTTGATATTTTTTAAAGTCTTCAGTTTGAGCTTCCTTAAACGCAACAGCTTTTGCTGCAATTACGTGCATGAGAGGTCCACCTTGAAGTCCCGGGAATATAGCTTTATCAATTTCCTTTGCAAATTCAGCCTTACACATTGTTACACCACCACGAGGACCTCTCAAAGTCTTGTGAGTCGTTGTTGTAACAAAGTGACAAGCTTCTATTGGAGATGGATGAAGTCCAGTAACAACAAGTCCAGCAATGTGAGCAATATCAGCTAAAAGGAGAGCTCCAACTTCATCTGCAATTTCTCTGAACTTATTAAAATCAATTACTCTCGGATAAGCAGAAGCACCACAAATAATAAGCTTTGACTTGTGTTCCTTAGCTAAGCTGTAAACTTGATCAAAGTCTATAGTTTCAGTATCTTTTCTAACTCCATATTGAACAACATTAAAGTACTTTCCTGTCATGTTGACAGGAGAACCGTGGGAAAGGTGTCCACCATGGGAAAGATTCATTGAGAGGATTGTATCTCCAGGTTTTAGTACAGCAAGATAAACAGCTTGATTTGCCTGAGAACCTGAGTGTGGCTGAACGTTCACGTGCTCAGCTCCAAAGAGCTCCTTACACCTTTCAATTGCAAGTTTTTCAACAATATCAACACACTCACATCCACCATAGTACCTTTTTCCAGGATAACCTTCTGCATACTTGTTAGTAAGAACAGAACCTTGAGCTTCCATTACTGCTTCACTTGTAAAGTTTTCAGAAGCAATAAGCTCAAGGTGCTCATTCTGTCTTTTGTACTCACACTTTAGTGCCTCAAAAACTTCTGCGTCAACTTTCCTAAGATGCTTCATTTTATTACCTCCATTAATTGATTTCAAACTCATTTCTTTGCAGCGAAATGATACATTTTAAGATGTAGGAGTGTCCAATCCAGTTACTTCTTTAAGCTTTTTAACTTCTTCTGGTGTTAGCTCTCTATACATTCCTTTTGGTAAATTGCCAAGTTTAAGAGGTCCAATAGCTATTCTCTTTAACTTTAAGACTCCATGATCAAATCTATCAAAAAATCTTCTAACAACTCTGTTTTTCCCAATATCAAAACTTATCTGAACGTAAGTATTTCTACCAGTTCTACTTGGCTTTAAAAGTTTAATGTCTATAGGTTTTGCAAAGAAAGGTTTCCCTTTATCATCTACCAGTTTTGCTCCTTTTTTCATTCTCTCAATTTCAGCTGGAGTTACTCTTCCCTTTACTTTTGCTATGTAAGTCTTGGGAATATGGTATCTTGGATGAGCAAGTCTTTCTGCGAGCTCTCCGTCGTTTGTCATGAGAAGAAGTCCTTCTGTGTTGTAGTCAAGTCTCCCAACTGGAAAGAGCCTTACAGGATACTTTCTGAAATAATCTGCAACTATAGGTCTTTTATCTCCCGGTTCTCTTTCCATTGCTGTTAAAACACCTTGAGGTTTGTTAAAAGCAAGATAAATAAATCTTTTGGGTAGTCTAACTCTTTCTCCATCAACTCTTACTTCATCTTTCTTAGGATCAACTTCAACTGCAGGATTTTCAACTACTTCACCATTTACTGTAACTCTTCCTTGTTTTATCAGCTCTTCAACTTTTCTCCTTGCTCCAAGCCCTGCATATGCAAGAAATTTATTTAAACGCATCTTTACCTCCTTGCAAACAGTTTTTGATTACATTACATTTCCTTATAAATCATTAGTCTTTATACCACTTGTCACTTCTATATCTCGAATATAAATTCATCCTAGAACATCAAAAAGGAGTCCTACCTTGCTCCTTACCCTATCTATCTCTACTACCAAAAAAAGCATCTACAATAAACTGAAAAGAGCTTCAAAAACCTTCCAGCAGTTTAAAAACCTCCTTTATCTGTGTGCATTAGAATATCACAAAAACACAAAAGACATAAAAACCTTCCTCTCCAAAACATTCCTTGAAAAGTTTGTAAAGGGTAGAGAAACCCTCCCTTTTGAGAATGAAAAAATTAAAGAATGGAAAAAGAATTGGTAATCCTGTGGACTGAAAGAATAGGTTCAGACACGGTAAAAGCTATCGTTGGAATGGTAGTAAAAGAGTTTAAAAGCATCTTAGAGAAGTGGAAAATAGGAGAAAAAGCATCACTCCCAAAACCAAGAAAGCTAAATACTCTTTACTCCTTCACTCTTGAAACAAATCCTAATATGATAGTTGACAAGAGAAAACTTCAAGGAAAAAGAAAATCCAACCATATAGTGGTTAGAATAGGAAAAGATTATGGAGCAGTTAAGTTTAAAATTCCAGAAAATTTAAAAGTAGAACACGTCAAGATAAACTGGACAGCATTAAGAAAAGTAACTTACCTAATAAGCTATGAAGTTTCTGAAAGTGAAGTTAATCTAAACAAAGAGTTTTTCCTCTCAATTGACTTGGGAGTCAAGAATTTGATTTCTGCAGTTTCCAACAAAGAGGATTTACCGTCGTTTATCATCAATGGCAATCCCTTAAAAGCATTCAACCAATGGGTAAACAAGCTATCAGCAAAACTCCAAAGTGAAGGAAAAGAATTAGAACACAAGAAGCTTTGGAATTACAGGAAAAAGAGAATTAATCAACTGTTTGGAACTGTATCCAATTTCATAGTTGCTTTATGTTTAAAAGAAGGAATAGGGAAAGTAGTCATTTCCGATAGCTTAACAGAGGAGTATCAAAAGGAGGGAACAAAAGGAAAAAGGTTTAACCAAACTTTCAGACACATACCACTTGGAAAACTCATTCAAAAACTTGAATACAAGTGCAGATTAGCAGGGATAGAGTTTCTCAAAGAACCCGAAACCTATACTTCCCAAATTTCAGCAGTAACAGGGAACATAGAGGAAATTTCTGGAAAGAGTAAGGAAGAACTTACGGAAGAAGATATCAATAAACTACAATTTACAGGAAAAAGAGTCAGAAGAGGTCTTTTCAAAGACCTGAAGATCAGCAAAGTTTTCAATGCAGACCTTAATGGAGCTTTAAACGTTGCGATTAAGAAGTTAGGAAAAAGTGTCAGAGAAAAATTTCTCAAACTTCCCAACTAGTTAGACAAGTTGTGTAGAGCTGTTAAGTTAACTCTTCTTTCTCACTTAAAGTATTCTGCGAGTCCTCTCTTTCAGAGAATAGCAGATAGTAGTTCCTACCTTGCAAGAGGTAGCGAAGTATTAATGAAAGCTATCATTTTTCAGATGTCGGTTCCAATTTAAATTATAGTTTTAACTACAAATTGTTGAGGATAAATCGTCAACTACTCCTCCCTGACAGAAGGAGCTTGTAGCTGATGCTAACAGGTAGCACCGCTACATTGGGACGGTTGGCAGCGCCCCACTGGGAGGGATATACCACTCCCAGTCCCGACTTCTCCTCTTTGGAGAGAAGCCAGATAGTTTTTAACTATGTTCCTGCTGGCGTTAAGGTCAGCGTTAAGGGAGTAACTACAATGTTTGCAGACAAAGTGAGACTGGTCAATTCGGTTAGAACGAGAAATGTGTCCGCATCTGCTACACTTTTGAGAGGTGTAGCGTGCATCTACATAAACCACTCTTATTCCCTTAGCTTGAGCTTTATACTCTATAAACTGCTGGAGCTGTGCAAAGTTCCAGCTGTGTATCCAGCGTCTATTTTGCTTGTTAACCTTAATCCTTTTCCTGATTCCTTTGAGCTTCTCAAGGACAATTACTCCACCAGCAGGAACAAGGCTAACTATCTCCTTTGCTATCCTATGGTTAATAGCAGTCCGAAACCGTTTCTCCTTCTGGGAAAGTGTCTTGAGGTGCCTCTTTGCAGAAGGAGTGCCTTTGGACTGCAATCTCTTGCGAAGTGCAAAATATCTTTCGGAAACTGCCCTTATGTGTCCCCCATCAAAGAACTTGTTAATTTTTCCGTCAGGAGTAGAAACTACCGCAAGGTTACGGAGACCAAGGTCAACTCCGACAAAGTAGTTAACAGGTTCTACATCGGGGAATTCCTTTTCACAGGTAATGTTGAGAAAGAACTTTTTAAGTCTCTTGTCATACTTGAGATTCGCAGAAGTAACTCTCCAGTCAAGGTATTGCTTGAAGTAATCAGGAACTTTTACCTTAAACTTCTGTCTTCCTTTAACGGTAGCGAGGGAGACTTCTTCTCTTTCCAGCCAAACAGTATAGGAACGCCTATCATAACGGATAGCAGGATTGTTGCTCTGAGGACATTTGCTTTTGAGTCCTTTCTTCTTTCTCTTGATTGCAGATTTGAGGCTTTCAGTAGCTACAACCCTTGCAGAAATAACGAGTTGAGAAGGGAGAGAGGTTTTTTCTCTTACCGTGTAATAGGTAAGTTTGTGGAGCTCAATCCCGTTCCAAGTTTTTGCACTCCAACCAACTTTACAAGTATAGTTGTAGGCAAACTTATACTGCTCAATGGTTTCAAGGAGTGTTTGTTTCTGTTCTTCAGTAGGTTTAAGAACAAGTTTAAGAGTGCGTTGCAGTTTCATATTCATATATTACTTCAATACCTGCAAACTTTCAAGTGCGGTCTCTTCCTCTCCCTGACGGAAGGGGTCTCCAACCGCAAGGAGGAAAAAAGATGAACATGAATAATTCTGTGTTACCAAAAATAGACTATTCTGTTTTAAAAGCTACAGCTACAGAAAGTGATATTATTGAAGCTGCTAAAGATACTGAAAAATTTAACTTTGCTACGCTCTGTGTATTTCCAAAACATATAGAAATAGCTAGGAAGATACTTCCAGAAAAGAAAGTCTCTACAGTTATTGGTTTTCCTCTTTCTCCTATTCCATTAAGTTTAAAGCTTAAGGAAATTGAATTTTCTTTAGAAAAAGGAGCAGGAGAGTTTGACATAGTAGTTAACCTGAGTGCTATTAAGGAAAAAAACTGGACTGAAGTTGAAAAAGAGTTAAAAGAAATTCGTAAACTGACAGACAAAAAGGTAATTAAGCTTATATTTGAATGCTGCTATTTAACAGAAGAGGAAAAAAGAGTCCTTTGTAAATTAGCTATCGAAAACGGCTGGGATTACTTAAAAACATCTACAGGTTATGGAAAGTACGGTGCTAAAGGTGAGGATGTAAAACTTCTTGTTAGCTGTTCACAAGGTAGAGCAAAAGTAAAGGCTTCTGGAGGTATTCGAAATCTTGAATCTACACTTAAATTTATAGAACTTGGAGCAGACAGAATAGGTACTAGTGCTGGTAAAGAGATTGCTTATGAAGTGTTGCATTGTAGGTAAATTTGAATCTTTCCACAAAGGACATCAGTCTCTTATAAAAGAGGCAAAAGAAAAGTGTAACGAAGTCTTTATTATCTCAATAAAAAAGTGGAAAGATGGAATTTTTTCTGATAAAGAAAGAGAGCTCCTTGCTGAAAAATTCAAAGTAAAACTAATAACTTTCAACTTTGAAGAAATAAAAGATTTAACCCCAGAAGAGTTCTTTTTGAAATTAAAAGAAGCTGGATGCCAAAAGCTTTTTGCTGGAGAAGATTGGAAATTTGGTAAAGGAAGAGCTGGAAATATATTTACTGCACAAGAGCTTGGAAAAAAACTTGAAATAGAGGTAAAAGTCCTTCCAATCAAGAAGTTCAATGGAAAAAAAATAGGTACCAGCGAAATTCGGAAACTATTACAGGAAGGAAAGATATCTGAAGCTAACAAACTTTTGGGATTTAACTATTTTTGCTTAGGAAAGGTTAAGGAAGGAAACAAACTTGGTAGAAAAATAGGATTTCCAACTTTAAATATAGAACCTGAAAAAGAGTTATTAATGCCAAATGGTGTTTATGAAGTTAGAGTCATTGTAGATAGCAAACACTTTAAAGGAATAGCAAATCTTGGGAAAAGGCCAACAGTTAGTTCTGCAGGAAAGAAAGTCTTAGAAGTTCATGTACCTGATATTTTACTTCCAGAGCTCTATGGAAAGGAGTTAAAGATTGAGTTCTTAAAGTTTTTAAGGTCTGAAAAAAAGTTTTCTTCTATTGAAGAACTAAAAACACAGATTAAATTAGATGTAGAAAACCTAAAACGTCTTTGGAGGAGTTAGATTGGAAGAACAAAAAGAAAAGTTTAAGTCAGGTTATGTTGCTATTTTAGGAAGGCCAAATGTAGGTAAATCAACTTTACTTAATAGTTTTCTTGGAACAAAAGTTGCTATTGTTACAGATAAACCACAAACTACCAGACATAGAATTATTGGCGTTAAACATCTTAAAGATGCGCAAATTGTTTTTCTTGATACTCCTGGAATTCATAAGGAAAAGTTTGAGCTTAACCGTTATATGAACGAAATAGCTTTCGGTGTAATTCCGGATGCTGACATAATTTTATTCTTAATTGATGCAAGATCTGGTTTTACAGAAGTTGATAAAAAAATTCTTCAAAAGATAGGAGAAGAGAAAAGAAAAGATACAAAAGTAATTGTAGTTATTAACAAAATAGACGGAGTTCCAAAGGAAGAACTCCTTCCTTTAATAGACGAAATTCATAAAGAATTTCCTTTTGTTAGTGATATAGTTCCCCTTTCTGCTACAAGAGGAACAAACCTTGATAGATTATTAGATCTTTTGGTTAAGTATCTTCCGGAAGGTCCTAAGTACTATGAAGACCATATGTTGACTGATATGCCCTTAGAGCAGTATGTAGCAGAAATAATTAGAGAAAAAATAATGCTCCTTACAAGAGAAGAAGTTCCTCACGCAGTTACAGTTCAAGTTTTAAACATTCAACCGGGAGACAAAGATCCTAACATGTTGGTTATAGATGCTGATATAGTTGTAGAAAAGGATTCTCAGAAAGCCATTGTAATTGGTAAAGGAGGACAGAGACTTAAACGAATTGGCAAGTTAGCAAGAGAAGAGCTTGAGCAACTTCTTGGAAAAAGAGTTTATCTTCGTCTCTGGGTAAAAGTTAAAGAAGGATGGAGAGATAGATTAGACCAACTTAGAGGTCTTGGTTATTCTTATTAAAGGAGTAAAAGTTATGAATTCCCTATTGAAAGCATTTTTTGTCTACGCTTACTCATTTGTAGCTATCTTTATGCTTAATAGTTTAATTATTGCTTTACTTTTAAAAGTAGGAGTTAGCCTTACTTTTGGAAGAGTATTTAGCTTTATTATAACTCCTCTTGTTCTTTTCTTTACTTATAAGATATCAGTAAAGAAGTTTATTGACTTTCCTATAGACGAAGAAAAAATTTCTAAAGCATGGCTTTTTCAGTTTATTCCGTTTTTCCTAGTTTCTTTAGTGCTTTTTAGGATTTTATCGACTCTTATTCCTAAGCCGTCCTTGATGGTTTTTGTTTTTCTGAATTTAGAGCTCTTTGTTATCTACATTACTTTTAAATTCTCTGTAGAAAAAATCTTAAAAACTAAAGGTAAAGAGAGAAGATGAGACTGGATAAACTTCTTGCAGATTCAGGATTTGGAACCCGTTCTCAAGTTAAGAGATTGATAAAAAAGGGCTTTGTCACAGTAAATGGAGAAACTATAAAAGATCCTTCTTTCAATGTAGATCCTCAAAAAGATGAAGTTTTAGTTGATGGTGAACTTGTTGAATATGAAAAGGATTACTATCTAATACTTCATAAACCTCAAGGTTATATCACTTCTACAAAAGATAGACAGATGACTGTTATGGAGTTAATTGCAGATATTCCAAGGTTTGAAAGACTTTTTCCTGTTGGAAGGCTTGACAAAGATGCAGAAGGGTTACTCCTTATAACAAACGATGGAGAACTTGCACATCGTTTAACTCATCCAAAGTGGAAAGTTCCAAAAGTTTACTTTGTTGTAGTTGAAGGTAAACTGAATGAAGAAAATTTAGAGCCTTTAAAGAAAGGTATTGAGCTTAAAGATTTCAGAGCAAAACCTGCAAAGGTAAGAATATTAAAGGCAGAGGAAAGTGAATCAGAAGCAGAAATAGAAATTACTGAAGGCAAATACCATCAGGTAAAGAGAATGTTTGAAAAAATAGGTCATCCTGTAAAATACCTAAGAAGAATCCAGTTTGGAAACCTTAAATTAGGTAATCTTCCCGTTGGTGAGTATAGATTTTTAACTAAAGAAGAACTAAAGGAGTTAAAAAAATCAGTAGGACTTGAGTAATTGCTTTTTGCAGTTTTCAACAATTTTTTCACTGTTAATAAAGCACTCTTCAACTTCTTGAATTGTTAGTCCTGCTCCAATTCCAACCTTTATCGCAAAGCTTCTTGGTATTAAATCTCCTGGGGAATGAGTATCTGTATTGATAACAAGTTTTGCGCCAATTTCTTTAGCAAGTTTTGCCACATGGCCGTTTGTTATGTTATGTCCTTTTCTTGATGTTATTTCAAGATAAATACCATTTTCCACTGCAAGTTCAACTTCCTCTTTTGTTATTAGTCCTGGATGAGCAAGAATATCTGCTTTCCCTTCAATTGCAGCTCTGTTTGTTCCAGAAGCAACAGGCTCAACAACAGTTTCTCCATGAACAACTACTAATTTGGCTCCTGTTTCTCTACACTTTTGAATCAATTCAGGAATCTTAACAGGAGGAACATGGGTAATTTCAACTCCAGGAATAACTGTTAAAGATGTGTTTTCATTTAAAATATCCACTGTTTCATAAAGCCTTTCAAGAACAAACCTGTAGTTTGAATAATCAACGTGATCTGTTATTGCCAGAGCTCTATATCCTATACTTTCAGCTCTTCTTACAAGTTCACTTGGAATGAGTTCTCCATCGCTAAAGATTGTGTGGGTATGTAGATCTATCATCAAAATTCCTTTTAATCTTCAAATTTTTTGGAATTATAAGTCGAAAGCTTCCCAATATCAAATATATGATAACCATTTTATCTTGATTGGGCAAGAATTATCCATACTGGTGATGGAAAATCATTATTAGGTGTAGCATTGGGACAATCTAAGTCTTGAAGTTCATATCCCTGAAAACTTTTTTTATAGTAAATTGTATCCGTTTCACTCTGATAGGCATAGATTTTATCTCCCATTTTGTGTTTTGTGCAAAAGTTTGCATAATCTCTATATACCTTAGCTACTGCTTTAATATTCTTAGATAAGTATCTATGCTCAAACTCTCCAACTTTAACAACATTTTCTGAAGTAATATTAAAAGTAGAAAAAGCTATAAAGTTTTGATTAATAGAATAGTACGAAAGTTCATCATTAATTAAGTTTTTTAAATCATATAAAGCATTGTTATCGTAAGCATTTATTCTAAACAACCTATAACTTACAATAGATATAGAAAACAAAATAGATATTACAGTAATTACAATTAAAAGCTCAATGAGTGTAAATCCCTCATTTTTTATTTTCATTTTTAATTCCCAAAACTATTAGAAAAGAAAGGAGGGAATTTCCCCTCCTCTTCTACAAATAGAAATATTCAATATTAGTAGGAAATAGCACTGCTCTTGTGGTTACATATTGTTGAATTATTTTCATAAAAAGTTGGTTCTCCACCTTCTGTGGAATTATAGTAAACACAATCGTTATTTCCAAAATGCTCATTATAAACTTCTAAAGTAAATGAGTTATTATTTGGAACATTAATGTAAATTTTGTTACCTTTAGAAGTTTTGATTCCCAGTTTTGTTCCGTTATCTGTGTAATTATCGTTCTCTGCAAAGTAAGCTTCTTCTGCAGCAATTACATTGTGAGCATCAGACTTCATAGCCGCAATATATGCCTTCTCCTTATACTTACTAAACTGAGGCACTGCAATTGCTGCTAAGATTGCTATAATAGCAATAACAATGAGAAGCTCAACAAGTGTAAACCCTTTTCTTAACTCTTTACTTCTTAACGATTTCTTCACCAACATAAAACCTCCTCCTTTTAAAATTTTTTTGTACTTTTAAAAGTATATCAAAAGTATATCACTTTTTCGTATATAACTTTTTTCTCATTCTATCTTTTAAAAAGTAATCTATCGTTTCTACTCTAATCTTTATAGAACCGGCAGGACGGTTTTCATCTATCTCGTGAAACGTAAAGTAAGGAGTATTACTCTTCTCCATAATTTCTTCAATTAAAGAATAAATTGGAGCATCATGACCACATCTAAAGTTTGACAAATCAAGAACTGCAAGATTAGGATGTCCTGCTGCATATAAAGCACCCCATACTTTTTTGTTTGTATTTTCACTGTATGCTTTTTTCCAAACATCTCTTATCTTGAATGGATCTCTTTCTTTGAATACTTTCTTTAAAAATTCTTCCTTGGTAGGTAAGGACTCTATCGTTAAAATTGGATATCCTCTCTTTTGGAGCTCTTCCAATATTCCGTGATTGATACCTGGATCGTTATGATAAGGTCTTCCAAGAACAAGAATACCTATTCTGTTCTCACTTCCTAACATTTTTAGAACTTTTTCTCCTAAACTCCTCATTTCATTCTGATACTGCTTTAAAGCTTTAAAACCTTCCTTGATTGCATTTTTATTCTCAGTCTTAGTAATTTTTAGTATATCCTTAAAAGCTTCGTACATTTCGTATTCAAGGAGCCCTTCATCATGAAAGTGAAGTATAGGGTCTACAAACTCTATTCCGTTTTCTTTAAAACTATCTTTTTCTTTCGTTAAGACTGCTTTTACTGAAATTGGAGTTCCCGTTACGGTTGGACAAGCATGGGAACCTTCAGAATCTTTGAAAGAAGGAATGAGAGTTGCTATTTTCGGGAAAAAAATGACGCTAGGTTTCTTCTTTATCAAATTTCTTACATGTGCAAGAGCAACTTTGCTTGGAAAACACGGATCAATTGCACCACCTTTTAGTTCTTCTAAAACGAGTTTTTCTGAGGTGTAGTCTGAAAAAACTAAGTTTTTAACTCCTATAGATTCAAAATAACCTCTAAAAAATGGAGTAAGTGAGTAAAAGTTTAGGACTCTTGGAATTCCTACTTTCAAAGATTTTCTTTTTTCTATTATGTTTTTTCTCGAAATAATTCCAAATCTTGTAGCTTCATAAACTTCTTTGACCGGATAGCTTTTAAAAACTTTCATTGCTGATATTTCTTGAAGATTAGGGTTTTTTTCTTTTATCTTGTTTAAGAGTTTCAAGACTCTTTTAACATCTTCAATTTCTGTAACCGTTCCTTTTTCACAAGGAGCAATTATATATCTTTTAGTTTTTTCAGGAAGATTAACGTAGATAAAGGTTCTTTGACATCTATTTGTACAGAAATTACATCGTGTAGTTTCATCACTTTTAACTTCAAAGTCTAAACTCTCGAGGGCATCAAGTCCTATAAAGTTTGTTGTTCCGTTATATTGCCTTATTGATTCAATAGCTGTACCAAAAGCTCCTGCTTCTCCCGTTATTGGATGAACAAAGATTTCAGCATCCGGTACTTTTTCTTTTATGAAATCGTATTGAGCTTTTACAGCTGCAAGATTCTTTTGAGTTCCTCCTTGAAGAAGGAATCGTCTTCCAAGTTTTCTTAAGTTCGGTTCCTTAACGACATAAAGCCAAATGTTTTTAGGAAGAACCTTTGCAAGTCCTGCCATTATCTCGTGAGGTTGCCAACCAAGCCTTTGGAAGTTAACTATGTCTTGTTCTAAAAAGACAGCACAACCAAAATTAAAACGGGGAACATAGTTAGCTTTAAAAGCAACATCTGCAAACTCTTCAACTTTGTAGCCAAACTTTTCAGCGGTTGACTGGAGAAAATAACCGTTTCCTGCAGAACACTGGGTGTTGAGCTTAAAATCTTTAACTTCTCCATTTTTCATTATCATTACTTTAATATCTTGACCGCCAACATCAACAATTACGTCAACGTCTTTAAAAAAATGTTTTGCAGATATTGTATGAGCAACTGTTTCAACAACCGCAACATCTGCTCCTATTGTTTCCTTCAGCATTTCCTTTGCGTATCCAGTGACACCAACAGAAAGAATTTGGAGCTGTGCACCTTTTTTTTCTATCTGATTTCTTAACTGCCTAACTACTTTTTTTACGTCTTCAAGAGGATTTCCGGCAGAAAGAGTATATGCTGTTGCTAACAACTTTCCATTTTCATCAACAAGGACTGCTTTTGTAGAAGTAGATCCGCCGTCAATTCCAAGAAATGCCTTTACCTTTTCACCTTTTTTAAATTCCTTAGGTCTAAAAGGTTTTATACTGTATCTTTTTCTAAATTCTTCAAGGTTTTCACCTTCTTTGAGTAATCCTCTTTCTCCCATTTTAGCTTTCAAAATTGCTACCGAACGCTTTGAAAATTCTAAGAGTCCATCTTTTCCTTTATAATAGCTTTCTTCATGTTCTCCAAATAAAGCTGAGCCAAGAGCTGCGTAGTATTGAGAATTTGTAGGAAGTAAAACACTTTTGTCATCAAATGAAAGTCCCTTTTCCTTCCAAAGTTTTTCAAGATGGTACTTCCAACCTTCCACCAGAGCCGGAAAAAAAGTGTTTGGTCCTCCAAGTAGTAAAACAACAGGACGGAGAGTATGACCTCGAGTAAGAACTGCAAAATTTTGAATGATTATTGCATTAAAAAGAGAAATAAGAAGTTCATCTGATGGAATTCCAGCTTTTTGAAGACTGTTTATGTCCGTTTCTGCAAAAACTCCACACTTTGCTGCAACAGGATGAATTTTACTAGGATCAAAGCAAATAGATGTTGCAACTTCAGAAGGAATTTTCAATTTTGATATAATTCTATCTATAGTAGCGCCAGTTCCTCCTGCGCATTTATCATTCATAGTAGTAATTTTTCTTTTCACATTCCCTGCTTCTATCCAAAAAATCATCTTTGCATCTTGTCCTCCGAGCTCTACAACGGAATTTACTTCGGGATGAAACTTTTCTACAGCAAGACTTACAGCATTTACTTCTTGAATAAACTTTACACTTAAAGCATCTGCTATGTCCTTTCCTCCACTTCCAGTCATAAAAAGATGAAAATCCTTTCCAGCAATTTCTTCAAACTTTTCAAGAAGCTTTAAAACTTTTTCTGTTTGCTTAGCTTCATGACGTTCATAGTGTTTAAAGACAATGTTATTCTTTTCGTCTAATAAAACTCCTTTAACAGTCGTCGAACCAACATCGATACCTGCTTTAATCATATTCCCCCCTTGAGAGTGTTTGAAAAATCATCCAGACAAAGAACAAAACTCCCATGTTAAAGAGGATAAACTTAGCTAAAACAAACAGTTGAGCTATATGAAAGCTCTTTGTTTTCTCGTAACTTCCAACATCCTGCTTAACTTCTCCAAAAATACTCTCTATCAGTCCTCTAAACCTGTAAATTTCATCAGATTCTAAAAGCTCTTTGCATTTAAGCCTAATCTCAGATTTAATTCCCTTCCTTAATGTTTCTCTCACCTTTATGTAAGGCTTTAAGCCTACTAACAGAACAAGCTCAATAAACTTAATGCTGTCATAAGCTTTGTCTCCTAAAAATGGCTTTCCTTTCAAAGCTCTCCATATAAATCCCCTTTCGTTTAACCACCTAACTATTTTCTCTCCAAGTTTCACTTCCGAAGCGTAACTCTCTCCAGGTAATGCAGTAAGAATGAACCTTTTTCCATCTTTTAGATGAACGCTTAATACAACAACTTTAACGTGGCTTTTTACCTCCTTTATCTCTTTGCCTCTTAGAATTTTCAATGGATAAATCTCATTGTATTTGAAGCCAGTTCCATCTATTATCAGAAATCTTAGTTCTTTATGATACTTCCCTAAGAGTCTTCGAGAGACAAAGTTCAGAAAATCTACAAGGAGAATGGAAGGTAGTTGCTTGAGTCGGTAATAATAGGTTGAAAAATCAGGAATATTCTCTCTTCCAAATATCTGAACTGCCAAATATTCAAGGTCTCTGAATGATAGGTTCCAGGCTACTTGGAGGAAAAGAAGGGTAAGAATTATCTCGTCAGGGTATTTCTTGGGTCTTCCTCTTTTGGTTTTAAAAGGATATAAATATACCAGTACAGCCTGTCCTCTCCGGTTCATGTATGTTTTTGATAGGTTGAGTACTTTGTGGAAATTTAGTCTTTTCGCTTTCATACCGGAGAGGATAGGCTTTTTTCTTAATTTTGGCAATTTTCAAACACCCTCTTCCCCCCTTTGGGATAATCTGTAAAAGCTGATAAAATCTTAAAAAAAAAATAAGAGGTAGGTTATGAAAAGACTATCTATAATAGCTTTAGTAATGTTAACATCATGTGTCCCTAAGCAGCAAAGTGCAAACGTAAATGTAAATAGCCATCTTGAATCTAGGATAGAAGTTTTAGAACTTAAACAATCAGAAATCTTAAAAGAACTAAAAGGTATAGAAGAAAAGCTAAATAAACTCAAAGAGGAAATTCCGAAACTTCGAGTTTCTATTGACAACATAAGACAAGACCTTTCTAAGGTAGAGGAAAAATTTCCTTTGATAGAAAAATCCATAAAAGAAACTAAAAGTTACGCATTAAAACTAAATCAAAATAGTGAGCAGAATACAGAGAAAAAATTACTAAAGCTTAAAGAAGAAATCAGTCTTCAATTTGATTCGGTAAGCAAGGAAATATCAACCATAAAAAAAGAAATAAACGCGAGTAAGGAAGATGAAAGACAAAAACTTAAGGAGTTAGAAGAGAAAATCCGAGAAATTGAAGAGAGATTATCGAATTTACGAATTCCTTCAATTAAGATAGAAGAAGTTAAACCCGAAAAATAGAAAGGAGAGAGCTTGGGCTCTCTCCTTTTCTTTAAAGTTCTTCAAGAACTTGTGGGATTAGCTGATTTAAAAGTTTTGGATTTGCCTTTCCTCTCGTTTCCTTCATTACCTGACCAATCAAGAATTTAACAGCTTTTTGTTTTTGTTTGTCGTTACCTTCTTTGTACTGTTTAACCGCTTTTTCGTTGTTTCCAAGGACTTTCTTGATAATTTCCTTGAGAGCTGATTCATCGGATATCTGAACAAGTCCTTTCTCTTCAACGATCGTTTTAGGTTCTTTTCCACTCTTAACCATTTCAGGAATGATTTCTTCCTTTGCGACTCTTAGAGATATTACCTCTTTATCAACAAGCTCAAGGAGCTGAGCAACGTGGCGAGGTTCGACTGGAGACTCTGAGATTTCAAGCTTTTCTTCGTTTAAAGCTCCAAGAAGGTCTGAAATGATAATGTTTGCAACTTTCTTTGCTTCTCCAGAATAGTTTTTAGCTGCCTCTTCAAAGAACTGGGAAAGAGCCCTATCTCTAACAAGGATATCAGCGTCGTAAGATGTAATACCGTAATCTTTTATAAATCTTTCTTTTACCTGGTCTGGAAGTTCAGGTAAAGAAGCTTTTATAGATTCAAGCCATTCATCGTCTATTATGAGAGGTGGAAGATCAGGTTCAGGGAAATATCTGTAGTCCTCAGCTTCCTCTTTCGTTCTCATTGTCTTTGTAATTCCTTTCTGGGAATCAAAGAGCCTTGTTTCCTGAACGACTTCTCCACCGCTTTTAACAACCTTTATTTGTCTTTCTATTTCATACTCAAGAGCTTTTTGAATGAATCTAAAAGAGTTAACGTTTTTAATCTCTGTTCTCGTTCCAAGTTTATCTGAACTCTTAGGTCTAATAGAAACGTTGGCGTCACATCTTAATGAACCTTCCTCAAGGTTTCCATCGTTTACACCGATCCAGACGAGGATATCCCTCAGCTTTTGCATATAAAGCCTTGCTTCCTCTGGAGTTGAGATATCAGGCTCTGAAACGATTTCAATTAGTGGTGTCCCGGCTCTATTGAGGTCAACGTAAGAGCTCCTGTCAAGTCCTTCTCCGTGAACTGTTTTTCCAGCGTCTTCTTCCATATGAATTCTTTTAATTCTTATCTTCTTTTTCGTTCCATCAGGTTTTTCAATTTCTATCCAGCCATTTTCTGCAAACGGGAGCTCGTACTGTGTTATCTGATAAGCCTTTGGAAGGTCTGGATAAAAGTAGTGTTTTCTCGCAAAAACAGAATAAGTATTAATCTTACAGTTTAGAGCAAGTGCTGCCTTTACAGCATACTCAACAGCTTTCTTATTCAGAACTGGAAGAGATCCAGGTATTCCAAGACAGACAGGACAAACGTTAGTATTTGGTGGAGCTCCAAACTCATTCTTACAGCTACAGAAAATTTTTGTCTCTGTTAAAAGCTGAGCGTGAACCTCAAGCCCGATTACTGCTTCAAACTCCATCTCCAACTCCGTTAGCTTAGTTTAGTTTGGAGGAGATTTTATCATAGCTAGTTAAAGTCTATACTTAATTAGAAAAAAACAAGCTTTGAGGTATTTTTTCTACAAATTTTACACCTGTTTCTCTTAATCTTTCCCTAAAAGAAGTATCAATCCTTAAGCCATATCCAGCTAAAAGTTTTGAAAGTTTCTCAAATATAGTTTCCCCCTCTGGATCAAAATCCATAAGAAGAACCACTCCTTCATAGATAGCAGAAAGTTCTTCTGCAATGTCATGATAATTTTTTCCTTTTAATTCAACGACATTTTGAATACTAAACTTCTCAAGAGCAAACTTATCTCTTTTTCCTTCAACTAAAATTGCCCATTTCTCATTTTTTAAAGAAAACTCTTTTAAGTCAAGAAGTAAGTTTTTGAGCATTTTAATTTTTTCTATATTTATTTTTTTACTATTCAATTTGAAATTCCTCCAATTCGTATATCTTTAGTGAATATCAAAAGATTTAAGACATTACCGAGAAGATTTAAAAAAAAATTATTCTTTTTTTGGGAAATGGCAAAATAGAAAATTAGAAGTAAGTGAGATTTATCTTTTGCGGGCGGGAAGACCCCTCCCATAAGGGAGGGGATGAAAGCCCGCAGGTGCGTTAGCACCTGTTGAAGTTCAGATAGAAGGTGGACACCCTACAATAACCTTTGAATACCACAAGGAGGTGTCCACCGATGAAACAATTGAAAAGATTCAAAGGAACATCCCTCCATATATCCAGCACAAATACGGCGTTCAAAGAAACCCTGAAAAAAGGAAGAAGAGTAAAAAAGAAGCTTGACCTAACAAAAGACAGAAATGTTAAAAGGAGACTCAAATGGATAGAGTATTACCACAAAACAGGCAACGCCAGAAAAACATGCAGATACTTTGGCATCAGTCCAACAACCTTCTACAAGTGGAAAAAAGATACGACAAGTACGGGATAGAAGGACTCCAAGACAGAAGCAAAAGACCTCATAAAGTAAGACAACCACAAATAGAACCTGAAATAGAACACATCATCGTCACAATAAGGGAAAAATTCCTAACCTGGAGCAAAGAAAAGATAGCAGCCTTCATGGAAAGATACCTAAATGTAAAAATATCATCCTCTACAGTTTACAGGGTTCTCAAAAGACACGGACTAATAGAAAGAACCTGGAAACTAAAAAGTACCTACAAGAGGAAGAAACAGAAAGGGAAAAAGAACCGCACCAGAAAAGGACTAAGAGCAGACAAACCAGGAACAATCCTCATGGACGTTAAATACCTCTACTGGTGCGGTAAAACCTTTTACCAGTTCACGGCAATAGACAAGTTCACCCGAATAGCATTTGCCAAGGTTTATTCTACAAAAAGCAGCAGGAGCGGAAGAAGGTTTTTTGAAGAACTTGAAAAATTTCTTCCCTTCAAGATAGAGAAAGTTCAAACGGATAACGGGAGCGAATTTTTAGGGGAGTTAGACGAATATCTTAAAAGAAAAGGAATAGAACACTACTTTAGTTATCCGAAATCTCCCAAGACTAATGCGCATGTAGAAAGGTTTATTCAAACGACAGAAAGTGAACTATGGATGATAGAAGGAACAGAACCGACTGTTGATGAGATGAATAAAAAACTTTTTGAGTATTTAAAGATTTACAACTTTCTTAGACCCCATCACTCTTTAAATTACAAGACTCCCGCTGAGAAGTTTGAGGACTATATTAGAAGTCATCAAGGTGTCCACCATGTATTGAACTCGAACAGCACCTTGAAACTAAACAACCGTAAATATAAATTACAACTGCAGAGATGAAAACAAAAAGAGCAATAGTCTTTGAACTAAACCACTTGAGCATAGAACAGGAGATAATACTTGGACACTTCACCTACCACGCTGGAAGACTGTGGAATCAAGCCAACTACCTCGTAAAGAACAGGTTAGCAAAACCTGACTATAGAGACCTATACAACAAACTCAAAGACACATCCTTACACCTGTGTTCCCTACAGTCCCGATGTGCTCAAATAGTCCTTGACGAACTATCAAGAGGATGGAATAACTTTTTCAAGTTCTTGGAAAATCCCGAAAAGTTCAAGAAGAAAGGGATAGAAATTGTTAGACCACCGAGTTACGTAAATCCCGAAACACCCCACAGAGTAGTAACATGGGATAAGACAGGATTCAAGATAGAAGGAAGTAGGATAAGACTTTCACTATCCAAAAGCTTAAAAGAGCACTTACTCAAAAAGTTTGGATTTTCTCCTGATTACCTGTGGATAGAGACAGGGTATAAAGACTTAGAGAACCTTAAAGTTCTCAACGTTCAGGTAGTTCCGTATAAGTCCTATGGACAGGTAAGCTTTAAGCTGGTAGTGGTATATGAAAAAGAAACTCCTGAAGTTGAACCTAAAGGGGACAAAGTATTAGCGATAGACTATGGAGTATCAAACTTTGCGACCTGTGTAGTAGAAGGAAATCCCATTTCCTACATCATAGACGGAAGAGGATTAAAGACATTACTTAGGAAGAAACTCAAGAAGATAGTTAACCTCCAGAGTAAGCTTGACAACCTCAAAAACAAAGGACTTCCAACGATTGCATTAGAGAAGAAACTTCACAGACTTTGGAAGAGCGTAAAGAACTTGCTAAGAGACTTTGCACACAAGGTAAGCAGTCTCATAAAGAGACTTGCAGTTTTAAGTAGAGTAAAGACGGTAGTAATAGGTAAGGTTCAAGAATCAAAGAACAAAGAGAACGACTTACCAGACCTTGTGAATCAGATGTTCAAACTATTACCTCACGGGAAAGTAACGGAATACCTAACCTACAAACTCAAAGAAGTTGGGATAGAGGTCAGACTAATAGACGAAAGCTATACTTCCGTTGCCGACTCCTGCGATAGTGAAGCAGGAGTTACAAAAGGAAGCAAGGGTAACGGAAGGAGAGTGAAGAGAGGACTATTTTTGTCGTCGGTTAAAGGACTCATAAATGCAGACGTTAACGGAGCGAGGAACATACTGAGAAAGTTCAAGAAGAGGTGGTTTGACCTTGTGACGGGACTCAAAAAAGTAGTCAAGATAAGAATTTACGAATTAAGCAAAGGTATCTCCGAGTCCCTGCTGTATGTAGGGATAGGAGTAGAGGGCAGTGTGAACCTGCCCGGAGGGATAAGGGTAGGAATAACTTACCAAACTCCCTCAGAAGCTCCTTCGTATAGGGCGGAGTAGTTCACTGGTTTTAAAAAAGATACTTAAGAATGCTAATAATGAATGAAGAAATTTTTTTTGTTAGGAGGAAGCTCCCTAAAAAGGGAGCTTCTTATTTAAGAAATTTAAGAAAGAATTTCATCAATAGTAATTACTTCTCCAACCTTTCCAGCAATGTCTGGACCAGGCTTTAGTGTTTTCTTACCAGGTCTCCAGTTAGCTGGGCAAGCTTCATCTGGATGTTCGTAAACATATTTCCACGCATCAAGCTGTCTTAAAAGTTCATTTACGTTTCTACCAACTGGTGGATTGAGAACTTCTTCAGCTACGATGATTCCATCAGGATTAATAATAAATCTACCTCTTCTTGCAATACCAGCTTCTTCAATGTAAACACCATACTTTCTAGAAACTTCTCCATTTGGATCTGCACCAAGAAGGAACTTAACATCTTTCATAAGAGGTTCTACTTTGCAAAAGATCTGGTGGCTGAATACAGTATCTGTAGAGATAGCAAGAACTTCTGCTCCACGTTCTTTAATTTCTTCATACTTTGCTGCGACCGCAGCAAGTTCTGTTGGTCAGACGAATGTAAAGTCAGCTGGGTAGAAACAAAGAACTAAAAACTTTCCTTCATTGTTTGGAACGTAATCAGAAAGTTTAACTTTGTCATACTTATCGTTTACAGGATCGTAAACCTGTACTTCAAACTCTGGAGCCTTTTGCCCTACAAGAGCCATCTTCTCCTCCTGAAAATTATTTTCAATTTTAAATTAAATTCATTTGTCGATAAGTCAACTATTTTAACGATAGACTTCATCTATAATTTCTATGTCATAATTTTTGAAAGTAGATGTAGAAGAGGAAAAAATGTTTAAGTTTTGTAGGTGTATAACAAAAAAAAGAGAAACATTGATAGATGTTGTTGCAAAAGCAACAGGAAGCAAGAAAAGGGCAAAAAAAGTTATAGATGAAGGATTGTGCGCTGTAAATGGAATTAAAGAAAGGTTTTATAGAAAAAACTTAAAGCCTAATACCATAGTAGAATTTTCAATTCCCAAACTATTATTTACGAAGACAAAAATAGAAATTCTTTATGAAGATGAGTATTTCTTAGTAGTCAACAAACCTCCCTTTATAAACAGCAACAAAAATTTTCCCGATGTAGAAAGTTTGCTTAGAAAAAGATTTAAATCTATCTATGTAGCTCATAGACTTGATAAACAAACAAGTGGAGCTCTAATCATTGCAAAATCAAAGGAAGTATTTGAACTTTTTAAATTGAAATTCAAAAAAAAAGAGGTTAAAAAGAAATACCTTGCTTTAGTTGCAGGTAATCTTAAAAAGAACTCTGGAAAAATAAAATTTTCCATAGATGGAAAAGAAGCAATTTCAAGGTATCAAGTAGTTGAAAGAGTTGGAAAAACAGACTTTTTAGAAGTTGAAATTCTAACAGGTAGAAAACACCAAATTAGAAAACACTTTGTTAGTGTAAATCATCCTATAATTGGGGAATTTGTTTACTGGAAGAGAACCTTTCCTCAAAAAATTCACTTATTTTCACCAAGAATAATGCTTCATGCAAAACTACTTAAATTCAAACATCCCATTAAAGAACACCACGTAGAAGTTAAAGCTCCACTATTTGAAGACTTTAAGGAATACTTTAAAATACTGAAGGGGGAAATTCCCCTTCAAATACTAACGCTCTAAAAATATGCTAAGGTCTATATCGAGACCACAATTTTTGAGCTTTCTAAGTGCCTTTGATTCTATTTGTCTTATTCTTTCTCTGGTAACTTTAAGTTCTCTGCCTACCTGTTCAAGGGTATGTTCTGGATAACCATCTAGTCCAAAACGGAGCTTTAAAACGAGTGCTTCTCTTTCACTTAAGGTTGAAAGAAGCTGAGAAACTTTCTCCTGTAGATCTTTTTTGATTACTTCATGCTCAGGAATTGGACTCTTAGAATCCTCAATAAAGTTTCCCAAAGTGCTATCTTCATCATCTCCTATAGGTGTTTCAAGAGATACGGGCTCTTGAGCAAGTTGTATTATTGAACGGACTTTAGAAGCAGGCATTCTAAGTCTTTCTGCAATTTCTTCTGGTCTTGGTTCTCTTCCTTTTTCAAGAAACATTTGTCTTGAAGCCTTAATTACCTTGTTAATAGTTTCTATCATATGTACTGGAATTCTAATAGTTCTTGCTTGATCTGCTATTGCTCTTGTAATAGCTTGTCTTATCCACCATGTAGCGTATGTGCTAAACTTATAACCTCTTCTATACTCAAATTTATCCACAGCTTTCATAAGACCTATGTTTCCTTCTTGAATTAAATCAAGGAAGTGAAGTCCTCTATTTATGTACTTCTTTGCAATGCTGACAACAAGCCTAAGGTTTGAACGAACCAAAATCTGTTTTGCTTCCTGAGAATCTTTCTTGTAAAAGTAAATTCTTTCGGCCAACTTATAGAAAGTATTCCTTGGCATTTGGAGAGAATCTATAACTTGCCTGTAAGTTTCCTTGGTATCTAAGTATTTCTTTATCATTTTCTTTATTTCTCTAGTTGTATATTTCGACCTGTCTATTTTTTCTCTTATATCATCGTCATCTAGTTTATGACAGATTTCCTCTATTGGAATACCCAGGAAAGATAGTTTTCCACTTAACTTTTGGAGGTTTTTCTCACTCTTTTTCAAAATTTTATACTTTCGATATATGTCATCTGCCATTGTTTCATAAATTGAATATGAAAGAGGAAGTTGTCTCAAAAGAAAGTTAATTCTTGCCCAGGTTTTTAGATACTCTCTTTTTAGTTGAAGATTTTTCTTGTTTCTATTGTATTGCTTTTGAAGTTTTTCAAACTGAGGTAGGAGCTCTTTTATTCTTTCTACCATTGCAAAGAACTTCTTCTTTCTTTGAGCTTCTCCACCCTCAGCAAAGTCATCAGGAGAACGCATAATATCTCTTACTTTCAGTTCTCCATTCTTTATCTTTTCTTCTACATTAAGTATGTAATCTAAAACAGCATTTGTTTTAAGCAGATACCTTAAAAGAGCCTTTCTACCAAGTTCTACCCTTTTGGCAAGAGCTATTTCTTCGTGTCTTTTAAGAAGAGAAATACCACTCATTTCTCTTAAATAAAGTCTTATAGGATCATCTGAACGAGGCATAGTGTCAGGAGCAATGGTAATTTGGAGCTTGGAAAGATCTACATGGTCTTCACCTTCTTTTGGTATAATGTGAATATCGAACTCGTCAAGTTGGGTTATAAGCTCCTCGATGAGCTCTGGTGTGAGTACCTCTTCATCGAGGTGCTCCATCAGCTCGTCAAAGGTTATGTAGCCTTTGTCTCTTCCTAAAGCAATTATCTCTTCAAAGTTTGGTCTTTCCAAGGCTTCCTCCTTTAACTGGTTGTTGGGCAAGGCTTTAATTGTTCAAAGTTTCTCAGCACTTGAAAATCTTTTATATCCCTTTTTTCTAAAGACTGAATTAACTTAGCAAGTTTAACTTTCTCTTCATACTTCATAAGTTTCATTCTTCTTTTTAGTTCTTTTTTCAAGATGCTTACAACAGCTTTTAAAAGCTCTTCTTCCGTTACTTCAAGAAACAATGTTTCAGCTATTAAACTAGCTAAGTCTGGATATCTTGCCTGTATTTCTTCTATACTTTCTCCATTTTGGATAAGAGTCACAATTTGCGATACCTTTTGAGAAGTAAAGTTAAGTGGAGAAATTTGTATTGGTGGACACTTTTTTTCTATGAGAGCTCTTACAAACCTTTTTTCTTTATCTGGAATAAATTCTTCCTCATTTTCAGAATTTAAAGCTTTTCTACTAGAAAAACGGAAATTTAATAATAACCATTTCTCATTTATTCCATACTTGCTGGAAAGCTTTGCAAAATAAAGCTTAAATCTTAGGGGGTCAATATCTCTTAATGGAAGAATTGCTCCAACTATTTCCTTTAAGTATCCAATTTGTTCCCTTTGTGGAAAAGAATCAACAAAGTTTAGTGCCCAATCAATAAAACTGATTGGGCTACCAAGTAACCCTTTTAACTTGTCTGGATTACTTATTGCCATAGAATCAGGGTCTTCCCCTTCTGGTAAGTGAACAACAAAAGGTTCTATTCCTTTAGCAAAAAAAAGTCCAGCACTCCTAATAGTAGCTTTTCTACCTGCACTATCACCATCAAACATAAGAATAGGGAAGCTTGCATATTGTTTTATAATCTTTACATGATTTTCCGTAAGAGAAGTTCCCATCGGTGCAACAACGTTTTTTACTCCTATTTTGTGTAGTGAAATAACGTCAAAGTAACCTTCAACAATTACCACTTTTTTTTCTTTAAGTATCGTCTCTTTTGATTGGTAAAAGCCATAGAGGATGGAGTTTTTCTTGAAAAGAGAGCTTTCGGGACTGTTTACATACTTAGGAAGGGACTTATCATTTTTTAGAGTTCGTCCTGCAAATGCAACAATTTTTCCAAAGTGGTTAAAAATTGGAACTATAAGGCGTTCAGCAAAAAATTCTCTTCCTTTGGCATTAAGAAGTCCTAGTTCCTTTGCAAGTTTAGGATTTAAATTAAGTTCTTTTGAATATCCTTGAGGAGCATAACCAATTAAAAATTTTTTTGCCTCTTTTTCAGAAATACCTCTTTCCTTTAAATAACTAAGTATAGAAGAAAGCTTAGAATGAAAATAAGAAGCAGCTCTGTAACCAGCTTCTTCTATCTGGAAAGATTCTTCGTTTTCCTTAAAGTGAGAGGGAAGTTCTATACCGGCTATTTCTGCAACTCTTCTTACTGCTTCAGAAAAAGATAAATTTTCATACTTTTCAACAAAAGTTATTGCGTTTCCACCAATACCACATCCAAAGCATTTGAATATTTGTTTTTCAGGACTTACAACAAAGGAGGGAGTTTTTTCAGGATGAAAGGGGCACAAAGCTGTATAGTTCCTACCTACTTGTTTTAACTGGATATAGTTTGATACTATATCAACGATATCAACTCTTGAAAGAATTTCCTGAATAAAAGAGTAGGGGATTTTCAAGTTCCCCAATTATATCACCTCTTGTCAATAGTCTAAATGCCTAACTAAAAATTATTCAGTAAAAGAATAAAGTCAACTTTGAAAAAATTACTATTATTCTTCTTTGAAATGGTGGATTAGTAGTAAGAAACATCCAACAAAGACTGAAACATCAGCAATATTAAACGTAGGCCAATGATAAGGTCCTATGTAGAAGTCTAAGAAGTCGATAACTTTTCCGTAAAGAACTCTATCATAAAGATTACCTACTGCCCCCCCGAGTATAAGTCCTAATCCTATGGCAAATAGTCTACTTTTAATCGATTTAAAAAGTATGTAGTAAAGAATAAAAGCAATAATTACAGCTGGTATAAATAAGAGAAATATCTTTCGAACAATATCTCCACTACTGGAAAAGATGCTGAATGCAGCTCCTTTGTTTTCTGCATATCTAAGATTGAAAAAACCTGGAAGAATAGAAATAGATTTTCCGTATAAAAACTTTCCAGCTATAGATTTTGTAATCCTATCTAAGACAAACGATAGAAAAGCAACTATCAAAGCCCAAAGTTTCACAATTTCTCCTGAAAGCAGTTCGAAAAATTAGTATTTTTACTAGCAAATAGTAACTTAAAAATTTCTTTAACGAAAGAGAAAAAAGATTCCGTGTTATTCTATAAAATAAATACCGAAAAAGATTGGATTTAGCGTTGGAGGAAGCAATGTATACTGCAAATGAAGAAAGAGAGCTCCAAAATTTAACTGATGAACTCCTAAAACTTCTTGAAAGAAAAAAGAAAGATTACTTAGGAAAACTTTCAACTGAAGAAGCAAAAGAATTAGCCGAAAAGCTAAGAAAAGTAATTAGATACCATGACTATAAATATTATGTGTTGGCAAGTCCAGTAATTTCAGATTACCAGTATGACAAACTCTTCCATGCTCTTGAGGATTTAGAAAAAGTACACTCTGAGATAATTACGCCTGATTCTCCAACCCAAAGAATTGCTCCTGCATTCACAGGTGAATTTGAAAAGGTTAAACATCTTGCAGAAATGACGTCTTTAGAAAATACATACTCTCCAGAAGACCTAAAAGAATGGGATAGAAAAGTCAAACAGCTTCTTGGAAGAGAAGAAGTTGAATACATAGTTGAACCAAAGTTTGATGGAGCAAGTGTTGAGCTTGTTTACGAAGATGATTTACTAAAAAGGGCCGTAACGAGAGGAGATGGAGTTATTGGAGAAGATATAACTATGAACGTAAGAACGATAAAATCTATTCCTCTTAAGGCTCCTTTTTCAAGGTATGGTATAAACCTTATTTCCATTCGTGGTGAAAT
Source organism: Desulfurobacterium thermolithotrophum DSM 11699 (assembly GCF_000191045.1). Taxonomy (NCBI): domain Bacteria; kingdom Pseudomonadati; phylum Aquificota; class Aquificia; order Desulfurobacteriales; family Desulfurobacteriaceae; genus Desulfurobacterium; species Desulfurobacterium thermolithotrophum. The sequence goes on from NC_015185.1 coordinate 868,890, forward strand.
AGTAATGCCTAAAAGTGTCTTTGAGAAACTTAATAAAGAAAGAGAAAAACAAGGACTTCCTCTTTTTGCAAATCCAAGAAACGCAGCTGCAGGAACGCTTAGACTAAAAAATCCGTCTGAAGTTGCAAAAAGAGGACTTGATTGTTACGCCTATCAAATACTTTATTCTGAAGGGAAAAGGCTTTGTGATGATATAAAAACACAGTCTGAAGCTCTCAAGCTTTTAGCTCATTGTGGTTTTAAATCTCCTCGCATTCAAAAAGTTTGTAAAAACATTGACGAGGTCATAGAGACGGTTCTTCAAGCTCAAGAAGAAAGAGAAAGCTGGGACTTTGAAGCAGATGGAATGGTTGTAAAGGTTAACGATATCTGTGCCTGGAACGTTTTAGGTGAAACAATGCACCATCCAAAGTGGGCAGTTGCCTATAAATTTCCTGCAAAACAGGCAGTTACAAAACTTGTTGATGTTGTGTGGCAAGTTGGAAGAACGGGAGCTCTAACTCCTGTAGCAGTTCTTGAACCTGTAGAAGTTGGGGGAGTAGTTGTTTCAAGAGCTTCACTTTTTAATCCAGACTTCATTAAGCAAAAAGACATAAGGATTTTTGATTATGTAATCGTTGAAAGAGCTGGAGAAACAATTCCTTATATTGTTGCTCCTATAAAGGATAGAAGAAGTGGAAAAGAAAAATTAGTAGAAGTTCCTACTCATTGTCCAGTTTGTAAAGCTCCAATCGTTAAAGAATTGGACGAAGCAGTTCCAAGATGTCCAAATATTAACTGTCCAGCACAATTAAAAGAACACCTTGTCTATTGGGGAAAAGTTTTAGACATAAAAGGTCTTGGAGAATCAACAGCAAATATTTTGCTAAAAAATGAACTTGTAAAGTCAATTGCTGACCTTTACTACCTTAACAAGTTTGACCTAATAAAACTTCCAGGATGGGGTCTTAAAAAAGCAGAAAATCTACTTAAACAGATAGAAAAATCAAAAAGCGCTACGTTTTGGAAAAAGCTAACGGCTCTTGGTATAAGACATGTGGGAGAAAAGACTGCTCAATTCCTTGCTCAAAAGTTTAAAGATATAAATGAGCTCATGAATGCTTCTTTTTCTGAACTTGCTTCTATTCAAGGTATTGGAGCAATTACAGCTACCAGTATAAGAAATTTCTTCAAAGCTAAACAAAACATTGAAATGATTAAAAGGCTTGAAGAAACAGGCTTTTATTTCAGAAGAACGGAAGAAGAAGAAAAAGAGCAAAAACTTCCTAAACCACTTGAAGGTCAAAACATCGTATTTACTGGAGAGCTTGAGCACTTTACAAGAAAGGAAGCCCAATATCTTGTCAGTCTTTTAGGTGGAAATCCCACAAACTCTGTTACAAAAAAAACAAGCTTTGTAGTTGTAGGAGAAAATCCAGGGTCAAAATTTGCTAAAGCACAAAAACTTGGCATTAAGCTTTTAAATGAAGAGGAATTTTTAAAACTAATTAAAAAATTTTCAAAAGATAACCCGGAGGTTAAAAAAATTTTAGAGGAGAAAAAGCTCATTTAAGGCCTTCGGGTCATGCTTTTTCCAACAGCATATTCAAGATCTGCAAGAGCTCTATTATAGTCTGCAAGGGCTGAGTTTAAATAACCTTTAGCCTTTACGTAGTAAGCAATTGCATCTGTTACTTCTGTGGAAGTTCCAACGTGTTCTTTGTAGCGTTCTTCAGAATCTCTTAAGAGCTCCTTAGCCTCTTCGACCATGATTTTCGCAGTTTTAATCCTTGCTTCTGCTGCTTTTAAAGCTGTATAAGCAGAGATAACTTGAAGTTTTATTAGATCCTTAGCTTTCTTAATTGAAATTTCAGCTTTTGCTTTTTGCGTCTTTGCTTCTTTTACCTTCCAAAATCTTTGGGTTCCTTCAAAAATTGGAAGCTGGATCGTTATTCCAACAGCAGTATTATCAAAATTTCCATTCATTGGATATTGATTAGTTCTATCGTAAGAAAGATTCAAAATAATATTTGGAAGAAATTGGGAATACGAGAGTTTTACAGCGTAATCTGTACTTCTTTTCAAATTTTGAAGATACTTTAAAAGAGGTCTATTCTCAAAAGCTAAATTAAGGAGCTCCTTTTCAGTAAGGCTAACAGGTAAATACTCAAGTTTTTCTACTTTAACTTCTATATCACTTATTCCAACATCATTTTTAAGCTTTTCAAGAGCAACTTTGTAAGTTCTTCTTGCTTTTTCGAGTTGTTCTTCAGCATCTCTAACTCGAACTTTAGCTTCAAGAAGATCTCTCTTTGGAACAATCCCTTCATCAAAAAAAGCTTTAACATCCTTTAAATGTCTTCTTGCAGCTTGTAAGTAACTTTCGGCTATTTCAACAGCTGACTTTGCTTCAGAAAGATTGTAGTAATCCTTTTTTACGTTTGTTAGAACTTTTAAAACTGTTTCTTGAAACTGATAAAAAGAAGCAGTTTCTAATTTTTCTTTCATCTTCAAGTTGTAGGTGAGTTTTCCTCCGGTAAAAAGTGGCTGAGTAAGACTAAGGTTTAAAGTGTAAAAGTTTCTTTCCATAACTGAAAATTTTGTTGAAGGAAGTCCTGGAAGAGCCATTTTGTAAGTTGGAACATCCGAAAGAGAAGTTTTTGTATACTGAAGCTTTACAGTAGGGAGAAAATTTCCAATAGCTTCTTTAAACTGATAGTTTGAAATTTCCTTTTCCTTCCTCGAGAGTTTGATTTCAGGATTATTCTTAATTGCAATTTCTAAAAGAGATTTTAGATCGTTAACCGTTTTAGCCATCGAAAGAGATGGTATTAGAGCTATCAGAAGAATTAGCCTTTTCAATTTTCTCCTCCATTAAAAGAGCAGGAATTAAAGTTAAAATACCACAAACAGTTGCAAAGAAAAAAGCGTCTCCAAAGGAATGCCAGAACGCATGATTTTGGAAAAGCATGCCAATAAAAGCCTTAGCTTTTTTATTAAGAAGAACTTCAGGAGTTGACTGAACGTAATAGAAATAGCTTTTAAGCTTTGCAACAAACTCTGTAAACTGAGGTGAATACCAAGAGGATTTCTCAGCCATTTTAAGAAGATGACCGTCTTGAGAAGAAATAAGAATGTGTGTTGATAAAGCTGTACCGACGCTTCCACCAACGAGTCTTAATAAATTTTGAAGAGCAGAAGCCTGTCTTAAGATTTCTCCTTTAAAGTTTCCAAGAGAAACTTGAGAAAGAGCGGGAAAGAAAAATCCCATTCCTATTCCCCAAGGAAGGAGGAAAAGAATTATCTGAGTTTTTCCCATTTCAAGGTCAAGTTTGCTTTGAAGATGAGTTCCAAAGATGAAAATCAAAATACCTATAACGATAGAAGCTTTACGACTTAGGATTTTTCTATCCATGAGAATTCCAGAGATTAGACTGACAATTCCAGTTGCAGCGGCAGGACAGAAAAGAATTTCTCCGGCTTCTATGGTTGGAAATTTTCTTAATTTTTCAAGATAAAGAGGAAGAAGAAAATAAGAAGCATAGACACCCATTCCAAAAAGAGTAAGTGAAAAGACAGGATATCGGAAAAATGTAAACTTAAAAAGACCTAAGTTTACAAGAGGATTTTCTACTTTAAGTTCAACAAGGATAAAAAGAATTAGTGAAACAGAAAACGTGTAAAGAAGAAGTACTGTTTTTTCGTCGCTCCAGCCCCAATCATTCCCTTTGGAAAGAGCTGTAATGAGTGAAGAAAGAGAAATGGCTAAAAGAATAAAACCTAAAATGTCCAACTTTCCATCTGCTACGTGCTTTTTTCTATCATCTTTTATTAAAAGCATAAGAAGATAAATAACGAGAATTCCTGGAAGGAGATTTACGTAGAAAACCCATCTCCAATCAAGATGTTCTGTTAAATACCCTCCAATTGTTGGGCCAAGAGAAGGACCGAAAGTAGCTCCTAGAGCGAACATTCCCATTGCTATTCCTCTTTTTTCAGGAGGAAAGAGCTCAAAGAGTAAAGTCATACTCATTGGAACGGCTAAACCCTCGCCAATTCCTTGAAAAACTCTACCAAGAATCATTGTTTCAAGGTTTGGAGCAATTCCGCAGAGTGTACTCATAGTAGTAAAAAGTCCTATTCCTAAAAGATAAGTGTTCCTGTGTCCAATTTTTCCTCCAAGCCATCCAACAACTGGCATTGCAATTGCAGAAGCTATCATGTAAGAAGTTATTACCCACTGGATATCGTCTGGCTTTGCCTCAAATGTGCTCATCATGTGAGGAAGAACAATATCAACAATTGTTGTGTCAAGGAGAGTCATGAACATTCCAGCGACGATAAGAATAGAGATGAAGATTGTTCTCCTATTCACTGTTGCCTCTTTTTGATATAAACTGTGACGTTTGTTCCAGGCTTTATGCAAACTGGAGGAACTTTTTCAACTTTAATTTTTACAGGAATTCTTTGTGTTACTTTTGTATATTCACCCTGAGATGTGTCTCTTGGTATTAAAGAAAAGATAGAACCTGCTGATGTTCCAATGGAATAGACTTTACCTTTGAATGTTTTTTTACAAACTTCAAGTTCTACCTTTACTTTGTTTCCAACTTTTATATCCTTTATCTTGTCTTCTTCTATCCAGGCAAGGACAAAAAAGCTTTTGGAATTATAAATAGAGTAAACAGGAAGACCCGGGGAAATAAAATCTCCTTCTTCTTTCCACTTTTTTGCTATGAATCCTTCTACAGGTGATTTCACAAGAGTATGTGAGAGAAGAATTTTTGCTTTCTCAATTTGGCTTTCTATGGATTTTATATCTTCTTCAAGCTGCCTTATAGAGTGGCTTAATTCATTAATCTTCTTAAGATTTGCTTTCGAGATTTTTACCTGCTCTTTTAATGCTTCTATTTTGTTTTTAACTTCCTCTTGTTGCTTTCTAATAATGGCAATTCTGTTTTTTAAAGATTTTGCATTTTCTAAATCTCCTTTTGCAGCTTGAAGACGAGCTTTAGCTGATTCAAGCTTATAGAGAGCTTCTTTATAAGCCAGTTCTACTTCTTCTAACTGTTCTTTTGAAATTATTCTCTTTTTGTAAAGTCTTTTATATCTATTGTACTGGTTTTTCCAGTGATTGAATGAAACTTTAGCAGCTTCAAGTCCTTTTTCAGCAGCTTTTAAAGAGCTTTCTGCTTTTTGAGTAGAAGTTTCATAGTTAGTTTTTTCCATAAGCTCCTGATATTTTAGCTGATTGAGCTTTTTCTCCAAAGCTTTTAGATTTTCTTTACTAATTTTTACATCTGCAGGAAGCTGTTCTTTCAATCTACTGAGCTTTTCTGAAAGCTCTTTTTTCTTTTGTTTTAAACTCTCAAGCTTTGCCTTTAAAATCTCTACATCTTTTCTGTAAAGAGAATCATCAACTTTAAAAAGCGGTTCTTCCTTACTTACAGATTCATATTCTTTTTTAAAGAGTTTCACTATTTTTCCAGAAGCATCTTGAGTAGAAACGGAAACGACATCTGCCATTTGAAAAGCATCATCTGTTATGACATAGATATGGCGTTGATAAAAGTAGTAGAAGAGAGAAAAAGTTATGAAGGCTATAAGAAGAAATCCTACAATCGAAAAGAGCTTTTTCATACCTTACTCCCACATTTTGTGTGAATACTGAATCATGATTCAACATGTTTTAAATATAACCAAAGCTATGACTTCTGTCAACATTCTCTTCTTATTTTCTTAAATAAGTTTTAGCTACTACGTTTTCAGGATCTAAAATTAAAACGTCCTTAAATATAGAACGTGCGTAAGATTTCTTTCCTTGAGAATATAAGGATATGGCAAGTTCATTTAGAAAATTTACATCAGTAGGATAAATTGACAGCATTTTTCTTGCTACAGTCTCAGAAATAGAAAACTTCTTTTGCTTTCTAAGAGCAATACAAAGCCTTAAGTTTCCATAGTAGTTGTAGTAATCCACTTTCAGGACTTGATACATCAAGGATTCAACGTCATTCCATCTCTCCTGAGCCATATAGGAAAGAGAAAGTCCAAGCATAGCTTCAACAGAGGTAGGAATAACTTTAAGAGCTTTTTTATAGTGATACTCTGAATTTGCGTACTTCTTAAGAAGATAATAAAGCCATCCAAGCCTAAGATTTACTGTATAGCCATTTGGATAGCTTTGATAAATAGGCATAAGAGCTTTTATTGCATCCGTGTAATCTCTTTGTCTTTCAAACATGTACGATTTTTCGTAGGAATTTTTTATCTCTTCGTAGGTCATAGAGTAAGCTAACGATGAAGATAAAATTAATGCAGTAACAATATTTAACATTAATTTCATCTTTTTTCCTCCTTGCGGTTGGAGACCCCTTCCGTCAGGGAGAGGAAGAGACCGCACTTGAAAGTTTGCAGGTATTGAAGTAATATATGAACAGGTATTGAAGTAATATATGAATATGAAACTGCAACGCACTCTTAAACTTGTTCTTAAACCTACTGAAGAACAGAAACAAACACTCCTTGAAACCATTGAGCAGTATAAGTTTGCCTACAACTATACTTGTAAAGTTGGTTGGAGTGCAAAAACTTGGAACGGGATTGAGCTCCACAAACTTACCTATTACACGGTAAGAGAAAAAACCTCTCTCCCTTCTCAACTCGTTATTTCTGCAAGGGTTGTAGCTACTGAAAGCCTCAAATCTGCAATCAAGAGAAAGAAGAAAGGACTCAAAAGCAAATGTCCTCAGAGCAACAATCCTGCTATCCGTTATGATAGGCGTTCCTATACTGTTTGGCTGGAAAGAGAAGAAGTCTCCCTCGCTACCGTTAAAGGAAGACAGAAGTTTAAGGTAAAAGTTCCTGATTACTTCAAGCAATACCTTGACTGGAGAGTTACTTCTGCGAATCTCAAGTATGACAAGAGACTTAAAAAGTTCTTTCTCAACATTACCTGTGAAAAGGAATTCCCCGATGTAGAACCTGTTAACTACTTCGTCGGAGTTGACCTTGGTCTCCGTAACCTTGCGGTAGTTTCTACTCCTGACGGAAAAATTAACAAGTTCTTTGATGGGGGACACATAAGGGCAGTTTCCGAAAGATATTTTGCACTTCGCAAGAGATTGCAGTCCAAAGGCACTCCTTCTGCAAAGAGGCACCTCAAGACACTTTCCCAGAAGGAGAAACGGTTTCGGACTGCTATTAACCATAGGATAGCAAAGGAGATAGTTAGCCTTGTTCCTGCTGGTGGAGTAATTGTCCTTGAGAAGCTCAAAGGAATCAGGAAAAGGATTAAGGTTAACAAGCAAAATAGACGCTGGATACACAGCTGGAACTTTGCACAGCTCCAGCAGTTTATAGAGTATAAAGCTCAAGCTAAGGGAATAAGAGTGGTCTATGTAGATGCACGCTACACCTCTCAAAAGTGTAGCAGATGCGGACACGTTTCTCGTTCTAACCGAATTGACCAGTCTCACTTTGTCTGCAAACATTGTAGTTACTCCCTTAACGCCAGCAGGAACATAGTTAAAAACTATCTGGCTTCTCTCCAAAGAGGAGAAGTCGGGACTGGGAGTGGTATATCCCTCCCAGTGGGGCGCTGTCAACCGTCCCAATGTAGCGGTGCTACCTGTTAGCATCAGCTACAAGCTCCTTCCGTCAGGGAGGAGTAGTTGACGAAGCCTCCCCCATGTATAAGGGACAAAAGTCCCCTTAAAATCTATAGCCTAGAGATATAGTCCCAACTGTTTGAGTAACATCTTTATTAACACTAACTTCTTTATAATCGTTTATACTAAAATCTAAAGCTAATCTTAAACCGTTACTGAAAGTATATCCAACTCCTCCGTAAACTCCTCCTTTGTACTTTTCTGTCAAGTTATAAACTACAAATCCTCCGTTTTTAACTGCAAAAATTTGTTCTCCAATCCAACCTCCTACTTTAAAGTCATAGTTTCCATAGTAGTATCTTAAAGCTGCGTCTAATGAATAGTAGTTAGAACTTCCAATACCAATTTTTTTAGATTTGCTAACGTGAATGTAATAACCTGTAGTGTCTAGATAGAGAGCTCCTTTCTGAAAATCTGAAAAAAGTTTGACTGTAGAATGAGGAGTTAACTGAAAAACATAGAAATCGGTAGTTTTATTATAGTCGGAATAGTAAATTCCAACACCGGCATTCCAGCTGAAAGCGTAAGGATATTGGTTTTCCGTCTGGAAATAAGTTCCGTCAAAAAATAGAGTATATCCACCATCAGTTAATTTATCGTCACTGTTTATGTAATGACCACCAAAGGTAAAAGTATGATTTTTCAAAATTCCGTTTGTATTGGAATAGACTGCTGTAAAATCTCTTTGATTTAGGGTAGATTTGTCTTTATACTTTATATGAGTGTAACCTGCCCCAAGCTGAACGTTATTTTCAATCCCATCGCCAATACTTAAGTATCCTGTCGTTGCATAGCCATAATCTTTAATGCCTGAACCACTGTAGTTAATATAACTTCCATAGAGAGCTTCATAACCTGTAACTTTTAACTCTTGAGCATTAGCTCCTAAACTTCCAAAAGCTAAAAGACTACATGCTAAGAGTAGTTTTCTCATGATTTCTCCTCCTTTTGATAATTATTTCTTTTCCGAAAGTTATTTTTTCAAATCCAAAGTCATTTGAAATCTTAAAAGTAGCTTTAATTTCCTTTGAAGGTAAACCTATATTAGATTCAATTTCATCTTGAGAAATAAAAGAGCTCTTTACTTTTACTTCAAACAGGTCATGTTTAAAAGAAGATAAGAATAAGAAAATTTCTCTTTTCAGCTTTGAAGAAAGAGTTATCAGTGGAAGATAGTCTTCCCAAGTAAAATTTTCTCTATAAAGAATAGGAATTTTTGGAGCTGCAAAGAAGAAATACTTAAGAGGGGAGTTCAAATCTCCTTCAAGATGATAAAAGTAAAAAGTAGAGTTCTTTATTCCAAAATAAAGCTTGGCTTTTCCATCCGTAAGATAAAAAGTTCCATCAGGAGCCATTTTTACAACTGTTTTAAGTTCTTTAAGCGTTTTCCCTTCTTTAACTACAAAATCCATTGTTTGATCTATCAGAAGATTTAATTTTTTTTGTAGTCCTTTATCAGGAAATACTGGTTCAACAACTTCTCCTTCCTTAGGAATTCCAGCATCTTTAAAAGATTTATCTGTAATGTAGGAAGAAAAACTAAAGGGGACTGTGGGAGCTCCAACCTGAGGTAGAAGCTGAACGTGAACGTGAATGTGCGGTTGAGGAGAATAACCTGAATTTCCACAAAGTCCTAAAAGGGTTCCCTTTACTACATAATCTCCAACTTTTACCTTTATTGAATTTTGCTTAAAGTGACACAAAAGGACATAAAAACCTCTTTTGTCATAGATAAGAACGTAGTTTCCCCAGTTGTTTTCTTTGTCTGCTTCACCTGGAGGATTGTCAGGAAGAGAATTAACAACCGCAATAACCTGGCCATCAACAGGCGATAAAACAGGTTTTCCAAATGCATAGTAATCTGTCAGATAGTAACCTTCATTTTTATAAGTATTTCCATTTTCGTCAGTTATCACAAAGTCAACTGCGTATTTCCAAGCTCCTTTGTGGGTCCACTTTCCTTCAAAAGATTGCCATACTGTCCATCTTCCTGAAAAAGGAAGGTTTATTTCTCTTCCTGCAAACGGAAATCTTTTAGAAACCGTAAGGTAGTAGTCAAGAGTTCTTTCAGGTGTTCCTTTGTAAATTTTTGTAACGTAGAAATAACTTACAGAAAGGAGAACGTATAGAAGAAGGTGGGTTGTTGCATTAAACGGAAGGGCAAAAACTGGAAGACCATAGCTTTCCCAAAAAACTTTTGCTCCTTCAACAATTGGAACTGAAAGAATTGTCGAAATTATGGCAAATTTATAGCTCCTTAGAGATGGAATAAGGAAAACACCACCTATTGCCATTGAAGTGAGAATATAGTTAAAGGCTGACGAATCACTAACTGCTTGATAAAAAGAACCGACAAAAACGGCTTTTGTAAAAGTGCCTACAAGATACCCGGTTAAAGCTAAGAGAGAAAGTATTCTTGAAATAGTTAAAAGGATAAGGAAAATTACAAATCCTTCAAAAGGAGTTGGCATGAAAAAGATTGCTCCAAGTGATTTAAAGAAGCCTTCTACTAAAAGGGGTAAATGAAGATTGAATAAACTTTCAAAGTGTGGATAAAGGCTACTAACAAACAAGTTTGAAAACTTTGAGGCTGCTAAATAAAGAAGAGAACTTGCCACTACAAAAGGAACGCTTAACACTGGAAGCTTAAGATAGTAAGAAAATATGCTTGATAGGATATAAGTAAGTAAAAAACTAAGAATTCCAGCTATTGAAAAGAAGAAAAGACTTAAAAAGTTAACCTTAAATAGATATCCAAGAGAAAGTCCTACAAGAAGAGGATTGTATATATAGTAGTCAAGCCTCAAGAATTCTTCTTTAAAACCAACAAGTCTTGCAAAAATATAAGCAGAAGCTACAGCAGTAAAACCACCGATACCTAAATTGGGATTAATAAAAGTAAGAAGAAGAAGTATAATCCCCCCTTTAGCACTGGAGTTAAAGAGAATCGCTGAATAACTTCTAACTATTGGGAGGAAAAAACTTCCTAATTTCATTTTAACCTTAGCCTCTCTGGAAGTTTCTCTCTTCCTGTGATATCAGATAAATCTTCAGCCTCACGAATAACATCAATTTCTCCATTATCTCCAATTAAGACTACTGCTGGTTTGTATCTTATAAATTGCATCCACTGAGTAACGTTGTAGGCTCCAACAGGTGAGATAACTAATCTCGTGCCTCTTGGAAGAGGTGGCAAATATACAAGATCATCAACTACGTCAATGTTCATACAAAGTGGCCCGTATAGAATGCAAGGTTCTGTTAATCCTTGAACTTCCCTATCTATCTCAATATTAAAGTGATACCAAAATGCAGTAAACAAAATGTTAACTCCAGCATCAAGAACATAAGCCCTTTTTCCATCTGGCATTCTTTTTGCTGCATGAACTGTTGTAATTAAAAAACCAGCTTCATCAACAATTGCTCTTCCACTTTCAACTATAAGTTTTGGATAGTCTCCAGGTCTTAAAGAAGATAAAAGAGTATTGCAAACTCTTTCTGCAAATTCATCAATTGATGGAACTGATACATCGGGGGGAAGATATATTCCTCTCAATCTATTCTTTGAAGGGAAACCTCCTCCAATGTCAATATATTCAACCTTAAATCCAAACTCATCTTCAATTTTGTAAGCAAATTCAACCATTTTTCTAACTTCATTTTCATAAGCTTTTGGTTCTAAAATAAACGTTCCTATATGGCAGTGAAGACCATTAAGCTCAATTTTTCCACCTGAAGCAATTCTCTTTACAGCATCCCATGCCTGACCGTTTTCAAGATTAAAGCCAAATCTGGTCCATTGAGGATGAATTCCTGTATCCATATTGAGTCTTATCCCTGCTTTAACCTTTACTCCAAGCTCGTCAGCAACTTGTTCAAGGTCTGCTATTTCCTCAAAGTGGTCAATGTTTATCCTTGCTCCTTCTGCGGCAGCAACTCTCAGAGACTCAATTGGCTTGTAGGGACCGTTGTAGATTATCTGATTTCCCTCAACTCCTAATTTTCTTGCTTTCTCGTACTCGAATTCTGAAACAACCTCTGCAGTTTCTCCTTCGCTGTGAAGAATTGCACAGATTGCATCAAGGTAGTTTGTTTTGTAAGACCAGCTAAATTCAACGTTTGGATATCTTAAGGTAAAGGCATTTTTTATTTCTCTAAACTTTTGACGGAGTTTCCTCTCGGAAAATACAAAAAGTGGAGAGCCAAACTTTTCTACAAGCTTTTCAATAGGCACTCCTTCAATTTCTTTTCTTACTTTCTTTCTATAGACAGAAGAAAATTTTCCAAATTTATTCATCAGCCCGGTCTTTAATTTAAATATCACAGGCTTTTCGTATGGCTTTTTCATGTTATGACCTCCCTTTGCCTTCTAACTTTCTCCTCTTGTTACAACTTTTTGAAACTCTGACATGTCTGTTACAAAATCATCTGTAAATCTTATGTAAAGCTTTCCAGCTTCATAATCTGAATCTCTTTCAGGTTCAACCCCAAGAGCTGCTTTTAAAAGTCTTCCTGGAAGGTTTACTCCAATACCTGTTGAAAAGTAGACCCATGCAGGAAATCTTGGATTTACTTCTATGAGGCAGATTTCTTTCTCGTTTACTATGCATTCAAACTCGAAAGCTCCCCTCCATTTGAACTCAGAAACAAACTTTTCTGCAGCACGAAGAAGTCTCTCATTTCTAACAGTAACTCCCGTCCAGATTTTTCCAAGGCTTGTAATCCAGAGCTTCTTTATTCCTACAAGGCCAAAGTGGCTCCCTTCTCCATCTCCAACTCCAACAACGTTCATTTCCTCACCACTCACAACCTGCTGGACGATTACTGGATAACCCCACTCTGCGACTATAGAGTTGAAGTAAGATGTAGCCTGGGTAATATTGAAAGCTTTATAAGCTTTATAGAAAATCCCCTTTATCATAACAGGGAAACCAATCTCTTCCACGGCTTTACTCAGTTCTTCGTATGAGGTAACAATCCTCGTTTCAGGAACTTTTACTTCTATCTTTTCTGCGATTTCAGGTAATCTGTCCTTTCCCCTCAGCTTAAACTGTTCCTCTGTGGGAAGAAATGTTTTAATTCCGTAGCTTTCAAGAAGTGAAGCACCTTTAATAAAAAGGGGAAGCTCGGCATCAAGGGCTGGAATTACAGCATCAAGACCATAGGTTGTCTTTATGTAGAGAAGCCTTTCGATAAAAGGTTCCTCTCCCTCAGAAGGATAGGGCATGATAAAACTCTTATCTATAAGCCACTTCATGTATATCCCAGGCTCCATAGCATCATAGGCAAGTCCAAAGATAGAAACCTCAAGACCACTCTCTTTTAATCCCTTTGCAATTCCAACTCCGGGACCAGGATTATCGACTGCGTTTATTCCAGAAACTGCAACCCTATACATTTTGTGCCTCCACCAATCCGTAAAGCCTGAGCTGTTCTAAAAAGTCCACCAGATCCCTTTTTGCTTCATCTTCACCAATTTCAAACTCTTCTGTAAGAGCTTTTACTATCTCTTCCTCGTTCTTTCCATCCTTTAGGAGTTTGATTATGAAGAGCCCTGTTTTGTTTACCGTGTAACTGTTTCCCGTTTCTGGATCAAAGATGAAGCCTTCATCGTTGATTGCTAACCTTTCAAGTTTTCCCATTATTTACCCCCTTGAAGAATTTCAATTATTTGATAAGGATATTTACCGTTTTTAAAAGCTATATCTCTCAGCTGCTGGTTAAGGTCTGCAACAATTCCATGCTTTTTCAGTATTTCAAGACACGCCTTAGGAGAAATCTGGAGTTCCTGACAAACTTCTCTCAAAGTCAATCTTCCCATTCCTGAACCGGGCTGAAAGCGGAACTCCCTTGTTTTCTTTGATGCTCCTAAGAGAATCTCGTAGATTCTCGCAGGTGTAGTGTTATTCTTCACTGCAATTTCTTTGAGAGTCTCATTTGGAGATTTAACCTTTATTCCCTTTGACTCAAGAACATCAATTGCCTTTTGGGGAGATAATCCGACTGCTTTAGCAACTTTCTTAAGAGGAAATAGCTCCGCATGGGGTGCTGGGGGCATAGTTTCTGGTTTGGGCCAGCTGTTCTTTATCCTCTCTCCGATATCCATAACCGTTTTGAAGGGAGGAACGTTAGCAATGGTTCCGACAACAACAGTAAGAGCAATAATGGTTGTTATGAAAAACTCCTTTGAGGTGAAGATTCCAGCTTTTCCTTTCAGATAACTAACAATGTTCCTCCAGTTTAGGATGACGTGCCAGATACCAAAAAAGACCATTAGAAACCCAAATATTGTGTGAAGACTATCCCACTGGTCTTTGTCCAGTCCTAAAAATCTCCAGCCAGTCCAGTAAGCAATCCTTCCGTGGGGCATGACGTAGAGAACAATTCCACTAATCGTCATTGCTATAAGAGTGTAAAGTAAAAACAGGCTAACGTATCTACGCAACATCACTCCCTCCCTTACGGGCATCTTCTGACTTGATACTCTAAGCCCTTAGAAAGGTTTTTAATCTCACAGGCCATGTAGGTACCGGAAAGGTTTAATCTCCTCCAGGTTGGAGGGATAAATACTATAACTTCAAGAGTGTCTCCTGCTGAAACGTTCAACTCGGGAAATCTGAAAGCAGGAGCAAGATAAACCTTAACCTTTCCGCTCTGGGTTTCAAGCTCGGCCACCCACCAGGTTATGTTCTTTCTTCTGATTCCTGGTTCTTGGCTGATAGAAATAACTTTTCCCGTCACAACCTGACTCTTCCTGAAAAACATACTGGAAGCTGTAGAAGTTTTGTCCTTAATAGTCATTCCCCTGCACCATCTTCTCAAATTTGAGAAGTCGTAAACCGCGCCTGTCGTTCTATCTTCAACCCTACATGCCATCAACCCATTTATACCTCTCATTACCCAATAGGGCGGCATAAAACCTGTAACCCTTACCTCGTTGCCTTTGTTTATGTTTAGCGTTGGATACCACCAGGTAGGAGCAATTCTTACTTCAACCGTTCCGCTATTTGTCTGGATGTCTACTGCCCACCAGGTAATGTTCTGCCTCCTAAATCCCGGTACTTTCTTAACGTTGACAACTGTTCCTGTTATTTCGTTGTTATTCACACTTGTCTGAGTTCCTGACGAACTGTAAAATCCTGCTTCGTGCTTAACCGAGAGTATCCGATTGAACTCAGCTTTTGAGATATATTGAGGAGTATAGTCGCTACCATATCTCCTTAGAATTCTAACAAACGCTCTCATGTGGTTTCTTGAGCCTTTCATTAAGTTTTGATAAACAGTTTTGATATCCTGGTTATCAGTTCTTTTAAGAGCTTCTTCAAGGTCTTTAATGTCAAGGTCCTCTATTGTAGCTCCTACTTTCAATGCGTTTATCAGAGACTTCTTTCCCTCCTCCACAAGTCGTTTATAGAGCTCCTGAAGCTTTCCATCTTTAAACACTCCTACTCTATTACCGGTCTCTGAAACAGGATCTGAAAGGTTATACTTTTTGAGAAGAAGACCAACCATTCTCATATGCTGCTCTTCAGCTTTAGCGATGTTTCTAAACACCGGAAGCGAATAGTACTTTGATAAGGTTAAATAAACGTCCCTTGCAAGTTTTTCCTCTTCTCTCATGTGAAGAAGGTCTTTTATCTCTTCCTGGCTAAGAGACTGCTTTGGAAGGTTTTGGATATAGTAAACACCGTAGATTCTCGGTGTGGCTCCAGCTACCGGTGAAGTAAGGAAAAGCAGCAATACTGAAGAAAGTTTCAGTACCTTTCTCATGTTCTATCTCCTTTATCAGGTTTTTCTCTAAACATTAAAGCAAGCCTTATGCCAGGTGTAAAATTAAGAAAAACAAAAACTTTTCAACAAAATTTCGGAAAAAATTCCGAATTTACTCTATATAGTCGGAAAAGTTTCCGAATATCCTAAGAGATGGGAATGGAGACTTTGAAAACTGTCCAGCCGTCTCTGACAAAGGCTTCTATCTCTCCCCCGTGAGCTTCTGCAACTCTTTTAGCATTATAAAGTCCAAGACCAAATCCTTTTTCCTTTGTTGAACGGAAAGGTTCAAAAAGCTCTGCTCCTGGCAGCTTCCCCCCACTATCCATTATGTAGAAGGTGTAATAGTTTCCTTCTTTCTTTCCTAAAATTTTTAACGCCTTCTTTTCACTATCTTCAAGGGCTTCAATTCCATTTTTTATAAGGTCTATAAGAAGAGAGGAAAATTTTTCAGGGTCAAGTTCAAGTTCTGCTTTTTCAACTTTTGTTTCAACATCTATTCCCTTAGTTTTTAGAAGTTCATCAAACTTTGAAACAACATCTTTTATAAGAAAGAAGATATCTGTTTTTTCCTTGGAAAGAGTCAGTGGTTTTCTTAAGTTCGCTGTCTCTTCCACGTATTTTCCTAACTTGTCTATTTCTTCACGGAGCTTTTGAAGATAGGTTTCGTCAAAGGAGCTCCCCAATCTGTACACCAAAAGTCTGAGAACATTAAGACGATTTTTAACTTCATGGATAAGAGAGTGTATCACTAAATTTATACTTTCAAGTTTTTCTTTTTCCTGTTTTTCTCTTTCATAAAGAATTCTTTCCTTAAAGTATTCTCTTACCAGCCATACTGTAACGGCTGTAAACAGAAGGCTGAAGAAAAGAAGAGATATTAAAACGTAGGAAAGATGTTTGTTGAACTCTCTAACATAAGAAAAATCAAAGTATAGAGCAAAGGAAAAAGGCTGAACTTTAAAGGATTCTTTAAAATACTCTTGAGAAATATCTGAACCAGGAATTATTATTTCTCTACCTTCAAGTTTAAAAGTAGCTCCTTTCAATAATTTTGAGCTTTCCATATATGAAGTCAGAGCTTCTACAGGATCGCCTCCTCCTGCTATTGTTCCTTCAACTACAGACTTAACGCGGGAGGTTTCTTCTTTTATTACAAACAAGTAAAACCCGTTAAGTTCATTACGAAGGAAATAGATGTTTAAAATGATGGCAACAAAGAGAATCGTTAATAAAGAAGCTGGAAAAAGCAGTTTTCTCATATCCCGTACTTTTTCCTTTTATACCTCAAGGATTTTTCGTCTATACCAAGAAGTTTAGCTGCTTTAACTTGAACGTAATCACTCCTCTTTAAAGCTTCTTCTATCATTTTTTTCTCGAATTCAGCCAATTTCTCAGGCAGAGGTTTTGAGAAATCTATCTCATTGCAGTGATTCTCTTTCTCTTTTAGATCTGTAAGGTCTTCCGGTCTTATTTTATCCATACTTGTTATGACAAGCCTATGAATGAGATTTTCAAGCTCTCTAACGTTTCCAGGAAAGGAATAGCTAAGAAGTATTTGAAGAGCCTCTGGGGTTATTTCTACTTTTTTATTGTACTTTTTCGAAAATTTCCGAAGAAAAAATCCAGTTAGTTCCAAGATATCTTCAGGACGTTCTCTTAAGGGAGGAATTCTTAACGTTAAAACATTAAGCCGATAGTAAAGGTCTTCCCGAAAATCTCCTTTTTTGACTAACTCCCCCAAATCTCTGTTTGTAGCTGCAACTACTTTCACATCAACTTTTTTTGTCTGCGTTCCTCCAACACGCCGAACTTCGTTCTCCTGAAGAACTCTTAAAAACTTTGCCTGCAAGTTCAGAGGCAATTCTCCCACTTCATCAAGAAATATTGTTCCTCCGTCTGCTTCTTCAAAAAGTCCGGGTTTTGAGCGAAGAGCTCCAGTAAAAGCTCCCTTCTCATACCCAAAGAGTTCACTTTCAAAGAGTTCAGAAGGAATTGCAGCGCAATTTACAGATACAAATTTCCCTTTTCTGCCGCTTTCTTTGTGGATAAATCTTGCTATCAGTTCTTTGCCTACTCCACTTTCTCCCAATATCAAGACAGGAGCTTCTGTTTTAGCAAAGAGAGAAGCCTTTTCGAGGAGCTCCTCCATTAACTTAGAAGCGTAAATTATTTCCCCATCCTTTTTAGGAATCTTCCTCAGGCTTGCAAGCTGACAGGCTTTATCTATAAGATTTATTAGAACTTGTGGATCAAAAGGCTTGGTAACATAGTGAAAAGCTCCTGCCTTTATTGCACTGACAGCATCCTCAACGTTGCTAAAGGCAGTTATGACTATTACTTCAATTTCAGAATGTTCCTGTTTTAGCTTTTTAAGAAAAGTTAGTCCATCCATACCTGGAAGTCTTACATCTGTAACAACAACAGCAGGAGAATTTTTCGCAACCGTTTGTAGTCCCTTTTCAGCAGTGGAAGAAGTAAAAACCTCAAATCCAGACTCTTTAAGTATCTCCTTTAGGAGCTCTCTTTGAATATCATCATCTTCAATTATTAGAACCTTACGCTTTTCCATCTTATACCGCAATAACAGTTATTCCGTACTTTCTTGAAAGTCTTACAGCTTCTTCTTTATTAAGAAGAAAAGTTTTATTAGCTTCAAATATGAGAGCTCTTCCTTTAAGTTTGCCGATTAGCTCAATAGTCTTTGCTCCAACCGTTGGAACATCTACTCTCATATCCTGATTTTTCCTTGCAGCCTTACAGACAATAAAACCTTTTCCTGCAAGTTCTGCTCCCCTTTCTATGCACTTATCTGTTCCTTCTATTCCTTCAACTGCGATAACTGTTTTGTCTTTTACAACAACTGTCTGACCAATATCAAGAGAAGCAATCTCTTTTGCTATTTTCATTCCAAATTCTGCATCCTCTTTAAGCTTATCTGTCAGTTCCCCACAAATTATTCCAGGCTCTTGAAAAAGATGCAATAGATATTTTGTTGGTTCAATGACTCTAACTCCTATGTTTTCAATTTCTGAAATTATCCCTTTTATTATTGTTTCAGGTTTTCTATCCCTCAAAGAAGCGATAAAGGTTAAAGCTTTTAAATCAAATCCAGACAAAGAAATTGCGTTTTTATGTTCCACTTTGCCTAAAATAGCTATTTCTCTTATTTCTTCTTTTTTTAGTGTTCTTAGAAACTTACCAAGTTTAAATGGTTTTATCCAAATGACCTTATCAGAATATCTTTCAACTTCAGGACTCGTAATTCCTTCAAGGGAAAATGTTATCGTTCTTATATCTTTTTCTTTTGCCGATTTTAGAAATTCTAAAGGGAGCTCTCCTTTTCCAGCAAGGAGTCCAACCTTCATGAGGTTTCCTTATTCTTTGCTACTTTATCAAGAATAGCATTTATGAACTTTGGAGACTTTTCATCCTCACCGTAAAACTTTGCAGCATCTACAGCATCGTTTATAACTGCTTCTATCGGTGAAAAGCTTTCATTCGAGATTTCATAGGTAGCAACACGCAAGATTGACCTATCCATTGGCATAAGCCTTGAAATCAGCCATCCTTTTTTAAGATGTCTTGAAATTTCTATATCAATATTCTTAAGGTTTTCAACAGTTTTTTTGAAAAGATATGTCGCCATTTGTTTTATCTCTTCGCTTTCTTTGTTATCTTCCCAGTAATTAAAAGCAATTTCTTCAGGAGAGAGTCCTCCTAAGTCGTACTGATACATCATCAGATAAGCATGTTCTCTTGCTTTCTTTTTATCTCTGTTTGTCATTTGAGCTCCCTTAAGACATTAACCATTTCAATTGCAGAAAGAGCAGCTTCCCAGCCTTTGTTACCTGCTTTTGTTCCGGCTCTATCTATTGCCTGTTCCACAGTGTCTGTTGTGAGAACACCAAAAGCAATTGGCTTTTCAGCTTCGAGGGAGACATTGGCAATTCCTTTGCTGACTTCAGCAGCAACGTAGTCAAAGTGAGGAGTTTCTCCTCTTATTACAGCACCGAGAGCTATAACAGCATCAAAATCCATCTTTGCAAGCTTTTTAGCAACAAGAGGAAGTTCAAAAGCTCCAGGAACTTTTATAACAGTTATATCTTCTTCCTTTCCTCCATGTCTAACTATGCAATCAATTGCTCCTTCAAGAAGCCTTTCTGTAATAAAAGAGTTAAATCTGCTTACAGCTATTGCAAACTTTATCCCTTCAGCTTTTAGCTTACCTTCAACAACCCTCATCTTTTACCTCAATTTTTTATTCCTTTTCTCCACCAAAAAACTTTTCACAGAGCTCTCTCAATTTCTTTTCAGCTCCTTCCATAATATCTTTGATAATCTCTTCAGCCGTTTCTTCCTTATTAATATACCCAACGACCTGACCAGCCATTACAGAACCCCACTCAACGTCTCCCTGCTCTGCTGCAAGTCTTAGACGGCCTCTTCCGAGTTCCTCGAGCTCTTCTTTTGGAGCTCCAGAAAACTCAAGCTCTGCAAACTTACGTGTAAGTTTATTTTCAATAAGTCTAACAGGATGTCCAGTTGTAACGCCGGTAACAGTTACTTGATTAAACCTTGCCTTCAAAATCTTTTCCTTATACTTAGGGTGAACGTTACATTCTTTGGCAGCTAAAAATCTTGTTCCAATCTGAATTCCTTCAGCTCCAAGAGCAAACGCTGCTGCCGCTTGTTCTCCAAGAGCGATACCACCAGCAGCAATAACTGGAATGTTTACTGCTCTAACAATGGAAGGAATTAAAACCATAGTTGTAAGCTTTCCTATGTGTCCACCGGCCTCCATTCCTTCAGCAATTACTGCATCACAACCAATTCTCTCCATTCTCTTCGCAAGAGCATCACTTGCAACAACGGGAATTACCTTTATTCCCTTTTCCTTAAAAGCAGGAATATACTTTCCAGGATTTCCTGCTCCTGTAGTTACAACAGGAACTTCTTCATCTAAGCAAACCTCTATAATTTCCTCAGCGTTTGGCATCATAAGCATTATGTTAACGCCAAAAGGCTTATCTGTTAGTTCCTTGCACTTTCTTATTTCTTCCCTAAGCTCATCAGCGCTTCTATTTCCTCCAGCAATTATCCCAAGTCCTCCAGCGTTTGAAACAGCAGCGGCGAGCTCTGCATCGGCTATCCATGCCATTCCACCTTGAAGTATTGGATATTCAATTTCAAGTATTTCGCAAATCCTTGTTTTAATCATCAGTCAATTCCTCCCCTGTTAAAGGCTATTTATACTTTCAAAACACACGAACCCCAAGTAAATCCTCCACCAAAAGCTACAAGGAGAACAAGATCTCCCTTTTTTAGTCTCCCAGTTTTTATAGCTTCATCAAGAGCTATTGGAATAGAAGCAGCACTGGTATTTCCGTATTTATTGACATTAATAAATATTCTATCATTTGATATTTTTAATCTTTCAGCAACAGCCTTTATTATTCTTACATTAGCTTGATGAGGAACTAGTAGCTTTATTTCGCTAGGTGAAATGCCTGTTTTTTCTAAAACTCTAATTGAGGATTCAACCATAGTTCTTACAGCAACTTTAAAGACTTCGTTTCCCTTCATTCTGATGTAGAAAGGAAATTCTTCATTTGATCCTACTGAAGGAACGTTGAGAAGATCTCCATAAGCTCCATCCGCACCAAGGTCAAATCCTAATATTCCTTCTTCGTTGCTCTTTTCAAGAAGAGCAGCTCCTGCACCATCTCCAAATAAAATACAGGTAGTCCTATCTTTCCAATTTACTATTTTTGAAAACCTTTCAGCTCCGATAACAAGAGCTCTATCTATCCCTTTTGTTCTCATTATAGAGTCTGCAACGTAAAGTCCATATATAAAACCTGTACAGGCAGCAGAAATATCAAAAGCAATGGCCTTTTTGTTAGCTAACTTTGACTGAACTTTACAGGCAGTAGACGGAAAAAAAGCATCTGGAGTAGCAGTCGCAACAACTATTAGATCAACATCTTCTGGATTTTTTTCACTAAGAGCTCTTAATGCAGCTTTTGCTGCAAGATCAGAAGTAGTTTCTTCTTCACTTATGCGTCTTTCCTTTATTCCTGTTCTTGTTGTTATCCACTCATCAGAAGTATCTACCATCTTTTCAAGATCAAAGTTTGTAAGAACCTTATTCGGAAGAAAAGATCCTGTTGAAACTATCTTAATACCCATTTAACTTCCCGTATCTTTCTATATTTTTTTCTATGTGTTCGTTTAGATAAGATTCTGCAAACTGAGAAGCTACTTTTACAGCATTTTTTATCGCTTTTGCATTAGAACTTCCATGAGCAATTATAACAGGAGCCTTTACACCAAGAAGAGGAGCTCCACCCCACTCGGCGTAATCTATTCTTTTTTTAAAGCTCTTTATAGCAGGCTTTAGAGTAATAGCTCCAAGCTTAGAAATAAAATGACTTTCTATTTCTTCCTTTAAAATCTTTGCCAAAATTTTGGCAAGACTTTCACTAAGTTTTAAGGCAACGTTTCCTACAAAACCATCACAAACTATAACATCAAACTTTCCAGAGTAAATATCTCTTCCTTCTGCATTTCCGATAAAGTTTAGACCTTTTTCTCTTGCTGCTTTTAAAAGCTTGTAAGCTTCTTTTGTTAAGTCGTTTCCTTTAACTTCTTCTTCTCCAATGTTAAGAAGTCCTACTTTGGGATTCTCTTCTTTCAAGACATATTTTGCGTAGGCTTCTCCCATTATGGCAAATTGAAGAAGATGCACAGGCTTACAATCAACGTTTGCTCCAACATCAAGGAGAAAAGTCTTTCCTGATAGGCTAGGAAGAATTGTAGATATAGCTGGTCTTTCTACACCTTTCAATCTACCAAGAGTAAAAAGAGATATAGCCATTACAGCACCGGTATTTCCAGCACTTACGAAAGCATCTGCCAACTTATCTTTTAGTAATTTCGTACCGATATGAAGAGAAGAGTTCTTTTTTTTCAATGCCTTTGAAGGCAGTTCATCCATTGAAACTACATCATCAGCGTGAACAATTTCTATTTTCTCAATAGGGAAAGAATACTTTGAGAGCTCTTTTTTTATTTGAGATTCATCTCCAACTAAAATTACCTTAATACCAAACTCTTTTGCGGCCTGAACAGCTCCCATAACTGGAACATGGGGGGCATTGTCTCCCCCCATAGCATCCAGAACAACTTTCATTTACTCTTCTACCTCGACTACAGTTTCTCCTTTGTAGTATCCGCAGTGCTTACAAACTCTGTGTGGAAGCTTTGGATTTAAGCAGTTTGGACATACAGATATAGCAGGATTCTTGGCTTTCCAGTGAGTTCTTCTCTTGTCTCTTCTTGTCCTTGAAACTTTTCTCTTTGGAACTGCCATCTCACTTCTCCTTTTCTTTAAGTTTATCTTTAAAAGTTTTCAATTTTTCCCACCGTTTATCCTCTTCTATGCTTCCTTCTTCAAAAGGAACATCTGGCACTTGACACTGCTCATCACACAAAGGTTTTAATGGAAGATTAAGAAGTACCTGCTCCTTAACAACCTCTGCAAGGTCAAGTGCATCGCTGTCAGCAAATTTTACATCAAGATCACCTGCCTTTATTTCTCCACCAGTAATTTCAGAAGTTGGCATTAACTGGTAATAAAAGCTTTTTCTCATCTTTTCTTTGAAACTCTTATTGCATCTACTACAAATTAATTCAACCTCACCTTCTATCCTTCCGTAAATATCATATCCTACAGGCTTTTTGTAGACCTCTATGTGAAGTTTAAAAGGTGTTGAAGACACAACTTCTTCCTTCGGTAATTCCAGTAATGAAGGTTGTATCTCCGTATCAACTTTAATTGGCTCTTTATCCGTTACCTCGTTAAGATTAATTTTCCTCTTCATCTTACACCTATGATAAGATTGGTTCAAATTTCGCTTGGTAAAGTTATGCGGAAATGAACTTCTTTGCAAATTGATTAAACTGTTAATAACTTTAGCTTGAACTTTCTAATAATTGGAGGAATTTATGAAAAAACTACTTTTTTCACTCTCGATGGTAGCAGTTACATCTTTAACTGCTCAAGGAAGCGACAAAATTCTAGCAAAAGTAAATGGAAAACCAATAACAGAATCGCAATTAGAGGAAGTTTTAAAAGGGCTTCCAGCAAAGTATAACTCTGTGAAAAATAATCCTCAGTTTCAATCTCAGGTTCTTAACAGTCTTATAAATCAAGAACTCCTTTATCAGGAAGCAAAAAAAGAAGGCATAGAAAAGAATGCAAAAGTACAAAGACAGATAAAAGAAGCAAAAGAACAAATACTTATCAATGCTCTTCTTGAAAAACACTTGAAAATAAGTAAGGTAAAGGTTTCAGACAAGGAAGCTAGAGCTTTTTATGAAAAGAATAAAAAACGGTTTACAGATGCAAACGGTAAACAAATTTCTTTTGAGGCTGTAAAACTTTTCATAGTCCAAAGCTTAGAACAACAAAAGAGAAGACAGCTTCTATCAGCATCTCTTAATAGATACATTGAAAAACTTAAGAAGGAAAACAAAGTCGAAATATTAAAGTAAACTATAGGAGGAGCTGATGAAAAGGCTTCTTGTTTTTTTCTTAGTGATGGTTTTATTAACTCTTCCTTCTTATGCAAAAATCGTTGATTACATTGTTGCAGTAGTTAATGGAGAACCTATTCTTTACAGCGAACTTTTAGATTATGCAAAAACTAACAGAATAAATAACCTAAAAGCTGCAAGAGATTCTCTCATAGAAAGGAAAATACTTCTTACCGAAGCTAAGTCTGAAGGTTTAGCGGTTTCTGATGAGGAGCTTAATAGAGCTCTTGAAAACTTCATTAAAAATAGCGGATTCAAGTCTAAGGAAGAATTTGAGAAAGCTCTTAAGAAAGAGGGCTTAACGTTAGAAGAAGTAAAAGAAAAACTAAAAGAACAGCTATTAGTTGCAAAGTTAATTGGAAGAAATGTTAAGTCAAAAATTCGCGTTAGCGACATTGAAGTAGAAAAGGTTTGTAAAGAAAAGAAGAAAAAGCCTGTAAGAGAAGTTTACTACATTTACGTTAAAGATAAACAAAAGGCTAATAGGATTATGGAAATCCTTGATTCGGGTATTCCTTTTGAGAAAGTTGCGAAAGAGTACTCAGAAGATAAAGCAACTGCCCAAAACGGAGGATATCTTGGAAAAGTAACAAAGGGTTCTCTTATAAAACCTCTTGATATTGCTGTATGGTCAACAAAGCCAAAAACGTATAAGCTTGTTGAGACAAAAGGAGGCTATTACATTATCTACGTCAAGAAAGAAGAAATAGAAAAGTGTGATAAGAATAGAATAAGAGAAGAGCTCTATGTGAAAAAGTTTCAAAAGGCTTTAAAAGATTACATAGATTCTTTAAAGTCAAAAGCTAGTGTTAAAGTTTATCTTTAAAGAGCTTGTAGAGCTCTTCTTTTCTTTGTAAATTTGAAAATCCAAAATTCTGTAAAAAGGGAGATAGGTTGGTTGTAGTAAGACTCAAACCTCTTGAAGAAATTCTTGAAACTTTGAAAGGTTTTAAAAGAGTTTTTATTTTCGGTTGTGAGTTAGGTTCTAGTAGATGTAAAAATGGAGGATTGAAAGAAGCAAAAAATTTAGGTGAAGAATTGGAGAAGTTTGGATTTAAGGTAACAGGAATCAGAAGTCCTGGGGGAACATGTGTTCTTGAAAGAATTGCATCACCAGAAAGAAATCTCTTAAAAGAGGCTGAAGAGAGTTCTGATGTAATACTTTCTCTTGCTTGTGGGGCAGGTACACAGCTTATTGCAGAGAATGTTGATATACCAGTTTTAACAGGAGTCAGTACCATTTTTATAGGTGCAGAAAGGAAAGGAAAATACTTTGACGAATATTGCATTGCCTGTGGAGACTGTATCATATCTAAGACTGGTGGAATATGTCCCGTAGCAAGGTGTCCAAAATCTCTTACTGCTGGGCCATGTGGTGGTGCAATAGATGGAAAATGTGAAATTGATCCATCTATGCCTTGTATCTGGTATACAATTGCTCAGCGTTTAGAAAAACTAAATCAGCCTGATGTCCTTCTAAAGCTCAAAACACCTATGAGAGACTATAGAAAATCCATATATCCCAGGAGATTTGTTGTGGAGGATTAACTTTGAGCTTTTCAAAGAAAATAAAAAATGGAAAGTTCATAATAACTGCTGAAGTTGCTCCGCCAAGAGGAATTGAATGGAAAACAGTTATTGAAAGCATAGAACCTTTAAAAGGAAAAGTTGACGCTTTCAATGTTACAGATAATCAACGTTCCATGGTTAGAATGTCCTCACTTGCAATGTCTAAACTTCTTCTTGATTCAGGATTTGAACCAATATTCCAGCTTACCTGTAGAGATAGAAACAGAATCGCTCTTCAATCAGAACTTTTGGGTGCAGCAGCATTAGGAATAAAAAATGTGTGCTTGATGACTGGAGACTTCACAACCCTTGGAGATCAGCCGGATGCAAAACCAGTATTTGATATCGATTCTATCCATCTTATCCAAACAGCTAAAAAGCTTGAAAGTGGAGTACTCTTAAACGGAAAAGAGTTAAAAGGAGTTCCAAATTTTACAGTTGGTGCTGTTTACAATCCATTTGCTGGTCCTAAAGTTTTACAGGTTTGGAAATTAAGGAAAAAAATAGAAGCAGGAGCAGAGTTTATTCAAACGCAGCCCGTTTACGATGTACGTGTAGCAAAAGATGTTCATGATTTAATAGAAAGCTTGGGAGCTATTCCTATAATAGGACTTCTCCCCATAAAAAGTTTAAAAATGGCAAACTTTATGAAAAAACTCAATCCTACTTCCATTCCTAACAGGCTAATTGAAGGACTTGAAAGGGCAAATAATCCAGCTCAGTATGGATGGGATTACGTTATAGATATTGCCCATGCGATTGCAGAATTTGGAAAGGGTATACACTTTATGTTAGTTGGGAAAACTGCTGAACTTGCAGCATTTATTGACTATTTAAGGAATAACAGTCCTTATAATCACAAGTTTTAGGAGAAGTTATGAACATTCCTGTTCATGTTGGAATAATAATGGATGGAAACGGTCGCTGGGCAAGAAAAAGAGGTCTTCCTAGAGTGGAGGGACATAGAGAGGGAGCAAAAGTAACTGAAGAAATAGTCATTGCTGCAAGCAAACTAGGAATAAAATACCTTTCTTTATATGCCTTTTCGACTGAAAATTGGAAAAGACCAAAAGAAGAGGTGAATTTTCTTTTTCATCTTATGTATGAATACGTTAAGAATAAACTATCTCTTTTTCTTGATAATAACGTTCGTTTTAGAGCAATGGGAAGACTTTGGGAACTTCCTGATTATCTCCAGGAAGGTTTTAAAGAGATAGAAGAAAAAACTCTTCACTGCGATGGAATGGTTGCAGTTTTTGCAGTTAATTACGGTGGAAGACAGGAAATTCTTGATGCCGTTAATAGAGCAATAAAAGCAGGAGAAAAAGAAATTACTGAAGAAATTTTAAGAAAATACTTATACATACCTGAACTTCCTAATTTAGATCTTCTCATAAGAACAAGTGGAGAGCTAAGAATCTCAAACTTTCTTATATGGCACTCTGCTTATACAGAGCTCTGGTTCACTAAAACTTTGTGGCCTGATTTTACAGAAGAAGAATTTAAAAAAGCTATAGAAGACTTTAAGAAAAGAGAAAGACGATTTGGTGGTATCAAATGAAACAAAGGGTAATTGGAGCTTTCTTTGTTATTCTCTATGCTGTTTTTATGATTGTTTCTCCTTACAAATTTTATGTTTCTCTTGTTTATCTTCTTGGTGTTGGAATGATTTCAGAGCTTTCTAATTTTACAGGACTTAAAGATAGTAAAACACCGATAGTAGTTATTTTTTCAATTCTTTTCTTTGTCGGTATCTATATTTCTCATCTTTCTTTTCTTCTACCTACAGCAGCAATCATTTTTCTATTCGGATACTTCATAATTATAGAAGGAAAGGTTCCTAATAAATTTTTAGCAATTACAGGCTTTTTTGTATATCTTCTTATTGGAGTGATAGCTATTGGTAAACTTTCAAAAGATTACTTTGTTCTTCTTCTAAGTATAGTCTGGTCTGTTGATACGTTTGCCTATCTTGTGGGAAAATACTTTGGTAAAAGAAAGCTAATTTCGGAAATAAGCCCGAAAAAAACAGTAGAAGGGGCAATAGGAGGAGCTATTGGAGGAGTAGTAGTTTCTCTGATAATCGGAAAATACTTGGGTATTTTTGAAATTTCATTACTTACAGCATTTTCTCTTTTTGTCTTAACGATAATTTCTCAAATTGGAGATCTTGTTGAAAGTTACATTAAGAGAGTTTTTGGAGTTAAAGATTCAGGTACTATAATACCTGGACATGGTGGTTTGCTCGATAGGCTTGATAGTAGTATTGCAGTTGCACCATTTTTAGTTGTTTTTGGGGGATTACAGTGAAAGTAGAAATAGGTCATGGAAGTGGAGGAAAGCTAACAAGAGAACTAATAGAAAATCTTTTTCTCAAATATTTTTCTTTTCCAGAATTAACATCTCTTCAAGACGCATCTTACTTAGAAATAAACAGCAGAAAAATAGCCATGACAACAGATTCTTATGTCGTTAGACCTTATTTCTTTCCGGGGGGAGATATCGGAAAGCTAAGCATATCAGGAACTATTAATGATTTAACAGTTAGCGGTGCAGTTCCAGAGTTTATTTCTGTTGGATTTATTCTTGAAGAAGGATTAGCTTTCTCTGATCTTGAAAAAATAGTTAAAAGCATGGCAGATACAGCAAAAAAAGCTGGAATAAAAATAGCTGCCGGAGATACAAAAGTTGTAGAAAAAGGAAAGTGTGATGGTCTTTACGTAAACACTACAGGTATAGGAAAAGTTGTTAAACCTCTTTCTCCAAAATTTGCAAAACCAGGAGACCTTGTAATTGTAACGGGATTTATAGGAGATCACGGAATAGCCATATCTCTTGCAAGGGAAGAATTTGAAGTAGAAACAGGTGTTTTAAGCGATTGTGCTCCATTAAACTCTCTTCTTGTACCTCTTTTAGATATTGAAGGTTTAAGATGGATGAGAGATCCTACAAGAGGTGGACTTGCCACAGTTTTGATAGAATTTTCTGAGATCTCTGGTTTAGGTGTAAAGCTTTATGAAGAAAAAATACCAGTAAGAGAAGAAGTTCGATTTGTTTGTGATATGTTAGGTTACGATCCTTTATATCTTGCAAATGAGGGAAAAGCAGTAGTTATCGTAGACAAAAAAGATGCTGAAGTTATCCTTGAGAAGCTAAGATCACATGCTCTTGGAAAAAATGCGGAAATAATTGGAGAAGTTACAGATGAAATAAATGATGTTCGTCTTATTACATCAATCGGAGGCGAAAGAAGATTGGAACTTCTTGAAGAAGATCCCCTTCCAAGGATTTGTTAAATGGTAGGTCATGAACTGTTAATGGTTTTCTTTGCTTATTTTTTTATACTTGCAGTAGTTTTATTTGATATAAAAAGTGGTATTGGAATTTGGAAAGATATTTTCGTAGCTTCTATTTTATCAATAATCCAACTTGTAGGAATTGGATTTGTTTTACTTTTTCTTTTAAAATTTCATTCTAATGTTTTAAACTTTTTCTTTGTATTTTTGTTTTTCCTAAACGCTTCTCTCATATCTTTAAGGAGATTTGACTTTAAGGCTTACAGCAAATTTAATGGATTTTTAATCATATTTTTTTCTATATCTTTGCTCTCTACGATTTCTCTTTTTGTCTTCTACCTTGCTGGAATACTTCACTTTAAAGCAAACAGTATTATCCCTATTTCTGGTTTAATTGCTGCAGCGGGAATGAGAAGTCTTTCTCTTTCTTTTAGTTACTACAAAACAAAACTTAAAGATATAGAGGACATAATTGTAGGAATGGCAGCAATTGGAGCTACAGATATTGAAATATTCAAATTCATTTTCAAAGAACTAATTCAAAATGTAACAGTTCCTATTAGAGATATGCTGAGATCTTCAGGGATTGTTCATATTCCAGGAATAATGGTTGGACTTTTAATGGCAGGTGTGATGCCTGTTAAAGCTGCCATTACTCAGTTTGCTTTTCTTTCTGCAACGTTATTTCAATTTACATTTGTTCCAGCATTAGCTCTTTTCCTACTTATAAAAATATTTGGTTTGAAGATAGAGGTTTGATATGAAAGAAAAAATAGAAAAACTTATTAAGACTATTCATGATGTAGCTCCTAAAGATAGAAAAGTCAAGATAATGAATGTTTGTGGTTCCCACGAACATACAATTACCTACAGCGGAATGCGATCTTTAATGCCTGAAACAATTGAGCTTGTGCCAGGTCCAGGTTGCCCTGTATGCGTTTGTTCTGAAAGCGATATAGTAAATGCTATAAACTTGTCAAAAAGAGAAGATACAATTCTTGCTACATATGGAGATATGCTTAGAGTTCCAACTCAGATAGGTTCTATTAGAAGTAGTGGTGGAAACTATAAAATGGTTTCTGCTCCTCATGAGGTCTTAAAGATCGCTAAGGAAAATCCTGAAAAAAATGTAGTCTTTTTTTCTATCGGATTTGAAACAACCACAGCTCCAACAGCAGCGCTAATAGAAATGGGACTTCCTAAAAATGTTACTGTCTTAACATCCCAAAAGCTTACTCCTGAAATTATGGAAGTTTTAGTAAAAGATTCAGAAGTTGGAGTTGATGCTTTCGTTGCACCTGGTCATGTTTCAGCAATTGTTGGTGCTGATGCGTGGAAGATTTTTCCAAAAAAATATGGAATTCCTACAGTAGTTGCAGGTTTTGAACCTGAGAATTTGCTTTTAGCAATTTTAAAGATATTGCTTCAAATAAAAGAAGGAAAAGCAGAATTAGAAAACGTCTATAGAGGAGTTGTAAAACAAGAAGGAAATAAAAAAGCTCAAGAACTCATGTATAAGTATTTTGAAAAAGCCGATGTAAATTGGAGAGGAATAGGTTACATTCCTAAATCGGGGCTTGAATTTAGAAAAGAATACGATCATATAAATGCTAAGAAAGTTTTTAATTTGCCAGAAATTGAAGAAAAGAAAGTTGCAGGGTGTATTTGCGATAAAATCGTTTTAGGAAAAGCTTATCCAACTGAATGCAAGCTTTTTGGAAAAGTATGTACTCCGAGAAGTCCAAAAGGTCCTTGTATGGTTTCATTGGAAGGTGCTTGTAACATCTGGTATAGATTTGGAAAATAAAATCGTATAGGTAAGAGGAAGTAGTGTTTGGTTTTAGATTTGGTAAAAGAAAAAGGAACTTGAATAAGAGTCAAGAAACTCATAAAGAAGAAAAAATAAAGATAAATCGTAGAATGAATGATAGATATATAGTAGATCTTGGGAACATAGTTAATATTTCTAAAACCGGATGCAGAATAAAAAAACAAAATCCAGAAGAATTAAAAAAAGAGTTTATAGAGGTACAAATAGGAAAAGAAAAACTTAAATCTATAGTTGTAGAAGATAAAGCTTCTTATTACTCTGTAAAATTTTTGAAACCCTTTCAGGATAGTAAACTAATAAAGAGTAAGGTTAAAAGACTTAAAGAGTTTAAACTTGATAAAGAAAAAGAAAAGATAGATTTTGATAAGCTTGAGGCGCAGAGCTCTGAGTTTAAAGCAATTATCAATCTTCTCTCAGAAATCAATAACCCTAATACAGATACAGAAAAGCTAACTGGTTATATAGTCCAAATTCCAAAAGTAAAAAAGACAATATTAGAAGTGGCAAACAGTGCTGAATCAGGTACAGCAGAAAGAATAAACTCACTTACAACTGCTATTGCAAGGATAGGCTTTGAAAAATTAAAAGAAGTTATAAGAACTACGATTATGAAAGATTTATCATTTGAAAATAAAGATTTTTCTGAGTTTGAACATTTTGAAGCATATAATCTTTTAAAATCTACTTTTTTAACTGAAATTTTACGCTATGTTACCTTTAAAGATAGTAAAAATGAAGCTAGATTACTTTTTACTAGTGAAACCACACCATTAGCAATTTTTACAAAACTAAATAATTCTTTTGCTAAATATTATACTTCTGTAAAAAGGATGTATTCTCCTTACTCAAGGTATTTGGAAAGAAAAAACTTTGGAACGGATTTTCTAGAACTCAGTAAAGAATTTATAGTTGAGTATTCAGGACTTTTTAAATATCTTTACGATGGTTACATTTTAGCACATTTAAATCTTTTTCCGTTTCTAACTTTTCCAAAAAGAATGAAAATTTCTATTTCAAGAAGAAAACTTGATTTTAGCTACGTTACTTATTTAACTCTTATAGCTGTTTTGGCTATTATTGGTAGAGATAAGAAGAAAACTCATATACTTATTAATAGACTTAAAAGGTTAGGTATGGATACAAATAAAGTAATGGAATTTTTAAATACAGTTATAGAAAATACTAATGACGCTCTCTATAATATGGGATTAAGAAGAAGTGTTAGAGCACTTCCTTTTTCCGTTCAAACAATGAAGCTTTCTAAAATCTTTCCCAAGGACAATATTTATTTTGACTATATAGTAAATGCGATTGCTTCTTCAAAAGGAAGAATTGCTTTCAGACATGAAGATAGAATGTTTAGTGGTTACATCTTAGATTTTGTTTTAAACGTCGAGGATTTTGACTTTAACACTAAAAGTTTTTGCATTGTACCTTGTGAAAACCTTTTGGAAGACGAATTAAATATTGAAGATTTTTCTGGATTTGACATTATAGTGTTTAAAGATTTTGATTTGTTATCGAAAAAACTTTTTAAAGACTTTAAGGAAATATGGCAAAAGTTTGAGGGTACAATAATATGTACTTATTCGACTTACTCTTTTATGGACTGGGATAGACCAGACCTTTATAACCTTGTAAAAGGTAGCATAGTAGATCTCCCATCTTTTTTATACAATACAAAAAGTTATGAATTTATCCAAAAAAGGATTAAAGAAGATCTCAAAGATTTATTAGGTAGTCTATCTTTTAATGAAGAATTAGTCTTTAAAGAAGAAACTATAGAAAACATAATTTATTCGTATATAGAAACTGTATTTATTTAAATGGATTTTTGGAGGATTTATTTAAATGGATTTTTGGAGGAAAAAGATGTTAGTAACAAAAGCAGAAGAAATGAGAAATTTAGATAGAGAAACTATAGAAGTTTTAGGAATACCAGGCATAGTTTTGATGGAAAATGCTGCAAGAGGAGTTACCTCTGTTATTTATGATAAGCTTAATGGAAATTCGGTTGTTGTTATTTGTGGTAAGGGAAACAATGGAGGAGATGGTCTTGCTATAGCAAGAAATCTTTACAACCTTGGCTATGATGTTGAAGTTGTTTTAACTGCAAAAATAGAAGAACTTAAAGGTGATGCAAGAATAAACGCAGAAATTCTTTCTAAACTTCCTGTCCCTCTTCATGTAGTAAAGGAAGAATCAAAACTTTTAGAACTCTATTCTCTCTTAAAAGAAGCTGATTTTATCATTGATGCAATTTTTGGAACCGGACTATCAAAGCCAGCAGAAGGCTTTTACAAGGATTTAATTGAAGTTATTAATAAAGCAAACAAGCCGGTTGTTTCTGTTGACATTCCCTCTGGTCTTTCCTCAGATACAGGAGAAATAATAGGAGCTCATATAATAGCTGATATCACAGTAACCTTTGGTTTTCCTAAGCTCGCCCATATAATGCCTCCTGCCTGTTATTATGTTGGAGAACTCTTTGTTGTAGATATTTCTATTCCTGAAGATGTTTCTTCTCTTGTTACCTCCAAAAGATATATTCTAACTCTTGATGAAGTTGCATTTACTTTTCCTGTTAGAGAGATAATGAGTCACAAGTATACCTATGGTCACGTTGCAGTTATTGGTGGATCAGCTGGAAAAACAGGAGCTCCTTCTATGACTGCTCAAAGCGCTTTAAGAGCTGGTGCAGGTCTTTCAACGGTTGTAGTTCCTGCTTCGCTTAATACGGTATTTGAGATTAAGCTAACAGAAGCTATGTCAATTCCTATTCCTGACGCAGAGAAAGGACACTTTGGAATAGATACTATAGATGAGGTTGTTGAAACTGTTGAAAAAGGTAAGTTTTCTGCAGTTGTTATAGGACCAGGTCTTGGAAATGAACCAGAAACTTTTGAGTTTGCTAGAGAATTTATAAGAAAAACGACAAAACCTCTTATCATCGATGCAGATGGTATAAACGCTCTTGCTGAAAACACTGATATACTTAAAATGAAAGAGCAAAATATAATCATTACGCCACATATAGGAGAATTTTCAAGGCTCACAGGACTTTCAAAAGAAGAAATACTGAAAGAACCTTATGAAATAGCAAAAGAGTTTGCTGAAGAATTTGGAGTTACTGTCATCTTGAAAAGTGGAAGGACCGTTATAGCAACTCCTAATGGTAAGGTTTACATAAACGTAATAGGTAATCCAGGAATGGCCACAGCAGGAACTGGTGATGTTCTTTCTGGAATTTTAGGAGCTTTCCTTGGAATGGGTATAGAAATGGAAGATGCAGCTAAGTTAGGAGTATTTCTTCACTCTCTTGCCGGAGACATAGCGGCTGAAGAACTTAGCCAAGAATCGTTAAAAGCCTGTGACATCATTGATTTTCTCCCTAAAGCTATTAAAAGGATAAAGGAAAAAGAGTTAAATCTAGAAAAACATAAACTTCCTTTTGTAACCAACCTAAGAGAGATAATCGGTGTATAAAGAAGCTTTAAAGCTCCTTTTTATTTTCATTGGAATTGTTTTCTTAGGTTATTTTGGAACAGCTTTTGTTTCTTCTCTTTCAGGAGATTTCTACCTTAACAATCCCTTATTTCACCT
Source organism: Desulfurobacterium thermolithotrophum DSM 11699 (assembly GCF_000191045.1). Lineage (NCBI taxonomy): Bacteria > Pseudomonadati > Aquificota > Aquificia > Desulfurobacteriales > Desulfurobacteriaceae > Desulfurobacterium > Desulfurobacterium thermolithotrophum. The sequence goes on from NC_015185.1 coordinate 903,209, forward strand.
CCTATTTATCTTCATACTGATTTTGTTGATAACTCTTTTTGCGTTCTTTATTAGAAATCTTGTTCTTTTTTTCTTTCCTCACTTTAAGACAAATTTAAGGATAAAGATATTTACTGCTTTTGCTTTGCTGATTTTAGGACCTGCTCTGTTTACGATTTTTCTTTCTAGTAGCGTTGTAAATAAGGGACTTGATAGACTTTTAAGAATACAGGTCAAAAGAATAGTAAATATTTCAGAAGAAACTTCTAACCAGTTTATTGACTTTTTAGTGGAGGATCTAAAAAGAAAAATAAGTCAGCTATCTCGAAAGAAAGTTACTCCTTACACGCTCAAAATCTACGGCATAGATGGTTTTCTTAAAGCTAACGGAAAGAATGTAAAGGTTGGAAAAATTCCTCTTTCTGAAGAAGATATTTATTCTTTAAAAAAGTTTGAAGAGTATTCATACATAGATGATAAAAGTAAACAATTGGTTGTTTGTCAAAAGAAGAAAAAATATTTTTTCTGTGTCTCAAAGAAACTACCTGATGATTTAGTAAAGAACATAACAAAACTAAAAGACCTTCATACTAACTATGAAACTCTTGTAACTTATAAAACTCCTATAAAGGCACTCTACACTTTAGCTTTTGGAATAATGGGAGTTGCGGTTTTGTTTGGAGCTCTTTGGTTTGCTCGATATTTTGAAAAGAGAATAACAATTCCTGTCGAAGCGCTCTATAGAGCGACTCAAAAGCTATCTAGGGGTGATCTAAATGTTAGAGTAGAGGAAAAAGCGTCAGATGAACTTAAGCATGTCATAACTGCTTTTAACTACATGGTAGAACAGCTAAAAGCCTTGAAAGTCTCTCTTGAAGAAAGTCGCCGCTATATGGAAAGAATTCTTAATAGTATTTCTCCAGCAATTATAACGTTTAATAGCGAAGGAAATGTTGTTTCCTGCAACCGTTCGGCAAAAGAAATTTTTAAGTTTTCCTCAAAAAATAAAGGAGAATCTATATGGAATCTTCTTTCAAAGTATCCAAATCTTAAAAAAGCAGTAGAAGAGTTAGTAAACTCAAAGAATAAAAGAACCGAAGTAAGAGAGGAAATAGACGGCAGAGAAAAGTACCTCACTGTGGAACTCATAATTTCTCCTGAAGTTACAGATAGAATTTTAATAATTGAAGATGTTACTGACCTTGTTAAAGTTCAGAAAGCTCAAGCGTGGAAAGAGGTAGCGAAAAGAATAGCTCACGAGATAAAAAATCCTTTAACACCGATTGCGCTTAATGCTGAACGAATTAGGAAGCAGTATCAGAAAGGAAATCCAGAAATCGGTGTAATCATTGATAAGGCTGTTAATTCTATTCTTGCTGAAGTAGAAGTAATAAAACGTTTAATCGATGAATTTAGGAAGTTTGCAAGACTTCCATTACCTGAGAAAAAAATTACAGATATAAATGAACTAATAAGGAGCACTCTTGAACCTTTTGGAAACAAAATCAATCTTGTTTTTAACTTTGAGAATATCCCTCAAATTCCTATTGATAGAAGCCTTTTACGGGAAGTTTTTACAAATCTTGTGGATAACAGCATTGAAGCAGGAGCTACAAAAGTAAATGTTTCTACAACATCAAAAGATGGAAAAGTTTTTGTTGTTTTTCAAGATAACGGTCCTGGAATCTCTGAAGAAATAGCTGATAAATTATTTGCTCCTTATGTTTCAACCAAGAAAAACGGTTGGGGATTAGGACTATCCATAGTTAAGAAGATAATAGAAGATCACGGAGGAAAAATCTATACAGTAGATAAAAATACTTTTGTTATAGAGCTCCCTGTGTAAAAAACTTTTGTTAGAATTTTTTTATTAAATTAAGGAGGTAAGACGTGAAAGTTCTTGCAATTAATGGTTCTCATAGAAAAGGTTCTACTTTTATACTTCTTGAAGAAGCACTTAAAGAGTTAAAAGATTTTGAAACAGAAATCATCTCTTTATGCGACTATAAACTAGAGTACTGTAAAGTTTGCAATGCATGTAAAAGAAATGGAGGTGTTTGCATAGTTAAAGATGGTTATGAAGAAATTGCTAAAAAATTAAAAGAAGCTGATGCGGTAATTGTCGGTTCTCCTGTATACTTTGGTTCTGTTACAGGAATGCTAAAAACTCTCTTTGATAGGTCAAGAACTTTAAGAATTAATTGGGATTTAAAGAATAAGATTTGCGCAGCTATATCTGTAGGAGCAACAAAACACGGAGGACAAGAGCATACTTTACAGGCAATTCAAGCTTGGGCACTAATACATGGAATGATTTTTGTGGCTGACTCAGATCCAACAGCTCATTTTGGATGTGCTGCTGTTGCTAAACAAACTGAAAATGGATTTGAAATAGACGAATGGGGACTTCAAACGGCAAGAAGCGTTGGAAAAAGGATTAAAGAAGTGCTTAATCTCTTAAAAGAGAAGTAAGGAAAATAAAAAATGATGAAAGTGTTATAGCAGCACCCGAAGGCATATCAAAAATAAATGAAAGAAAAACTCCTAAAATTGAGGAGGCGAAACCGAAAAACACGGAAAGGAAAAAGAAACTATTATAATTCTTGGTTAGTTTAAAAGCAGAAGCAGCAGGCATAACAAGGAGAGAAAATACTAAAAGAGCTCCAACTGCTTTTATTGATAAGGTAACTGCAAAGGACATGACAAGAAAAGCAAGAAAAGTTACTAATTCAACATTGTAACCAGAAGCTTTTGCTATGTCTTCACTAAATGTGATTAAGTATATTTCTCTCCAAAAAAACATGTAAAAGAGAAAAGTTAAAAAAGCTATCAAAATTAGTAGTAAGACATCAAAATTACTAACAATAAGAGGACTTCCAAAAAGGTAAGATAATGCTTCTGAACCATAGTTATTAGAAAGACTAAGAAACATAACAGCAAGTCCCATACTTGCTGCAAAGAGAATTCCTAAGGTAGTATCGTAGTGAATTTTTTTCTTTATGCTTAAGTACCAGATAACAACCCCTGAAGTAAGGGTAAAGACAAGAGCCCATAAAGTAGGAGAACTTCCTATAAAGAAACCAAAAGCTATTCCTGCAAAGGCAACGTGAGAAAGACCAGCTCCAATAAATGACATTTTTCTAAGGATAATATAAGTTCCTATTGCAGAACAAATGAGTCCTGAAAGAACAGCAGAAAAAACAGCTTTTATTCCGAAATCATAGTTAAGGTAAATAAAAGGGTTGTGGAGCTCCATCACTTTCTACTTTGTAGACCTATTCTTTTCCATTTTCATCCTTTTTCACTTCTGTTTCTTTTAACTTTTTTAGATATTCTTGAGCTTTTTTATGCTTTACTACGTCACCAGTCTTATAGTAAATGGCATATTCAGCAATGTTAGTAGCATGATCTCCAACTCTTTCAAGAGCCTTAACTACCAAAATGAGTCTTACAGCTATGTCACCATTTGCTGGATCTTTACTTGCTATCTCTGTTAGCTCATCAAACAGTCTTTGGTAAAAGCTATCAACGATGTCGTCTTTATTGATAACTTCTTTTGCCAAATCCACATCTCCTCTAAGAAGAGCCATTATTGAGTTTTTCAACATTTCGTTTACTATAACCAGCATTCGTGGAAGATCAATATAAGGCTTAATGGGTGGATGCTTAGATAAGTGTATTGCTGTTTCGCAAATGTCTCTTGCAAGATCTCCAACTCTTTCTAAATCAACGATGCTCTTTAAAATAGAAACAACAAATCTTAGGTCGGTAGCTTCAGGAGAATAAAGAGCAAGTATTCTTACACATTTTTCTTCAATTTCTATCTCCTTTAGGTCTATGAGTCTATCATATTCGTAAGTTATTTCAGCTTTTTCTACGTTTCTTTCTGTTAAAGCTTCCATTGCTTCTGAGAGTATTTTTCTAGCCATGTCTGCCATTTCTATGAAACTTCTTTTAAGTTCATCAAGATCCTCTATGTAGCGTTCAATCATCACATTCCTCCTAAATTTCTCAGCAAAGTTGTTCATAAAGAGCTGAAATAAGAATATCAAAAGTTCTGTTAATTTTTTCATCAAAATTTTTAACTTTTACAACGGAAAGATTTTTTTCTATACTTTCAATTAGAAAAAGGAGTTCTTCTTTTCCTTCCGGTTCATTAGCTTTATAGTAAATTAGTTTTTCCAAAAAAGGAAAGAGATAGTTTTTGACTATAAAGACATAAATCTTTCCATTTTCGGACAAAAAATCAATTCTACTGTTAATGTTTATAATTACTTCAAGTTTTGATTCTAGGTTTTCATCATAAATAAGCCGCTTAAACTTTTTAAGTCTTTTCTCTATTTCATCTTTTGTTGTTGGGATTGTATAGTCTCTGTTTGCTTTCCACTGAGGAAGAATTCCTTCAATCCATTTATTTGCTTCTTCCTCAAAAGGGAACATTTCATCTTCTTTTCCAAAATTACAGCATCCCATTAGTAGTTCTCCTCTTTAACAGGACGGGCCATAAGCTCTTTCATTACCTCTTTTGGATTTCTACCTTCATATATAACTTTATAAACTGCTTCACTAATTGGCATTTCTATGCCGAGTTTCTCAGCTATTTTTATAACAGCTTTTACAGTATAAACTCCTTCTACAACAAACTTTCTGTCAACAACACCACTTCCTCTTCCAATTGAAAGACCAAACTGTCTATTTCTTGAAAGATCTCCTGTACACGTAAGAATAAGATCTCCAAGACCTGAAAGACCAAAAAAGGTTTCTTCTTTTGCTCCAAGAGCTCTTCCAAGCTTTTTTATCTCATGAAGACCTCTTGTTATAAGAGCAGCACGGGCATTAAAACCAAGATTCATTCCATCAGAAATTCCTGTTGCAATAGCAATTACATTTTTAAGAGCTCCACCTAATTCAACTCCTCTAACATCACTTGAAGCATAGAGTCTAAAACTTTTTGTATTTAAAGTCTTTACAAGACTTAAAGTTTTTTCTTCATTAAAACCTGCAATAACAGCTGCAGCAGGAAGCCCTGCTGCAACCTCTTTTGCAAAAGTGGGACCTGATAGAACATAGTAATTATCTTTTCTGCCAAAAACCTCTTCATAGACATCGGAAAGTGTTTTAAGAGTTTCTATTTCTATTCCTTTACTTGCACAAATAAATTTTTGTTCTTTTACAAAACTAGAAATTTCTTTCCAGAATTGCTTGGAAAACTGTGTAGGTATAACAGAAATAACAAGCTCCACAGGCTTAGAAAATACATCCTCTAATTTTGAAGTAGCTTTAACAGTTATTGGATACTTAAATCCTTTAAGAAATAGAGGATTTTCTCTATTTTTATTAATATAATCTACAACTTCTAATTCCCTACACCACTGAACAACCTCAAATCCTGACCTTCCAAAGTGAATAGAAAGTGCAGAACCCCAGCTTCCGGATCCTAAAACGGTAATTTTCACGGCTATCTTACCTCTTCAAATCTAGTGCCAACTCTTTTAAAAAGTCCTGAGATAGAAACTCCATTTTCCTTTAGATGTTCTAAAAGTCTATCTTTGTCTTCTTCCTTAACTAAAATACCAACTCCCCAACCTTTATATATCTCGTTTGGAAGTGGAATGGAAACAGCCTTAAATCCTTTTAAGTATTTTTCTGCCTTAAGTCCTTCAGGAATTGAATAAAAGGCTATGCAGTAGTCATATCTTTTAAAGAGTCCTGAAAAACGCAAAAAACACTCTTTCATATGAAGTCTTATTCCTGTAGCTATAAAGGAAAGCTTTTTATTTTCAGCCATCCTAACTCCGTTTTAGTTAGATTTATTTGCTAACTGGCTAAGACTATTACTAATTCTTTTTAAAACTCTTTCTTTTCCAAGAAGTGAAATTAAGATATCTAATTCAACCCCTTTCATCTTACCAGTAAGAGCAATTCTCACAGGCATAAAAAGATTTTTACCTTTTGCTTTCAACTCTTTCCCTACTTCTTTTACTATCTGCTTAAACTTTTCTGAAGATAACTCCTCATCAAGGTTTTCTACCTTAACATAGAAAGTTTCAACTACCTTTAATCTTACTTCATTTTCTAATACAAATTTTTTAGCTTCTTCTTCTATTTCAAAGTCATCTTTTAGGAAAGTTTCCATATAAATAGGAGCCTCTGAAAGTACAGTAAGATAATCTCTTGTGACCTCTACAACTTTTTCAAGCCAGCTTCTATCAAATTTACTAACTTCAAAACCAACTTTTTCAAGATAAGGAATAATGAAATCTGTTAGTTTATCAATCGGATAGGCTCTAATGTAAACCTGATTCATCCAATTAAGTTTAGTTGTATCAAAAACAGCAGGTGCACTGTTTACATCCTTTATATCAAACCTTTCAATTAGCTCTTCCATGGAGAGAATCTCTTTTCCATCTTTTGGATACCAGCCAAGAAGTGCTAAGAAATTTGTAAAGGATTCAGAAAGGTATCCTTTATCTCTGAATTCTTTAACGCTGGTTGAACCGTGGCGCTTTGAAAGCTTACTTCTATCTGTTCCAAGAATCATTGGAAGATGAGCAAACTGCGGAATAGAAAATCCAAGAGCTTCATAAAGAAGAATTTGCTTAGGAGTATTTGATATATGATCTTCTCCTCTTATGACGTGAGAAATTTTCATAAGTGCATCATCAATAACTACAACAAAGTTATAAACAGGCATTCCATTTGAACGAACCAAGACAAAGTCACCACCTAGCTGTCTACTATGAATTTCTATTTCTCCTTTTATAAGGTCTTTAAACTTTATAACTCTATCTTCTGGAACTTTAAATCTAAGTACCGGTTTTCTACCTTCAGCTTTAAATCTTTCTTTTTCTTTTTCCGTAAGATTTCTACACTTTCCAGTATAACGAGGAGGTTCTCCTCTTTCCAGCTGTTCTTTTCTCATTGCATCCAATTCTTCAGGTGTACAGAAACATTCGTAAACAAGTCCTTTATTTTTTAACTCCTCTATGTACCTTTTGTAGATATCTAATCTTTCAGACTGTCTATAAGGACCATAATCACCACCGATGTTTGGACCTTCATCCCAGCTTATTCCCATCCACTTAAGAGCTTCATAAATTACATTAACTGCTTCTTCGCTGTGTCTCTCAAGATCTGTATCTTCTATTCTTAATATGAGCTTTCCATCATTATGCTTTGCAAAGAGATAGTTAAAAAGAGCTGTTCTTGCATTTCCTACGTGCATAAAACCTGTGGGACTTGGAGCAAAACGAACTCTTATAGACATTAACTCCTCCGGTCTTTATGTAATTGAAATTTCTGCCTATTTTATTTTACGATTTAAAAGTTCTTTATTTAAGAAAGAATTTCTTGATTACATAAGTAGCAATCACAACTTCTATTAATTTTATAGAAATCGAAAGGAGGATTAACCTCCTCTTAGGTATTGCTCTTATTCTTTGGTAAAGTTGTTTTAATCTGTTCACATTTTTACCCCATTTTCTGCTTCTGATATCTTTTCCTTTCATTTGGATCAAGGAACTTCTTTCTTAATCTAATTGACTCTGGAGTTACTTCAACAAGTTCGTCTTCTTCAATCCATTCAAGAGCTCTTTCAAGTGTCATCTCAACAGGAGGAGCAAGTTTTATAGCTTCGTCACTTCCAGCAGCTCTAATGTTTGTAAGCTTCTTCCCCCTTATAGGATTAACATCAATGTCTCCTTCTCTATTGTGCTCGCCGATAATCATTCCCTTATAGACCTTATCTCCTGGTTTTACAAAGAGTTTTCCTCTTTCTTGAAGATTATAAAGAGCATATGCCGTTGCAACGCCATTTTCCATTGAAACAATTGCTCCATTTTTACGTCTATAAGGAACTCCTGAAAATTCTCTAAACTCTAAAAAGGTGCTGTTCATTATTCCTTCACCCTTTGTGTCTGTGAGAAACTCACTTCTGTAGCCTATTAAACCTCTCGAGGGAATTACAAACTCGATTCTTGTTCTTCCAGCTCCCATTGGTGACATAGAAATCATTTCACCTTTTCTCTTTCCAATTTTTTCAATAACAGTTCCCGTAAACTCATCTGGAACATCAACCACAAGGAGTTCAAAAGGTTCTAACCTTTTGCTATTTTCCTCTTTAACGATAACTTCAGGTCTACTTATTGAGAATTCATATCCTTCTCTTCTTAGAGTTTCAGCAAGAATAGCAATTTGGAGCTCTCCTCTTCCAGAAACCTTAAACTTTCCTTCTCCGAGCTCCTCAAACTTCATCGCAACGTTTGTTCTCATTTCTTTTTGAAGTCTATCTTTTAGTTTTGTAGCAGTTACGTGCTTTCCTTCTGTTCCAGCAAGAGGCGAATCGTTAACACTTATAAAAACACTTATTGTTGGCTCTTCTATGTGGAGTGGAGATAGGGGAACTGGATTTTCGTAGTCTGCAATTGTGTCACCAATGTTGAGTTCTTCAAACCCTGCAACTGCAACGATGTCTCCAACAGGTGCTTCGTCAACTTCAAGCCTTTCAAGACCTTTAAATGTGTAGAGCTTAGTAATCCTTCCTTCCCTAATCTCTCCATTTTGCCCAATGACTTTGGCTGCCATTCCTTTTTTAACTATTCCATTGAAAACCCTTGCAATTCCAATTCTTCCGACATAATTGTCGTAATCAAGCGTAAAAATTTGCATCTGAAGTGGAGCATCAGAAGAGCCAGATGGTTCAGGAATATGGCTGATTATCGTTTCAAAGAGCGGTAATAAATCGTTATTGTCATCTTCAAGGTTAAGTTTGGCATAACCATTTTTCGCAGATGCGTAAATAACTGGAAACTCTAACTGTTCTTCTGTAGCATCCATGTCAACAAATAGATCAAAAACTTCATCAACAACTCTATCAGGTTCAGCTGCCGGTTTATCTATCTTGTTAACAACAAGAATCGGTTTAAGCCCGAGAGAAAGTGCTTTCCTGACAACAAACTTGGTTTGAGGCATAACTCCTTCCTGAGCATCAACAAGAAGGAGAACCCCATCAACCATTTTCAAAACCCTTTCAACTTCACCGCTAAAGTCTGAATGGCCGGGAGTATCAATTATGTTTATCTTGTAGTCTTTGTAGAAAATAGCTGTGTTCTTTGAAAGAATTGTTATTCCCCTTTCTCTCTCAAGGTCAAAAGAATCAAGGACTCTCTCTTCTTCAAGCTTCCTTAGGGTTCCGCTCTGCTTCAGCATCTCATCAACGAGTGTAGTTTTTCCATGGTCAACATGAGCTATAACCGCAATATTTTTTATTTTCATGAGTTCTTCTCCAGTTTTTAGTTTAGATTGATAAAAAGTATGAGAAAATAGAAACTTAACAAGCGTTTTCAAAGTTTTTAATTATAGAAATCAGAAAACACTTCGCTTAAGTATATTCATTGCTAAGGATATAGGATAGAGCTTTAGCTACGTTTTCAACAATAGGAATGATTTGGGAATAATCCATCCTTTTGGGGCCAATAATTCCAATTACACCACTATTTCTATAGCCAACTTGGAACTTTCCAAGAACAAAGCTAAAAGGTTCAAAAGGCTTTACTTCTGTTTCAGAACCTAATATAACATCAATGTTTTTATTTTTTTCTAGAAATTCAGAAAACATTTCTAAAAGAATATTTTTCTCTTCTAAGATTCTTAGAATTTCTTTTAATCTTTCTATATCATCAGCAAGAACATTTACTATATTGGATGTCCCTTGAAGTTTTAATTGGTTAACTTCATTAAGAGTTGAAAGTATTTGAGAATTAACTTTAAAGGATAAATCTGCAAATTCTTTTCTAACTGTGTCAATTTCCTCTACTAATTCTTTTTTTATTTCGGATAAAACTTTTCCTTTAAAACGTTTTGTTAGTTCTCGAGAGAGTCTCGAAAGTTCAGACTCTGCAATTTCGACATCTATTACTTTGTGTAGAATATGATCGGGAGAAAAGTTAACTACTACTAAGACTTTTCCGTATGCTACCTTTACAAGAGTTATGTTATTAACGGTTAAGTTTTCAACGAGGTTTATACCAAAACCAAGATAACCTGTAGAATTTTGGAGAAAATCAAGAACTGTAGAAAGTATATCTCCTACCTCGTAAACACCTACGGATTTAACGTAGTCAAGAAGTCTATTTACTAAGGAGCTGTCCTTTTCTCCTAGTGCTAAGAAGAGATGATTAATGTAGATCTTTAGTCCTTCATCAGTGGGTATTCTTCCTGCAGATGTGTGGGGTTGATACAAAAATCCCTTATCCTCAAGATCAGCCATCACATTTCTAATGGTAGCTGAGCTTATCCCCATCTGATAAACTTTCTGAACTGTGCGAGAACCAACAGGTTCTCCCGTTTTTATGTAGAGCTCTGCTACCTTTAAAAGAATATCCCTTTCTCTTTCTGTTAATTCCTGAAAAATGTTTTCTCTTTCCAACATTCCTTCCTTAAACTATTCATTTTTCTTAAGTAAATATAAGACTATGAAAAGTACTTTAAATATTCATCCTTATACGAAACGTATCTTTCAGCATGTCTTTTTAAGTCTTTAATTTCTTCTTCTGTTAGACTTCTAACAACCTTTGCAGGAAATCCCATAATTAAACTTCCTGGAGGAAATTCTTTGTTAGGAGGGACAAGAGTACCTGCTGCAACTATAGAATTTTCGTTTATTATTGCTCCATCAAGTATTATTGCTCCTATGCCCACAAGACAGTTATCTTTAATAGTACAACCATGAAGCTTTACTGAATGTCCTACAGTAACATAGTTTCCAACAATAGTCGGATGAGTTTTATTTGTAACGTGAACTACACTTCCATCTTGAATAGAAGTACACTTCCCGATTTTTATGTAGTTAACATCTCCTCTTAGAATTACCCCAAACCAAATACTACTATCGTTTCCTATCTCAACATCTCCGATAACCACAGCATTTTCAGCAATGAATACCCTTTCTCCAATCTTCGGTTTCAAGTCCTTAAATGGTTTAATCAACTGTGTTCCTCCAAATGAAACTTTTTCAAATTATAGCATGCTACGAGTTTTAAAAAAACGAATTGATTTATTCTCTAATATATTTAGAGTTTTTAACATAAACAGAAGTTATAAAGATATTGACAAATTTATAAATTTGTTTAAAATAGTATTCATAGATTTCCATTAATGAATATTGAGTAAGGAGGGAGTCATGAGAAGAACGTTGGGAATGGCGCTTGCCTTTATACTATCGTCTACCTTTAGCGCCATTGCTGCACACCCAGATGTAACTCTTAAAGATCAGTTTGGTAAGCCTGTTTCAGAATCAGGATTACCTGTAGACATCAGACAAAGTTGCAGTGCTTGTCACGACATTGATTTCATTGCAACAGCCTACCACTTTCAGCAAGGGAGACTTGCAATTCTTTCCCCCGATATCTATCAAAAGTACTACGAAAAATACGGTGATACTCAATTTACAAATGGTCTCCCAAAGGAGTTAACAAAGCTTGATATGGGTATGTACGGGAAGCTCTGACCACCTGCATACCGCCAGTTGGCGCCTCAAGAAGCTACAAATGCTGGACTAGTTGACCTTACAACTCCGGATTATGCAAAGAAATGTGGAATGTGTCACCCTGGTGGTGGCCCAATGGAAAAAGATAGAGACGACAACTTCCTCCATCAAAAAGCTCTTTCAGAAATTCAAGCAGAGTTTGATGCAGGAAAGATTCCAGGCGATTATGCAATATGGAGCTCTACCGAGAAAAAGTTTGTTCCTTTTGAATGGAAAATAAATGTAAATGGACAGGATATCAACAATACAATGGCTCCTACGTGTTTTTATTGTCACTCAAAGAAAATAGCCACAGACTGGGATACAGCAGCAACTGGAACTTTAAAGTTTAGAACAACCTTAAACGGTAAAGCTGTTGGAAAACCTTACTTTGCTGCAGCAGATGCTGTTGGAGGAGGAATTGCATCTATAAATGCAACTAATTTAACTCTTACATATGTAAATAATGGAACTATTGGAGATAATGAGATTGGTAGAGCTACTGATTTCCACTGTGGACACTGTCATGGAGCAAGTGGATTTGAGGATATAAACGGCGATGGCATCAATCCTCTTGACTTTGTGATTCAAGTTAAAGACCTAAAGTTCATGCATCCAGACTTCATGAAAGAAGCAATGGTTTGGCAGTTTCCAACTGGAAGTAAAAATATAGATGTACACAAAGCTGCAGGAAAAGGATGTGTTGACTGTCATCAACCTGTTAGTCATGAGTATATCGGAGGTGGTTACTTCCCATCTTCTACAACTTTAATACCTTCTCATGACTTTGCAAAAGGTAGCTGTGGACCCGCTTTTGGAGTAATGTGGAATCAATTAGGTGGAAGTCTAACCTGTGAAAAATGTCACACAAACCCTGTAGACTTTCACACAGCGTACTTTGGTCCTGCTGCAAGTACTCATATAGATAAAGTTGCTTGTACAACATGTCATATTGGTAGAAAGTATTTCTATAGAGTTAAGCTTATAGATTGGACACTTCCTATGTTTGTTGTTACAGGAAATGCAAATTCAATTAACTTCTGGGGACTTGACAAGCATGGATATCTCTACGGTGATCCTGTTAATGGTAAGTATGAAGATATAGCATGGCTTCCAGAAAGGGACTTTGAAACTGGAGAGGTTAAGTGGAAAATTAAGCCAGTAAACGCAATGGGAGTTCTGCTCTTTGAGGATAACTCTTCAAGAGAGTTTAAGCCTGTGCTTGCAAGGTATCTTGCGAAAGTATTTAAGGTTGATCCAAATCTACCAACTAAGTATATGAAGGTAGAAATAGATCCTTCTACAGGCAAACCTAAGTATAGTCCTGCAACTACAAATACAGGAGAAACACTTAACATTCTTAACATTCAAGTAGTAAAAGGTGGTGTTATAGCCAATGATGAAGATCTAAACAGTGGTAACTTCACTCTCTGGCGAGCAGTTCCTAACTATATAGATGTAGACTTAGACGGTAAGTATACTAAAGGAATTGATGTTCAAATTACCGATGATACAGGACTTACCGGAACTACCGACGGTGATCCGGAATTAAATACGAAAGAGGAAGTTGAAGCAGCAATTAACACTCTCAAGAAAGTTATTACTTCTGCGACTGGGAAAACAGACGTTGAAGTTAAACTCGTTGCAACAACTGACGCTTTTGGAATGAGTCATAACATTAGACCTGCTAATGAGGCTCTTACTTGTGGTGATTGTCATGGAACAAGAACAACAGGACTAGAGGGAGCTCTCTTTACAAATACAACACCTTTATACTTCCCATATGACGCCGAAGTTGAGAATGCAACTTACTTTGATAAAGAAATTGATAGAGCTCCAACAGAAGCTTCTTACGCAGAACATATCAAAGTAGAACTTACTGCAGCAGGATATGGAACTACTGATAATGGAACAGCTACTACAACTGCTAACGCAACAACTACTACTAATTCTACATCTACAAGTAGTGGAGGTGGATGTTCCATAGCTCCATCAGCAGGACTGGGCGGAGCAATTTCAGGTCTTCTTGGACTTTTACCACTTGCATTCTTTAGAAGAAAGAAAAAATAAACAGGAAGATAGCAAGTAGTATTTAAGAGGAGGGGGCAAGAGCCCCCTTTTTTTTATTTGGTAGAATTCAGCCAAATCTTCAGGAGGATTTCAAATGCCACTTCTTGCTCCTTCTATTCTTTCAGCAAACTTTGCAAATCTTGAGAGAGATATAAAAGAAGTTGAGCTTGGGGGAGCAGATCTTCTTCATATTGATGTTATGGATGGCAGATTTGTGCCAAATATAACTATTGGTATTCCGGTGGTTGAATCTATCAAAGATGTAACAAAACTTCCCTTAGATGTTCATCTTATGATAGTTGAACCAGAAAAATATATTTTAGATTTTGCAAAAGCTGGTGCAGACTGGATATCTTTCCACTTTGAGGCAGCGGTTCATCACCACAGGATAGTTTCAATGATTAAAGAGCTTGATAAAAAGGCGGGGATAGTCATAAATCCTTCTACTCCTGTTTTTCTTCTTGAGGAAATTCTTCCATTTGTAGATTTTGTTTTGGTTATGTCTGTTAACCCTGGTTTTGGAGGACAAAAGTTTATAGAAACTTCTGTTGAAAAGATAAAGAAACTGAAAAGAATATGTGAAGAAAAAGGACTTGAAGTAAAAATAGAAGTTGATGGAGGAATTAAAATAGACAATGTTCAAAGAGTACTCCAAGCAGGAGCTAGTATAGTAGTTGCAGGTTCAGCAGTGTTTAACGGTAATATCAAGGAAAATGTAAAAAAATTTAAAGAAAAATTTAAAAATTTCTCGGAGGTAAAATGAAACAGGTCAAACTTATAACTGGAAGTTCAAATCCCCAGCTTGCAAGGGCTATTTCTGGTAATCTTGGAATACCTCTTGCAGACGTAACAGTTGGACGATTTAGTGATGGAGAAGTTCAGGTAGTAATAAATGAAAGTGTCAGAGATTGTGATGTTTATATCATTCAATCTCTTTGCTATCCTGCTAATGACAATATCATGGAACTTCTTTTAATAGCTGATGCTCTAAGAAGAGCTTCTGCTGGAAGAATTACAGCTGTTATACCTTACTATGCATACGGAAGACAGGATAGAAAGGTAAATCCTAGAGACCCAATTAGTGCTAAGCTTTTAGCAGATATACTCACTGTTTCTGGAATAAATCATGTCGTCGTTATAGATCTTCACGCTAGGCAAGTAGAAGGGTTTTTTGATATTCCAGTTGACCATCTTCAAGCAAGACCTGTTTTAAGTGAATACTTCCTTTCTGTAGGACTTGGAGGTGATGATACTGTTGTTGTATCTCCAGATATAGGTGGTGTAGCAAGAGCAAGAAATTTTGCAAAAGTATTGGGTTCTCCAATAGCAATAATTGACAAAAGAAGACCTAAACCAAATGTTGCTGAAGTTATGAACATCATAGGTGAAGTAGAAGGGAAAAGAGCAGTAATCATTGATGACATCATAGATACAGCCGGAACAATTGTTAACGCTGCAAGAGCTATTAAAGAAAGAGGTGCAAAAGAAGTCTATACAGCTTGTACTCATCCTGTATTTTCAGGTCCTGCAGTTGAAAGACTTTCAGAAGCAGTTAAAGAAGGAGTTATAAAAGAAGTCGTCGTAACAGATACAATTCCTTTAAGAGAAAAATTTGAAGGAGTAAAAGTTTTATCTGTTTCTGGAATGATTGCAGAAGCTATAAGAAGAATCCACTTTGGAAAATCTATAAGTAGAATGTTTGATTTCTAAGTTTAAGTATAAGAGGGAGCTCTCCTCCCTCTTTTTCAAATTTAAGAACAACTTTAACAAGAGAAGGTTTTCCTCCTTGAATTCCATCGTACCAGTTTCCAAACTTTGAAAAGAAAACACTAAATTCTTTAACTTTTGATGTTAATGGAACATCAACACCTGTTAAAGATGTAGAATTAAGCTTATACTCGCTTCTTATTAGATAATGTAGTTTTTTCTCCCTGTTTTCGTATATCCAATACTTTACCCTGCATATTCCTTTAAAGTAGTAGCAAGAATTTGTGTAAAATTCTAAAGTTTCATTTCCTTCAGCGTCTTTCTTAACAGAAAGTGTTCCATATCGCTGATCTGCAGATTCGATGTCTTTTAAAAAAACATAGAAAAGAGGAAAAATAGTTGATTGAAGTTTGCTGCTTTTAGCAGAAGATTTACCAGATTTTTCTATAAAATTGAAAAAGGAATAAGAAACAGTAATAATAAAAATTGTAAGAGATACTGCTATTAAAAGTTCAATTAAAGTAAAACCCTTAGCGGGCTTCATAGAGCTCTACCATCATTTCGTTATCTTCAGTTCCTGCTTGAACCTTCACAATTCTATATCCCATTAGTTCTTCAAAGTCTTGCTTAGCTTTAATCTTGTAGTTAAGAATATAAGTATCTCTATTACTTTTTCCCATATAAACTGTTTCATCAAGCAAATTGTGAGCAGCTATAGTAGAAAGAGTATTTTTCAAAGAAAGTACTGAAGTTTCTGCTATTCTTCCAGATAAAATAAGAAATACTGAAAAAGCCATCCCTGCGATTGCTACAGCAATAATAACCTCAAGAAGCGTAAAACCTTTTTTAAACATAAATACTCCTTTAAAGTTTATATTTATAATTATAATTCTTAACTTAAAGTCACTTGGAGGAAAGATGAGAAAAAGAATAAGACTTGGGGTTAACATAGACCATGTAGCTACAGTTAGAAACGCAAGAAGAACTTTTGAACCAGATCCCGTTCATGCAGCAGTCATTGCAGATCTTGCAGGAGCTGATCAAATAACACTTCATGTAAGAGAAGATAGAAGGCATGTAAACGAAAGAGATTTAAAGCTAATAAAAGAAGTAATTCACTCAAGAGTAAACCTTGAAATGGCAGCAACAGAAGAAATGGTAAGTCTTGCTATCCAAGTAAAACCTCACCAAGTAACTCTTGTTCCTGAAAAGAGAGAAGAAATAACAACCGAAGGTGGACTTGATGTTGCTGGCCAAAAAGAAAAAATAGAGGAAACTGTGAAAAGACTAAAAAGTGCTGGAATAGTAGTTAACCTTTTTATAGATCCTGATGAAGAGCAGATAAGGGCGGCCAAAGAAGTCAATGCAGATGCAGTTGAACTTCACACAGGTCGTTATGCAGAAGCTTTTAATGAGAAAAAGGAAAAGGAAATAAAGGAAGAAATTGAAAGATTAAAAAGAGCAGCAAAATTAGGGAAGGAATTAGGCTTAAAAGTCTACGCCGGTCACGGGCTTACTTACAAAAATGTTAAACCTATAGCTGATATTCCAGAAATTGAAGAATTAAACATAGGTCACTCAATAGTAGCTAATGCTGTCTTAAAAGGTTTAAAAGAAGCAGTTCAAGAAATGATAAGGATAATTAACTCTTAAAGCCATGCTTTTATCGTGTGGAGTGGATATTGTATCTATAAAAAGAGTGGAAAAACTTCTTGAAAGGTATGGAGACCGATTTATCAAAAAAGTCTTTCCGGAAGGAATAGAGTATTGCTATCAAAAAAGAAAAGGAGAATTAGCAGGTTGTATTGCTGCCCGCTTTGCTCTTAAGGAAGCTATTATTAAAGCACTGTCAGGAATTGAGAAAAAAGTAACTTTAAGTGAAATAGTCATTATTGGAGGGGGAAAGAATTTAGAAGTAAAGCTGAAAAATCACAAAGAAATTCAGCTAATCTATAGCATATCCCACGAAAAAGATTATGCCGTTGCAATGGTTAACGTTATCAAACTTAAATAAGTTTGAAAGTACAGAATAAGAAAGAGTAGTGTAGAATTCCCTCAACAGATTTTATAAGGAGGTCTCGATGATACCAAGATATACTCTTCCAGAAATGGGAGCTATTTGGGATGAACAAAATAAGCTAAGAAATTGGCTGAAGGTAGAAGTTGCAGCAGCTGAAAGCTGGGCTGAACTTGGGAAACTGCCTAAAGATGCTATTGAGAAAATAAAAGAAAAAGTAAAACCTTTTCTTGAAGGTGAAAAAGATTTTGACATCAAGAGAATAAACGAAATAGAAGAGGTTACAAATCACGATGTTATTGCTTTTCTTACCTACATAAAAGAAGTTGTAGGAGACGAAGCAAAGTACCTTCATTTTGGTATGACTTCTTCTGATATGCTTGATACAGCTTTTGCTCTCCAAATAAAACAGGCAGGAGAGCTCCTTCTAAAAGATATAGAAAAGGTAATGGAAGCTATAAAGAAACGTGCTTTTGAACATAAAATGACAGTCATGATAGGTAGAACCCACGGAATTCACGCTGAACCAATTACTTTTGGTTTAAAACTTGCTATCTGGTACGATGAAATGAAGAGAAACTACGAAAGGCTCCAAGCTGCTGTTAAAAGAGCGGCAGTTGGAAAGATATCAGGAGCTGTTGGAACATTTGCAAACATTGACCCAAGAGTTGAAGAGATGACCTGTGAAAGGCTTGGAATTGGATACGCAAAGGCTTCAAACCAGGTAGTTCAAAGAGATAGACACGCTGAATTCTTAGCCGCAATGGCCTTAACAGCATCTTCCATTGAAAAGTTTGCAACAGAAATTAGACACCTTCAAAGAACAGAAGTCAGGGAAGTTGAAGAACCATTTAGGAAAGGACAAAAAGGTTCGTCTGCTATGCCTCACAAAAGAAATCCAATTCTATCTGAAAGACTCTGCGGACTTGCAAGAGTTGTAAGAAGTGCTTCAATCGTTGGAATGGAAAACATTCCACTCTGGCATGAAAGAGACATTTCTCACTCTTCAACAGAAAGAACGATCTTTCCAGATGCGTGTATAGCTCTTGACTACATGCTTCAAAAGTTTGCAAATCTAATGGAAAATCTTGTAGTTTACCCCGAAAACATGATGAAGAACTTAAATCTTTTAAGAGGACTTGTTTTCTCACAAAGAGTTCTTCTTACCCTTATTGAAAAAGGCGGACTTTCAAGAGAAGACTCTTATGCAATTGTTCAGGAAAACGCGATGAAGGTCTGGAATGAGGGAGCAGATTTTAAAGAACTTCTTAAAGCTGATGAAAGAGTTAGAAAGGTTTTAACTGAAGAAGAAATCGACGAGATATTTGATCTTTCCTACCATACAAAAAATGTTGATTACATTTTCAAAAGAGTTTTTGGAGAGTAATACAAATTGGTTACTCCTCCCTCCTCTTGAGGAGGGAGGAATTTTTTTCTGTTCTTTCCCTTCAGAAGCACTTAAATTAAGAAACAGAATGTAAATCTGGAGGGAGAGATGCCAACTGTTGAAGCCAAATACTGGGAGCCACTTAAATCCAACAAAGTAAGATGTATTCTATGTCCTCGGAGTTGCATTATTCCTGATGGAGGACAGGGATTTTGTCTTGTCAGAAAAAATAAAGGAGGAAAGCTCTACACGAGTATTTATGGAGAAATAACATCGGCAAACTATGATCCAATTGAAAAAAAGCCTCTTTATCACTTTTATCCAGGTTCTGTAATCTTCTCTATTGGAACAAACGGTTGCAACCTTGACTGCAAGTCCTGTCAAAACTGGGAAATATCAAGACAAGAAACTTCAAGACAATTATTTACTTCTGAAATGGCTGTTGAATATGCAAGACGTTATGGTTCCATAGGTATTGCTTATACCTATAACGACCCGATAATTTGGTTTGAATATGTAAAAGACACTGCTAAAAAAATAAAAGAGGCTGGACTTGTGAACGTAATGGTAACCAATGGAAACATAAGCATAGAGGCTCTCTTAGAGCTCTTACCTTTAATAGATGCTTTTAACGTTGACCTAAAGGGTATGGACGAAGAATACTATCTAAAGTTTTCTTCGTTTCCTAATCCAAATGTCTGGAAAGTTTGTGAAGAAATAAAGAAAGCAGGAAAGCATTTAGAATTAACAAAGTTAGTAGTTCCTGGTTTTGACAAGTTTACTCCTGAGTACTTTGAGAGATTTGGAAAGTGGATTGCTGAAAACCTTGGTAAAGAAACCCCAATTCACTATTCAAGATTCTTTCCTGCCTATAAACTGATGAATACTCCACCAACTCCCGTTAATGTCTTAGATATGGCATACGACGTTACAAAAGAATATCTCTACTATGTTTATGTTGGAAATGTTATTGAACCAGAAAGGGAATCTACCTACTGTCCACAGTGCGGAGCTCTTCTTGTTAGAAGAGTTAGTTACAATGTTGATGTTCTTTTTGATTCAAACGGTATATGTCCTAACTGTAGTAGACCAGTAGATTTTGTTTTCTAGATATAAGCTAAGGTGTCCACCATGTATTGAACTCGAACAAAAAGTTGACAACAAAGAATAAGAGTCTTATATTATGGGACGTCAAGGTAGCGCGGGAGTGGCGGAATCGGCAGACGCGCTGTCTTGAGGGGGCAGTGCCCTTACGGGCGTGCGGGTTCAAATCCCGCCTCCCGCACCATATTTAAAGTTCGTGCTTCCATTTAATCTTTCCTAAACCTTAAATCTTTTTCAGTTCCCCACCTTTACAAGTTTTTTCAAATTTTCAGCCTGTTCTCTTGTACCAATTATAATTAGGGAATCTCCTTCTAAAATCATCGTAGTGGAGGTAGGATTCAAAATAAATGAACCATCTCCTCTTTTTATGCTAATAACAATAACACCTGTCTTTTTAGGTATTTCGAGATCCTTTAAGAGCTTTCCATGAAAAGGAGAACCTTTTGGAATTTTTACTTCTTCTAATCTTAGATCTATTTCTCCGTGATGGGTAACAATATCAAGAAAAGTAACAACACTTGGCCTTATCGCAAGGGAAGCCATTCTTAAACCACCTATTACATTTGGAAGAATGACTTCAGTAGCTCCAGCTCTTTTTAGTTTTAAAACGTTTTCCTCTCTGTTTGCTCTTGCAACGATTCTTAGTTTGGGATTCAGGTTCTTTGCAGAAAGAGTTATGAAAAGATTGTCTGCATCATCTGCCGTTGCAACAATTAAGTTTGCCGCAGATTTTACACCTGCTTTAATAAGAACTTCATCTTGCGTTGCATCTCCAATGATGTAAATAAGGTTAGGATATTTTGTTTTAGCTTCTTCTATTCTTGCCTTATCTTTTTCAACAACAACAAAGGGAATTCCCTCTTTCCATAATTCTTTAATAGCTGCCTGTCCTGTTCTTCCAAGACCGCAAACTATCGTATGCTCTTTAAGCTTAGAAATCATCTTTTCTATCCTCTTTATTATAAAGATTTCCTGAAGTTCTCCTTCAAAAATCATAGATGCAACTGTAGAAGCACCATAGGCAAAAACAATAAAAGCAATAATGATTACAAACATTGTAAATATTTTTCCAGCAGTAGAAAGAGGATGTACTTCTCCATATCCTACGGTTGAGATAGTTATTATTGTATGCCATAGAGCATCAAGGAAAGACCATTGTTCTATGAGCATTATTCCAATAGTTGAGAAAATAATAAGAATGAGCAAAAATGAAAGTATGGTTATAAATTTTCTAATAGTTTCCATTTCTGCTGTACTTCCCTTTTAGTTTGAAAGTAGCATATTTTGACTTCCAAAGTATATTATAGGAGCCAGTAGTGAAGTTCAAGTTTTTCTTTGTTGGAAAAATTCCAAGCAAAGCAAACTATAAAAAGATATCTCATAGACGGATAAACGGAGAAATGAAACCTTTTATCATTAATAATCCACAGGTTATTTCATCTCAAAAGGAAGCTATCTACCAGTTTCATCTTCAAAAACTATCTTATGGGATAGATAAATTTCCTATAGAAAAGCCTGTTAAAGTTTCTGTTTCATTTCTTTTTTCAAAAAGGGTAAAACAAAGAGATATAGATAATGCTGAAAAGTTTGTTGGAGATGTGTTAGAAAAAGCAGGTGTTTTAAAGAGAGATTCTTTGATATATGTTAAAGAGAAGGTTGAAAAGCGTTTGGGAGTAAAAGGATTTGACGAAATAGTTATTATTGAGATTGAAGAGCTTGATGAAAAAAAGAGAAAGGAACACGAAAAGGAAGTCGAAAAACTTCCAGAAGAACTTCTTGAATTCTTAAAGAAACTAAAACTGGAGTTACCGGATGAGAGTAGAGTTAGATGTAAAAGTTCCGATTGACAGTACTTTTAGTGAGGAACTAAGGAAGTTAGGAATAGAAACAACGTTTGAGATAGTTAGAAAGTCTTTAGACGCAAGAAAAAAGCCTTACTATCTTTACAGAATTGTTATTGACCTTCCAGAGGATACAGCAAAAAAACTAATAGAAGAAGGAAAAGTAAGGAAGCATAAGGAAATTGAAGAACTTTTGGTTCCTGCTGTTTTAACCAAAAAAAGCGTTTTAATTGTTGGAACAGGACCAGCAGGACTTTTTTCTGCTTTAATTCTTGCCGAGGCTGGTTTTGATGTCACAGTTATTGATAGAGGTAAACCCATACAAGAGCGGGTTAAAGATGTTAAACTTTTTTGGGAAAAGAGAAAGTTAGATAAAAACTCTAACGTTCAGTTTGGAGAAGGAGGGGCAGGGACTTTTTCAGACGGGAAGCTTACAACAAGAGTTAAGGACAAGAAAAAACATTTTGTTTATAAGATTTTTGTCGAGTGTGGAGCTCCATCTGAAATTCTTTATGAGAATAAACCTCATGTAGGGACAGATAAGCTCCAAGAGGTTATTCCGAATTTAAGGAGAAAACTAGAGGAATTAGGAGTAGTATTTAGATTTTCTACAAAGCTTGAAAAATTGAAAGTAAGAAATAGAAAGGTTGAAGAAGTTTATCTAAGGGACTTAAGAACAGGAATAGAATCTATTGAAAAGTTTGATTATATCTTCCTTGCCATAGGAAATAGTGCAAGGGACACTTTTGAGATGCTAAAAAAGGAAGACATTGTTTTAAAAGCAAAACCCTTCGCGGTTGGTCTTCGAGTCATCCACAGACAAAGAACTATAGATAGAATGCAGTATGGAAGATTTTTTAAACATCCTAATCTTCCACCCGCTGATTATTCTTTAACTTACAAAGGTAGGGAAAGAAACGTTTTTTCTTTTTGTATGTGCCCTGGAGGTTATGTTATCTGTGCATCATCTGAAGAAAATAGCGTTGTTTGTAACGGAATGAGTAACTATAAAAGAGATAGTGGATATGCAAATAGTGCAATTGTTGTTCAAGTTTTTCCTAAAGATTTTGAAAATGATCCATTTAGAGCAATGGAATTTCAAAGAGCTTTAGAAAGAGCAGCTTTTGTAATGGGAGGTAGCAACTATGCCATGCCAGCTCAAAAGGTGTGGGACTTCATAGAAGGTCAGAGTTCAAATAAGCTTATTGAAGGGGGATACATTCCTGAGATAAAAAGCGCAAGGCTTGATAAATTGCTTCCTAAACCTATAGTAGATCACATTAGAGAAGCTTTCATCTACTGGAGTAAGAGAATTCCGTTTTTTGTTCCAGGAAATGCAACTTTTGTTGGAGTTGAGACAAGAACCTCTTCTCCACTAAGAATTGTAAGAAGAGAAGACTATTCTTCTATTTCTGCCGATAATCTCTTTCCAATTGGAGAAGGTGCAGGATATGCAGGTGGTATAACGAGTTCTGCAATTGATGGAATAAATGGTGCTCTTTCGTTGATTAGGAGGTTAAATGAAGGAAGAGAACCTGTAAGCTACCTATAATGAATCCTAAAACTCCACCTAAAAGGGTAATATAGCGGAGCTCTTCGTTTATTAGTTTTAAAACTATTAGCTCTACCTCTTCAATAGGAAGTGAGTTAACTCTATTTTTAACAAGAGTTTCAACGTCAACAGACTCCATTATGACAGGGAGCTCTATTTCAATTATTTGAAGAAGCCTTTCAGTAACAATTTCTGATATGAGATTTTTCTTTCTTTGTACGACTTCCTTTAGTAGAGCAACAATTTGAGGAATGATTTCTTCTTTTAATTGAGAGACCTCTGAAATCTTTTTTTCCCGAAAGGAATTTATAATTTCTAAAACAGTTTCATTAGCGATCTCTTTAAGCTTTTTACCTCTTTCTCCTGAAAGATTAATTTTCTTATTAAGTAATTCCCTTGTTTTTTCCCAGACAATCTTTGAAACTTTCACTTTGAGTTGAGGATCAGAAGTAGAATTTTCAATGAATTTTATAATCATATCTGAAATTTTTTCTGAAAAACTGTCAACACTCTTTTCTGTTAAGAGAGGAAAGTATAACTTAAACTTTAAAAGATTATTTCTTACTCCATAGTAAATTATGTCTTTGAATTCTGCTTTTTTTGTTAGCTTTAGAATCTCTTCTGTTATTTCGTCTATCTTTTCATCAATAAACTTTTCTAACTCTTTTTTCAAATCGGGAGTTAAAAGTTCTTCAAATTTTTTTCCATTTAAGAACTCAAAGAGTCTATTAATTAAATCTGATATCCTTTCTTCAAGAAAGGTAAAATCAATAAATTTTTCGAGCTTTTCGTTTTCAATATTCTCCAAAATTTCTTTGATATATGTATCTCCATTTTCCACAAACTCATCAAGCAATTTTTCAACAAACTGCTTTAGATGTTCTTTTATTTTTTCTTCGTTTAGTCTTTTTCTTAAAACTTCCTCTGTCAGAAGATTTTCCTTAACAATCTTTGCAATAGCTTCTGCAAGCTTTTCTCTCTTGGAAGGAATGAGTCCAGGAGTAAAAGGAACTTTCCAACCAAAGAAATAGTAAGTCTTTATTGGCCGAAAGAGCATTTTAATTGCAAGATAATTTGTAAAATATCCAATGGCTGCACCAACAACAGGAGGAATAAAAAGCTCAATCAAGGATTATCTCCTCTAAAACTTTGTAAATAGGGCCTTTTGAAGTTAGTTTACTTTCAATTAGACACACTTTTTGTTCAACTTTTTTATCAAAAAAGTGTTCTTTCATTTGAAAAAGATAGCTTTTAAACTTTGTTGCATGCCTTAATTTCTTTATTCTTAAAAGTGTTAGATGTGGTTTAAAAATTTTCTCAGGTGAAAAACCAAAAGGCATTAAAGCCTGATCTATTTTTCTTTTTACTTCTTCAATTTCCTCTGATTTCATTCCAATCCAAAGAACTCTTGGAGATTTCAAATTTGGGAAAACGTCAAGTCCTTTATAAGTGACCATAGGAGCAGTTATTCCTTTTAGTTTGTTTTTTAACATTTGTTTAATTTGAGGAATCCTTTCTTCTTCAATATCTCCCAAAAATCTATAAGTAAAATGTATATTTTCCTTTTCTACCCATTTTCCTAAAATTCCTAAGAGCTCTATTCTTTCTTTAACAGCTTCTATACCTGAAACAGTAGTAAGAGTTCCAATGAAAAGCCGTTTTTTTGCCATCTAACCTCCTAGAATTTTAATTATAATCAAAGTTAACATTTAAGGAGACAAAGCAAGGAGAGTGTTTGAAAAATCATCCAGACAAAGAACAAAACTCCCATGTTAAAGAGGATAAACTTAGCTAAAACAAACAGTTGAGCTATATGAAAGCTCTTTGTTTTCTCGTAACTTCCAACATCCTGCTTAACTTCTCCAAAAATACTCTCTATCAGTCCTCTAAACCTGTAAATTTCATCAGATTCTAAAAGCTCTTTGCATTTAAGCCTAATCTCAGATTTAATTCCCTTCCTTAATGTTTCTCTCACCTTTATGTAAGGCTTTAAGCCTGCTAACAGAACAAGCTCAATAAACTTAATGCTGTCATAAGCTTTGTCTCCTAAAAATGGCTTTCCTTTCAAAGCTCTCCATATAAATCCCCTTTCGTTTAACCACCTAACTATTTTCTCTCCAAGTTTCACTTCCGAAGCGTAACTCTCTCCAGGTAATGCAGTAAGAATGAACCTTTTTCCATCTTTTAGATGAACGCTTAATACAACAACTTTAACGTGGCTTTTTACCTCCTTTATCTCTTTGCCTCTTAGAATTTTCAATGGATAAATCTCATTGTATTTGAAGCCAGTTCCATCTATTATCAGAAATCTTAGTTCTTTATGATACTTCCCTAAGAGTCTTCGAGAGACAAAGTTCAGAAAATCTACAAGGAGAATGGAAGGTAGTTGCTTGAGTCGGTAATAATAGGTTGAAAAATCAGGAATATTCTCTCTTCCAAATATCTGAACTGCCAAATATTCAAGGTCTCTGAATGATAGGTTCCAGGCTACTTGGAGGAAAAGAAGGGTAAGAATTATCTCGTCAGGGTATTTCTTGGGTCTTCCTCTTTTGGTTTTAAAAGGATATAAATATACCAGTACAGCCTGTCCTCTCCGGTTCATGTATGTTTTTGATAGGTTGAGTACTTTGTGGAAATTTAGTCTTTTCGCTTTCATACCGGAGAGGATAGGCTTTTTTCTTAATTTTGGCAATTTTCAAACACCCTCATACAAGCTTGACATACGAAAATTTCTCCTCTATTATTCAGTAATAGTATTGTATATTTGTATCGTAGAAATACTATTTTATGAAAAAAGCTATTTATTGAAAAAAATTATCAAAAGAATCCTTTTTAATTTTTGGGGAATTTCAAGATGGAGTTGGAGAGGGATATTGCTAAATTAGAGGTTTTCTGGGAAGATTCAGCGCAAACTCCTCCAGAATGGATAAAGAAAATAGAAGATAAAGTTTCCTTTATAGAGTTAGTTGATAGTACAGCTATTCTTTATATAAGGATAGCTGATTTAAAAATTTTTTTAAAGATAAAAATACCTATAAAAGAAATCCCCGATGTTAATATTAAAAACCTATTCTTACTAAGTCAGATTTTTCAGAAAATTCCTATAGGAGTCCTTATTTTTAAACAGCAAGTTGTGTATGCTAATACTTTTATAGAAAAAATTTTTGAAAAGCCTTGTGTTGAAATAATTAATTCACCAGCAAAAGATTTTCTTCCGGAAGAAATAATAAGAAATATTCACAAATTATTTTCTAAAGAATCAATTGAAAGAGAGTTTGTTCTAAAGTGGATTGGAAGTTTTGATCTTTTATCTGGTAATAAAAGACATCTTTTAATAATTGCAACTTCAACCTTTATTGACGAAATTCCTTTTGGAATAGCTCTTTTCTTTGATATTTCTAGAGAGAAAAATTTCTTGACGGAAATGGTAGATCTTCATAGTTATGACTCAGTTATAGGTCTTTCAAATCTTAAAAGTGCTTTAGAATTTATAGAGAATTTAAGGAAAAATGGAAAACGTTTTCTAGTGGGACTTGTTGATATCGACAATTTTTCTTTGATTAATGACTCATTTGGAATAGAAACAGGAGATAAAGTTTTAAGAGAATTTGTAGAAAGGCTAAGGAAATCTTTTAATCCAAATTACTATCAACTATTTAGGACTGTTTCTGATCAGTTTTTAATTATTAGCCTACGGGAAACGGATAGAACGAAAGAGATAAAATACATAGTTAATAAAATAAAAAAACTTTTGGAAATACCATTTAAGGTTAATGGTAGTGAAATTTTTTTATCTGTAAATTTTGGTTTTTCTTTTTATCCTGAGCATGGCGATTCTGTTTTAACCAAAGCAGAAATAGCTTTAAAGCATGCTCGTGAAGAAAAATTAAGTTATGCAGTCTACTCTCTTGATCTTGAATTTTCAAGAGAAACTATAGAGATACTTTCTAATATAAAAGAAGATATTAAAAACGATAGAATAGAAGTATTCTTCCAGCCTAAGGTGGATTTAAATTCTGGGAAAATTTTAGGTGCTGAAGCATTAATGAGAAGTTCCGTACCTCCTAATAAAGCAATTCCTGTAATTATTAGGTACGGATGTTGAAGTTCAGATAGAAGGTGGACACCCTACAATAACCTTTGAATACCACAAGGAGGTGTCCACCGATGAAACAATTGAAAAGATTCAAAGGAACATCCCTCCATATATCAAGCACAAATACAGCATTCAAAGAAACCCTGAAAGAAGGAAGAAGAGTAAAAAAGAAACTTGACCTAACAAAAGACAGAAACGTTAAAAGGAGACTCAAATGGATAGAGTACTACCACAAAACAGGCAACGCCAGAAAAACATGCAGATACTTTGGCATCAGTCCAACAACCTTCTACAAGTGGAAAAAAAGATACGACAAGTACGGGATAGAAGGACTCCAAGACAGAAGCAAAAGACCTCATAAAGTAAGACAACCACAAATAGAACCTGAAATAGAACACATCATCGTCACAATAAGGGAAAAATTCCTAACCTGGAGCAAAGAAAAGATAGCAGCCTTCATGGAAAGATACCTAAATGTAAAAATATCATCCTCTACAGTTTACAGAACTCTCAAAAGACACGGACTAATAGAAAGAACCTGGAAACTAAAAAGTACCTACAAGAGGAAGAAACAGAAAGGGAAAAAGAACCGCACCAGAAAAGGACTAAGAGCAGACAAACCAGGAACAATCCTCATGGACGTTAAATACCTCTACTGGTGCGGTAAAACCTTTTACCAGTTCACGGCAATAGACAAGTTCACCCGAATAGCATTTGCCAAGGTTTATTCTACAAAAAGCAGCAGGAGCGGAAGAAGGTTTTTTGAAGAACTTGAAAAATTTCTTCCCTTCAAGATAGAGAAAGTTCAAACGGATAACGGGAGCGAATTTTTAGGGGAGTTAGACGAATATCTTAAAAGAAAAGGAATAGAACACTACTTTAGTTATCCGAAATCTCCCAAGACTAATGCGCATGTAGAAAGGTTTATTCAAACGACAGAAAGTGAACTATGGATGATAGAAGGAACAGAACCGACTGTTGATGAGATGAATAAAAAACTTTTTGAGTATTTAAAGATTTACAACTTTCTTAGACCCCATCACTCTTTAAATTACAAGACTCCCGCTGAGAAGTTTGAGGACTATATTAGAAGTCATCAAGGTGTCCACCATGTATTGAACTCGAACACGGATTGATGTTTGATGTTGGAAGAATTATTTTGAGAAAAAGTCTTGAAAATTTAAAGCAATGGTTAGAAAATGGACACAATATATCGGTGGCCGTTAACGTTTCGATATCCCAACTTTTAGATAGCAGGTTTTTTCCTTTAGTTCGTAGGACAATTGAAAAACTAAAAATTCCTCCAGAGAAGTTAATACTGGAGGTTACAGAAAGTGAAGCAACTGTAAATTCTAATAACCTGTTTTCTACTATTAAAGCATTAGTTGAATATGGAGTGAGGATTTCAATTGATGATTTTGGTACAGGTTACTCGTCACTCTCAAGACTAAGAATGATAAAAGCTCATGAGCTTAAGATTGATCTATCTTTTATTAAGAACGTTCCAGAAAGTGAGGAAGATAAGAGTATTGTTAAGTTTATCGTTGATATTTCAAAGCTTCTTAAGATGACTTCTGTTGCAGAGGGAATAGAAAGAAAAGAACAAATAGAGTTTTTAAGAAAAATAGGTTGTAATGAAGGGCAAGGATATTACTTTTCTCCTCCTATTCCCGCTGAAGAATTTAAGAAGCTGCTAAAAAAAGAAGTTTTTGCAATTTAAAAGGCTCCCCGAAGGGAGCCCTTAAATTAAACATCAAAGTAAAGGAAGAATTCCATTGGAGTAGGTCTAAGTCTTATTGGATCAATTTCCTCATTTCTCTTGTACTCAATGTAATCTTCAAGGAACTGTTCTGTCATTACGCCGCCTTTTGTAAGGAACTCATAGTCCTTTTCAAGAGCGTCAATAGCTTCAGCAAGAGAACCTGGAACTGTTGGAATGTCTTTGAGTTCTTCTGGTGGAAGATCGTAGAGGTTCTTATCAACTGGTTCACCTGGATGGATCTTGTTCTCGATTCCATCAAGTCCAGCCATTAAAAGTGCAGTGAATGCAAGGTATGGAGCTCCAGAAGAATCTGGGAATCTAACCTCTATTCTCTTAGCTTTTGGACTTGTTACAACTGGGACTCTAATTGAAGCAGATCTGTTTCTTGCAGAGTAACATAGGTTAACTGGCGCTTCGTATCCTGGAACAAGTCTCTTGTAAGAGTTAACAGTTGGATTTGTAAATGCACAAACTGCTTTTGCGTGTTTAATGATTCCACCTATAAAGTAAAGAGCTGTTTCGGAAAGTCCTGCGTAGCTGTCGCCGTGGAAGAGGTTTTCACCATTTTTCCAGATTGACATGTGAGTATGCATACCTGTTCCGTTATCTCCAAAAAGTGGCTTTGGCATAAATGTAGCAGTCTTACCAAACATCTTTGCAACGTTTTTAACGATGTATTTGACCCACATGAGGTTGTCAGCTGCTGTTACAAGCTCTCCGAACCTAATGTCAATTTCACCCTGTCCACCTGTAGCAACTTCGTGATGGAGCGCCTCAACAACAAGTCCTGCTTCTTCCATCTTCATTGCCATTACTTTTCTAATGTGGTCAAGTTGATCTGCTGGTGGAACTGGGAAGTAACCACCTTTTACTTTTATTTTGTGTCCAAGGTTTGGATTTTCGTCTGCTCCTGTTCTCCAGATACCTTCAACGCTGTCAACCTCATAGAAAGAGAAGTTCATTCCAACATCGTACTTAACATCATCAAAAATAAAGAACTCAGGTTCTGGTCCGCAGTAAACTGTATCTCCGATTCCTGTTGACTTGAGATATTCTATTGCTTTTTTAGCAATATTTCTTGGGTCTTTATGGTAAGGTTCTTTTGTAACAGGATCAACAATGTCAGCAATTACAACAAGAGTTGGAATTTCAGAAAGTGGATCAACAGTTGCAGTTGTCGGATCAAGCTTAAACATCATATCACTTGCGTTAATTGGCTGCCACTGTCTAATTGATGAACCGTCAAAGAAAAGTCCTTGCTCAAAGCTTTCTTCAGAGATTTCATGTGCAGGAAACGTAACGTGATGCCATGTTCCAAACATGTCAGTAAATCTTAGGTCAACAAACTTTATCCCTTCTCTTTGAATGAGTTCTACTACTTCTTTAGCGTTTTTTGGTTTCATCGGTTCCTCCTTTTTTTTTGTATTTTTAAAGTGCATCTTTGCCTCTTTCCCCAGTTCTTATTCTTACGGCATCCTCAAGAGGAATAACAAATACTTTTCCATCTCCGATTCTACCTGTTCTTGCTGCGTTTACTATTGTTTCGACTACCTTTTCCGCTATATCGTCAGGAACTACAACTTCTATCTTGATCTTTGGAATAAAGTCTACCACGTACTCTGCACCCCTGTAAAGTTCTGTGTGTCCTTTCTGTCTTCCAAAACCTTTGACTTCTGAAACGGTAAGTCCTTGAATACCTATTTCAGTAAGAGCATCTTTTACTTCTTCTAACTTGAAAGGCTTTATAATTGCCTCTATTTTCTTCATTCTATTCACCCCCGACCTAGTTTAGGTGTAATTTTAACAAAACAATATTCGTGCCAAATTTTTTTCTCAAGAAAGAAACTTTTGATAAAAAGAGATTAATTGATACGAAAAAGGGAACTTTTTAAAAGCTTTTGTTAAAATTGTGCATAAAATTTGTGCTAATTGATTAATCTTTGCCTAAATTTTGTGCACAACATTTGTCACAAAGACCATAGAATTTGTATTCAATTTCTTCTATAACATAGTTTTTTTCTTCTAATTTTTTACAGGTGTACCTACATAGAGGAGCTTTAACATCTTCGATCTTTCCACACTTTTTGCAGATAAAGTGGTGATGAAAATCAGTGTTAGGGTCAAATCTGGATTGCTTGTTTACTATTATCTCTTTGATTTTTCCTTCAGCAACAAGTTCCTTTAAAATGCGGTAAACTGTACCAAGACTTATTGTTTGTATTTCTTTTTTTGCTCTCTCATAAATGGTTTCAGCAGTCGGATGGTCGTAAGAACTTTGAACAACTTGAAAAACAACTGCTTTTTGCTTCGTATTTCTCTTTTTCTTTTTTTCTATTAAGTTCAAATTCTTACCTCCTTTTGAGAATTTCTACTTTAATAATAATCATTATTAGATAGTTTTAGCAAGGAAAAGTAAAGAAAGCTCCCCCTTAAGAAGGAGGAGCTTTGAGAATTAGACTTTAAGACTATCTTCAGGGTAAGCATCAACTTTATGAATGGAAAGGTCTGAACCATTAAACTCTTCTTCTTCAGAGAGTCTAAGACCAAAAATAACATCTAAAACTTTATAGAGAACAAAACCGGCAATAACTGCATAAATGATAGTCAATAAAACTCCTACGAATTGAGAAATTATTGATACACCTCCTAATCCCCCAAGAGCTTCTTGTCCAAAAATACCTGCTGCAATACCTCCCCATACTCCGTTGATACCGTGAAGAGGCCAAACTCCTAAAACATCATCTATTTTAAGCTTTTCCTGTTCCCAAATGAATGCTTTAACAAATATCCAAGCAGCAACAAAACCAATGAAAAAGGCACTTATTGGATTAACTATATCAGAGCCTGCACAGATAGCTACAAGTCCAGCAAGAGCTCCATTATGGATAAAACCAGGATCGTTTTTTCCAATGAGCACGCCACCGATAAGACCACCAGCTGTTGCCATTAGAGAATTAACTGCTACAAGACCTGAAATTGATTCTATACTTTGAGAGCTCATAACGTTAAATCCAAACCAACCTATGATTAAAATCCAACTTCCAAGTGCAAGATAAGGAATGTTACTAATGGGTATAGGTTTTGATTGATCTTTTATATATCTTCCCATCCTAGGACCAAGAATAATAACTGCCGGAAGAGCTATCCAGCCGCCAAGTCCGTGGACTACCATTGAACCAGCAAAGTCGTGAATTGGAGCTCCAAACATCTTTTCAATCCATCCTTGAAAAGCAGGAGACCATCTTTCTCCCCAGATAAGAGCTTCGAAAATAGGATAAATAATACCTGCAAGGAAAAATCCAGCTGTAATGTAAGGTCTAAATTTCATTCTTTCTGCAACGCCACCAGAAACTATTGCAGAGATGCAGGCGGCAAACATTAAGAGAAAGAAGAAGCGAACAAGTTCAAAACCCTGATCTGATACTAATTCAGCTGCAGGTTTAATAAAACCTATTTTGTGTGCAAGGGGATAGCCAATAAAAAAGTATGCAAGTGTAGCAACAGCTACGTCAACAATAATCTTTACAAGAGCGTTGACTTGGTTCTTTTTTCTAACTGTTCCTGCTTCAAGGAAAGCAAATCCTGCATGCATAGAGAGAATCATTACAGCGCCTGCCAGCAGGTAAAAGACGTTTAGGGACTGAATTAGTTGTTTAATAGACTCCTCGACCACCTCTAACCTCCTTAAAAGTTTTATTTGGTTTTTTTTTAGCCCAAATTTTATACTATTAAAGCAAGTTTGCTATTTAGTATAATGGAGTAAGTTCAAACTATAAACTCTTAGTAGGAGAATAGATGAGGAAAGAGATTCTTTTAATACTTCCTTTTGTAGTTTCATCTTGTTCTGTAAGTTCTCTTAATCCTTTTAAGAAGGAAGAGCTTGTTTATACTGCATATACATCTCAAGAGAAAAAACTTGAACCAAAGATTAAGCTAAAAGGTGTTAATAACGTTATTTACTACATGAAAAGAGAGTTTATTCCTATAGAAGGAAGTATTGTTTTAAATAGTTATGATGGATTTGTTATCGATCTTGGTAAGAAGAATGGAGTTTCTGTAGGAGATCAATTTATTTCAGAAAGTGGAGCCATTTTAAAAGTAAAAGAAGTTCATAACGATTATTCAATAGCTCTTCCAACTATTGGTAATCCTATAGTTGGAGAAAAGGTAAGAAAATTTACTTTTAATAAAGTTCTCTTTTTAGACTTTACAAAAGAGAAAGGTAAAAAACTTTATGCGACTTTAAGCAAAGATATTAAATCGATAACTCTTGCTCCTTATAACGAAGGAGAAAAGTTTAAAAAGTTATTTAATCTCCGATATCCTTCAGACTTTAAAAGAAAAGTTCCTGCTGAAAAGTTAACAGGCTATGATGGCTACTTTGTTGTTTCAAATAAAGGAGTGGAAGTTTACGATGGAACGAAAAGACTTCTAAGAGTTTTTCCGTGGGATGGAACTCCTGTTTCGTCGTTTGCAATTAATGTAGAAACAGCTTACAAAGTAGTTCTTGATTTTAAAACTCATGCCACAAGTCTTTTTACAGGAAATATAGATGATACACCCGAAGATGAAGTAGTTATTCTTACAGATAACGATATCAGAGTTTATCACGTGAAACCTTATGGCGTTTCTAAAGTTTATAAGTTTAGGAATCCGTTTCCAGGTTCTTATCTCTTTCATATTTCTCCAATAGACATTAATAAGGATGGTAAGTTAGAGTTCTTAATGGATGCTTTTTATCAAGATACGAAAAGCGTTTCTTCAGCCCTTTTTGAGATAAAAAATGGAAAGCTCTCAAAAATTGCTTCTTCCAATCTGATAGTTTCAGGTTTTGATACAAATGGAGACGGAGTAAACGATACGATCTATGGACAGGAAGTAAGTGGAGAGACTGAAAAGCTTTTTGGAAAGAATGTTTATGTTTTAAAACTTGAAGGTAAAAAGTTACAGAAACTACAAAAAGTTAAGGTTCCAAAAGATTTTCAAGTAACAAGCGCTCAAATCTTTGTAAGTAATGGCAAGAAATACTATGCTTACTATGACCTTGATTACTTCTTTAATGTTTCTGAAAAAGACAAAATTGTTTGGCGTTCACCAATCCAAATAGGAGCTTCACCTAACTGTCTTTACTGGGATGTGGACAGCTATCTTGTTAGCTACTACATAACTCCAAAACCTAAGCCAATAGACATAGATGGTGACGGAAATGAAGAAGTTCTATTTTCTCAGAATAAAAATGAAGTTCCACATTTATTGAGAAACGTTTATACTTTTGACGGGGGTAGAATACTACTTCTTTATAAAGATGGTTTCTCTTTTGGTTGGGAAGAAGCAAGTTCTCCTAATTACAATATGGGAGGTATAGAAGAGTTTGATTATCTTCCAAATCAAGATATCTTTATTTCTATCTTTACAGAATCAAGTATTATTAAAGGTCCTAAATCAAAACTTTTATTCCTAAAACCAAAGCTTTAAAAGATGGTGACAAAGGCTTCTATTTTTATAAAAGAGAAAACAGGTATAGAAAAGTTTGACATTGCTGTTTTAGGTGGATCCGGCATTAAACTTGACAAAGTTTTTACAGAAATTCCTTATTCTCAAATTCCACAGATGCCCATTCCTTTTGTACCGGGTCATTCTGGAACTTTAAAGATTCTTGAAGTAGGAAAAAAGAAAGTTCTTTTCTTTGAAGGTCGGTTTCACTATTATGAAGATAGAGAAGATTGGGAGTTAAGATTTATACCTGAATTATCAGCGAAGCTCGGAGTGAAACTTTTTATTTCTACCTGTGCGTCTGGAGCTATTTCAAGAAAAGCAGCACAGTCAGAAATAGGAGTTATCGTTGATCATATTAACCTTCTTGGTAGAAACCCTCTTGTGGGACTTATAAAAAGCTATGGTGATAAAGTTTTTATAAATGGAAAAGAAATTTACGATAGGAAAGTTTCAGACCTTTTTCTAAGGAAAGGAATAGAGTTAGGACTGAGTATTTCTCCTGTTGTTCTTGCTTCTGTTCTTGGTCCTAACTATGAAACATTTGCGGAAATACGGTTTTTAGAAGTTGCAGGTACTGATGTTGTTAGTATGTCAAGTATCCCAGAAATTTTATCTGCAAAATTTTACGGCATGAAGGTTGCAGCATTAACCGTTATAACTAACGATACTTTAAAACTTCAAACAACTCACGAGGAAGTGCTAAATATTTCAAGTCAAAGGTCTATGAAACTTTCAAAGCTTTTATGGAAGACGATCCATTCTCTCGAACTCAGCTGATTCAATAGCTAATTCTAACTCTTTAAATAATTTGTTCTTTATCTCTTCAAGAGAACCTCTAGTTTCAAAGCCAGAAGCCATCTTATGTCCTCCTCCTCCCATTCTTTTAGCAACTTCTGCAACGTTTACATTTCCTTTTGAGCGAAGAGATACCTTCCAGTAATTTTCATCTATTTCCTTAAAGAATACCGCGACTTCTACCCCAATAATCGAACGAGGATAATTTATAAATCCTTCAGATTCTTCTGGATAGGCTCCACTTTCTTCTAAAAACTTCTTAAATAGAGTTATATGAGCAACCTTATTTCCAATAGAAAAATCCAAAGTTTTTAAAACAAGTTCCAGCAATTTAAACTTTTGTATTCTGTTCCTTTCAAAGATATTTTTTGTGACAACGTAAGGATCTATTCCTTTTTCTATTAACTCTGCAGCAATCTTATGAGTTGTAGGAGATGTGTTATTGTAACCAAATTTCCCTGTATCTGTAACTATTCCAGTATAGATGGGAAGAGCAACAGGATATTCAATTAAGGCTGGATTTATCAATTTCATTATTTCGTAAGAGAGTTCACATGTACTGGATATTTCAGGTTCAACAATAGAATAATCAGCAAAAGGTTCAGCCGTTATATGATGATCAATCACTATTGACTTTTTTGCTGGAATATCTTCAAATCCTGTTCTTTTAAGCTCAGAAACATCTGTAATGATAACCCAGTCAAACTCTTCTGTTATTTCTTCTTTTACGTTTATTTCCTCAATTCCTGGAAGAAAGTCAAAAAAGAAAGGAACTCTATCTTTATAGATGATTTTTACATTTTTTCCAAGTCTTTTTAAGAAGTTATGCCATCCTAAAGAACTTCCTATTGCATCTCCATCTGGATTTTTATGCGTAGTTACTAAAATTTTTCCTTCAAGATCTTTTATAAGATTTGCTATTTCTTCTCTTGAGTGGTTCATAGTAGATCTCCTGGTGATATGACAAATTCGGGCCTTGGAACTACTTTCAGCTTTAATCTTTTACCAAGGATATGGTGTATATAACCAGTAGCTTTGTTGAGAATTTCAACTGCTTTTATTGCATCTTCTTTTTTCAAAGCTGAAATAAAAACGGTTACTTTACTGCCATCTTTTGAAAGATGAACATCATGAATTGTGACAAAAGCGTTATCAGGCAAATCAATTTCTATTCTTAGAATATCAGAGAGCTCTCTTATTAAAAGGGATTTTAGTCTTTCTCTTCTTCTTTCTCTCATTCTCCACTCACTGTTAGTGATTTAATAAGAACAGAAGGACTGCAGATATTTCCGATCCATCTTTGGTCTCTTCCAACTTCTGTTATATTTGTAAGAAGTTCTTTAATGTTTCCAGCTACTGTCATTCCTGTAACAGGCTGCACTTTTTTGCCATCTTTAAAGTATATGCCACTCACACCAATAGAAAACTCTCCAGATATAGGATTTATTGTATGAATACCCATTGCATCTGTTACAAGTAAAACCTCTTCCGGAGTTTTTACCAACTCTTCTATTCCTAGAGCTCCCTTTTCAACGACAAGATTTGTTATTCCAGGCTGAGGAAGCGCCGATATACTTGTTCTTACTCCATTGCCTGTGGATTTCATTCCAAGCTTTTTAGCTGAGTAAATGTCAAGGAGAAAATTCTTAAGCACTCCTCTTTCTACTACTGCTTTCTTTCTTGTAGCAACTCCTTCATCATCAAAAGGCATTGTTCCTATTCCGCTTTCATGTGTAGGATCATCATAAAGATTGAAAACATGGTTTGCGATTTCATATCCTAACTTATCGGCAAAAAGAGATTTTCCTCGGAGGACATTATTTCCAAGAAATACAGGAGATAAAGCCTCTATAATTTCTGCAAATACCGTATTCTTAAAAATAACAGGAATCTTTTTCGTTTTTAATGGTTTTGCACCAAGAAGTTCTACGGCATTTTCTGCTGCTCTAACTGCTACAAGATCAACGTTAAGATCTGAGAAATATCTTCTAACGTCATAGTCCCATCCCATTTGGGACTCTTCATTTTCTTCTGCAGCAAGAAGAATACTTAAAGAAAAGCTTGAAGTTGTATAGTTGAAACTATGGTCATTTGAGTTGTAATAGTAAATGGTTGAAATGGAATCTTTGTAAGATGCTTTCCTTACTCTCTTTATTCTTGGATCAAAGGAGTAGACTTTAGATTCTAAATCTAGTGCAAGATTTATTTTCTCCTCAGTAGAGATCTCACTATACCTATCGTCATATAAAGGAAAGTCAAGAAAGTTTTCAGCTGGCATTGAAAACGAATAATCATCGGGAGAGGAACTTTTTGCATTTTCTTTCGCACATTCAATAGCAATTCTTATTCCTTCGTCTGATACATCTGTCGTATAAGCAAATCCTAACTTTCCATTTACGACAACTCTTATAGCTAGTCCTTTTTTTACAGGAACTTTTATTCTTTCAATTTCTTTATTTTTTACTTCGACTGTAAAACCAGAAGATTCAACAGCATAGATGTCAAAATTTTCGATATCTTGCTTTTTTAAGATTCCGACAGTCTTTTCTATCAGTTTTTTCATTCTTCCTCCTATGAAAGATGTCAACCCCCAACACAGAGGTTGCATTTATTTTCAACAAAATCCATAAATTGCCTTCTCTCTCTCAAAACTGCGAACATTACTTTAACCAATTTCCTCGCCGCAGCTATCAGCGCTTTCTTCTTCTCTAAACCTTTCTTAACTAACCCTTCGTAAAATCTTTTAACTGAATTGTCTAACTTGCTGTTCAATAACGCTCTCGTAGCCTGGATAATCTTGTTCCTCGTTCTGCTGTCCCCTTTCTTTGTTATCCTTCCATTTCTAACTTCGTCTCCACTGCTATTAACACGAGGAACAAGTCCAAAATAAGCCGCTACCTTGTCTCCGTTTTCAAACCTCTCTTCGTTACATACGGCAGATATAAAGGCTATAGCTACTATATCTCCTACTCCAGGTATGCTTTTTAGAAGTTCTACTTTTCCCTTAAGCTCCTCATCTTCTCCTATAAAACTCTTGATATCTTCTTCTGTCTCTCTTATCTTATCTGTTAAGTATTCTATTGTTTCTATTTGCCTCCATATCGTTTCTCGTAATGACGGAGGCACTTTCTTCTTCGTTTCTTCCTTTATCCTTTCCATCCCTTTCTTCGTGGTGAGTTCTCTCTTGTTTGTCTTTATCCCATATTCAAGCAATAGGCTATGAAGTCTGTTAATTACCCCTTTTCTCATATCTACAAAGCTATCTCTCTCTTTCATCTTTATCCTTAGCTCTTTTTCTTTTCTCGTCGGGACGTAAACTGTCGGAAGTAAGCCCATTTCATAGTAAATGGCTATCGTTTCTGCATCTATCCTGTCGTTTTTAGCACTGTTAACACCTTTTAGAATGTTCTTAAATTTGTTAGTGTTAACGTAAGTTATTTCATCAACGCAGTTCCTTATCTCCTCCGTAAAAAATGTTACTCCTGTTAAGGTTTCTACCGCAACTTTTACTGAATATCCTTTTTTCCTAAAAGTTGTTAGGTGATTTTTAAATTTCTCTAACTCTTCTGCTTCGTACTTCTTGGTATTAAG
The DNA here is from genome assembly GCF_000191045.1 of Desulfurobacterium thermolithotrophum DSM 11699. Taxonomy (NCBI): domain Bacteria; kingdom Pseudomonadati; phylum Aquificota; class Aquificia; order Desulfurobacteriales; family Desulfurobacteriaceae; genus Desulfurobacterium; species Desulfurobacterium thermolithotrophum. The sequence continues at coordinate 942,130 of NC_015185.1, forward strand.
TATCCCTGTCAGACAATCTAAATAAGCTGCTGTAAAGCTGTTTTTGTGGTAGTCCACTCCGACATACAGTGTTTTCTCTACCTTCTCCTTCATCTCTACCCCCTGATATGTTTTGTGTTTTGCAACCTCTGCTTCGGGACTATTCCCATACTCCAATACGGCGCTTCCCGCCACTATAATTAGCCGGCAGGAGGCATCGGCTAATCTCCACGCACGGGGCTTATTCCCCAGGGAAAAATCCAGCCTCCTGCCTTTAAAGGTTGCCTCTTTACTATAGTCCCGAATTTCAGGGGGTGACATCTTTTATATCATCTCCCCTAGGGGAGGGAAATAGTTATCGTAGGAAAAGAGATATTTTTCAATAAAATCACAAAGAATATGACCAAGTGTTATGTGAACTTCCTGAATTCGTGGAGTAGAAAAGCTCTTTACTACAAAACAGTGATCTACTACTTTTAGGAGTTCACCCCCATCTTTACCTAAAAAACCAACAGTTAATAATTTTTTTTCCTTAGCCTTTTTTACAGCATTAATTACATTCTTCGAATTTCCACTTGTGCTTATTCCTATAAGCACATCTCCTTCCTCACCAAGAGCTTCTACCTGTCTTTCAAATATTCTATCAAAGGAATAATCATTTCCTAAAGCTGTAAGGATAGATGTATCTGTTGTAAGGGCTATAGCTGGAAGAGCTCTTCTTTCCATTCCAAATCTGCCTACAAGCTCAGCAGCTATGTGCTGACAGTCGGCAGCAGATCCTCCGTTGCCACATAGGAGTATTTTCTTTCCGTTCTTTACTCTTTTTGCAATTTCAAGAAAGACATTGTAAATCAAATCTCTATTTGCTTCTACGAAAGCCCTTTTTAAATCTGCACTTTCAAGGAAAGAGTAATATATGAGCTCTTTCATGCGTTCATCGCCTTTAAGAAATCTTCGTTTGTTTTATATTTTTTAAGTTTCTCTAAGAGAAATTCCATTGATTCAACAGGAGACATGGATGTAAGAAGTCTTCTAAGTATCCAAATTCTATTTAACTCCCACTCTGAAAGAAGGAGTTCTTCTTTTCTAGTTCCTGACTTTTGAATATTTATTGCGGGGAACACTCTCCTTTCCACAAGCTGTCTATCAAGAACAATTTCCATGTTACCTGTTCCCTTGAACTCTTCAAATATTACATCATCCATACGACTTCCAGTTTCAACAAGAGCTGTAGCTATAATTGTAAGACTTCCACCTTCTTCTATGTTTCTAGCAGCTCCAAAAAATCTCTTAGGTTTGTGGAATGCATGAGCATCAATACCACCAGAAAGAATTTTTCCGCTTGGAGGAGTTAAAGTATTGTACGCTCTCGCAAGTCTTGTAAGACTATCAAGAAGAATGACAACATCTTTTTTGTGTTCAACTAATCTTTTTGCCTTTTCTATAACAATTTCTGCAACTTGAGCATGTCTTTCAGGTGGCTCATCAAAAGTTGAACTTATAACCTCATCTGCTAAAGTGTTCCTTTTCATGTCTGTAACTTCTTCAGGTCTTTCATCTATGAGGAGAATGATGAGATAAGTATCAGGATAGTTAGTCTTTATAGCATTTGCCATCTTTTGAAGAAGAACTGTTTTTCCTGCCCTTGGAGGAGCAACGATAAGACCTCTTTGTCCTTTTCCGATAGGAGTAATTAAATCAACAACCCTTGTAGAAAGTTCTGAAGGGTCATGCTCAAGCCTAAATCTTTCAGTTGGATGAAGTGGAGTAAGCTGATCAAATTGAGGTCTTGTTTTTGCAATTTCTGCCGGTTCCCAATTTATAGCATCAACTTTTAAAAGAGCAAAATATTTTTCATTTTCTTTAGGAGGCCTTACTTCTCCTGCAATAGTATCTCCTGTTCTAAGACCAAACTTTCTTATTTGGGAAGGAGAAACATAAACATCACTTGAACTTGGAAGATAATTATTTTCAGGAGAACGGAGGAAACCAAATCCATCAGGTAAAACTTCTAAAACACCTACTCTGAAAATAGCTCCTCTTTTTTCTGCATCTTTCTCTAGAATTCTCTTTATAAGTTCTTGCTTTTTTACAGCTTTAACATCAATCCCAAGAGACTTAGCAATCTTCCTCAGGTCAAAAATACTCATTTTCTGGAGCTCTGCAATAGTCAAGCCCTCTAATGTATTTTCTGCCATTACAGAGTTTCCTCCAAATTGGATTTTTCTATCTGAAGTTGGTATTTACTCTTCCCTTCCCGTAATTTTTGCTATCCATATACTAAGCTCGTAAAGACCTAAAAGAGGTAAAGCCATCATAATTTGGGAAAATATATCGGGAGGAGTTAGAACTGCTGCTACTACAAATATAATGAGTATAGCATACTTTCTATTCTTTTCAAGCATTTTATAATTTATGATTCCAAGCTTAGAAAGCAACCAAACAACAACTGGAAGAAGAAAAACAAATCCAAATGCTAATATCAGCTGAATGACAAAGGAAATATAACTACCGACTGTAATTTGAGGAGTCAAAATATCATCCATAAATCCTAATAAGAACTTTAAACCAAAAGGAAGAATTACAAAGTAGGCAAAAGATGCTCCTGTAAAGAAAAAAAGCAAGGAAAAGAAGATAAAGGGAACTATAAACTTTTTTTCATGCTCATAAAGTCCAGGTTCTATGAATTTCCATACCTGATACAGAACAAAAGGAAGAGCAATTAAAATTCCAGCAAAGAAAGAAACTTTTAAAGCTGTAAAGAAAGCTTCTGGAGGAGAAAGGAAAATTAACTTACCCTTTAAGTTTTCTGGTAATGGTCTTTCTAAGAAAAGTAGAATATCCTTCTTAAAAGGCCAAGCTACTAAAAAACCAACTATTAAGGCTATAACCGATTTAAAAATCCTTTGCCTAAGTTCTTCTATATGCTCTGTTACTGGTAATTCTTCTTCCGGATTAACAATTCTCTTTGACATACCACAAACTTTATTCCTTAACTTTTATTTTTTCTGCTTCTTCTTTTTTTTGTGTACCAGCTACAACTGTCTTTTCTTTATCCTTTTCATTCTCCTTCTTTGCTTCTTCTTCATCTAAAATACCTGAGGAAGCTTTCCTAAACTCATTTATTGCCTTTCCTGTGGATCTTGCCAATTCAGGCAACTTTTTAGGACCAAAAATAAGAAGGGCGATTACAAGAATTATAATAAGTTCTTGGGTACCAATACCAAACATTCTTCCTCCAGTATCAACAAGGTTTAGTTGCTTCTTTGAGCTCTCTCAAAAGAGATTCTAATTCTTCAAAATTTCCTTTTTCTATTCTTTTGACTACCGCACTACCAACTACAAATCCATCAGGAGTATTATACATTTCTCTTATATGTTTTCCTCTTGAAATTCCAAAACCAACTACCGTTTTCTTTCCAGTAATTCTTTTAATTCTTTCAATATCTTTTCCTATTTCTTTATAAGCAAGTTCTTCTCTTTCTCCTGTAATTCCTGTAACAGAAACATAATAAATAAACTCACCTGTAACTTCTCCTATTTTTCTCACCCTTTCATCGGTACTTGTTGGAGCTGCTAAGAAAATGGGAGATAACTTCATAGACTTAACTTTTCTAGCAAAATCCTCTCCTTCTTCAGGAGGAAGGTCTGGAACTATAAAGCCATCCACGCCTGCGTTAAATGCATCTCTAATAAACTTATCTTCGCCATAAACGAATATTGGATTATAGTATCCCATTAAAATTATAGGCTTTTCACTCTCAAATTCTCTAATTTTCTTAACAAGTTCAAAAACCTTTTGAGTGTTTGCTCCTGAAGATAGAGCTCTTTCATGAGCTTTTTGAATAGTAGGACCATCGGCCAAAGGATCAGAAAAGGGCATTCCTATCTCTACCATATCAGCATATTTCAAGATTAATTTAAAGATCTCTACAGATTCAGAACAACTAGGATCACAAGCTGTAGCATAAACTATTAAAGGTTTTTCTCCTTTTAAAAGAAGCTTCTCAAAACAGTTTTTTATTCTTTCCATACTTTCTCCAAACTAAGTAAAGTAAGAATAATATAGCAAAGAGTACTATACCAAATAGTTTGTGTCTAATAATAATTGATAAAGTTTTTTCTATCAAGTTCCCTATCAAAATATAGGAAGAAACCCAAAGAATTGCACCAAGCAGATTATAAAAAGAAAATTCTTTTAAAGGAACTCTAAACGTTCCTATGAGTAATGGTAAAACAGCTCTTACAACAGGAATAAATCTTCCCAAAAGGATGGCTAATTTTCCTTTAGTCTTTATGAATTCCTTGGTTTTTAAGATTTCTTCTTTACTAAGCTTGAATCTTTCTAGATTCTTTTCTAACTTTTCCTCACCAAAGTAGTGACCAACAAAGTAAGTTGCAGTATAACCAAGAAAAGTACCAAGAATTCCGCAGAAAAGGAAACTCCAAGGAGAAATGATGCCTTTTGAAACAAGAACTGCTGCAAGGATTAGTATTTTTTCAGCAGGTAAGAAAAGACCTATTAATAGTCCTGTTTCTAAAAATGTCCATAGAAAGAGGAAAAAGCAAGCAAATTCAGGATGAGACTTGATAAATTGAACGGACACTTCTACAAGATTCGCAAGTTCCACTTGACACCTTCATAGCTCTAAATTAAACTTCACTAACGCAAAGTAGGTTTAGAATTATATCAGGAGGTTGTTCATATGAAAAAGGGCATTCATCCAGAATACAAGGAAACAAGGATTGTTTGTGCCTGTGGTAACACTTGGGTTACAAGATCCACAAAATTTCCTGAGATTAAAGTTGAAGTTTGCAACCAGTGTCATCCATTCTTTACCGGTAGCCAAAAGCAAAAAGCTGTAAGGGGTAGAGTAGAGAAGTTTATGGCTAAGTACGGAGATAAGTATTAATGGGAATTGTCCTTTTATCTCAGACAGAAAATATGCTTAAGGTGATAGCTACTGCAGCTCGGGTTTGTTATTCCGGGCTGCCTTTAAAAGAGCTTTTATCTAAATATTCTGAAGAGGAAGATAGGAAGTTAATAGAGCGTGTTGTAGGAATGGGGCATCTTTCTGTAGTTGAGCATGGAGTTATGACTTTCAAAGTTGATAGTTCCTACAAAGACGAACTTTTCAAGATAATGATAGATAAACCGTTTCTTAAAATATCCGATATAGGCAACGGTTTTATTGTTTCTCTAAACTTAAGAACAATTTTAGAATTGATATCGGAAAAACCTAACTTAAGATTTACAAAAAAAATTTCAAAGTTTCTTCCTGATTTTCTTTTTAGACAGAAAAATCAATAGAAAATCCGGTTTCTAAATTTTGAAATAACTTTTTCCTCTTTTCTTCAAGACCTCTTTTTCCTTCTCTAAAAACAACAGAAACAAGATTGAGACCTTCTTCTTTAAAAAAAGTTTTTAACTCATTTAGATTGTTTTTAAATAAGTCTAAGAGCTTTTTGTTCTCAGCAACTATTTCTAACATTATGCTTTCATTTAAGAGCATAATAAAAATTCCTAAAGTTCCAAGTTTTGTCTTTAACTCAATGAAAACAGAATGAGGATCACTCTCGTCCTCTGCTAGTACCATATAAACATTTCCTTTAAAGTTATCTGTAAAGAAAAATGGAAATGCAATAATACTTCCTAAAATAAAAAGGGAATGAATAGAAATCAAGGTATTTATTGCATCTTTTATATTTTTTTGTGTGATAGATTGTGGAAGTTTTTCTTTTACTTCTTGGTATAGCTCGTCTTCTAAAAGAAGAAGAGCAACAAAAATGGAATAAGGAGAAAGAAGTTTTGAAAGTATTCCTGACTTAAACGATTCTGAAAACTGTTTAAATTCCTCAAGAAGTTCTTTATAGTGAACAGAAATATAGGTATAGAGAGCGTTCATAATTTCTGGTTTTTTAAGAATTTCTCCTAAGAGAAGGAGCTTTTCCGAAGAAAAAGATGGAAGAACAAGTCTGAGCTTACTTATGAAGTTAGAAAGTATTTCTTCCTTTTTTACAAAAGAAAGCTCAATTCGAGGATATATCGATTTTAGTCTAAAAAGGAGCTCTTCTCCAATAGAAAATTCTCTATCTACTTCAACATCAGCTATAAGGAGTAGGTCTCCTACTCTAAGCTTTACCTTTCCTTCAGGGGTAAATCCTTCAAAAACTGCTTTTATAAGAGTAGACTGAAGATCTTCTCCTAAATCTTTTTTTGATTGTCCAGAGGTTATGGTTGATAAAAGTTTTTTCATATCATGATAAGAAAAGTTTTCAAGCTTAAAGGGTAAATCTTTTGAAACTGCTTCTACAGGAATTATTCCTTCAATTCGTCTTATTTCCATTTTTATCCCTAATCAAAAAGGTCTGTACTAAGGTATCTTTCTCCTGTATCTGGAAGAATAGTAACTACTCTTTTTTTCTTTCCAGTTTCTTTTGCAACCTTAATGGCTACTCTCACATTTGCTCCTGCTGATATACCTGAAAGAATCCCAAACCGTGATGCAAGAAGATTTGAATACTTCTTTGCCTCTTCAAAGGAAACAGTTTCTACTTTATCTATAAGTTCAACATCTAAAACCTTGGGTATAAATCCAGCTCCTATCCCTTGAATTTTGTGCACTCCTGCAGGTTTTCCTGAGATAACTGCAGATGTATCTGGTTCAACTGCTACAAGAAGGCACTCTGGATTTACTTCCTTAAACCTTTTGCCGATACCAGTTAATGTTCCTCCTGTTCCAACTCCTGCAACAAAAATTTCAGGTAAAACGCCCATTTGCTCTAAGATTTCAACAGCTGTTGTTTCATAGTGAATTAAAGGATTAACAGGATTTTCAAACTGTCTTGCGTGAAAGTACTTTTCAGGATCTTTTCTAACAAGTTCTTCTACTTTTTTAACAGCTCCTGGTATTCCTTCTTCTGCTGGAGTAAGAATGAGCTCTGCACCGTAAGCTCTCAGTATTTTTTTTCTTTCTTCACTCATATTCTCAGGCATAACAATAATGCATTTATAACCTTTAGCTGCACAAACAAGTACAAGACCGATTCCTGTATTTCCACTTGTTGCCTCAATAACTGCTTTTTTTTGTGACAACTCTCCTTTCTTCTCTGCATCTTCGATAATTGCAAGTGCAACTCTATCCTTAATTGAACCTCCAGGATTAAACATTTCAAGTTTGAGAAAGAGTTCCACACCCTCTATCTCTATTCTTAAAAGAGGTGTATTCCCTATATTTTCAAGAATAGACCTTGACAACATCTTCATTCTTTAACTCCTCTAATAAAAAGATTTCTTTCTTCCTTTTAAGGATTTTACCTTCTACTTTTTCAAAAATAGTGTTTTTAAAGACAAAAAATCCACCAATATGTTTAGCTCCTTTCTTAAAGTGAAAGTCGGTAAGTTCAAATTCTTCTTTCCATTGCTTGTAAAGTTTTTCAGGAATTCCCCTTAAAATTTTTCCCTTTAACGAAAACCTTACTAAGTTCTTTTCCAATTCTTTTCTTAACCATTTTAACTTTGCAGTTCTTGTAATATTTTGCCTTACAGCCTCAGATAGAGAAATGTCTTCAGTTAAGTACTGACAAACAATCTTAACGATATCGTTTATCCTATCTGGTACAAGCTCTATACTTCCTTTATAAGAGATTTTTCTATGTTTAACATTTGGAAAAATCTCCTTAGTAGATCCTATCATTCTCTCACCGCTATCAACAATACCACCAACAACAATTAGGGTTTGAGGAGTAATTTCTTCATGAGTAAAGTCCTTATTTCCGTAAGGGTCAAGAACTATAATTTCTTTTTGTTCAGGTTTATCAAGAATAGAAAAAGGGATGTAAGGAGTAAAAAATTTTTCAAGTTCCTTTCTTGCTTCATTACTAACAGAAGTAAGGACAAAGTTTTCTGGAGTAAAGAAGTCTTTCACCACGCCATAAGTTATCTCAATCTGATTTAGAAGACTTTTTTTCTCTCTTGGTAAAAGTTTGTTATAAAAGGAAAGATCCACAGCAATTAAAGGGTATTCAAAATCAATATCACTAAAGTTTACAATACCTTTTCTTCCTCTTACTATTGCTGAATCAGGCTTTTCATCTCCCATAAAAGCAAGAAGCTTTATTTCGTAACATTCATCTACTTTACATCCTGGAAGTAGTTCTTCTCCTATTTCTTTTTCAGTAAAAATTCCAAATTTTCCTTTCACTAAACCATAAGCAATACGGTTAAAAATATCGCCTCTTTTTGGGTGAAAAAGCAATTTTGGTCTTCTAAAACCCGCTTCTTTCAACCTAGTAGCAACCAATTCTTTCGGTTTTTTAAATCTCATGTTTTTAACTTCCACCAGTAACTAATTTTTCTAAACTATGTTATATTGTATCCTAAACAACGATGATTTATTTATACTAGCAATATTACAATTTGTTAGTACTTCTCATAGGAGAAAAGTATGAAGAAAGGAATAGCAGAAGTTCCGGGAATAGCCTGTGGTACAGGTTTTGGAGGGATTAAGAGAACGGAAAAAAAAGTTGATAGACCTGATACACTTGTTGTAGTTACAGATGAGCCTTCAAATTTTGCTGCTGTGTTTACAACAAACGATATTCAAGCAGCTCCAGTAAAGTTTTCAAAGTCTTTAAAAGGAAAAATTAATGGTATTGTGGCAAATAGCGGTAATGCTAATGCCTGTACTGGAGAACAGGGATTAAAAGATGCAGAGGAAATGGCAAGGATAGTATCTAAGCTTACTGGAAAGGAAAAGCCATTTTTAGTGGCCTCAACAGGAGTAATTGGTGAACCTCTTCCAATGGATAGAGTAAAAAAGGGAATAGAGGAAGCAGTTAAAAACCTTGGAAAAGCAAAGGGAGAAGAACCAGCAAGAGCAATAATGACAACAGATACTTTTCCAAAAACTGCTTTTAGAGAAGGTAATGGTTTTGTTATAGGTGGAATTGCAAAAGGTGCTGGAATGATAGATCCTTCAATGGCGACAATGCTTTCATTTGTTGCAACAGATGCTAAAGTAAGTAGTGAAATGCTTCAAAGAGCTCTAAAAGAAGCAGTAGACGTTTCTTTTAATGCAATTACAGTCGATGGAGATATGAGTACAAACGACTGCGTATTTATCTTATCAACAGGAAAGTCTGAGAAAATAATTGATGACTCAAACTATGAAGAGTTTAAAGAAGTCTTAACAGCGGTTCTTAAAGAACTTGCTTACCAAATAGTCAAAGATGGTGAAGGAGCAACAAAAGTAGCTAGAATTGTTGTTAAAGGGGCAAAAACTACAAAACAAGCAAGAGCAATTGCAAGAAAGATTGCACTCTCTCCTCTTGTTAAAACTGCTATTTTTGGTTGCGATCCTAACTGGGGAAGAATAATTGCCGCAGCTGGAGCAGCATCAACGGGAATAGAAGAAGAAAAAGTTGAACTTTACATAGGAAACTACCTTCTCTTCAAAGGTAAAAGAACAGATTTCATAGAAGAAGAAGTTTTCAAGTATTTAAAAGAAAATGACGAAATTGTTATTAAACTTTATCTCAATCTTGGGAACCACTCTTTTGAATATCTAACTTGTGACTTAACGTACGACTACGTAAAAATAAATGCAGAATATAGAACTTAAAATGGCAGATTTACTAATAGATGTTGGAAATAGTTTTGTTAAAGCTGCCATTTGGGAGAAAGGAAAGGTATGCTCTTTATTTAAACTTTCTACTTTAACTTTTTTAAAACATCCAGAACTTTTGATAGAAAAGCTTAAAAATTTTCATTGGGAAAGAGTAGGAATCTCTTCTGTCGTTAAAGAGGCAACAGATATCTTAAGAAAACTTTTTCCTGATGCTGTTTTTGTATCAGCAGATTTAGAACTTCCAATAAAAATTGAATATGACACTCCAAGAACTCTTGGAGCAGATAGAATAGCAAATGCCTGTGGTGGCTTGGAGTTTGAAAGATCCTTTGCTATTGTGAGTGTAGGAACAGCGGTAGTCGTAGATTTAGTAGAAAATCAAACTTTTAAAGGAGGAATTATTTTTCCTGGACTAGAAATTATGGCTGAAACTTTAAGTTTAAAAACTTCACAACTACCAAAGATCAATGAAATAAAGGAAATCCAAATTCCCGGAAAATCAACTAAAGAGTGTATAGAGAGTGGTATTTTTTTAGCAGTAGTTGGAGGAATAAAAGAAGCTTTGAACACCTATAATATGGATACAGTTTTAATAACTGGAGGAAATTCCAACATCTTGAAAACCTTTATAAAGAATTCCATCATAGTTTCGGATTTAACTTTTAAAGGTATAAAAAAAATTTTAGATGAAAATTAAGTGTCTCCCCCAAAAAAGGGAAGACAAGAGAAGATTAATTTTCGTAAATCTCTTCGGCTGCTTTTCTAAGGGATTCCTCATTATTTTTATAAAGTGCCATAAGAGGATGCGTTGATTCTCTTGCTGCTTTGACGAAAGCTTCAGGTGTTTTGAACTTTTCCTTTAGTTCTTTTTTTGAAGAAGCGGTTTGTCCATTATGACATTTAGCACAGTCTGATTCCCATACGTTTACATTTTTAAGATTAGAAGAATCTTCAGGAGAAATAGTAAGAGAAACTGTTTCTTCTTTTCCAAAAAACTTTTCTATTTTCATTTTAAGATTTGGCCCATGGCCTACATCCCAGTGGCAAGTTAGGCAGTCTCCTTGAATTTCTCCTCTTTGAAGTTGTCTATGGAAGAAGTTATCAGGTAAAACAGAATGGCAACGCTTACAGTTTGAAACGAAAACATAACGCTCTCTTTCCTTTCTTTTTTCTATCCAATGTTCAGGATCGTTCATATATCCTTCATGGGAAACATGACCTACAAAATCCTTTATTCCAGATTTTGCTTTTACAGCAAGGTAATTAAAAATGTTGTCGTGGGGAAGGTGACAGTCAACACAAGAAGCCCTTCCGAAATGAGAACTTTCCTTCCATGTTTCAATCATAGGCTTCATCTCATGGCAAGAACCACAAAATGAAGGTTGATTTGTTGCTTTTATTATTTGTGCAGAAACTAAAACAGCTGCTCCAACTACTGCTAAACCTGCTATTCCACTTATTAAGAGTTTTTTTCCGTTTTTTTCCATGTATGCCTCCTAACATTCAGATAATGAGAGATTTATTGTAAAACAGCATATGTTTTAAAGTCAAACTTTTTAAAATCTTTTTAATATTTAAAATTCTTCTTCTATAAAAATCCTCTGTATCAGCATAAATAAAAACTTCGTTGCTTAATACCTCTTCTTTTTATAGTTTAATTTTTGAGCAAAATCTTAAAACTTGGAGAAAGAAATGTTGGTAGTTAAGTTTGAGTATCCAGATACAGGAAAAAGTGGACTAGCAAAAACTAGTCAGTTAGAAGATCTAAAGTATGGAGATAGAGTGATTGTAAAAACAGATAGAAGTGAAGAGTTAGTGAAGGTTTTAAATATTTATTCTGTAGATGAAACCTTTTTGCAAAAACTTGGAGTTGATAAAGAGAGTATCTTTGAAGTTTTAAGAAAACCTACCGAGGAAGATCTTAATAAATTCATTGAAAACCAATTGTTTGTAGTTGAAGCATTAAAGATATGCAAAGAAAAGGTAAAAAAGCACGAGCTTCCGATGAAACTTGTAAAAGCATACACTACTTTAAATAGGGAAAGAATAGTTTTTTACTTTACAGCTGAATCAAGAGTCGATTTTAGACAATTAGTTAGAGATCTTGCAGCCCATTTTAAAACAAGAATCGAACTAAGGCAGATTGGAGTTAGAGATGAAGTCAAAATGATAGGTGCTGTTGGAATGTGTGGAAGAGTTTGCTGTTGTAAAGATTTCCTTGAATGTTTTGATTCTGTTTCCCTTACTCTTGCAAGACTCCAAGGACTCCCACCAAATCCTGCAAAACTTTCTGGTACCTGTGGAAGACTCATGTGTTGTCTTAAATTTGAAGAGGGAAATTACTACATAAAGAAGTTTTTACCTGATGTCGGAGAAACTATTGAAACTCCTGAAGGAAAAGGAACTGTCATTGACATAAGCGTTCCATTAGAGATAATGACTGTTGAATTAGAAACAGGAGGAAGGAAAAAGTTTTCAATAAGACACTTTGTGACAGAAGAACAGTGGAATGAATATCTTGAAAGATTAAAAGAAAAGTATGATGATAGGTTTAAGTGCTTTTTAAAATCAGGAGTTACAAATGACGATGAAGATAGTGAAAGAACTGCAGAGTCCTTTGAATAAGCTTTTTGTATACGAAACAGACGATGGCTATAAGGTAGAATCTGTTTTTTATAAAGGGGAAAGACTTTGCATTTCTACTCAAGTTGGTTGTCCTATAGGGTGTATCTTCTGTGCTTCTGGAAGTAAAGGTTTTTTTAGAAATCTTACTTTTGCTGAAATAGTAACTCAATATGAGCTTTTGAGAGATATTTTGCCAATAAAAGGTATAGCTATTGCAGGAATTGGAGAACCTGCACTTAACATTTCTAATGTAGAGAAGGCAGTTAACTATTTTAGAAACGAAGGATTGAAAGTAACGATAAGTACAGCTGGTTATCCTCTTGAAAACTTTAAAAAACTTATAAGACTTAACCACAACGGACTTACTCTTTCTGTGCATGGAATTCTTAATAAGACAAGAGAAAAAATATTTAAGAAAAAGGAAAATTTAGAAGAATTACTAAATGCAGTAGATGAACATCTTTCTGAATCTTCTTCTTCTCGTAGAAAGAAGTTTCAGCTCGGATATCTACTTATAAAGGATTTAAATGATGATCTTGAAAATCTAAGGCTTCTTGGAGAGCTTGCAAAAAAATATAGGTTTACTGTTATGCTCATGATGTACAACAAAGTCGATGGTTTTGATCTTGAACCTGTTACAAAGGATGAGTATGAAAAAGCATTCCTCTTTTTAAGAGAAATGGGAGTAAGGGTAACACTCAGCAACAGGTTCAGGATAGATAAATTAGGTGGTTGTGGAACTCTGACGGTCGGAAGGAGGATAGAATGTTCGTAAGAGAGGGAGAGCTCCCAGGAATTGGTAAAAAATATTCTATGAGAACCGCTAATGGAGATAACATTGTTGTAGTGATTCACCATACCGGAAAAAGGGAAATTTACTATTTTGAAGATGAAAATGAAGAACCAACAGCGGTTATTGAACTCTCAGATGAAGAAGCAAGAACTCTTGGCACAATTTTGGTAGGTGCTCTTTTTCAGCCGACTTCTGATGAAGAGAAGATTGGCTTCCTAATGAAACACCTTGCTTTTGAATGGATAAAGATACCAAAAGCTTCTTTTCTTGTAGGAAAGAGTATTAAAGAACTGGAAATTCGTAAAAAGTTTGGAGTAATAGTTGTTGCAATTATCAGAGATGAAAATGTAATTGTTTCACCATCCCCTCTTTTCCAGTTTCAACCTGGAGATACAATTGTTGTTGTTGGAACTCTTGATAATGTCAAAAAGTTTGTTAAACTAATAGAAGATAAGGAAGAGTAGATGGAACATTTCACATTTCTTTTTGCCGTATTTGTTTCAATTCTTACGCTTTCTTATGTTATTTCGGTTAAATTTAAATTTCCTGTAATTCCTGTATATATTGTTGCAGGAATTTTAGTTTCACTTCTTTTTCACATTCATGATATTCATATATTTAAAACACTTGGTGTTATTTTACTTTTATTTTATATAGGACTAGAATTTTCTATTGCAGAACTCCAGAGAAACTTTAAGTCAATTATTTCAGTTGGTCTTGTTGATCTAACCTTTAACCTTATTCCTGTCTTTTTTATAGCAAGACTTTTAGGTTTTGATCCTTTTACAGCTTTTGTTTTAGCTGTTATTCTTTATCCTAGTAGTTCAGCCATAGTCTCAAAACTCCTTATTGATTTAAGGAAGCTTGCAAATCCCGAAGTTGACACGGTTCTTGCTATTTTAGTCTTTGAGGATATTGCAGCAGCTGCGCTACTTGCTTTTTTAGTAAACTTTTCCAATGGTGCAGCTACAACCACTGAAACCTTAGGAATTCTTGCAAAGATTGTTCTTTTCCTCTTAGTAGCAGTTGTGTTTGTTATGAATGCAGGAAAATTAGTTGACTTCACTTTTCAAAAGATTGGTACCTCAACTGAGTTTGTAGTTCTTTTTGTTGCAACACTTTTATTCTTAATAGTTGAGGCAACTATTGGTTTTGGCCTTTCAGAATCTATAGGTGCATTTATCGCTGGAATGCTATTTGCGGAAAGCAACTATAAAGAGAAAATAGAATCTGTTGTCATACCTTATAGAGATCTCTTTGGAGCTCTCTTTTTCCTAACATTTGGTCTCTCAATAAATCTTGAAAAATTTTCATTTTCTATCATACTTCCTCTTTTTGTGCTGCTAAGCGTGTCTTTCTTTACAAAAATTTTAACAGGTCTTGTTTCCGTAAAATTTTATGGTCTTGGAAAGAGAAGAGGACTTTCTGCTGGCCTTATGTTACTACCAAGAGGCGAATTTTCAATATTAGTGGCTGCAACAACTCCCAAACTAATTCCCTTTACAGCTATTTATGTTCTCATATCATCTATTTTGGGTTCAATAGTACTTAAAGAATCGCCAAAAATTCTTGACTTTTTCTTTAAGAAAAAAGTTAAAAAGAAGAGTAAGCTTACAAGGTCTCAGCTTTTGGAGGATTAGATGTTTATAACTTTTGAAGGAATTGAAGGATGTGGAAAAAGCACACAGGCAAAACTTCTTTATGACTGGTTTTTAAAAAAGGGAAAAGAAGCTATCTTAACCAGAGAACCAGGAGGAACTCCTGCAGCCGAAGAAATAAGGAACTTCATTCTAAGGCCAAGAAAAGAAACTTTTCCAGCTTTTGCTGAGCTCTGCCTATATATGGCTGCGAGAGGATTTCACGTTGAAAATTTGATAAAACCTGCTTTAAAAAAAGGAATATGGGTTGTATGTGATAGATTTGTAGATTCAACAGTTGCATACCAAGGATACGGAAGAGGAATTAACGTAGAGCTTATAGAAAAACTCAATGAAGAAGCAACAGGAAACCTTAAACCTGATTTAACCTTTTTGATTGATGTTCCAGTGGAAATAGGTTTTTCTAGAATCAAAAGAAGAGATCTTGATAGAATGGAACAGGAAGAAATGGACTTTCATGAAAGAGTTAGGCAAGGTTTTCTTAGAATAGCTGAAAAAAATTCTGAAAGAGTTATAGTAATAGATGGAACAAAAAAGGTAGATGAAATTTTTGATGAAATTCTAAACACTTTAAAGAAGAGGGGAAACATAAATGCCCTTTAGTAATATTGTTGGACATTCTAAGCAAATATCAATTTTAAAATCCTTGATTGCGGCAGAAAGATTTCCACAAAGTTCTTTATTTGTTGGTTCTGAAGGTATTGGAAAAAAGTTAATAGCTATAGAAGTTCTTAAACTCCTCACAGAAAGTCCGTTAAATGTAAGAATATTAGGAGAAGAAAAAGCTGCAACTATCGAAGAGATAAGAGAAGTTTCAGAGTGGCTATTCAAAAAGCCTTCATCGGGAAAGGGAAAAGGATTAGTGATAGATAACGCCGAAGAAATGAGAAGTGAAGCAGCAAATGCTCTTCTTAAAACTCTTGAAGAGCCTCCAAACTACGGTTTTATAATTTTAATAACAAAGAATGAAGAAGCTATTCTGCCAACTCTTAGATCAAGATGCAAAGTATTTAGATTTGGAAAACTTAGCGATTCTAATATTGAGTATATCCTTGAAAAACTTGGATTGAAAGTAGACAAAAGAGTAATAAAACTTTCAAATGGAAGTGTTGGAATGGCTGTAAAGCTATCAGAGACTCCGATTCCGGACCTTATAAAAGAGTTTATAAATCTAATGAAATCAAAAGATAAACTAAAAGGTATTCTTTTGTTTTCTTCAAAGTTTTCAAAATTATCTCGAGAAGAAACTCTTTTGTTTTTAAATGCTCTTGAAAATCTTCTTTCTCAGAAAGATACTATCCTTAAATGGTTTGAGGCTATTCAAAAAGGAAGAGAATTCTTGAAATTTTATGGAAAACCACAATCTGTTATTGAGTGGATTCTCTTAGAAGTTCTTCTTAAAACTGGACGTGAATCCTTTTAACCTTTTGTTTCCTTATAGCTTCAGGAATTTCTTCGAGAAGATCGTGATTTCTTACTTCATCTGGGTCCTTCAATCCATTAAAATTTATAAGGTAAAAGTTTATTTTATCTCCGTAAACTGCAGATTCATCTAAAATAAACCCACAAATGTAAAGTTTTCCTTCAGAAACAAGATTTTCAAATTCGGGAATAGATAAAAGGTTATCTATTTGTGTATCTATGTTTATTTCCATTAAGGCAGCATTTAACTGTTTTTCATTTTCTTCGTAAAGTGGAAGAAGAACTTCTATGTTGTTCTCATAAACTTTCTTTAAAAGTTTAAATTCAATCTCTGCTGGTTGAAAATTAAGATTTACAAACTTTTCTATATTTATAGCAGTCGTTCCTGCTATTGCTATAAGTGGAATTTCAAAATTTTTAACAGCGAAAAAAACAGAAGCTATATTAGGTAAAACTTGGCAAGCAGTGTTTGATATTATGTAACTTTCTGGAAAAAGTTGAGAAATCCTCCAAACCATAGATGAAGAACAAATTACACAACAATCGTACGTGGAGGGCTTTTCACGTGAAACGCAGTTTTTAGTTAAAAGCTTTTCTATTACTTTTACTCCTCGCATTATAATACTCTTACCTCTACAAACCTTTGGAAGGTATCAAGTATAACAAAAGTTGATTTCCCAGTAAGATAACCGCACAGTTCTCCTGGATTTATTATCTGACATCCATTTATAACTCTCGTATCCAATTTATGAGTATGACCATAAAGAATATAATCAAAATCAGCTGATTTTGATAGTGAATCTACAAAAAAAGGTTCATGCATAATTGCAAATCTTTTTCCATCAATCTCTTTATAAATAGGAGTTTTTTCTAGTAGTCCACCCGAAATTTTTAGTAATCCTGCAACTTCGCCATCGTTGTTTCCAAAAACTCCTATGAAATCACACTTCAGTTTTGATAAGAGTAATTTAATTGAAAAAGGAGAAACAAAATCCCCGCAGTGTATAACAAGGTCTATATCTTCTGAATTAACTATCTTTGCAAATTCCTCAATCTTACTAAGATTGTCGTGAGAATCAGATACTACAGCTATCTTCATTTTTTAGCCTCAGAAGGAGGTTTATTTGAAATGAAATCACATTCAGGGTATCTACTGCAACCAAAAAATTTCTTTCCTTTCTTACTTCTTCTCTCAACAATATCTCCCTCTTTACACTTAGGACACTTACCGTATGTAAGAGGAGCCGTATATTTACATTTGGGGTAATTTGCACATGCTATAAATTTACCATATTTACCGTTTTTTATTACCAGTTCTCCACCACACTTTGGACAAATTTCACCGGTTTTTTTTGGTTCTCCTTTAAGACTCTCCTTGTACTTACACTCAGGATACTTAGAACAGGCTATAAATGTTCCATACTTGCCGTGGATTTTAAGAAGAGGAGCTCCACATTTTGGACATTCTCTGCCAATTTCTTCGCCTTTAAGGCTTTTGAGTTCTCTTTCTGCTTTTTCAAGTAATTCTTTAAATTCTCCAAAATAAAACTCTTTCAATAATTCTATCCATTCCTTTTTACCTTCTTCTATTTTATCTAACTCTTCTTCTATATTAGCTGTGAATTTCACGTCAACTATCTTGGGAAAGAGCTTTTTTAGGATGTCGTTAATGAATTCTCCGAGCTCTGTCGGTTTTAATTTCTGTTTCTCCTTCTCTACGTATCCTCTTTGAATAATGTTTGAAATTATTGTTGCATAGGTTGAAGGTCTACCAACCCCTTCTTCTTCAAGTGCTTTAACAAGCGTTCCTTCAGTGTACCTTGGAGGAGGTTCTGTAAAGTGTTGAATTCCCTTTATATCTTCCTGTTCTACTTTATCTCCTTCGTTTAAATCAGGAAGGAGCTTTTCCTCAAATTCAACAGGATAAACTTTTAAAAATCCTTCTTCTTTTAGAGTGCTTCCAGTAGCTCTGAATAAAAGTCCGTTTCCTTCAATATCTGCAGAAACAGTATTGAAAACTGCATCTTTCATCTGAGAAGCAACAAATCTTTTCCAGATAAGCTCATAAAGCTTATATTGTTCGGAAGTTAAGTACTTCTTTACACTTTCCGGTGTTCTAAAAACAGAAGTTGGTCTTATAGCCTCATGAGCATCCTGCGCAGATTTTGGAGTCTTAGTTTCATAGCTTCTTTTAGTCTTAGGTAGATATTCTAAACCAAAATTTTCCTCTATAAAATTTCTAACTTCTTTTACTGCTTCATCAGAAACTCTTGTGGAATCTGTTCTCATATAAGTAATAAGACCTACTCTTTCTTTTCCAAGATCAATACCTTCGTAAAGTTGCTGAGCAATTTGCATTGTCAATTTTGCTGGAAAGCCAAAACGCTTTGACGCTTCTTGCTGAAGAGTTGAGGTAATAAAAGGAGGATAGGGTTTTCTTTTCCTCTCTTTCCTTTCAACTCTTGTTACTACAAAAACTGCTTTTTTAGCTCTATCTATCAATTGATTAGCACTGTTTTTGTCAGGAATGTCAAACTTATCAAGCTTTTTTCCATCAACCGCAAAAAGTTTTGCTGGAAACTTGGAAGTTTCTTTTCTAAAAATTCCTTCAACAGTCCAGTACTCTTTAGGAACAAATTTTCTTATCTCTTCTTCTCTATCACAGATAAGTCTTAGGGCAACCGACTGAACTCTACCTGCAGAAAGAGCCTTTTTAAACTTTTTTGAAAGAAGAGGAGAAATTGTATATCCAACAATTCTATCCAAAATTCTTCTTGCCTGTTGAGCATTAACTTTATTTTCATCTATTTTATCAGGATTTTTAATTGCTTCTTCTATTGCCTTTTTTGTAATTTCATGAAACCTTACTCTATAAATACCTTCTTTTTTTATTCTTTTTAAAGCATTTGCAATATGCCAGCTAATCGCTTCTCCTTCACGATCTGGGTCTGTCGCAAGAAGTACTTCTTCACTTTCCTTAGCAGCTTTTCTAATTTCTTTTAGAACTTTATCTTTACCCTTTATTGTTACATACTTTGGCTTAAAATCCTTTTCTATATCCACTCCAAACTCTTTTTCAGGAAGATCTATGACATGTCCCATAGAGGCTTTAACGATAAAATCTTTTCCAAGATATCTTTGAATAGTTTTAGCTTTTGCCGGTGATTCAACAATTAAAAGCTTTTTCTTTCCCATCAAGACCTCTAACTTCTAAGATTAGCAAATAGAGAATGTAATGAAAGAAAGGAAAGAAGTCAAATCTGAAGAAACATTGAATTTTTAAAGATTTGTTCTTACTATTTCTCTTACATCTCTTTCATTCGGAATTTTCGGTAGATTTCCCATTAAAAATTTCTTTTCCATTACAAGATTTACAAAGTTAGGAATTTCTGTTTCTGTCAACCCTACTTCTCTTAGTGATTTAGGAATTCCCAAGAAAGAAAGAAAAGATTGTAGTTTTTCTAAAATTTCAGCTATACTTCCTTCAAAGTTCATAGCCTTTCCTATTTCTTTTATTTCTTTCTCCGCTGAAAGTCCATAAAAGTTAAGTACTGGAACTAGAAATACACCATTTGCAAGGCCGTGAGGAACTCTATAAATAACTCCTAAAACGTGTGCCATCGTGTGAATAAGTCCTGCTCCAGCATCTGTTATTGCCATTCCACCTAAAAGACTTGCTAACATTACTTTTTCTCTTGCTTCAATATCCTTTGGATTTCCGTAAGCGCGAGGAAGATAGTTGGCGATAAGTTCAATAGCCCTTAAAGAATAAAGTTTAGAAATCTCTGTTGCTCTTTTTGAAACGAAAGATTCTATAGCATGAGTTAAAGCATCGATACCAGTATTTGCTGTAACTATTGAAGACATTGTAACAGTTAATTCCGGATCATCAATAGCAAGAACTGGAAAAAGATATTTGGAAATAAGAGGAGCTTTCTTAAGTCTTTTTTTGTCTGTTAGAACAGCGTATGGTGTGACTTCCGAACCTGAACCGGAAGTTGTAGGAATTGCTACAAGGGGAATACCTGCTTTTTTGAAAGCTTCAGGAATCCCTATAAATTCGGTTAATTCTCCTTCGTTTGTAAGCATTACTGAAACAACCTTTGCAACGTCAAGAGGGCTTCCTCCACCTATAGCCACAATTAAGGAAGGAGAAAACTTTTTTACTTCCTTGATAATTTCTTTTGCATTTTCTACAGTTGGATCTGGTTCAACAAAATCAAAAACTTCGACTATTCCAGAAAGTTGTTTTTTTACTATATCTACATAACCATTTGACACAGCAGATTTTCCACAAATTACCGCAACTTTTTCGTCGTTAAGTGATAGTTGTTTTATTTCATCTTTCAATTTATAAATTGTTCTTCTTCCAAATATAACTTTTGTAGGCATATGATGTCTTATAATTTTCATTTTTGTCTCCCATTTAAAGTGAAAATTAAATTCTCTTTATAGAAAGTTAATAGATGTTTACGCTATTAATAGATGTTTACGCTAGAAGAAAAAACCAACTATAGATATTATAAAAAACTTTAATTAGTACTGTAAGCCTCTTCATTTCCTAATAGTGAAGTTGTAATCTTCTGAGATTTTATTTCTAGCTCTACAACTTCGTATGCTTTTTCTTGGTAAATTGTTTTAACAAGAGCAGCATTAAGTGCATGACCTGTTCGATAAGCTGTCACTTTTGCAAGAAGAGGATACCCAAGTATGTATAAATCTCCGACTAAGTCTAACGTTTTATGTGCTACAAACTCGTTTTCCATTCTAAGACCCGATTCATTTAAGATGTCATACTTATCTATGACAATCGCGTTTTCAAGACTTCCTCCTCTTGCAAGTCCAGCTGCTCTGAGGGCTTCTACCTCATGGTAAAAACAAAACGTTCTTGCTTTTGAGATCTCTTTAAAATTTTCGAGGTTATGAGAATAAACTAATCTTTGATACCTTATTTTTTTATAGGTATGATCAAAGGAAATAGTATTATCTATTATCAACTCTTCAAATGGCTCTGCTTTAATTCTTTTGTTATCGTGCTCTATTGAAATTTCCGTAGTTAACTTTAAGTACTTTCTTTTCTTTTTTTGTTCTTTTACTCCAGAGTCTTCAAAAAGATAGATGTATGGAGCTGAACTTCCATCTAAAATAGGAAGTTCTTCTGAGTCAAGATATACAAAAAGGTTATCTATACCAAAAGCTGATAATGCTGCCATAAGATGTTCAACTGTTTGAACTGATATCTCTCCATTTGAAAGATTTGTTGCATAGTACAATTTCGATAGATATTTTGGAGAAACTTTAATTGATGGTAAGCTTGATATATCCGTCCTTACAAAAACTATTCCGGTATCAGGAGGTGCTGGAAGAAGTTTGACGTTCACCTTTTTACCTGTATGAAGACCTATTCCACTGAAAGTTATCTCTTTAGCAATTGTTCTCTGAAAGACCTGCATTAGCTTCTCCTATTCTTTTTGCATAACACATTATAATTTAGAAATAAGAAAAATTTTTAAATTTGAAGAAAAATTTTTTGCAAATTTGCATTAATCACAAAGACCACAGGCCTTACATCCAGGAAAACAATGAGGAGTAGCTTTTCTTTTATAAGTATTACAGTATTCTCTCCATAAGTATTCTCTTTTTATTCCGCTATCTACTACTTCCCACGGAAAGAGTTCATCTTTTTCTCTTTCTCGCGTATAAAGATTATCTATCTTTAATCCTTTTTCCTTTAAGCTTTTACGGAAATTTACTCCGTGAACAGCAGACTCGATAGCAGCTTCTCCTATTCTTGTATCACCCCGACATATGACAGCTTGAAGGATAGTTCTTTTTATATTTTCATAACTGATTTCTACATTAGGAATTTTTCCTATTTCCTTTTTTAAAAGTCTAATTTTCTTTTCAATCTCTGATTTTGGATTTAACCCATACCACTGAAAAGGAGTAAAAGGTTTTGATATTATAGGGTTAACACTTAAGTGTATTTTTCCTACTTTACCACGGGCTTTCCAAAACTTTAGTGCTAGTTCTCTAAACCTTTTAGCCATTTCTACAATTCCCATTAAATCATCTGTGGTTTCTCCCGGTAAGCCAATTAGAAAATAAAGCTTTATGTTTTCTGCTCCATGTTCTAAAGCTCTTTCAGCAAAAGAAAAATACTTTTCATCAGGGACTTTTTTGTTTATGGCATATCTAAGAGATTCGTTTCCAGTTTCTGGAGCAAGTGTTACAGTTTTTTGTTGTGATTCCTCTACTATTTTAAAAATATAAGGGGATGGAGAAGAAACTTTAAGAGAAGAAAAAGAAGCCTTAACGTTATGTTTTTTTAAAATTTTAAAAAGCTCTTCCATTTTTGAATAATCTGTTACACCTGCTCCAATTAATCCTACTCTATTTCCATATCTTTTTGCTATTTCTATTTCCTTTTCTAAGATTTCTATTTTCTTCTCTCTATAGGGAAGTCCCATATAAGTTGCAACGCAGAAACGGCATTTTTCTATGCAACCTCTATTAACTTCAATTAAGTACATGTCTTTGAAAGTTATGTCACCTGAAAGAAAACAAGAATGAGAGTAGGTTGTCGAGAAAAACGGAGATCTGAATATTTTTTTTCTTTCTCCTTCAATTTTCTCTACAAACTCTCCCTTATAGTGGAATCTGTACTCTCTACTTAAAATTACATTATCAAATGCGCTAAGCTCTTCTATTTTTTTATTGCTTTCTGCCAATTTTTTTATGACATCTTCAAGTCTTCTTTCTGCTTCTCCAAGATAAATAGCATCAAAAAGTGGCATAAAGGGAGCAGGATTATAGAAAAGACCAATTCCTCCACCTAATATAACAGGAAAATCCTTTCCTTCTCGTTCTTCTCTTAAAGGAGGAATTCCTTCTTTGTGAAGAATAGAGGCAACTTCGAAAAGATGATCTTCATAAGTAATTGAAAAAGCAATAACATCAAATTCTTTTAAATTTTTTTCAAGAAAAAAAGAGCTTTTTGTATCTTTAAAGAATAAATCACAGCTTACACCTTCTACTGAATTAAGAATAGAATAAACTCGATGTATCGCTAAGCTTGAAAGTCCTATTTTCGCCTCTCCAGGATATACAAGACAGACTTTGAAGTCTCCCTTTTTGAACTGTAGATGGTTACATTCTTCTATTAAAATAACTTCTGTCATTTAAACCTATTTATTCTTCATCCTTTAACTGTTCTAATAATTTAGAGATATCTAAGTCAAGTTCTTCTATTGTTTCTTTAGAGCTAAAAGCTGGCTCTCCTGTGTGTGTGTAATTTCTTGTAAATCCAGATTCAAATCTTAAAGGCCTTCCTTTTTCATCAAAACCTGTAGCAATTACGGTAACTTCTATTGAACCTTCCAAAGATTCATCTATTTTTACACCAAAGAAGAAATTAGTGTCATCTCTTTTAGCTCTTTCCTTGATAAGTCCAGCAGCTGCATATGCCTCATCAAGAGTTAAATCATTTCCTCCTGTAATGTTTACCAAGATTCTGCTTGCACCTTCAACCTGAACATTTTCAAGCAGAGGATTGTCAATAGCTTTCCTTGCAGCAGTGAGAGCTCTATCTTCTCCGCTTGCTTCACCTGTACCCATAAGAGCATAACCACCACTGTGCATCACAGACTTAACATCTGCAAAATCAAGATTTATAAGTCCAGGTCGTGTAATAACCTCCGTTATACCTTTAACAGCTTGGTAGAGAACATTGTCTGCAAGCTTAAATGCATTTAAAATGCTCATATCTTTAGGAGCTACCGTGAGAAGTTTTTGATTTGGTACTACCATAAGAGTATCTACAAATTCCTTTAGCCTTCTAATTCCAGCTTCTGCAAACTCGTGTCTCTTTCTCCCTTCAAAGTCAAAAGGCCTTGTTACTACTCCTACTGTCAATATTCCCATATCTTTTGCAATCTTTGCAACTATTGGAGCTGCACCTGTTCCTGTTCCACCGCCCATTCCTGCTGTAATAAAAACCATGTCTGAACCTTCAAGAATTTCTCTTATCTTTGGTTCATCTTCAAGAGCCGATTGCTCCCCAATTTCTGGCTTTCCACCAGCTCCTAAACCTTTTGTAAGTTTTTCTCCGATTTGAACCTTTATAGGTACTTGTAGCTTAGAAAGAACCTGAACATCTGTATTTATTGCTACAAAATCTACACCTTCGATTCCTCTTTCAAGCATTCTTGCAACAGCGTTTCCTCCACCGCCTCCGACGCCTATAACCTTTATTACTGGACCTTGAAAACTTTCATCTGCTATGTCAAACATCATTCCTCCTAAACTAAATCAAATCTGCTATAAATCGCCATATACCAGAGAATAATCCGCCTTTTGAATATTCCTTAGTTAAGTCTTCTTTTATATCTGATAGTCTTTTCTTGTTCTTTAATGAAAGAACATAGTTTGTTACTCCAACAATAGGAGCATAGGAAGGATCTTTTAGTCTTTCATCACTTGAATTCATGACGGTAGCAGGAGCCTTTAGGAGTTTAGATGTTAAAAGATCTATGTCCTGAAGCTTTGATAAACCTCCTGTAAGGTAGACTCTATTAAGCTCGCTAACAAAAGAAGGATCTTTTGCATGGAGTTCTTCTTTAATGTCCTTAAGCAACTTTTTTAACTGCATATGAATAAATATGGAGATAAGTATTTTGGGAGCTCTCTTATGATTTGAACCATAGTTTATAGTAATTATTTCCTCTGGATTAACTTTGAATGCATAAGCACTTCCATACTCTTTATAAAGTCTTTCTGCTTCCTTTCTATTCACCTTAAGCTGCTTAACAATAAAGTCAATAATATCTTCACTTCCAAAAGGTATATGTTTATTAAGAATTGGTTTATCTTCCCTAAAGTAAAAGTACTCCGTGTTACCTGCTCCCATATAAATTACAAGATTATTGTTAAAGTATGTTTTTTCATCTTTTATTCCATGGAATGCTGCCAAAGACTGTAGTACTAAACCTTTTAATCTAAGATTGACTTCTCTTAAAAGGGATTCTATCGTTTTTATTGATGATTTTGTAGCTAAGACTACAAAAGCTTTCATTGTTAATTCTCGGCCGTTATGACCTATCGGATTTTGAATTCCTGTAAGGTTTTCTATGATAAATTCCTGAGGAATAATGTGGATGACATCGTAGTGATTTTTTACAGTTTGACCTAATTTTTTCATTAATTCTCTTTGAGCTTTATTCTTAACTTCATTAACATCACTATAAGATATTGTTTGTATGCCAGGAAAGGTTATTTTTGATTCAACAACATAACTTAAAGTGTGAGCTCCTGTTACTAATACATAAGCTTCATTAGGAATTGTTGTTGAAGTTTCCATTTTTAGTTTGTTAAGAGCAGATTTCAAAGAATCTTTAGCCGACTGAAAATTTACAATGTTACCGCTTTTTATTCCTCTTGAAGGAGCAGTTGTCACAGTTAATTTTCTTTTTCCATCCGAGTGGACAACAGAAAGAGCAGTTCTTATAGAAGAAGTCCCGAGATCTATAGTTAAAATTTTTTGTTCAAGCATTGATTCCTCCCTCTTATAAGCAGATTGGAAAATCGAAAGTCGTAAACGCCAGAAGTTAACTTATTTATAAGTTTATAAAATTTTATAAAGTTATTCCAGGAATTTCCACTATTCCCTAAATAAACAATTGTTTTTGTTTCTGGAAAGATCAAATTTACCCCTATATCTGTTATTGTTACTTTTGGTTTCATACCATTAATGTTTAGATTCTTAATTCTTTCTTTTGCGAGAGCTATTTCCATTCTTATTAAGTTCTTAAGCTTAGTAAAACCATTTTCTATCATAAAAGGAGAACTATTTCCTTTATAAAAATAAATGGGGCTAATAGGATAAACTCCATCTTTTTTGGCAAGAACAAAACCGTTATCTCTAATAAAATAGGTACTTCCCTTAAAAAAAAGTCCTAGGGAAGGTTTAGCTTCAACTATTCTAAATAATAAAGTGCCGTTTTTTAAAGCTATATCACACTTTTTTACCCAAGGAAGAGAATTTGCCAATTCTTTGAGATACTCAATCTCCTCTGGACCAATATTTTCACCAGGTTTAATGAATGGGAAAATATGCTGACTTATTTGTGCTTTCCAGCTACCACTTCCTTTTACTATTTCTAATTTTACTTGTTTAACTTTTTGAGGAGCAGTTAAAAAGCCGTAAATAGCAATACCTAAAGCAAAAAGGAGAAAAAAGAAAAAAATCGCAAACTTTTTCAACTTTCCAAAATCTCCTCTATCAGTTTCTCAAATGGTATTCCAGCAGCATTAGCAGCTTTTGGCAGAAGACTTCTTTCCGTCATTCCAGGAATAGTATTTACTTCAAGAACATAAGGATTATTCCATTTATCTATTCTAAAATCGATTCTTATAGCTCCTTTACATTCAAGAACCTTAAAAATTTTCTCAGAAATTTTCTTTAGCTTTTCTTGAAGTTTTAAGTTTAAATTAGCAGGAACTTTATACTCCGTTGTTTGCTTTTTATACTTAGAATCAAAATCGTAAAAACCAGTTTCTGTGACGATTTCTACCGGAGGAAGAGCAAAACCATTTAAAACAGCAACTGTTATTTCTCTTCCTTCTATATATTCCTCTATAATTATTTTTGAGTCATACTTAAAAGCTTCTTCTACTGCTTTTTGGAATGAATTTTCATCTTTTACTACACTAATTCCAACTGTAGAGCCTGTTCTTGCCGGCTTTACAACACAAGGAATTTCAACAGGTTCTATTTTATCTCCTTGAAAGAAAGTCTCTCCTGCAGGAACAGGTATATTGTAAGTTTTTAACACTCTTTTAGTAATGTCTTTATCCATACAGATAGCACTGGTTTGTGTGTTACAACCTGTGTAATTGTAACCTGCTATTTCAAGAAGTCCTTGAACTGTGCCATCTTCTCCGGGAGATCCGTGAAGAGTAATAAAGACTTTATCAGGTTTTTGCTGTTTCAGTTTTTCTGTAATATTCTCATCAAGCTCTAACTCAAAAACCTGATGCCCTAATTTTTTCAAAGCAAAGATAACACTTTTAGCACTTTTCCTTGAAATCTCAGCTTCCGGAGAAGGACCTCCATATATAACAGCTACTTTCAACTTTTATACCTCTCTCTTATTATTCTTGCAATCTTCTCTAATCGGTTTCCTCGAGAACCTTTTACTAAAACAGCTTTACCTTGGAAATGGAAAGTTTTAATAAACTTAATAAGTTCTTCCTGACTTGTAAAGTAAGATTTTTTACCTTTAAATACTTTAAAAGTACTTTCTGTTTCTTTTCCATACGCTATAAGCGTTTCTACTTTGGCATGGTTAAGGAGCTCTCCTATCTTTTCGTGTTCTTTTTTAGATTCTTCTCCTAATTCAAGCATCTCTCCAATTATTGCAACCTTTGGTAATTCCTGAAGAGACAGGACCTTTATTGCATTTTCCATAGATTTCGGATTTGCATTGTAGGAGTCATCTATGAGAATTACTTTGTTAAGTTGCTCTACAGTAAGTCTCATTTCTGGTGGAGTAAATGTTCTTATCAGCTCTGAAACTTTTTCAATGTTAACTTTAAAAACTTCCGCTAGTCCAACTGCTATAAGGGTGGAATTTACTACTCCTAAACCTGGAATAGGAGAAAAAAATTGAAGTCTTCTTCCAAAACTTTCTATTAGAAATTCGGTTTTATTAGGAAAAAGCTGTACATCTAAAAGTTTTATATCTCCTTCCCTACCAAAAGTTATTGTTTCTTTACTTTTTGAAAACTCTTTAAACTGAATAGGAACTATTGACAGTATAGCACCTTCTGTTATAGAAAGTTTTTCCTTAACTATATCTGAAATGTCTTTAAAACCTGCTGTGTGGGCTTTTTCAACTGCTGTTACCACGGAAATTTCAGGCTTAACGATTTCTACTAATTCAGGGATTTCTCCTTGCCTATTTGTTCCAAGTTCTTGAATGTAAAGCTCAGTATCTAAAGGAAGGTTTGACAATGTATAAGTCAATCCCAAAATATTGTTGAAACTCTTTACATTTCTATAAGTTTTAAAGAATTTAGAAAAAACGTGAGTTAAGAGCTCTTTTGTTGTCGTTTTCCCTACACTTCCAGTGATTGCAATAGTGGTTCCATTAAAATTTCCTCTCTTCCATTTTCCTAAAAGTTTAAAAGCTTCAAATGTATTTTTTACTTCTATTAAAAATTTTCCCTCGGGAATAGGAAGAGTTCTCTCAGATAAGGTACCACTAGCGCCGTTTTGGAAAGCGTCTTTTATAAACTGATGTCCATCTCGATTTCCTCTTAGTGGAACAAAAAGACTTCCTTTTTTGACATTTCTTGAATCAAATTCAATCGAATTAACTTTTCCGTTTCCTATAAGTTTTCCCTTAACTATCTTTGCAACTTCTTCTGCTCTCATAGAAACTTTCTACAACCTCTCTATCACTAAAGTGTATTTTTTTATTTCCGATAATCTGATAGTTTTCATGCCCTTTACCAGCTATTAAAACTATGTCATTTCCTCTTTTTTCTTCCAAAGCTTTAAAGATAGCTTCTTTTCTATTTGGAATCACAATAACTTTTTCTCTATTTTCTATTCCTGAAAGGATGTCTTCTATTATCTTTGAAGGTTCCTCACTTCTTGGATTATCATTTGTAATTATAACTCTATCTGAAAATTTTTCTGCAACCTTTCCCATAAAGGGTCTTTTTTCCCTATCTCTATCTCCTCCACATCCAAAAACTGTTATTAACTTTCCCTTTTTAATTTGAGAAAGTACTGTTAAGACTTTCTCAAGAGCATCAGGAGTATGAGCATAATCGATAAAGACATTTTCTACAACTTCTTCAAGTCTTCCAGGAACTTTAATACTCTCGAATAAATCTTTTATTTCCTCTGCTTTAAAACCAAGAGAAACAAGAAGAGAAAAAGCAGCCGCAACGTTGTAAGCGTTGTATTCTCCTTTTAAGTTAGTTTTAATTACGTATCTTTTATTTTCTAACCTTAAGGTAATTTCACTTCCAAACTTTTTATTTTCTACATTCTCTATCTTTACTTTTCCATTTTTTCCATATGTTATAAGTTCACACGGAAAAATAGCTCTCAATCCAGACAAAACTTTCCCAAATGGGTCATCTATGTTTATAACTGAGATACTTTTTGTAAGGAAAAAAAGTTTTTCCTTAGAGAGAAAGTAACCGTAGATGTCTTTGTGAAAGTCTAAGTGATCCTGAGTAAGATTTGTAAAAATTGCTCCTTCAAATTTAATTCCTGTAACTCTATGAAGTTCAAGACCGTGAGAAGAAACTTCGGATACTACAAACTCTATTTTTTGGTCTAAAAATTCTCTTAAGAGTTTATTATATTCTAAAGAAGAAGGTGTCGTTCTACTTGCAGCCTTTCTTTTATAGGGAGTACCGTATTCTACAGTTCCTATTATTGCTGTCTTATGCCCTAATTTGTTCAAAACGTTATATATAATGTAAGAAGTAGTTGTTTTTCCATTTGTACCAGTTACTCCAATTACCTTTAATTTTTTTGAAGGTTCACCAAAGAATTTTGAAACAATAAGAGCTTCCTTTTCTCTAATATCCTTAACATAAATAAAAGGTACTTTGTACTTTTTAGAGTAAAGTTTTACTACTTCGGCATTATCTGAAATAACAGCGACAGCTCCTTTTTTTATAGCCTCAGGAATAAACTTATTACCATCAGTAGAAAATCCGGTAATAGCAAAGAAAAGGGAACCCGGAATAACTTCCCGGGAATCATCTGTAATGCTCAATATCTCTAAATCGATTCCTTCATAAGAAATTCCAATATGATTTAAAAGTTTCTTAAGCTTCACTTTTCTTATGGATTGTCTCCTCAAGTTTCTTTATCTTGGCTTCAACTTCTTCCAAAATGTTTCTTTTTTCTTGTTCACTTAAGTGTTCCTTTCCTGATTTAAGAAGATGATTTACTAATTCGGAAATTTCTTTTACTAAATTTCTAGTTCTTTCTGGTAAATCGCTTTCTTTTATTTGTTTCTGAAGTTCTTCTATCTTGTCAAGAATTTCTTCTTTTTTCGTTGTTGCAAGATAGGTTATTCCTGCTCCAAGAACACTTCCTAATAAAAATATTACTGAACTTCTCTTCATAACTCCTCCACAATTGGCTTTACTTTTAATATAGGTCATTTTTTCTCTTTTTTTCTAAACTTTCTTATAAAAGAAACTGTATCGTTTACCATTTGGAAAGCTTGAGTAAGATTTAAAACTGTCTTTTTTAGTTCTATCACTGCAGGTCTTAACTGATTATTTACAGTGTCGACACTTTCTTCAAACTTTTTAAGCAGCCTATACATTGCCATTGCAATCCCCACTACTGATAACGATATGAAAACCATACAAATGGCAATGACTACGAGGGAAATTTCACTTACTGTCATTTAGCCTCCCATCAAACTAAAATTTTAGCTCTTAATCAATTCTATCATGGTTTAAAAGCTTATAATAATCAATACAATTAAAGGAGGAAATAGTTGAAAGAGAAAATTCTTGAAGCTGCTGAAAAGGTATTTTCTGAGAAAGGTTTTTATGAGGCAAAAATCTCAAAAATTGCTGAATTGGCTGACGTTTCTGTAGGAACTATATATAGATTTTATAAGAGTAAAGAAGAGCTCTACGGAGAAGTTATAAAGAAAAAACTTTTAGAAATGGAAAAAGAAGTAGAAAGAGCCATTGAAGGAAAAGAACCGCTAGAAGCTATAAAAGCATATGTTAATACCGTTGTTAACTTCTTTTCTAAAGAACAGGATTTCTTTGAGATATTTATGATGGAGCTCGGAAGTTCATTTGTCATAGATGCAGAAAGATTCAACTTATCTGAGTGGTATAGGAATTATGTTAAAAAACTTTCAAAAATCATTGAAAAAGGAATAGAAAAAGAAATTTTTAAATCAAACTTAAATCCTGAAGGAGTATTTCTTCTTATTTCAGGTGCCCTTGCAAACATTGATTATTTTCGCTTAAAAGGCTTTATAGATATGGAACCAAACGAGGTTAAAAACCTCGTTCTTGAAGTAGTTTTAAGGGGAATACTTAATAGAAATTAATTATTTATCAAGTATTTCTCTTGTAGCACTGTATGCAATGTCTACAAGTTTATCAATCTCATCGAATTCAATAACGTATGGAGGCATAAAGTAAATAATATCGCCTAAATTTCTAAGGAGAGCTCCCTTTTCAAGAGCCTTTCTGTAAATTTGAAATCCTATCCGCTTTTTCCAATCAAAGGGTTCTTTATTTTCCCTATTTTTCACAAGTTCCACTGCTACGATAAATCCCTTATACCTTACTTCTCCACAGAACTTATAATTCAAGAATCTTTCCTTGACTCTTTTCTGCAGGTACTCATATTTTTCCTTATTCTTTTCCAAAATATTTTCTTCTTCGAAAATATTAAGAACCTCTACTGCTACAGCACAAGCAAGAGGGTTTCCTGTATAACTATGTGAATGCAAGAAAGCTTTAAGAGATGTATAATCATCATAAAAAGCATCGTATATTTCATCAGTTGTTAAAACTACTGACAACGGTAAATAACCACCTGTAAGTCCTTTTGACAAAGTCATAAAGTCGGGAGTAATACCTGCATGTTCACAGGCAAACATCTTGCCCGTTCTTCCAAAACCAACGGCAATTTCATCAGCAATGAGATGGATTCCAAGTTCTTTTGTTAGTTTTCTTAATTTCTGTAAATATTTTGGTGAGTATATCTTAAAACCTCCTGCGCACTGCACAATTGGTTCAATTAAAACGGCACAGACTTCATTTTTATGTTTTAGTAAAGCTTCTTCCATAAAATCAAAACACTGTGCATCACAGGTATTTCTATTTTTTCCATAAGGACATCTAAAACAATCAGGACCCTTTACTCTGATGTTGTTAATCATTATTTCTTTGTACATTTCACTGTATAATTTTTCTCCACATACTGATAGAGCTCCAAGTGTTTCTCCATGATATCCACTATCTAAATAAACAAATTTGTTTCTTATCTCTCCTTTATTTTTGAAATAACCAAAACTCATTTTCATTGCTACTTCTATAGCGCTTGAACCATTATCAGCAAAGAAAACCTTTGAAAGAGGTTTTGGAACAACTTTTAGTAGTTTCTCTGTGAGCTCCAAGGCAGGTTCATGAACAAAGTTTGCAAATATGACATGTTCAAGCTTTTCAACCTGTCTTTTTAAAGCATTATTTAATCTTTCATTAGAATGACCAAATAGATTTACCCACCAAGAAGAAATAGCATCAATATATTTTCTTCCTTTATCATCATAAAGGTATATCCCTTTGCCTCTAACAATCTTTATAAGAGGATATTTTTCATGATCTTTCATTTGTGTACATGGATGCCAAATTGGATAATCTTTCACTGTAACCTCCTTCATTTCAAAGGAAGAAAAAATTATTTTTTAAGACAAATACTTTCTTTACCTTTAAAAAGAAAAGAAGGATAATTTAGATCTATAATTTTGCAAACTTTTACACAGTTAAGACATCTTAGACATGTTGGAGAATTTGGATCTTTATAGATAGGATAATCAACAGGACAAGATTTTCTGCACAAGTTACACTCTATACATTTTTCTTTGTCTACCTTGAAGTCAACTATACTAAATTTGTTGAAAATAGAAAATAGAGCTCCAAGTGGACAAATATATCTGCAAAAAGGTCTTTTTATGAAGATCGAACCATAAAGAAACATTGAACCAAGAGCAAGTTTAAAAAGAAAGAAAGAACCTGCCATATTGAGTATCATAGAACTGACAGCTATCCAATAGATTCCAGCTTCTAAGGTTCCAGTTGGACAAATCATACAAAAATAAGGTTCCTTCCAAATAAGTGGTAACAGTATTACTCCTAAAACAAGCATTAAATACTTTAAATAAACAAAATGCTTAGGAAGATTAAACTTCATAGAGGGTATTTTATAGAGCAAATCTTGAACTAAACCAAATGGACAAATCCACCCACATATCCATCTACCAAACGTAGTTGAAACTGCGGTTATTATTCCAATGGTAATCAAAGGAATCTTTGTTATTATCATAAAGTGAGCAAGTGTTCCTATTGGACAAGAATAAACAGAAGCCGGACAGGCATAACAATTTAAAACAGGAAATGGAATTGACTTTAACTTCCCAGTATAAAGACGACCTGTAAAAAAATTTAACAGCTGAAAATTTACCAAAATTCCAGTAAGAAACTGATAAATTCTCCTATTCTTGAAAAGAGAAACTTTCAGCATTACTTGATTCCTATACAACTAAGACAGAGAATTTTGCCATTATTCCAGATAATTCTATATTCGCCACTTAAAATACCAATTGTTATGAAGAATAAAGACAGGAGCAAAAGAGCTCCTGCCAGTAATTTCCTACTCATCATTATTTTCCAAGCTTTTCTAAAATTTCGTCTGTAATCTTTTTAAAACTTTGAGTAGATTTACTTTCGGGATGAGATATCACAATAGGAGTTCCCTTATCTCCAGCTTCCACAACTGCAGGTTCTATTGGTATTCTACCTAAAAATGGAACACCAAGCTCTTTTGCAGCATTTTCACCACCACCTTTTTTGAATATCTCTATCTCTTTACCGCAGTGAGGACAAATAAGCCCGCTCATATTTTCCACAATTCCAATAACAGGAACATTCATCATTTTTGCAAAACTTATTGATTTTCTTGTATCAAGAAGTGAAACTTCCTGTGGAGTCGTAACAATTACAAATCCATCCATTGGTTTTACAAGCTGAGCAACACTTAAAGCTTCATCTCCCGTTCCTGGAGGTAAATCAACTATGAGAAAATCTAGTTCTCCCCAGTCAATTTCTGCAAGAAATTGCTTTATTGCTTGATGTTTTAAAGGTCCTCTCCAAATAACGGGTTGATCAGGATTTTCAAGAAGAAAAGCCATTGAAACGACTTTAAGATTTGGTAAGGAAGGAAAAATAAACGGCTTAATTGTTTTACTCTCTGAATCAGCAAAAAGCCTTTGTCCTTCAGCTCCAAGCATTTTTGCAACATTTGGACCATGAAGATCAGCATCCAAAAGCCCTACTTTAAATCCTCTTTTTGCTAGTTCTGCAGCAAGATTTGTTGCAACTGTTGTTTTTCCAACACCACCTTTACCACTCAAAACTCCAATTTTGCGTTTTATTTTTGAAAGATTACACGTTAATTTAACATCCATTGGGTCTTGAGCTGTTTGACATGTGCTTTTATGAGCACAACCTTCGCATTTTTTCTCATCAATTGCCATTTTTAACCTCCTTTCAACCATCTCCCAAATGTCTATTAACTATCTCAAAAAGTTTACTGTAAGTATTTTGGGACGCTCCTATAATGTTTCCACTTTTAATATATTCTTTATTGCCGTTAAAGTCACTTACCTTCCCTCCAGCTTCCTCAATAAGAAGAACACCAGCCGCTATATCCCACAGATGAAGAGACATTTCCCAAAAACCATCAAATACTCCTTTAGCAGTATAAGCTAAATCAATTGCTGCAGAACCACATCTTCTAATACCTGAAACTTTCCAAAAAACCTCTTTAAAGCAAAGAAGATATCTATCAAGAAAATCTTTTCCCCTAAAGGGAAAACCTGTAGCAATTAAAGCTTCTTCAAAATTCCTTTTACTAACTTGTAACTTCTTGCCATTACAATAAGCACCGCTTCCTTTTTCAGCCGTAAATATTTCTCCAAGAGCGGGTGCATTTATAACAGCTGCTACAAGTTCTCCTTTATACTCAACTCCAATGGAAATACAAAAAACAGGAAGACCGTGTATAAAGTTTTTTGTTCCATCAAGAGGATCAATGTACCACTTCCAGTCATCACCTGAGTAAAGACCACTTTCTTCTGCCACTATAGAATGTTGAGGAAACGATTTCTTTATGGTTTCAATAATTATCATCTCTGATTTTTTATCAGCTTCTGTAACATAATCGTTTTTAGACTTTAGTTCTATTTGAGAGTCTTTAAGTTTTGTAAAGTACTGCATTAAAATGTCTGCTGCCTTTTTAGAAGCTTCCAAAGCTGTTTCAAGAACTTTACTCATAGAAATCTCCAGAGCTTGGTTTGTAAGATATAGATATTAGGTTACCATTTTCCAGTAAATATTCAATTTTAAACGTATGATGGAAAGAAACATAAGAAATAGACTTAACAGATAACAAACTTTGAATATGAAAAATTGCTTCATCCCACATTTCAATATCTGTAAATTCCACTGTAAGATCGAAACCTTTCATAGTAAAGGCTTTTTCAACAGCAGCTATGAATTCTTCAGATAACACTACTTTCTCCTTAAAGTAAGAATACAAATGTATTTTATATCAGCTTTTGAAATTGCTTTAAGAATTTTTAACAAATTCTTAACAATTTTAAAGTAATATCAAATTGCAAAAGATTTGATAGTATTTCATAAAAAACTAAACTGAGGATATTTGGCTATGGAGGAACTTCAAGCTAATAAAAGAGTTAAAGCAATCTTGCGCGCATACCAAGTTTACTTTAGAAAACTTGCCTTTGAAAGACTTCCTACGTTAGCAGAAGAATACTTTGGAAGTGCTGGATTTAGAATTGTATCCGATGCATTAGCAGATGCTACAGCTGCTGCAGTTCCTGGTCTTCTAGAGGCTGTAGAAGGCATTGCAGAAATTCCTGATGGAGATCTTTTAAAAGTTCTTGAACTTCACTATATAGTTCATAGTGCTGCCAGAGAAATAACTAGAGATGAAACCATTGGTCTTTTCGTACCAAATAGGGTTTCTGAGAAAAGACTCGAGATGGTTGCTAAAAAGTGTCCCCACGATGCAGATGGTATCAAACTAGCAGTATTTGTTGGAGTCGTTGCTGGTGTTATAAAGGCTTTAGGAGGAAAAGCGAATGGAATAACAGATGAAAAATTTATGGAATATTTACCTAAGGGAAGCTATGCCGTTTGGGCTATTAAGGAAGATGAAAGCTGTAAGTTAATAGTTGAAGAGGTAGTATAGAGGGATTTGTTTAACATGTTTAGAATAGCAGTTGTTGAGGATGATATCTCAATAGGAAACTTACTAAAAAGAATTCTTTCAAAAGAAGGATTTTACGTAAAAGTTTACTCTACAGGAGAAGCTCTTATTAACGAATTATTCGAGTATGGAAAAGAATACGACTTAATCATCCTTGATGTAATGCTTCCTGGAATGAATGGAGTTGAAACTTGTAGATTCTTAAGAGAAAGAAAGGTTAAGGTACCTATCTTGATGCTTACAGCTCTTTCTGAAGAAGACGATAAAGTTATAGGCCTTGATAGTGGAGCTGATGATTACGTTACTAAACCCTTTGGAGTAAAGGAGCTCCTTGCAAGAATTCGAGCTTTATTAAGAAGAAAAGAAACTATATCAGGAACTCAAAGTAAGGAAATAGTCTTTAATGGTAATTTTGTGGAAATAGAAGGCAAGAAAATAGAACTAACAAAGAAAGAAATAGAGGTCCTTAAAATTCTCTTTGAAAATAAAGGTACTCCCGTTTCGAAAGAGACACTGCTTCTCAAAGTTTGGGAAAGTAGAGACGTTTCCAAAAGAACAATTGACGTTCATATAAAACACTTAAGAGATAAGTTAGGAAAGTTTGGAAATAGAATTAAGACTGTTTGGGGTGTTGGGTATAAGTTTGAGTAAAGAACTTCTTTTAAAACTTCAATCGACGGCAGATGGAATATTCTTTATAGACAATAAAGGATTTTTACTCGGAACTTATAAAAAACTTTGGGATTTATATCCATTTGCTGAAACAATTAGTGCCTTTAATGAAGCTCTTAAATTAGGTAAATCACATTTTGAAATAGAAGAAAAAGAAAGATTTTACAGAGTAAAAATATTAAAACTTGAAGAAAACATCTTTCTTGTACAAGTAAAAGATATAAGCTGCGAGAAAAAGTTAGAGAAAATAAAAAAGGATATAGTTTCCACGCTTTCACATGAGCTTCGTACTCCGATAACTGTAATAAAGGGAAATGCAGAATATCTACTTTATTATTCAGACAATTCAGAAAAAGAAATTATTGAAGAAATTTTAAAAAAAGCTTCCCAGATGTTAGAAATTTTAACAGGATTAAATAAGCTTATAGCTATAGAAAAGAGTTTTAGAGAGTACAACTTAAAGGATTTGATAATAAATTCCTTAAAAGATTTAGTAGAAAAAGCAGAAAAAAAGGGATTAAAAGTTGAGATAGATCTTCAAGATATAGTTGTTCCCTGTGAAAAGATACTGGTAGAACAAATGATTAGAAACTTAGTAGACAATGCAATAAAGTTTACTAAGAAGGGGAAAATAGAAATAACCTTAAAAAGAAACAACAAAGAAGTAGTTATCTTGATAAAAGATACAGGTAAAGGAATAAAAGAAGAATTGAAAAAACATATTTTCGAAAAATATGTAAAGTCTCCTGAAAGTAACGGACAAGGTATTGGCCTTTCCATCGTAAAAGAAATCATCAATTACCACAACTGGAAGATAGACTTCCAATCTGAAGAAGAAAAAGGAACAACATTTTCCATAAAAATTCCTCTCTCTTAACACTTTCTTAACAATTCCCGATTTAAACTTCACTTAGACCAGTTATTCAACTTTAAAAGGGAGGAAAAGATGAAGAAAACGTTGGCTTTGGCTTCTGCTCTTTTAATGATGGGAATGGGAACTTCATCCATGGCAAAAGATGCTACTGTTTTAATCGGGGGGGTACCAGTAAAGCAACTTTATGTAGATGAGGAAGGAAGACTCTACCTTACTCCAGGAGAAGGTAGAAAGCCCGTAAAAATCGAAGTTCCAGCAGCAAAAGGAACTCCTCTCGTTTCAAAAGACAAGAAAATCAAGATTGAAGGAAAAGCTTACATCCATTACGATGTTGATCTTAAAAACGGAAACCACAATAACGCTTTCAAGATCACAAGAAATTACTTTGAAGTTCGCGGATACTTCAACGACAAGGATTACTTTAGAACAACCTTAGATGTTAAGCAAGAAAAAGACTCTGGTGGTAATATGGACGGTTCCTATGTAGCAAGACTCAAATATGCTTACGTTTACTTTGCAGACGTTCTCCCATACACAGGTGTTGAACTTGGCTTAGCTCACAGACCTTGGATTGACTGGGAAGAGCACCACGGCTGGCTCCACAGGGATGTGGAGGAAACTCTCATAGAAAACCACAGCGGCGCAGGACTTATAAACTCTGCAGATCTTGGAGCAAACTTTAAAGGTAAATACGGTATAGCTTCCTGGGAATTCGGTATCTTTAACGGTGAAGGTTACCACGGAGCTGAAGACAGCGACCACTTTGGAAAATCCTTAGAAGGAAGACTTTCTTTAAATCTCTTTGAAGGGTTTACACTTTCAGGACATACGGTTCACTCCTTTGATCATAAAGATAAAGATATGGATAGGCACATCTACCAGATTCATGCCGTTTACAACAACCCATATTTCTTAGTTGCCGCTCAGTATATTTGGGATAAGGATGATTACTACAATAGTAATGATGTAACCCAAAAGGGATATTCAGTAAACGGAGACCTTAAACTTAAGCCATTTACAGGATACCCACTTGGCATCTTTGCAAGGTATGACCATTGGGATACTAATACAGATGCTGACAATTCTGTTAGAAAACATTTTGTTTATGGTGCATTTTATAAGCTTAACAAACATGTCAAACTTACTTTAGCTCATGATAGAGTCTTAGCTGAAGACAATGCTGGAAGTGACTCAAATACTCTTATGGCAGTTGCTCAAGTTAAGTGGTAAAAAGTGCTTTTCTCATAGCTCGTTGGGGTCTCCCCAGCCCCTCCTTTTTTAAAAAAGTTGAGGATTGATAGATGGTAAGTAGAATAGGCAACATTGCTCAGATTGATTTTCTTGGTATTGCTGTTAGAATCACCTTAACAGCTTTAAAGTTTTTCCTTGCTACAGCATTAATCCTTTCAATTATAGACCTTTTTATAAAAACGTATCGTAGTTATCCCCATATAGACGAAATCTTTGAAAATGTTATAGGAGGAGTTTTTTCAATCTTCATTCTTGTGGAGCTCGTTAAAGGAATTACAGATTTTATTAATATTAGAAGAATAAGAATAACAACAGTTATTGATTTTACCATTATTTTTATTCTTAGAGAGCTGACAATAAGTCTTTATCAGCACGAAGTTAAAAATCTTATCTCGTTTTCTATAGCAACTCTTTTATTAGTCATATGCAGAGTGGCTTCAATAAGATTTTCACCAGGAAATCCATTCAAATTAAAGCTTAAACAAAATGAGAAGGAGGTTCAAAATGTTTAAGACAACCAGAAGAAAACTAATGTTTATCGCAGCGGGATTGGTTTCCAGTGTGCTTATAGGATCACAGCAGGTAAATGCTGGTTCTAATACGATTAACGGAGCTGGAGCCACATTTCCTTATCCTGTTTACGTGAAGTGGGCAAAAGAGTATAAAAAAGCAACAGGAATCAGGGTTAACTATCAAGGAATTGGTTCTGGAGGAGGAATCAGACAGATAACTGCAAGAGTAGTAGATTTTGGCGGTTCAGACAAGATGCTTTCCCCCGTAGAACTTGAAAAAAGAAAACTTTACCAGTTTCCTGCAGTGATAGGTTCTATCGTTGTGGTTTACAACCTCCCTGGAGTAGGTGATGGTGAATTGAAGCTTTCAAATAAGGCAGTTAGCGAGATTTTTATGGGCAAAATTAAATATTGGGATAATCCCTTGATAAGAAAAGACAATCCAACTATTAAGCTTCCTCATATGAGAATTACAGTAGTTCATAGGTCTGAAGGTTCAGGGACAACTTGGAACTTTACCTATTGGTTGAGCCACATTTGTTCAGATTGGAAAGAAAAAATTGGATATGGGAAGGTTGTTAACTGGCCTACAGGAATGGGAGCAAAGGGAAATGCAGGAGTGTCTGCTTACGTTCGCAGAATTCCAGGAGCTATCGGTTATGTAGAGTACGCCTACAAGCTTCAAAACCATCTTAAAGCAGCTCAGCTTCAAACCACTGCTGGGAACTTTATAAAACCTACAGAAAAAACCTTTAAGGCTGCTGCCTCCCATGCAAGTATGTATTGGGAATCCCATTTTTACAACAGGGGAAACATACTTCTTGCTGCTGGCGAAAATA
This sequence comes from Desulfurobacterium thermolithotrophum DSM 11699, assembly GCF_000191045.1. Classification (NCBI taxonomy): domain Bacteria; kingdom Pseudomonadati; phylum Aquificota; class Aquificia; order Desulfurobacteriales; family Desulfurobacteriaceae; genus Desulfurobacterium; species Desulfurobacterium thermolithotrophum. The sequence goes on from NC_015185.1 coordinate 982,467, forward strand.
GTTGGCCTTTAACAGTTGCTACTATGATTCTTCTTCCAAAAGAGAAGATGGAAAACAATAAGAGAGTGGTGGACTTTTTCAACTGGGCTTTTGAGAACGGAGATAGAATCGCTTCGGAACTTGGTTATGTTCCACTTCCAGAAAGTGTTAAGAAAGAAATCAGGAAATACTGGAAAGAAGTTGTTTTTGAAGAGTAAATTTCTGAATTGCATGGTTTGAATCAATACATCTCCAGAACTGTCCCCCTCGTGGGGGATTTTTTTATTAAAATTATTCAAATTCCAAAGGAGGGAAATTTAATGGTGAAAAGGAAGGCTATAGTGGCTCTTACTCTACCACTGACTGTTCTTTTTGCTGGTTGCTTTGGTGGAAGTAAAGAAAAAAGTGACTCTAATACTAAAGAAACTACTGTTGAGAGTAGAGAACAATCAAAAGCAGTTATTAACGGAGCTGGAGCAACATTCCCTTATCCTGTTTACGTAAACTGGGCAAAGGACTACGAAAAAGCTACAGGAGTGAAAGTAAATTATCAAGGAATTGGTTCTGGTGGTGGTATCAAACAGGTAACAGAAAGAACTGTTGATTTTGGCGGTTCAGACAAGATGCTTTCACCCCAGGAGCTTGACAAAAGAAAACTCTACCAGTTTCCAGCAATTATCGGTTCTATCGTAGTTGTATATAACCTACCTGGTGTTGGAGATACAGAACTCAAACTCTCAAACAGAGCAGTTTGTGATCTCTTCATGGGTAAAATCAAGTACTGGGACAATGAAGAGATTAAGAAGGACAACCCGAACGTCAAACTGCCTCACCAAAGAGTTACTGTGGTTCACAGATCTGAAGGTTCAGGAACAACTTGGAACTTTTCCTACTGGCTAAGCAACATCTGTCCAGAGTGGAAGGATAAGGTTGGGTATGGAAAGGTCGTAAACTGGCCTACAGGAATTGGGGCTAAAGGTAACGCTGGTGTGACAAACTACGTTAAACAAACCCCGGGTGCTATTGGTTACGTTGAGTATGCCTACAAGCTTCAGAACAAACTATCTGCCGCTCAGCTCCAGACAAAAGAAGGAAACTTTGTTAAGCCAACAGAAGAAGCATTCAAAGCTGCTGCTTCACATGCCAACTGGAATATGAAAAGCCACTTTTATCTCGAAGGTAATCTCTTACTTCAACCTGGAAAAGACAGCTGGCCACTTACGGCTGCAAGTGTAATTCTCCTTCCAAAAGAGAAGAAAGAAAAAAACAAACTTGTAATTGATTTCTTTGATTGGACATTTACAAATGGAGATAACACAGCTATTAAGCTTGGATACGTTCCACTTCCAGAAAACGTAAAAACAGAAATTAGAAATTACTGGAAAGAAGTTGTCTTAAAGTAGTTGAATAGAAAAATACTAAATGGTTGAATAGTTAAATAGAAAGAAGGGGCTTTTGCCCCCTTAATTTTAATGTCTAAAATGTCTTATTCCCGTGAATACCATTGCCATTCCGTGTTCGTTAGCAGCTTCTATTACTTCTTTATCTCTTATTGAGCCACCTGGTTGGATTACTGCAGTTACTCCAACCTTTGCAGCTTCATCAACACTATCTCTAAATGGGAAGAAAGCTTCTGAGGCTAAAACAGAACCGGATAAATCTAATCCCATAAGTTTTGCTTTTTCAGCTGCACAGCGAGCTGAATCTACTCTTGAAGTTTGACCAACGCCGATTCCTACTGCAACACCATCTTTTGCGTAAACTACAGAGTTTGACTTAACCCACTTTACAACTTTGAAAGCAAAGAGTAAATCTTTCCACTCCTTCTCTGTTGGTTCTCTATCTGTAACAACTTTTATCTTCTCGGGATCAACTGTTATTAAGTTTCTATCTTGTACTAAAAGACCTCCAACCACTCTTCTATATTCAAATGGAGAATCAATTCCTTTTCTTTCTAAGCCTTCAAGTCCTTTAGTAGTAAGAACTCTTAAGTTTTTCTTTGTTTTTAGAATTTCAAGAGCTCCTTCGTCGTAATCAGGAGCTATTACGCACTCGTAAAATCTCTCTGTTATAAGTTTTGCAACCTCTGAAGTAACTTTTGCGTTAAAGGCAATAATTCCACCGAAAGCAGAAACAGGATCAACCTTTAAAGCTTTTTCATAAGCTTCCTCTACGCTTTTTCCAAGTGCCATTCCGCATGGATTAGCGTGTTTAATAATTGCACAGGCTATACCATCTGCTTGCGGATCAAACTCAAGGACAAGGTTCAAAGCACCGTCAAGGTCGTAAATGTTGTTAAAGGAAAGCTCCTTCTCTCCATGGAGCTTCTCAGCTCTTGTTACACAAGGTTCTTTAACAAAAACCTCTCTGTAAAAAGCTCCTCTCTGGTGTGGATTTTCACCGTATCTCAGATCCTGAACCTTTTCAAAGGTAATTGTTAGAGGATTTCTCAACTCTCTGCACTGGATCTCATCTCCGTTTTCATCAATTGAGTAGAGAAAATCCGAAATCAGTGCATCGTAGTGAGCAGTCAGGTTAAAAGCCTTCCTTGCGAGGTTGAAACGGGTTTTGAGAGAAATCTCTCCAGTCTCTTTGAGCTCCTTTATTATCTCTGGATAGTCTTTTGGGTCTGTAACGATTGCAACGTATTTATAGTTTTTAGCAGCAGCCCTAACCATTGTTGGACCGCCAATATCTATGTTTTCAATTATTTTCTCTAATCTCGCGCCTTTTGCGACTGTTTCCTTGAATGGATACAAGTTTACTACCACCATATCAATTCTTTCAATCCCTAACTCTTTCATAGCTTTTAAGTGCTCTTTACTGTCTCTTTTTGCTAAGATTCCACCGTGGACTTTTGGATGAAGTGTTTTAACTCTTCCTTCCATTATTTCTGGAAAACCTGTTAAGTCTGAAATTTCCTTTACAGGTATTCCAGCTTCTTTTAAAAGTCTTGCAGTTCCACCGGTTGAGATAATTTCAACACCAAGGTTTGAAAGTTCTTTCGCAAATTCCACAACTCCTGTCTTATCAGAAACTGAAACAATGGCTCTTACAGGTCTCACGGTATCCTCCTTCGTTCACAGTTTGCTGGTAAATGATAGCAGAGGGTGGTAGAATAAGCGAAATTTCTCACGCAGCACAGTGAAGGAAGGAAATGCTTAGGTGGGCTGAAATTCATCTTAATAGGCTTTTCCATAACTACAGAGAAATTAAAAAGATTTCCGGAAGAAAGAAAATCTTTGCAGTGGTAAAGGCAAATGCTTATGGACATGGAAGCGTCAGAATTTCAAAGTTTTTAGAGGATAAAACAGATGTTTCTGGCTTTGCAGTTGCAACTTTTGAAGAAGGAAAAGAATTAAGAGAAGCAAGAATAAGAAGAGAAATCCTTGTTATGGCTTCTCACCTTGAAGAAGGGTATAAAGAAGCTGTTGATTATAGACTTACTCCGGTTATTTTTGATTTTGAAGGTCTAAAACTTGTTAAAGAACTCGATATTCCCTTTCACGTAAAAATAGATACGGGAATGGGAAGACTTGGTTTTTTAGAAAATGAATGGAATGAACTTCTTTCAGAACTTAAATACTCTAAAGTAGAAGGTATTATGAGCCATTTTTCTTCTGCAGATGAAGACTTGGACTTTACAAAAGAACAATTTAAAAAATTTTACTCTTTTGCTTCTGAGCTTAAGCAATTAAAACCTGAAATAAAAATCCATATCGATAACAGTGCTGCAATTCCTATAAAATTTGATTCAATTTTGACTCACTGCCGTGTTGGTATTGCTCTTTACGGTTCTAAACCTTATCCAGATTACCCCCTCAATCTTAAACAGGTTATGGAAGTTAAGGCAAAGGTTATAAGCATTAAGGAGCTTCCTTCTGAATTTCCCATTTCTTACTCTAAAACTTATAAGACTTCTAAGCAAGAAAAAGTTGCTGTAATAAGTTTTGGATATGCTGATGGTTTGCTAAGAAGCCTTTCTAATAAAGGAGAAGTTCTTATAAATGGCAGAAGATGCCCTATAAGAGGAAGAATTTGCATGGATATGACTATTGTTTCTATTGAGGGTTTAAAAGTTAGAAAAGGAGATACGGCCATAATAAGTGGAGAAAAATTAACTTTTGAGGAGATTGCAGAAAAAGCTGGAACGATTCCCTATGAGATTATGTGTGATATCAGTCCACGAGTAAAGAGGATTTATCATGAAGGAGTATAAAGTTTACGAGTTTGAGATATCTAAAGAAGATTTTGAAATTTTAGAGGAAAAACTATTTTCTCTTGGAACTCTTGGAATAGAAGTTGTTTCAGAAGAAGAAAGAGTTAGATTTAGAGCTTATTTTAACGGCGATATAAAGTTGGCCAAAGAGCTCTCCAAGTATTTAGTTTCAGAAAGCTTATTAAAAGAGAAAAACTGGAATGAAGAGTGGAAAAAGTACTTTAAACCTGTAATGGTCTCAGAAAAAATTTGGGTAATTCCCTCGTGGATGAAAAACGATTTTAAAGTTCCTAAAGGAGCAATTCCAATTTACATTTATCCAGGGCAGACCTTTGGAACAGGAACTCATGAAACGACAAAGCTTACAATGAGATTCATAGAAAAAATCTTAAAGCCAAATGATTCTTTTTTAGACGTTGGATGTGGAAGTGGTATTCTCTCCATCTTAGCTAAAAAACTTGGAGCCAAAAAAGTTGTTGGTTGTGATATTCAAAGAGAAGTAGTTGAGGAAGTAAAGCTTAATAGCAATTTAAATGAGGTATTCGGCATAGAAGTAATACATGGAAGTATTGGCGATGTTAAAGATGAGTTTGATATCGTTGTATCAAATATAGAAAAGCACCTTTTAGAACCTCTAATTCCAGAGATTGCGAAAAGAGCCAAAAAAGCTGTCGTTTTATCCGGAGTTTTGAAAAAACAGAGAGATAGTTTTAAAGAAGTTCTTAAAAAAAGAAGCGGACTTAAAATCTTAGAAGAGTCAGGAGAAGGAGAATGGGTAGCTTTCTTATGCAGAAAATAGACCTTCACTGTCATTCTACTGCTTCTGACGGATCTTTAAGTCCTAAGAAATTAGTGGAAAAAGCGAAAAATATAGGAATTTCCATACTTTCTGTTACAGATCACGATACAGTTTCTGGTGTAAGCGAAGCTGTGGAAGAGGGAAAAAAGTTAGGAATAAAGGTAATTCCTGGTATTGAAGTTACAGCAGATACAACATTCCTTGGTAAAGGTAAAAGAGAGTTTCATATTCTTGGTTATTATGTTGATGTTGAATCTAAGGCAATAAAAGAATTAACTGAATTCTTTCAGAGCTCAAGAATAAAAAGAAATGAAGAACTTTTATCAAAGCTTGAAGATAGAGGATACAACATAAGTTATGAAGAAATGGTTTCTCTTTATGGACTAAATTTTGGAAAACCAAATATAGTCAAGGTTTTGATAGATAGAGGTTATTTCAAAGAAAGAGATGAAGCAATTGATTTTCTATCTTCTCTAAGAGTTAAAAGGGAAAAACTTGATTACAGAGAAATTACACGACTAATAGATGAAGCTGGTGGTATAGCTATCATTGCTCATCCTGTTACCTTGAAAATTTCTTATCAGGAAATTTATTCTTTTCTTAAAAATGCCAAGAAGGAAAAGATATCGGGTCTAGAAGTGTTTCACTACAAACACATTCCTGCAGATGTTGTTACTTTGAAGAAAATGTGTAAAGACTTAGATCTTTATTTTACCGGAGGTTCGGACTTTCACGGAGATAATAAGCCTTGTATAGAATTAGGATTTTTAAAGATTACAGCTTTAGATATCAACTTTTCTGTTTAGTTTTTCTTTTCTTAGCGTATTTAGCAATGAGCTTTGAAAATTTATAGTTCCTCATTTCCTTAGCAACATCAAGTGGTGTTTTACCTTTGTCGTTTTTTATCTTCACATCTGCACCACTTTTAAGAAGAAGTTTTGCAACTAAACTTGCCTTCCTTGTTCTTGCACAGTAGTGAAGGGGCGTATTTCCATAAAAATCTCTTTCGTTAACGTTTGCTCCCTCTTTTATAAGAAGCTTTGCCACAGAATAACTATTATAGATGGCAGCAAAGTGAAGTGGAGTATAGCCATAGTTATCCTTGGCATTTATATTTGCACCGTGATTGATGAGAAGTTTTGCAATTTTAAAGTTATTTCTCATTGTAGCTAAGTGTAAAGGAGTAACTCCAAAGTAATCTTTTGCGTTTATATTTGCACCTTTTTCAATGAAAAGCTTTACCAATTTTATATTGTTAAAATCAATAGCATAAAATAGAGGAGTCCACTTAAACTTATCTGTAATGTTAATGGGAACTCCTTTTTTGAGAAGTTTTTTCACTTTTTCTACGTCTCCCTCTTTTGCAGCTCTAAAGAAATTCCTTTTTGTTCTTTTGTCTATTTGAGAAATTTGAGTTTTTGTTTCACCAAAAGTAGTTGTTGAGAACGAAGTTAATAATACTACTAAAGCAGAAATAGCTATAAATAATCTTTTCATCCTTTCATCATCTCTTCAAGAATTTCTATTATCTTGTCTAAATTTTCAGCTTCCATGTAAAGTTTTTTATCTGGAGTGAAAGTTGCATCTTTAGATTTTACAAATTCTACAAGTTTTTCAGGAAGAATATTAGGGGATTCACCAAAAACTATAACTAGCCTTCCAGAAGGAGTCATTGTAATTTCCTTTATGCCTATCTCTTTTGCTAATTTTTTTATCTTCATAATTTTGAATATATTTACGAGAGGATCGGGAATGGCTCCATGAACTTTTTCTATTTCACTTAGGATTTCTTCAGGGTTTTCGCTTTTAGAGAGCTCTCCATAAATTCTTAATCTTTCCTTCGTATCCTCTATATAGTCTTCAGGAATAAATGCTTCAAATGGAACAGTTATCTTAACGTCTTCTTCTTCTTTTTCAGTTGTTACTTCTTCAAATAGTTTCAAGTATAAGTCTAAACCTATCGTGTTAACAAATCCACTTTGCTTAGGACCAAGTAAAGTTCCTGCACCTCTAATTTCTAAATCTTTCATAGCAAGTTGAAATCCACCACCTACAGGTGAAACTTTCTTCATTGCTTCAAGTCTTTTAACTGCTTCTGGTGTAAGTTTTCCTTTTGAAGATGTAAGAAGATAGCAGTAACCCTTTTCAATACCTCTTCCTACCCTTCCTCTTAGCTGGTAAAGTTGGGAAAGTCCAAATCTTTCAGCACCAATTACAATAAGAGTGTTAGCTGAAGGAATATCAAGACCAGATTCAATAATAGAGGTAGCAATTAGAATTTTTATATCTCCTTCAAAAAATTTGTGCATTACTTTTTCTATTTTTTCAGTTTTCATCTGTCCATGAACAATATCAACAGGAATATTTGGAAACATTTCTTCTACTTTTATTTTTAAAGGTTCTAGTTCGTCTATATCGTTTTGAACTATAAATACCTGACCGTTTCTTTTTAGCTCTCTTTCTACTGCAGTCTTGAGAATTCTGTCTGAGTATTTCGAAACAACAACTTTTGTTCCTCTTCTTCCTACAGGAGGAGTTTCTATCACGGAGATATCCCTAAAACCTGATAAAGCAGAATAAAGAGTTCTTGGAATTGGAGTAGCAGAAAGATAAAGAACATCGAGGTTTTTCTTTATCTTTGTAAGCTTTTCTTTTGTTTTTACACCAAACCTGTGTTCTTCATCTATTATTAAAAGACCAAGATTTTTAAATTCCACATCATCCTGAGTAAGTCTATGAGTTCCAATAATTATGTCAATTTCTCCATTTTTTAGTTTTTCAAGTATCTCCTTTTGCTCTTTTTTTGTTTTAAATCGGGAAATTGCTTCTATTTTCACAGGAAAACCTTTAAATCTTTTCTTAAATGTCCTGTAGTGCTGATCTGCAAGTATAGTAGTTGGTACTATGACTGCAACCTGTCTACCATCTGTTACTGCTTTCATAGCAGCTCTCATTGCTACTTCTGTTTTTCCAAAACCAACATCTCCACAAATAAGTCTATCCATAGGTTTTTCTGATTCCATATCTTTATAAACTTCTCTGATTGCTTTTAACTGGTCAGGAGTAGGTTTGTATGGAAAACGCCTTTCAAATTCTCTTAGAAGATTCTCATCTCCTAAAATCTTTTCTCCTTTTGCGCTCTTTCTTTCTTTGTAAAGTTCTGCTAGTTCTTTAGCAAAGTTTATAAGAGATGCTTTTATCTTTCTTTCAAGATTTTTCCAGGAAGTTCCCCCAAGCTTATCAAGTTTTGGAGATTTACCTTTGTATCCTGAATACTTATAAATCCTATCTATCTGGGTAAAAGGAGCATAGAGTCTTTCTCCACCTGCATATTCAATCTCTATAAAATCAAAAGTCTTATTTCCTATTACTCTGCTGATTATCCCTTGAAATATTCCAATTCCATAATCTCTATGAACCACTAAAGTTCCTGGTTCTAAGGTTGTTATATCTTCTTTCTTAGCCGTTTCAAAAACTACTTCAGATTCAGTTAACCAAGCTTCTTTTCTCTCGTCTATTTTGAAACTTCCAGATGAAACTCCCTTTTCAATTTGAATGTCTAGTCCAAATTTTTTAGAAAGCTTTTCTGCTTCTATTTTTAAAGTTTCTGAAGTATAAAAAAGCTTAACTTTAAAACCTTCTAAGGATTTAAAAAGTTCTTTAATGTTTTCGTCGTTTACAGAAGGAAGAGGTTTAATCCCAAAGTCTATTCCATCTTTAACAGGTTTATCATATATAGACACTATAGGTTTTATATCTATTTTCCAAACAAACTTTTCCGGTTTTGAGGAAGGAATACCCTCCTTTTTTAAAAGCTCAAAATTTTCTTCAACAGTCTTTATAAATGTCTCTCCTGTTGTCCTTACTTGATCTGGTTCAAAAACGATAGCAGGAAGAGTTCCTCCTATATATTCTGTTACTGGAACAAGTTCAAAAACATCGGGTAATAGTTTTTCCGCACCGCTGATTTCTCCTAAAAGGAAATGACGCTCAACAACTCCTGGATATATTTCTTCTAACTTTTTTAGTTTTTCTCTATCCTGCAAAAGCTCTAAAGTTGGAATGATTACGAACTTTTCTATTATTTCTTTGTTTAAATAGAGCTCTTCAACAGTATCTCCAAAAAACTCAGCAACTAATCTTTCACCCTCAGGACTAACTAACTCAAGAGTATCTCCCTTTATCGAAAATTCTCCTTCCTCAGGTTCACTATCTACTCTTTTATAACCCAAAGTTGTAAGCTTTTTAGGAATTAACGAATAATCTATTTCCTTCCCTTTTTCTATCTCAATAACATATTCGATTAAGTTTTCAGGTAAAATCACTTTTTGAAATAGAGAGTGAGGGGTTAAAAGAAGCACGTTAAAGGGCTCTGAAAGAAGTTGGTAAAGAGACTTTAGTCTACGGTATTGATAAAGAGATAAAGGAGATGAAATATCAAGAGGTGGTACATCCCAAGCTGGAAGATAAATAACTCGAAGGCCAAATCTTTTTAAGTCCTCGATTATTGACTCTGCTACTACTTCCGAAGGAACTAAAAATAGAAAGGAAGATATTAACTCTTTGATTTCCTTTAAGATAAAACCCTTTGATCCTCCAGGAAGACCATAGCATTTAACTAACTCTTTATTTTTTACCTTACCTTTAAGTAGCTTTAAACTTCTTTTTATCATTATCCTTCTAACAGCTTTGCTTCTCTTTGCATTAATCTGTTAAAAAGTACGTCCCAGAAAACTGTTAAGTTCCTACCCTTTACACTTTCCTTAAAGAAATTTACAGAATCTTCAATTTCTCCCTTTAATATTTCAAATAAATTATCCTTTTTAAGGCCAGAATCTATTTTATCTTGATTATAGAGAAAAAAATCTGCAACTATTGTTCTTGCAAGTCTTTGGGCTTTATCTGTATTGTCTACCATTTAAATCCTCCTTCCTTCATCATCCCAATAGATCCACTAGCTTTGAAAGAGTATTCCTAAGCTCTTTTCTTTCAACAACCATATCAATAAGCCCGTGCTCTAAAAGAAACTCTGAACGCTGAAAACCCTTAGGAAGCTTTTGTCTAATAGTTTGTTCTATGACTCGGGGACCGGCGAAACCAATAAGAGCCTTAGGCTCAGCAATAATCACGTCCCCAAGGAAAGCAAAGCTCGCTGATACTCCGCCCATTGTTGGATGAGTAAGGACGGAGATATAAGGAACCCCCCTTTCCTCAAGGCGCGTAAGGGCCGCAGATGTTTTTGCCATTTGCATCAAAGATACAATTCCTTCCTGCATTCTAGCACCACCAGAAGCCGAAATGCAGATAAAGGGAACCTTTTCTTCTGCAGCCCTTTCTATATTTCTCGTTATCTTCTCGCCGACCACCGAGCCCATACTACCACCCATAAAACGAAAATCAAAACAACTTATCAAAACATCTTTACCATCTAACTTTCCTTTAGCATTTATCACAGCATCTTTTAATCCAGTTTTTTCCTGAGCTTCTTTTAATCTTTGACTATAGGATTTCCTATCTACAAACTCTAAAATATCTTTGGGCTCAAGGTCAGTATCCAATTCTTCGTAAGTACTTTTATCAAACAACATATAAAGTCTATCCTTTGCAGGAACAGGAAAGTGATAACCACACTTAGGACATACCATAAGATTACTTTCGAGTTCTCCTTTAAAAAGAAGAGATTTACAGCTATCACACTTAATCCAAAGACCTGTTGGAACAGGAGACTGTGTTTTTTGCTCCTTAATCAATTTCTTTCTGAAGAAATTTTTAAACATTTACTGACCTCTAAAACAAGCTATTTGAGGCAGTATGTTAAGAAGTTCCCTAAAGGCTTCAGAGGATATAGTATAATATACCTTGTTTCCTTTTCTCATTTTTGCAACTATTCTTTTATACCTAAGAGTCCTTAAATGCTGAGATAATGAAGACTGAGAAATTCCTAACTCTTGTTCTAAGTCTGTTACACACATAGGTTTTTCTTTTAGTGTAAAGAGAATCTTTAATCTTACCGGTGATGCAAGAGCTTTTAAACATTCTGCACCTTCTTCTATTCTTTCATCACTAAGCATTAATTCTTCTTTTGCCATAATTCCTCCTACATCCAATTAGTGATTTTATTAATTATAAATGATTTCTATTCAGAAATCAAACTTCTGAATGATTACCATATTAGACTATCAGAATTATGATTTTACTTTAGTTAACGTATAATATACGATTACAAATTAAGATTTTCAACTCTTTTTGTTAAATTTGTTTTAAAAGTATTTAATACATTAGGAGGTTATATAACTATGAAAATAATAAATACAAGCGGAGCGCCAAAACCTGTAGGACCTTACTCTCAGGGAATTTTATCAGGAAATTTAATTTTCACAGCTGGGCAGATAGGAATAAATCCAAAAACGGGAAAACTTGAAGAAACTTTTGAAAAACAAGTCTTACAAGCATTAAAAAATCTTGAAGCTATTTTAAATAGAGTAGGAGCAAGTAAGTGCAGCATTTTAAAAGTTACGGTTTTTTTAAAGGATATAACTAAATTTAAAGAGTTTAATAAAATTTATAAAGAGTTCTTAAAAGACTGTCCCGTTAAACCTGCAAGATCAGTAGTAGAAGTTTCTAACTTACCTTTAGGTGCAGAGGTAGAGATCGAATGCATAGCTCAGAGAGGATAGGAAAACTATACATCGTTGCAACTCCTATTGGAAATCTTGAAGATATAACTTTTAGAGCTCTGAAAGTTTTAAAAGAAGTTGATTTGATTGCCTGTGAAGATACAAGGAGAACTATTAAACTTCTTAACTATTACAAAATTCCTGTAAAGAAACTTGTTCCGTACCATGAACACAACGAAAGAAAAGTTTCAAAGAAGTTGATTAAAGAACTCTTATCAGGAAAAGACATTGCACTTGTTTCTGATGCTGGTACTCCCTGTATTAGCGATCCAGGTTATAGAATTGTGAGTCTTGCAAGAGAAAAGAAAATCGATGTTATTCCAATACCTGGAGCATCTGCCGTAATTGCAGCTCTTTCTGCTTCAGGCTTTCCAACAGATAGGTTTCTTTTTGTTGGATTTTTGCCTAAAAAAGAATTACAGCTTAAGAAAACGATAAAAGAAATTTCAAAGCTACCTTATACCGTTGTAGCTTACGAGTCTCCTCATCGTCTTGAAAAAACTCTTAAAATTTTAAAAGAAATGATTCCAGAGAAAAAGATTGGTATCTATAGAGAAATTACTAAACTAAATGAAGAATTTTTGGAAGGAAATCCAGGAAAACTACTTAACGAACTTACTTTAGAAGATAAATTAAAAGGAGAATTCGTTCTTCTATTCTATCCTTCAAAAGAAGAGAAAGAAAATGAAAATGAAAAAAGCTTAGATGAAATCTTACTTCAGTTAAAAGAAGAAGGAAATTCTCTTAAGACTACCGTTAAGGAGGCCTGTCAAAGGACAGGTCTCCCTAAGAATGAAGTCTATAAAAGAGCTCTTGAGTTATTTAGTAGGGATTGAAGGTTCACAAGGTTTTAGTTTTCCATTTTTATACTCGTAAGCTTTTATTACGCAAGGTCCTCCAATGTATCTTTCAACATCAACAAAAGATGCATATTCAACGTCAAACCACTTAATTGTAAGTTCAAAAGCAACCATTGGATCAAAGTCTTTACAGCTGTAAGCATCAAGGCTGAAAAATTTTTCTTCAGGCCAAGTATGAATTGTACAGTGGCTTTCAAGCCAAATTGAAACTCCAGAAACTCCGCTATCTTCAGTTGCTCTTCTTTTTAAAGTTTCTTCCATGAACTCTAAAGTTCTACTTTTTACATTTTCTTCAGAGAGTTTTTTAACAAACTGTTCAAGCTCAGATTGTGCAAATGGAAATCTAGCAACAATTGGAGGATAAACTAAGGTCATATCAAGTTGTCTTGCCATTTCTTCCATATAATCATAAATAGGTTGAATAGCATTTATTTTCCTTATATCCCTTACAGTAGCATCCATCATTATATGTCTTCCTACAAACTCCATGGCAAACCTCCTAAATAAGGTTTGCCCCAAACGGGGCAAAGGTTACTTATTGAGAGGAACTACATCAACAGTTATAGTAGCTTCAATGTCCTTAAATAGATGAATCTTTACTTCGTAAGAACCTGTTTCTCTAATCGGTTTTTCAAGAATAATTTGTCTTTTTTCAACATCTTCAAAACCAGCTTTATGAAGAGCTTTTTCTATTTGGGAAGTTGTTACAGAACCAAAAAGTTTTCCTTCCTCTCCAGCTTCATGCTCTATAACAACTCTTGTAGAAGATAATTGTTCAGCTAATTCCTTATATCTTTCAAGCTGTCTTTGAGCTTTTCTTTGGAGAGCTTTAAGCTCATTTCTCACTTTTGCAATATTAGACTTTGACGCAGGAAGAGCAATTCCTTCAGGAATGAGATAGTTTCTTGCATAACCATCCTTTACTCTTACAACATCTCCAACCTTTCCAAGATTTTCCATATCTCTAAGTAGAATTACTTCCATTTTCTTCACCTCCCTTTAGTTTTCTGAAATCAAACCAATAATCAAAAATTCCTGCAACAATTGAAGCTATCAAAGCTATTGCTGGGAAAAATACAATTACAAAGAAAGTGATAAATTTAATCCAGAAAGAAAACCTTTCTACATAATAAGAAAAGATGGCAAATCCTTGAACAACAAAAAAGCCTAAAACTCCAAGAAATATGTTTATTCCAATAGGACGGAACTCAGGAAACCACTTTAAAATTGTTAAAAAACCAGATAATAAAAAGAGCAGTATAACCCAAAATCCAAATTGAAGCTTTTTAAAACCAAAGTCTTCTTTTGCTATCAAGCTTATTATTCCTACGCTAATTGTAGATATAACAATTGACGAAAGAAAGTAAATTCCCCATCTAACTTGAGAAAACCAGGGAATTTGTTTAACTTCTTCAGGAAGTCCTATAAGAATATCCTCTAAAACGGTTACCCCAAAAGAAATCAGAGACAAGATAATAATAAGATTTTCTAACTTAAACTTTCCTTTTAGTAGCTTAGCTAATATTCCTATTAAAGAAAACGCAGAAATATCAAAAATTGCTTTCCAGTTTCCGAAGAAAACAATGCTACCAACTGATATAACAGATAATAAAAGAGTTCTTACTAATCCTATTTCTTTCGTAGCAAGATAGGAAAAAGCAGGAATGAATAAAGAAAAACCAAGGGCAAGAGGCATAAGAGCCTCTACGCCCATTAATAATCCCGCTATAATCATTAACAAAACATAAAAAGCTGGTAACTTAAAGCTTTTCATTAGTCTATCTTCACAAATGGGAGTAATGCAAGATGTCTTGCTCTTTTAACTGCTCTTGCAAGCTGTCTTTGATGTTTTGAGCATACACCAGAAATTCTTCTTGGAATAATCCTTCCTCTTTCAGAAATAAAAGGTTTAAGAAGTTCAACGTTCTTATAGTCAATCTTCTCTATTTTTTCAGCGCAAAACTTACAATATTTCCTTCTTCTTACAAATCTTCTCTGTGGAAGTCCATTACTCATTATTTACCTCCTTAAAATTCAATATCGTCGATTTCATCTAAGGTTTCGTTTTGTTCTCTTCTGGGATCAAGTCCAACTACTCTATCTGCTCTTACTTCAATTCTTGAACGTTTTTCACCTTCTTCTGTTTCCCAGTTAGATTGTCTTAATCTTCCTTCTACAAGGACTCTAGATCCCTTACTGAATCTACTTACAGCTCTGTCAGCTGCATCTCCCCACAAAACAATGTCAATAAATAGCGTATCTTCCTGCCAATTACCACTTCTGTCTCTATAGGGATTATTAACTGCTATTCTAAACCTTGTAAAAGGCGTTCCAGTATTAGTATGAGATAGTTGAGGATCAGCAACTAATCTTCCAATAAGAAATACTTTATTGAGGTTAGCCATTACTCTTCTCCCTTAGACTCTTCGGCAGCAGCTGGAGCGGTTTCAGCTTTTGCTCCAAGTTTTTCTTTAAGTTCCTTGACCTCAGATGGCTTTAATCTAAAAGTTAAAAATCTAATTACATCTTCATTAATTCTAAAGAAGTTCTCCATATTTTTAACAAAATCCCTATCGTTTGTTTTAATGTACTCTAAAACGTAGTATCCTCTATCGTAGTCATTAATTGGATAAGCTAACTCTCTTCTTCCCCATTTATCAATGTGAAGAACTTCTCCATTGTATCTTTCAACGTATGAGTTAACTTTTTCTATTCCTTTCTCAATTTCTTCATCAGACATGGTTGGTCTAAGTATATAAACCATCTCATAGTAGTATTCTCTCATTTCAACCTCCATTAATTACATTTACTCATGATTTTGTTGTCGATATCTCCCTTTTTGATAACCTCTTTCAAACAACTAACTGCTTTATCTATTGCTTTACCCAAAGCTTCTAATTCATCTTCTCTAAAGGGAGATAGCACATAATTAACAACTTCCTCTTTTGTTTGAGGTCTTCCTATTCCTATTCGTAGTCTCGAAAAGTTTTGACTTCCAAAGCACTGCTCTATAGAAGCCACTCCTTTATGGCCACCACTGCTTCCTTTTAATCTCAGACGAAGCTTTCCTAAGGGAAGGTCAAGATCATCGTAAATTACTAAGGTTTCCTCTGGTTTTATCTTGTAAAACTTTGCAAGTTCTCCAACACTTTCCCCACTAAGGTTCATATACGTAATTGGCTTTAGGAGAAAAATTTTCTTACCATCATCATTCCTTAGCTCAGCAATCTTTCCTTTAAACTTCTCCTTTGAAAAATCTGTACCAAGCACTTCAGCTAAACGGTCTAAAACCATCCAGCCTACATTGTGCCTGGTTTTCTCGTATTTCTTTCCAGGATTACCAAGCCCTACAATCAATCTTATCATTCTTCTCCAGTCTCTTCAGATTCTTCTGTTGTAGTTTCTTCAGGTTCAGCAACTACAACTACAGTTTCTTCAGGGTTATCTACAATTTTAATTCCTTCAGGAACAGAAATCTCTCCTACGTGAAGAGCATCTCCTGCATGAAGGTTGGAAATATCAACTACAATTTTTTCAGGAATAGCTCTTGGAAGAGTTTCAATTTCAATTTCTCTTTTCATGATTTCAAGAACACCACCTTCTTCAGATACACCTATTGGTGTTCCAACAAACTCAAGTTCAACAACTGTTGTAATAGTTTCTCCGAACTTGACTTCTTGGAAGTCAACGTGGATAGGTACATCACCCAGCCAGTTGTACTGGATGTCCTTGAGAATACAAATTCTCTCTTCACCATCAAGGTCTAACTTAACAAGACCGTGATGGTGCTTAATCTTTCTTACTTCACTGGCAGGAATGGCTATGTGTGTTGCCTCTGGTCTTCCACCACCGTAAATAACGGCTGGTAGAAGGCCTTCCCTGCGCAGTTTTCTTGCTACCCCTTTTCCTGTCTTTTCTCTTCGGGTAGCTTTCAAGCTTACTGTTTTCATACTTACCTCCTATTTTAGTTTTGCGGGAAAGCAGGCAATATTTACATTCAGAATGAGAATTTGTCAAGGGGTTTAGGGAGGGTGTTTGAAAATTGCCAAAATTAAGAAAAAAGCCTATCCTCTCCGGTATGAAAGCGAAAAGACTAAATTTCCACAAAGTACTCAACCTATCAAAAACATACATGAACCGGAGAGGACAGGCTGTACTGGTATATTTATATCCTTTTAAAACCAAAAGAGGAAGACCCAAGAAATACCCTGACGAGATAATTCTTACCCTTCTTTTCCTCCAAGTAGCCTGGAACCTATCATTCAGAGACCTTGAATATTTGGCAGTTCAGATATTTGGAAGAGAGAATATTCCTGATTTTTCAACCTATTATTACCGACTCAAGCAACTACCTTCCATTCTCCTTGTAGATTTTCTGAACTTTGTCTCTCGAAGACTCTTAGGGAAGTATCATAAAGAACTAAGATTTCTGATAATAGATGGAACTGGCTTCAAATACAATGAGATTTATCCATTGAAAATTCTAAGAGGCAAAGAGATAAAGGAGGTAAAAAGCCACGTTAAAGTTGTTGTATTAAGCGTTCATCTAAAAGATGGAAAAAGGTTCATTCTTACTGCATTACCTGGAGAGAGTTACGCTTCGGAAGTGAAACTTGGAGAGAAAATAGTTAGGTGGTTAAACGAAAGGGGATTTATATGGAGAGCTTTGAAAGGAAAGCCATTTTTAGGAGACAAAGCTTATGACAGCATTAAGTTTATTGAGCTTGTTCTGTTAGCAGGCTTAAAGCCTTACATAAAGGTGAGAGAAACATTAAGGAAGGGAATTAAATCTGAGATTAGGCTTAAATGCAAAGAGCTTTTAGAATCTGATGAAATTTACAGGTTTAGAGGACTGATAGAGAGTATTTTTGGAGAAGTTAAGCAGGATGTTGGAAGTTACGAGAAAACAAAGAGCTTTCATATAGCTCAACTGTTTGTTTTAGCTAAGTTTATCCTCTTTAACATGGGAGTTTTGTTCTTTGTCTGGATGATTTTTCAAACACTCTCAGGGGTTTAGAGAAATTTTAAAAAATTAGAAGCCAAAAAAATTAATATTACTTTTTCTTTATTGTTTTTACAATTTCCTTTAGCCTTGAAAGTATCATGAGAGCTTCTAAAGGGGTAGTTGTTGAAATTTCTATTGCTTCTAGTTCTTTTATTAACTTTTCTTCAAGTCCTATACTCCAAGAAGTTTCTTTCTCTTCTGCAAGTCTTAGGAGTGGGAGCTCTTTGCCTCCTCTT
This sequence comes from Desulfurobacterium thermolithotrophum DSM 11699, assembly GCF_000191045.1. Taxonomy (NCBI): domain Bacteria; kingdom Pseudomonadati; phylum Aquificota; class Aquificia; order Desulfurobacteriales; family Desulfurobacteriaceae; genus Desulfurobacterium; species Desulfurobacterium thermolithotrophum. The sequence continues at coordinate 1,000,242 of NC_015185.1, forward strand.
TCAAGCTGATAGAGAATCTCTTTTGCTCTGTCTATGACTTCTTTCGGAAGACCTGCAAGCTCTGCAACATGAATTCCATAAGATTTTTCAGAAGCTCCTGGAAGAACTTTGTGAGTAAAAACTATTTTTTCATCTATTTCTTCAACCGTAACATGAAAGTTTTTTACTCCTTTAACTTTTCCTTCTAGTTCTGTAAGTTCATGATAGTGGGTTGCAAAAAGTGTTTTAGCTCCAACTTTTCCAGAAATGTATTCCACAACAGCTTTAGCTATGCTCATTCCGTCATAGGTACTTGTTCCTCTTCCTATTTCATCAAGTATTATAAGACTTCTTTTTCCTGCATTTTGAAGTATATTTGCAGTTTCAACCATTTCCATCATAAAAGTAGATAGTCCTTTGCTTAAATTATCAGCAGCACCTACTCTTGAAAAGATTCTATCAACTATTCCGATTTCTGCTTCTTCTGCAGGGACAAAGGAACCAATCTGTGCCATGATAGTTATAAGAGCGGTCTGGCGTAAAAAGACAGATTTTCCTCCCATGTTGGGACCGGTAACTATTAAAATAAACTCTTTTTCCGTTAATTCTGTATCATTGGGAATAAAATCTTCTTCCAAGAATTTTTCTAAAACTGGATGTTTTCCATTCTTTATTTTTATAGAATAACCTTCTGTTACTCTCGGTTTTGTATACCCTCTTTCGTTTGCTATTTTTGAAAAAGAAAGAAGAACATCAATCGTAGCAATTTTTTCTGCAGTTTTTGAAATTCTATCTGCATTTTTTGAAACAAACTTTCTAAGCTCAACAAAAAGCTGATACTCTATTTTTTCTATCCTTTCTTGAGCTGAAAGAATTTTTTCCTCAAACTCTTTAAGTTCTGGTGTGATAAATCTTTCTGCATTTACAAGAGTCTGCCTTCTAATGTAATTTTCAGGAACAAGATGAAGATTTGCCTTTGATACTTCTATGTAATAACCAAAAACGTTGTTAAAACCTATTTTCAGACTCGAAATACCTGTTCTTTTTCTTTCTCTTTCCTCTATTTCCTTAAGAATCTTTTCTCCTTCATTTTTTATTCTTCTTAACTCGTCAAGTTCCGGATTTACTCCCTCTTTGATTAATCCTCCTTCTCTTGAAGTAAAGGGTGGATTTTCAACAAGAACCCTTTCAAGTTCACAGTAAATATCGTATAGATCATCAAAATTTTTGTAAATTTGAGAAAGTAAAGAGGATTTGAAGTCTGCTAAAAGTTTTTTTAGATCCGGTAGTACTCCTAAGGAATTTCTAAAAGAAGCTAAGTCCCTGGGAGAAGCTATTCCAGAAGTTATTTTTGAAAGAAGCCTTTCTATATCGTAGACTTTTGAAAGGAGTTCTAAAATTTCGTCTGCCACAAAGAAGCTATCTTTTAACTCTTCTACAGCATCTAGTCTTTCCTCAATTTCTTTTTTATCTTTTAATGGATGCAAAATCCAAAACTTTAAAAGTCTTCTTCCCATTCCCGTCTTTGTTTTGTTCAAGACACCAAAAAGAGAAGCACTTTCAAGTTTTCCAGCTATTGGTTCAATTAGTTCAAGATTTTTTTGAGTTTGCGGATCAAGATAGATGTATTTTTCACCGGTGTATCTTTTAGGTGGTTTTATTTTGGGAGTAAAATCTAGTTGTGTCTCTTCAATGAACTCTAAAAGTCCTGAAAGAGCTCTCTTTTCACTTTTACTTTCTACTTCAGGAGAGTTCGTTTCTTTTACTTCAAAGTATCCTTTTTCTTTTTCCTGTATAAGAGTTTCGGGAAGTACTTCTTTTATAACTTTATACCCTGAAAAACCTTCAGGGACGATAATTTCTTTTGGCTTAAACTTTGAAAGAATTGATTTTAAGTCCTCTCTATTGACTGTTGCAAAGTAAAGGTCACCCGTTGAGAGTTCTGTCCAAGCAATGCTAAAGTTATTCTTATTTGGATAGATAGAAAGTAAAAATCTATCTTCATTTTCATCTTCAAAGTAAGTTCCTGGAGTAATGACTCTTACAACACCTCTATCAACAACCTTCTTTCCTGGTTTAGGTTCTTCCAACTGTTCGCAAATTGCGACCTTGTAACCTTTCCTAACAAGTTTTCCTATGTAGCTTTCAACTGCGTGATGGGGAACTCCACACATTGGAGCTTTTTCTGAAGATTTTCCAAATGCCCTTGAAGTTAAGGCAATTTCTAGCTCTTTTGCGGCAATTTCTGCATCTTCAAAAAACATTTCATAAAAGTCACCCATTCGGAACATTAAAATAGAATCCTTATACTTTTCCTTTAACTCTAAATACTGCTTAAGAGCGGGAGTCAGCTTCTTCTTCAACTACAGGCTCCTCCGAAAAAAGAGTATACTCTTCATTAAGCCATTTTGATAAGTCTGCTAACTTACACTTTTCACTGCAAAAAGGTCTATAAGGATTATCTTTCCACGTAGTTTCTTTTCCACAATTTGGACATTTTATCTGCTTCAAAGATATCTCCTTTAAGGTTGATTTGGATTAAATATAGCTTTCAAAAGCTTAAATTAAAGATTTAAAACTTGGCAAGGAGAAGCAATGCCTGAAATTGTAGTTGATAGTGAAAAGAAAGGAAAAAGACTTGATCAGTTTATAGCTTCTATTGCCGATATCTCACGTTCTCAGGCCAAAAATCTCATAGAAGATGGTGAAGTAAGTATTAATGGAAGGATTGTTAAAAAACCTTCCTATAAGGTTAAAGAAGGAGAGACAGTATCTTTTGAAATTCCTGAACCAATTCCTTTGGACTTGCAACCTGAAAATATTCCTCTTGACATAGTTTACGAGGATAAAGATGTAATAGTAATTAATAAACCTGCAGGACTTGTGGTTCATCCAGCTCCGGGACATTACTCAGGTACTCTTGTAAACGCACTTCTTTATTACTGCAAAGACTTTCAAGGAATCAATGGAACTTTGAGGCCAGGAATCGTTCATAGACTAGATAAAGACACGGCAGGACTTTTAGTTGTAGCTAAGAATGACTTAGCTCAACAGTCACTTATAGAACAGTTTAAAAGAAGGACGGTTGGAAGGTTTTATAGAGCTCTTGTTCTTGGTATTTTCGAAAAACAGCACGATCGAATAGTTGTCCCAATAGGAAGAGACAAGTTTGATAGGAAAAAGTTTTCTCCAAACACTACATCTCCAAAGGAAGCAATAACAAACTATTGGGTTTTGGAAAGTTTTCCAACTCATAACGTTTCAGATATCAAATGTAAGCTTGAAACAGGTAGAACCCATCAGATTAGAGTTCACATGTCCCACATAGGTCATCCTTTACTTGGAGACAAAACTTATGGTTATAAGCCTTCTCGTATAAAAGATGAGACTTTAAGAAGACTAATTGACGAAATGAGGATGCATGCTCTTTGCGCTTACTATCTTGGATTTAAACATCCAAGAACTGAAAAATGGATAGAATTTGAAATAGATCTTCCCGAAAATATGAAAAAAGTTCTTGATTTCTTAAAAAGTTAAGTACTTTGAAAAAAATTCCTTTTTAAACTCTTGAAACTCTCCATTCTTTATTGCTTCTCTCATCTTTTTCATAAGTCTGTTATAAAAGTAGAGATTATGAATGGTATTGAGTATGGCAGAGTTTATTTCTTTTGAAACGTAAAGATGTCTTAGATAAGCTTTTGTAAAGTTTCTACATGTATAGCAATCACATTCTGGATCTAATGGTGAAAAGTCATTTTTGTATTTAGCACTCTTTATGTTTACTTTTCCTCTTGATGTAAATAAAGTTCCATTTCTTGCATTTCTTGTTGGAATTACGCAGTCAAACATGTCAACTCCAGCCTCAACCGCTTCTATGATATCTTCAGGCTTTCCAACTCCCATTAAATATCGAGGTTTTTCCTCTGGAAGAGTAGGGGCTACGAGCTTTGTAATTCTGTACATTTCCTCTTTGGGTTCGCCTACGCTTAGTCCTCCTATAGCAAATCCTTCAAATGGTAGTCCTTTTAAGAGTTCTACACACTTTAGTCTTAAGTCATCATAAGTTCCACCTTGAACAATTCCAAAAATTGCAGTTTTATCTGTCGTTCTTGCTTTAATACTTCTTAATGCCCACCTTACAGTTCTCTCCATAGAATGTTTTGCATACTCATAAGTTGCAGGATAAGGAGTACACTCATCAAGAACCATACCAATGTCAACTCCCATTTTTTCCTCTAATTCAACAACCAACTCAGGAGAAAAGAAATGTTCAGAACCGTCTATATGAGACTTAAAGTAAATGCCTTCTTCAGAAATCTTCATGAGCTTGCCAAGACTAAATACTTGAAAACCACCACTATCTGTTAGTATTAAACCATTCCAGTTAACAAACCTGTGAAGACCTCCTGCTTTTTCAATAACTTCTATTCCAGGTCTTAAGTAAAGGTGATAAACATTAGATAGAACAAGAGAGTAACCCATTTCAGAGATTTCATTCCAAGTAACCCCTTTAACAGCTCCTAAGGTACCTACAGGCATAAAACAAGGAGTTTCTGTTTCTCCATGTGTTCCCTTGAGCTTTCCATATCTTGCTTTGCCATCTGTAGCTAAAACTTTAAACTCCATATCTTCTCCAAAAAGGTTATAATTTTAACGATATGAAAAATGTTGTGGTAATTATACTTTTACTTTTCTTTGCATCTATATCAAACTCGTTTGCTCTTTCTAAGGAGCAAGCTAAAGCTTTTCTAAAAGCCCTTAGCTCTTCCAAAGAGCTTTGCTCTCTTCAGTTTTATAGAGAATTTAAAAGTACAGAACTCAAAGAACTTGCACTTTTGCTTTTTACTAACTCTTGTTTTGAAAAAAAGCAGTTTAAAGAGCTAACTAAAATAAAAGAAATTCCTAAAAATCCTTATGCTGCAGTAGAAAAAGCTATTGCTTATAAAAAGGTAGGAGACGAAAAAATTGCAAGAAAGATTTTCAAATTAGTTTTTTCTAAAACTAACGACCTTGACGAGTGGATACTTACGCTAAATAGTGGAAATACAGAATATCTCTTTGCTCCTAAAGTTTTGAAGAAAAAAATAGAAATTGCTCTTGGGAAAAGAAATTTTGAAATTGCAGAAATTTACCTTGACTACTTAAAAGGAAAGGAGTTTTATCATCTCTTAAAGGGAATCCTTTACATGAAGCAAAGAAAAAAAGAATTAGCAAAAAAGGAATTTATTCTTTCCTCTCAGCCTAAAAAGTTCTTCTATTTAACTCACCTTTCAGATTCCTCTGCTGAAAAGTTTTTCTACTTTAAAAAAGCAATGGATTCTAACATTCCAGCATACTTAAAAAAGAATCTATCTATCTATCTTCTTGATAGATTTCTATATAGTGACAAAAGTTTTTTCAGAAAAACTTTAAAAATCGTGAAAGATTTTGATAAGGAACTTTTTAATGAATATCAAGTTAAATATCTCGTTTTAAACGGAAAAATAAAGAGAGCTCTCTTGAAACTATCTAATCTTCAAGGTAAAAAATATAAGGCTTGGAAAGTTGCTCTCTTGAGGAAGTTTTACGGAAAAAAAGAAAGTTTTAATAACAATGTTCCTAATTTTTATTCTCTACTTCTTAATTCAAATAGCATAAAGCTTTCAGCCAAATCACTACCAAGAGTAGAATTTATAGATGAGGAAGGAATTAAGTATCTTTATAAAAGAGGAAGATGTGATGTAATCAGTTTCATTAATAAAAAATCGCCTTCTGTTGCTCTTGCTCACCATCTTTGTGGTGATTATAAAAAAGCAATTAAAGAAGCTACTTTCTATCGAAAAAAGTTAGAAAAGTATCCTTATCTTCTCCACATACTTTATCCTAAGCATCCCATTTTTGAAAATGACTTAATATCCCTTTCCCTTGCAAGGCAAGAAAGTTTATTTGATCAGTTTGCTCTTTCAAGATCAGGTGCCATAGGTTTAATGCAGATAATGCCGTTTACTGGAAAGTACATAGCCCAAAAACTTAAAGTAAAGGACTTTAAAGTTACCGATCTTTTTAAACCGAAAGTAAATTACGAATTTGGTTCTTTTTACATTAGTGAACTTATAAAGCAGTTTAAGCTTTTCCCTCTTGCAGCTGCTTCTTATAATGCAGGTCCAACACGAATAAAGAAAGCCTTAAAAAGATTTGGAACTATAAAAACTCCTTACGACTTAGTAATTTTTGTAGATTTTTATATTCCTTTTGCAGAAACAAGAGGTTATGTAAAAAAGGTATTAACTAATTATTTCTTCTATAACTATCTCTATAACGATGGAAGGTGGAGTCTTTTTCAAAAAGAAAAGTCACTCAAAAACTTCCATAAGATGAATGTTACCGAAGTTAATCTTAAAAAGCCTTGAAATAAATATCTCTTCTCCATCTGTAAAGGTGGAAATTTCTCCTAACTTAGAAAGTTCTAATACAGCAAGAAAGTAGGTTATTAACTCAAGTTTAGAAGAGCTCTTTTTTACAAATTTAGAAAAAGGAATCAAATACTTTTCTTTCATTAAAGCTTTAATTTCTTCTATTTTTAATGAAACCTTAAACGCTTCGCTAGATAGGTTTATTCCTACTTTAATCTTTGGTTGAAAATCTTTCGTTAAAAGATTTTCAAATGCTTTCTTTAGATCCTCTACTGTGTTAGCAATTTTTATCTTTTCTTGGAATTGGAAAACCAAATCGGACGGATCATTTGTAAAGTATCTTGAAGCTTTTTCTTCAAGTTTTTCTAATTCCTTTGCAGCTTTTTTTGACTTCAAGTACTCTTCTATTATCTGAACAATCGTTTTACGAGGATCTTCCTCTTCTTCCCGAGGTATAAGTACTTCTGACTTTATTTTTGCTAAGGTAGCAGCCATTAATAAGAATTCAGAAGCAAGAGGAATATTCAGTTCCTGCATACTGTGGATGTAGTTAAGGAACTCTTCTGTAATTTCTGCAATCGGAATGTCGTAAATGCTAACTTCCCTTTTCCTTATCAAATAAATTAAAAGATCCAGAGGCCCTTCAAATACTGGAGTTTCTACTCTTAAGTTCATCTATGGCTCTACCCTCTTATGGCAGCTATAAGATTTGCAAATTCGGTTGTCAGGAGCTCTAAAACATCATCGATAGAAATAAGTCCTATTAGTTTACCATTTTTATCAACAACAATTAATCTTCTGACTGCAGCATCTCTAAAAGCTTTCGTAAGCTCAAAAAATGATGCATCTTCTCTTATAGTTATAGGATCTTTTGTCATTACCTCTTTTACAAGAGTTTTAGGGGTCTTTCCCGTTCCAACAACTCTTATTGCTATGTCTCTGTCTGTAATGATTCCAGCTGGTTTATCACCATCTAAAATGACAAGACTTCCGACCATTTTATCTTTCATTCTTTGAGCAGCAAGCATTACACTGTCTTCAGGTTCGATAGTAACAACTTTTCGCTGAATAAGATCTTTAACGGGCATGACTCCCTCCCTTTTAATGTTCTAATTCTTAAATTAAGAACTTTCTTCTTACATAGGAAGGGGAAAAGGAAAAACGAGATAAAAAGAAAAAATGAAATCCCCCATTGGGGGATTTAGGAAGAAAGATAAAAAAATTTTTTAACTTTTTGATATAGCAACAAGCTTTAATTCATACTTAGGATGTTTTATGTTGTACATTGTAGGAAACTTTTGATAGATAGGACCTGCATAGATTACTTTTCCATTAGACTTAACTTCAACAATAACAGCAGGATTGTTAGGTTCATTTGAACCAGAAGTATACTGCTGATCGTAAACAAGATGAGGAACAATGTAAAGAACCTTTATTTCAAGATCTTGAAACTTAACATCTGAATCTTTTGTAACTTTTTCTTTCTTTACGACTTTTCCTGTGGTTTTATCAACTACTTCAATAGTTGCATACTTCCAAGTTTTTATAACTTCTTCAGGTATTTTAATTGGTTTGTCGATCTTCGTCATATTTTTTCCTGGGTGCATTGCTGCAAGTTCTTTTTCTAAGTTATTAGACGAATGGCCAGGATGACCTGGAGGCATGTTATTTATAGGAGGATGTCCTTCAGGTAAGCCTTCCATAGGAGGGTGTCCTGGAGGCATTTGGCCGTGTGGTCCTTTATTTTCTTGAGCAAGTTCAGTAAGTGGTTTAGGAGCTTTGTTTTCAACTTTGCTTTGTTCTTCCTCTTTCTTTCCGCAACTTGAAAAAGCTACAGTTGCTGAAAGGAGAAGAGTTAATAAAGTTAATCCTTTCTTCATCGCACTCTCCTTTACTTATAGAATTTTTACTAATTCTATCAAATGTTTTTTTGATAAGCTACATGTTTTTCTAAACTTCAAATTGTCTTTTTATAGAAATTTTCTAATAGAATTAGAGAATAAAAACTTTAACAATAGAAAGATAGTGATAAAATTTAGGAAAAACTTTTTCTTAGGAGGGTACAATGGCAGTTCCGTTCACCACATATCTTTTTTCTGTAAAAAAGGAAATTCCACATCTTGATGATGATCTAATCCTTCTTTTAAACGAAATTGCTTCTGCAACTAAAGAAATTTCTGGAAAAGTTAGAAAGGCAGGCCTTTTGAATATTCTTGGAAGTGCTGGTAAGACAAACATTCAAGGAGAAGAAGTTCAAAAGCTTGATGAACTTGCTAATGAAATACTTCTTGAAAGTTTAAAAAACTGTGGCAAGGCTTCTCAGGTTGCATCAGAAGAATTAGAAGAATGTATAGTTTTTTCTAATTCAGGTTATGCAGTTGCATTTGATCCGCTTGATGGGTCTTCAAACATTGATGTTAACGTTAGTATAGGAACAATTTTTTCTATTCATAAAGACTCTGTTAAAAAGCCAGGAAAAGAACAACTTGCAGCAGGATATGTTATTTATGGCCCTAGCACAATGCTTGTAATGTCTCTTGGGAAAGGAGTAGTTGGATTTACACTTGATATAGAATCTGGAAATTTCCTTCTTTCTCATCCCGAAATCAAACTACCAGAAAAAGGAAAAATTTACTCAATCAATGAAGCTAACAAAAATAAGTGGACAAGTAAAGGACTTAAGAAATTTACAGAATATCTAAAAGAAGAGAAATACACTCTTAGATATGTCGGTTCAATGGTCGCAGATGTTCATAGAACTCTTTTTAAGGGAGGAATATTTATCTATCCAGCAGATAAGAAGAATACAAACGGAAAACTAAGACTCCTATATGAAGCAAGTCCTATGTCTTTTCTCATAGAGCAGGCAGGGGGTATCGGTACTACTGGAAAAGAAAGAATACTTGACATCGTTCCACAAAGCCTTCATCAGAGAGTACCTGTCATAATTGGCAGTAAGTGGGAAGTTGAAAAGTGTCTTGAATTCATGAAAGAGGAATAGTCGTGAAAAAGATAGCTGTTATTGATATAGGTTCAAATACCATTAAGCTTGTTGTTTATAAAGTAAAAGGAAAAAAGTTAGAAAAAATTTTTTCTGATTCTCTCTACGCAAGGCTTTTAAACTACCTAAAAGATAAAGAACTTTCAGAAGAAGGAGTTTTAAAGCTTGAGCTGATTCTTAAAGACTTTAGGGAAAAAGTTGAAGAGCTCCAGCCTGACTGCACCATAGCTTTTGCAACCTATGTTTTGCGAATTGCTCAAAACAGTAAAGAGGTTATAGATAGACTAAGAAAATACTTTGATATCGAAGTGCTCTCGGGGGAGGAAGAGGCTTACTATTCTTCCCTGGGAGCTCTTTTAGATGTAAAAGTGAAAAAGGGTCTTTTTTTTGATATTGGAGGTGGAAGTTTAGAAATATGTGATATTGTTGAATCAAAACCAAACTCATGTAGGAGTTATCCACTTGGAACACTATCTTTTAAAGACTTTGTTAAAAACGGATTAATAAAAGATGAAATAGGTATAAGAAGAATGGTTCGAGACTATGTAAATCCCTACGATTTTGAAAACTTTGAAAGTGAAATTCTCATAGGAGTTGGAGGAAGTATAAGACCTTTAAGGAAAATATTAGGAAGAAGACGCTTTAAGAGAAAGCAGCTAAAAGAAGTAGTAGAAAAAATCAAGAGGATGAAACCTATCGAAATTATGGAGAGCTTTGGAATTTCTATAGAAAGAGCTAAAACAGTCGCAGTTGCTTCAGTAGTTGTACTGGAGCTTATGGATATATTTAAAGTGAAAGAGCTCGTTATTTCCAAGTTTGGAATAAGAGAGGGAATAGTTTATAAAAGGGTAGTTGAAGATGGAATCTGTTAAAGAGAAAGAAAAAGGAATAAATCTTAACAATCCAAAACTCTACATAAACAGGGAGCTCAGTTGGCTTGAGTTTAATAGAAGAGTTTTAGAAGAAGCTGAAGACTTAAATAATCCTCTTTTAGAAAGGTTAAAGTTTATTGCTATTTTCTTTACCAATCTTGACGAATTTTTCATGATAAGAGTTGCTGGTCTTAAACAGATGGTTTCTGCCAATATTAACAAACCTTCTTTTGATGGTTTAACTCCCAAAGAACAGCTCAAAAGGATAACTCAAAAGACCAAACAACTCCTAAAGGAAACAGAACTTCAGTATAAAAAACTTACTTCCGAACTAAAAAAAGAAAGTATCTACATCCATAAATATTCTGAACTACCTAAAAATTTGAAAAAAAAGGCTGATAAGTACTTTGAAGAATTTGTTTACCCTGTTTTAACCCCTCTTGCAGTTGACCTTACTCATCCCTTTCCCCACCTTCCTTCTCTTAGCTTCAACATAATTGTTGAAATGATATCTGAGGATTTAAAGTTTGGCGTAATTCCTATTCCTAAAGTCCTTCCAAGATTTATAAGACTGAAAGAGAAGGAAAAAGAAGAACATTATCTTTATCTTGAAGACTTAATAATTCACCACATTAGAAAACTATTTCCTAACCAAGAGATTAGGAGCATTGCAACTTTTAGAGTAACCAGAGATGCCGATATCATCATCCAAGAAGATGAAGCTGATGATCTCCTTGAAGAAATAGAAAAAGGGCTTAGAAAAAGGAGATTTGGAAAGCCGGTTAGATTGGAAATAAATGGAGGATCAGAATTTATTTTCAATTTCTTAAAAGATGAACTAGAAATAAAAGACTACGACATTTATAAATTAGAAGTGCCTCTTAATCTTTCTGATTTATGGAGTCTTTACAAAGAGATAGATAGACCTGATTTAAAGTTTCCTCCCTATGTTCCTTATTATCCACCTCAATTTAACATTGACATCTTTAATGCATTAAAAAGTCACGAATTTATTCTTTTCCCTCCTTATGAATCCTTTGATCCTATTGTTGAGCTAATTGAGGAAGCTGCAGAGGATCCTAACGTTCTTGCGATAAAACAAACTCTTTATAGAGTAGGAAGGAATTCTCCTATAGTTGAAGCTTTAAGTAAAGCTGCTCAAAAAGGAAAGGAAGTAACAGCTGTTGTTGAAATAAAAGCACGTTTTGACGAAGAAAGTAATATAGTTTGGGCAAAGAGACTTGAAGAAGAAGGAGTACACGTAATCTACGGAATTCCAGGTCTTAAAACACATGCCAAACTTTTAATGATTGTAAGAAGAGAAGAAAACGGAATAAAAAGATACGTCCACTTAGGTACCGGAAACTATAACGTTGAAACAGCAAAAATTTACTCAGATATAAGTTACTTGACTTCTTTACCGGGAATCGGAGAAGATGTTTCAAAGATTTTTAATGTTCTTACAGGTTACTTTCATCCTCCCAATCTTAGTAAACTCTTTATCTCTCCAGTAAACTTAAAGTCAAAGATTTTAGAAATGATAGAAGAAGAAGCAACTCTAGGCAAAGAAGGAAGAATAATTGCAAAGATGAATTCCCTTGTTGATCCAGATGTGATAAGAGCTCTCTACAAAGCTTCTCAAGAAGGAGTGAAAATAGATCTAATAGTTAGAGGTATTTGTTGCCTGAGGCCTGGAATTAAAGGAGTAAGTGAAAACATAAGAGTAATCAGCATAGTTGGTAAGTATTTAGAACATGCAAGAATCTTCTACTTTAAAGCTGATGGTGAAGAAAAAATCTTTATAAGCAGTGCTGACTGGATGCCAAGAAACTTTCATAGAAGAATAGAAACGCTTGTACCTATAGAAAATTTCCAACTAAAGAGGAAATTAAGAGATATTCTTGAAATCCAGTTAAGAGATACTGCAAAAGCAAGAATTTTAATGCCAGATGGTAGCTATATCAGACCAAAGGAAAGAAACTTTAATTCACAGGAGTACTTTGAAAAATGGGTAAGACAGATAAAGTAAGGAAAATTTTTCTTGTTAGACATGGAAAAGCCGAAAAAAGAGAAAATTGGGAAGGAGACGATTGTAAAAGACCTCTTACCGAAAAAGGAATAAAGGAATTTAAAGCTTTTTCAAAATGGCTTTTAGATATCCTCCCACAGAAAGTAACTATCATTTCAAGTCCATGTGATAGAGCTTTAGAAACTGCAAAGATTTTAGCAAGAACTTTAGGAAAAGAAGTCATTATTGAAAATAAACTCTTGCCCGATGCTGAACCTCAAAGTTACATGAAAGTAATAAGAAAACACAAAGGAAATCTCATTCTTGTTGGACATGAACCAGATTTAAGTCTTTTTCTTAATGAACTAACCTGTATAAGTCCTAATAGAATAGCTTTTAAAAAAGGGGCAGTAGCTGAAATTTTAGAAAAGAAGAATAAATTTTCACTTTTTGGTTTCTACAATCCAAAAACTATTTTGAATTTATAATGGAAAGATGTTGGAAAAGAGAGACATAGAAAAGATAGAAAAAGAGCTCATATCCTTAGATAAAAAGATTTCTAAAGTAGCAGAAAATATCGAAAACAAAAAGAAACGTTTCAATTTTAATGATTTCATTCAAGAAATAGCAGGTGCAATTATCTTAGCTTTTCCGTTTGCTGCAAATGCTGACATATGGGAAATTTCAAAAGCCATGTCAAAGCTTCATGCTTTTATTCTTTTGATTTTAATAATCTTTGGGCTTTTCATTTTTATTAACTATTCAAATCTTGGAAACTGGAAAGTTCAAAATCTTGCAGGATTTCTTCCTTTAAGATTAGTTACAAGTTTTTTTATTTCTTTAACTGTTTCTGCTATCTCGCTTTTAGTTTTAGGAATTTATCCAGGTATCATTGATAACACTGACTGGTTTATAAAAACTGTGATTCTTGTTACACTTTTTTCGGTTATAGGTAGTATTGGACTTGATGCAGCAAAATAGTTTAAGAAGAAGGAGGAAAGATGGAAGAGTTGAAAGGTAAAGTTGTTCTTGTAACAGGAGGTACTCGCGGAATAGGAAGAGCAATAGCTGAAAGATTTAAAGAAGTTGGAGCAACTGTCTATATTACAGGAACTAATGAAGAAAGGACAAAAAACGTTGCAGAAGAAATCGGTGTTAACGGTGTTAAGATGAACGTTACTGACAGAGAAGAAGTTAAAAAAGTAGTTGCTGAAATCCTTGAAAAAGAAGGGCAGCTAGATGTTCTTATTAATAATGCAGGAATAACTAAAGATACTCTTTTCTTAAGAATGAAAGATGAAGATTGGGATAGCGTTATTGATACAAATCTCAACGGAGTTTATAACGTTACAAGAGCTGTTGTTCCAGCAATGATAAAGAAGAAAGCTGGCAACATAATTAACATTTCTTCAGTTGTAGGCTTTACAGGAAACATAGGACAGGTTAACTACTCTGCCACAAAATCTGCTCTTGTTGGATTTACAAAATCTCTTGCAAAAGAGTTAGGAAGTAGAGGAATAAGAGTGAACTGTATAGCTCCTGGATATATAACCACAGATATGACAGAAAAAATTCCAGAGAAGATTAAGCAAGAACTTATAAAGTCAATTCCTCTTAAAAGAGAAGGAAATCCACGAGAAATTGCAGATGTCTGTCTTTTCCTTGCGTCAGATATGGCTTCTTATATTACCGGAACAGTTATTCATGTTAACGGTGGACTTTTCTAAAGGTTTGACTATAATTCCACACTTAGCTAAATAAAGAAAAAGGAGGTTTTGAAGATGGAAAACATCGAACAAAAAGTTAAGGAAATCGTAGCAGATAGACTTGGAGTTGATCCAGACGAAGTAACTCCAGAGGCTTCATTCATTGAGGACTTGGGAGCAGATTCTCTTGATACTGTAGAGTTAGTTATGGCTCTTGAAGAGGAATTCGGTATTGAAATTCCTGATGAAGATGCCGAAAAGATCCAAACAGTAGGTGATGCTATCGATTACATTCAAAAACATCTTTAAGTCTTTTTGCCCCCTAAGGGGGCAAACTCTATACTTTAATGCAATTTAATTTGTATTCTTTTTTCTTTCTTCAAGTATCTTTTCTAATTCTTCCTTATTGAAGAAGTATTCCTCATTACAAAAGTTGCATTTTATACTAACTCCTCCCTCTTTAATGAGTGCTTCTATTTCGTCCTCAGGAAACACTAATATACCTCCTTCTGCCACTTCTTTTGAACACTTACACTTAAAAGAGAGCTCTTTTAGAGCAAGTAAGTTTGGAGTAAATCCTTCAAATAACATTTCTACAATATCTTCGGGTCTTTTGCCATTCTTTACTAAAGTGCTTATAGGTGGCATCTTCTTTACATTTTCCTCAAGTCTTGAAATTGCTTCTTCTGTTACACCAGGTAAAGGTTGCGCAAGGAAACCTCCGGCAGCTTCGACTTTACCTGTTTCTCCAACTAGAACACCCAAAGAAACAGCAGAAGGAATTTGTTCAGATTTCAATAAATAATAAGCAATATCTTCAGCAATTTCTCCAGAAACTAAGGGAACTGTACTTTCATAGGGCGTTCCAAAACCAAAGTCTTTCACAACAGTTAACGTTCCTTTTCCAACTGCTTTTGCTATATCAAACTTCTTAGTTCCGTTTACTTTCTTTGTAAAGGTTGGAACATTAGGATTTTGAACAAATCCTCTTACCTCTCCTTTTGCATTTGCTTCGGCAACAACAAGACCTATAGGTCCATCTCCTTCAATCTTCAAAAGAATTCTTTGTTCTGTTCCGTGTTTTAGTAGAGATGTTAATAAAATAGCTCCTGTTAGAGCTCTTCCTAAGACGGCGGTAGCAATAGGAGATGTTTTGTGTCTAAGTCTTGCAATCTCACATAAGTTTGTTGTCTTTACAACAAGAGCTCTAATAGCATCTTCTTTTGGAACTGCTACTACTCCGTAGTCTCTATCCTGGAAATAATTCTTGAGATCATCTTTTACCTGAGAGTTAATCTCTTTCATCTTTTTTCCTCCTTGCGGTTGGAGACCCCTTCCGTCAGGGAGAGGAAGAGACCGCACTTGAAAGTTTGCAGGTATTGAAGTAATATATGAACAGGTATTGAAGTAATATATGAATATGAAACTGCAACGCACTCTTAAACTTGTTCTTAAACCTACTGAAGAACAGAAACAAACGCTCCTTGAAACCATTGAGCAGTATAAGTTTGCCTACAACTATACTTGTAAAGTTGGTTGGAGTACAAAAACTTGGAACGGGATTGAGCTCCACAAACTTACCTATTACACGGTAAGAGAAAAAACCTCTCTCCCTTCTCAACTCGTTATTTCTGCAAGGGTTGTAGCTACTGAAAGCCTCAAATCTGCAATCAAGAGAAAGAAGAAAGGACTCAAAAGCAAATGTCCTCAGAGCAACAATCCTGCTATCCGTTATGATAGGCGTTCCTATACTGTTTGGCTGGAAAGAGAAGAAGCCTCCCTCGCTACCGTTAAAGGAAGACAGAAGTTTAAGGTAAAAGTTCCTGATTACTTCAAGCAATACCTTGACTGGAGAGTTACTTCTGCGAATCTCAAGTATGACAAGAGACTTAAAAAGTTCTTTCTCAACATTACCTGTGAAAAGGAATTCCCCGATGTAGAACCTGTTAACTACTTCGTCGGAGTTGACCTTGGTCTCCGTAACCTTGCGGTAGTTTCTACTCCTGACGGAAAAATTAACAAGTTCTTTGATGGGGGACACATAAGGGCAGTTTCCGAAAGATATTTTGCACTTCGCAAGAGATTGCAGTCCAAAGGCACTCCTTCTGCAAAGAGGCACCTCAAGACACTTTCCCAGAAGGAGAAACGGTTTCGGACTGCTATTAACCATAGGATAGCAAAGGAGATAGTTAGCCTTGTTCCTGCTGGTGGAGTAATTGTCCTTGAGAAGCTCAAAGGAATCAGGAAAAGGATTAAGGTTAACAAGCAAAATAGACGCTGGATACACAGCTGGAACTTTGCACAGCTCCAGCAGTTTATAGAGTATAAAGCTCAAGCTAAGGGAATAAGAGTGGTCTATGTAGATGCACGCTACACCTCTCAAAAGTGTAGCAGATGCGGACACATTTCTCGTTCTAACCGAATTGACCAGTCTCACTTTGTCTGCAAACATTGTAGTTACTCCCTTAACGCTGACCTTAACGCCAGCAGGAACATAGTTAAAAACTATCTGGCTTCTCTCCAAAGAGGAGAAGTCGGGACTGGGAGTGGTATATCCCTCCCAGTGGGGCGCTGTCAACCGTCCCAATGTAGCGGTGCTACCTGTTAGCATCAGCTACAAGCTCCTTCCGTCAGGGAGGAGTAGTTGACTAATCTTTCTCTATCCGGAATTCCAAAATTCTTTTTTTCTCCTTCATTTTTTCCTCCTATGAAAGATGTCAACCCCCAACACAGAGGTTGCATTTATTTTCAACAAAATCCATAAATTGCCTTCTCTCTCTCAAAACTGCGAACATTACTTTAACCAATTTCCTCGCCGCAGCTATCAGCGCTTTCTTCTTCTCTAAACCTTTCTTAACTAACCCTTCGTAAAATCTTTTAACTGAATTGTCTAACTTGCTGTTCAATAACGCTCTCGTAGCCTGGATAATCTTGTTCCTCGTTCTGCTGTCCCCTTTCTTTGTTATCCTTCCATTTCTAACTTCGTCTCCACTGCTATTAACACGAGGAACAAGTCCAAAATAAGCCGCTACCTTGTCTCCGTTTTCAAACCTCTCTTCGTTACATACGGCAGATATAAAGGCTATAGCTACTATATCTCCTACTCCAGGTATGCTTTTAGAAGTTCTACTTTCCCTTAAGCTCCTCATCTTCTCCTATAAAACTCTTGATATCTTCTTCTGTCTCTCTTATCTTATCTGTTAAGTATTCTATTGTTTCTATTTGCCTCCATATCGTTTCTCGTAATGACGGAGGCACTTTCTTCTTCGTTTCTTCCTTTATCCTTTCCATCCCTTTCTTCGTGGTGAGTTCTCTCTTGTTTGTCTTTATCCCATATTCAAGCAATAGGCTATGAAGTCTGTTAATTACCCCTTTTCTCATATCTACAAAGCTATCTCTCTCTTTCATCTTTATCCTTAGCTCTTTTTCTTTTCTCGTCGGGACGTAAACTGTCGGAAGTAAGCCCATTTCATAGTAAATGGCTATCGTTTCTGCATCTATCCTGTCGTTTTTAGCACTGTTAACACCTTTTAGAATGTTCTTAAATTTGTTAGTGTTAACGTAAGTTATTTCATCAACGCAGTTCCTTATCTCCTCCGTAAAAAATGTTACTCCTGTTAAGGTTTCTACCGCAACTTTTACTGAATATCCTTTTTTCCTAAAAGTTGTTAGGTGATTTTTAAATTTCTCTAACTCTTCTGCTTCGTACTTCTTGGTATTAAGTATCCCTGTCAGACAATCTAAATAAGCTGCTGTAAAGCTGTTTTTGTGGTAGTCCACTCCGACATACAGTGTTTTCTCTACCTTCTCCTTCATCTCTACCCCCTGATATGTTTTGTGTTTTGCAACCTCTGCTTCGGAACTATTCCCATACTCCAATACGGCGCTTCCCGCCACTATAATTAGCCGGCAGGAGGCATCGGCTAATCTCCACGCACGGGGCTTATTCCCCAGGGAAAAATCCAGCCTCCTGCCTTTAAAGGTTGCCTCTTTACTATAGTCCCGAATTTCAGGGGGTGACATCTTTTATATCATCTCCATTAAAAGCTTTTGTTTACAAATATTCCAAAGTTTTCCTCTCTTTTCTCTCCCACTTCTTTTAGCCTTACCTTTACAATTTCTCCAGGTTTTAATTTATCTTTAACTATCATTCGTATGTAGTTTCCACTCAGTACAACCGAATCTCCATCTTCAAGATTAGAAAGAACAAGGGATTCAAGTTCTTTATCTAAAAATTTCTTTCTATAGTTTAAGCTCTTTTCTTTTCCTATTTCTCTTAATATTGCAGCTCTTTCTTTTTTCTCAAGGGATGAAACAGAATCTTTCATCTTGTACGCTACAGTTCCTTTTCTTGGAGAGTAAGGAAATACATGAATATATCCAAATGGGAACTCTTTTATAAACTTTTTAGTTTCTTCAAAATCTTCTTCTGTTTCACCTGGAAAACCCACCATAACATCTGTTCCTATGCAAATATCAGGATTTTTGGAAAGTATTCTTTCAACGATAGTTTTATAATCTCTTTTAGTATATCTTCTTTTCATTAGGTTCAAAATCCTATCGCTTCCACTTTGAAGTGGTATATGAAGATGAGGAGCAATCTTAGGAGAAGACGTAACAACTTCTATAAGCTCATCAGAAAACTCAATAGGTTCTACGGAACTGATCCTTAGCCTGTAAAGTCCAGGAATTTTAACTATTTTTTCTATTAGCTTAGCAAGACTTAAGCTTTCTTCAAGGTCTAAACCATAACCTCCTAAGTGAGTTCCAGTCAATACTATTTCCTTGTAACCTGAATTAATAAGCTCCTTTACCTGCTCTAAAACTTTTTCAGGTTTTTCACTGAGCATTTTTCCTCTTGCTTTTGGAATAATACAGTAGGAACAAAAAAGTTCGCATCCTTGCTGGATTTTTAAGAAAGCTCTTGTCTTTCCCTCGTAGTGTCTAATTGTCAGAGGATAAAACTGATTTTCTTTCCAAATACCCCTTAGATATAGTCTTGGAAGTTTCCCTTCAATCCTTTTTTCAACTATATCAACGATTTGAAATTTTTCAACATTTCCAGTAATAAAATCTACTTCCTCTAATTTTTCTACTTTTTCAGGATAAACTTCTGAGTAACAACCAGTAGCAACGACTAGAGCTTTAGGATTTCTACTTTTAGCTTTTCTTAGTGCCTTTCTACTCTTTGAATCTGCAACAGATGTAACTGTACAAGTATTAACAATATATATGTCTGCTTCTTCGGAAAAATCAACAATCTTATATCCACGTTTTTTAAACTGCTCTTCCATATAAGCAGTTTCGTGAAAGTTCATTTTACATCCAAGAGTGTAAAAGGCTACTCTTTTCATAGACCTTCCTTTTTTAAAAAAGATTCTTAAATAGAGTATCATTTAATTTAATCTACATAAATTGAAAAAGGAGCTCTTTACCTATTTTTCTTAGTTCTTTAATTCCTACAGGTTCTTTTTCCCTTTCAGAAATTATAATTACCTTTTTTTTAGGAAAGGCTTTTTCTACTTCATCTAAGCTCTTACCACGAAATCTATTAAAAACAATTAATTTTACTTCTATTCCTGAAGCTTCTAATTCTTTAACTGTTCTTTCTGCTATCTTGATGGGAAGGACTGCGGGATTAGTAACAATTCCAAAGAGCGTTTCCTTAAGATTAAAAAGCTTTTTTCTTAAAGTTTCAAACTGAGTTTTTCTTCTTTTTAAGATAGACAAAACAGGATCTTCAGAGTAAACATCTGTCAATTTTCTTTTATCTTTTAAATCTGAATATAGCTCATACTTAAGAGCTTCCTGTCTAAGTTTTATTATCTGATCTAACCATTTGTCTAAGAGTAGGGGCAAAGAAAGAAGTCTTAAGGTATATCCAGATGGAGCTGTATCAAAGACTATTTTGTCGTAAGACATTTCATTTTCAGAAATTATTTTGTAGATAACATCTAATATTGCTAATTCAAAGGCTCCAGGAGAATAAAATGCTAAATCTATTTGAGCTTTTACTTCCTCTAAGATTACAGGACTAACGATTTTCTCAGCCTCTTTTTTTACTCTTTTAAGATAATCTTTCATTTCTTTCTCTACATCAATTTCAACTGCAAATAAATTTGAAGAAACTTGGTTAATTTTCCCTCCTACATCTTTTTCAAGAACAAAAGAAAGAGAATGAGCAGGATCAAGAGAAACAAGAAGAGTTTTAAATCCCTTTTCAGAAAAAGATAAAGCAACAGAAGAAGAAATTGTTGTTTTTCCTACTCCACCTTTTCCTGAAAAGAAGAAAAACTTTTTACTTAACACTTAAGGTTCTCCTATTTCTCCAATAGCGCTACTTATAATACTCTTTTTTTCGGCCATCCTTCTATTCCAGCCTTTCAAATCTTTTGCAATGTAAGGAAGTATTTCTATTGTGTAGTAATACATTGGATTTGGTATTCCAAGTCTTTCGCTTAAAACTACTGTAAGTAAGTTATCATTAATATTTCTTGCTTTTACTTCAAGCTTATCTGTAGACGAATCTACAAAAGCTCCTTTAAAAAAAAGTTTGAATTTATCTAATAAATTTTTAAACACCGTTTTCTCTCCTCAATTTTCTTAAAGACATTCCACCTTCGTAGAAAATCCAAAGGGCAAGGACAATTTGAATAAGAGCTGCAACTCCTATAACTGTAAACTTCCACTTTATAAAGAGCATAGTTAAAGACCAAATTGTAATAGTTGTCATAAATATTGCTGGAATTCCTGGAACAAACCAGTATTTTTTTCTTCCTGTTTTTATAAGCCATATCATAACTACAAAAAGTGCTAATGCTGCAATTAGTTGATTTGTAGCTCCAAAAACAGGCCAAAGGGCTTTCCAAACAGGAAGTACCTTGTGAGTTATAGGATCTTCATACTTTGTAAAAACTAAAATTGCAGGAATTATAAGAGAAACAAGCGTTGCAATGTATCTATTTCTTATTCCTGTGAGCTCTGTAAAGACATATCTTGCAAGTCTTGTACCTGTATCTGTACTTGTTAAAACAAAAGAAGAAAGTGCTAACATTCCAAATGCCATTCCTATAGATTCTGGAATACCAAAAACGTTAAGAAATTTACCTATTCCTTCACCGTAAATTGCAGCAACGTTCTTTTTAAGTATTTCAAATTCGGAGCTCGAGAGAACTATGACAAAAATAATGGACATTACAGCAACAATACCTTCAAGTAGCATTGCTCCGTAGCCAACTTTTACGGCATCTGTTTCTTTGTCAAGCTGCTTGGAAGTAGTTCCTGAACCAACAAGAGAATGAAAACCAGAAATTGAGCCACAGGCGATAACAACAAAAAGAAGCGGAACAAGTGGTCCAATGTCAGAGTTAAATCCCATGTATGCCGGAATGTTTACATCTACTTTTCCGAAAGAGAGAATTATTCCTAATCCTGCGCCTAAAACTGCACCATAAAGTAAAAAACTTGACAAGTAATCTCTTGGTTGAAGAAGAATCCAGACTGGAGTAATGGAAGCGATAGCTACATATAGAATCATGATAATATTCCAAGCCTCAGGTGATAGGTTAATAGGAAAAAGTTGACCTATATAAACTGCAAGATACACAAGAACAACAAAAATAGCAGTTGTTATTCCAAGACTTTTTTTCTTATGGTACACGATAAATCCAAATATAACAGCTAAGAAAATATAAATAATTGCAGACGTTGCTACTCCCCCGCCAATAGGCATCATTTCAACAACTTTTCCACCTTCGATGATAGGAATCTTGGAGTTAAAAGTAATCTGAGCAACATTTATAAAAACTGCAACAACATAAAGAAGAGCAAGCCAAATAAAAAGCTTAAATATTATTCCTGCTCTCTTAGTAAGATACATTCCACCAATTTCTGCTATTGACTTTGCTTTATTTCTGATAGAGGCCACAAGAGAGCTCATATCATGAACACCACCTATAAAGACATTTCCTATAAGAACCCATAAGAAAGCTGGAAGCCAACCCCACGACGATGCAGCAGTTATAGGACCAACAATAGGTCCAGCACCAGCAATTGAGGAAAAGTGATGTCCTAATAGAACAGGAGCTGGAGCAGGAACGTAATCAACACCATCTTTCATAGTGTGAGCAGGAGTTTTATTCTTATCATCGAGTTTAAAAACTTTTTTACTTAAAAACTTTCCATATGTAAAATAAGCAATAATAAATATGCTTATAGACAATAAGAAAAGGAAAGTTACCATCTTCTTCCTCCGCAAAGAAAAGTGTCATGCCCAATTATAATGGAAAGCTTTTAGAATACCTTAATTATTGATTTTGTTTAGTTATAATTTAATTTCTATTTGATGATTAGAGTGACATCCTCCCACCACTAAAGTGGTGGGCTTCCTGCTTCATCGTGGGACAGTTCCCCACTCCACAGGCTTAACTTCCCCGCTGTCCACGGGTAGGGTTTTTAGGAGTTTTCCTTCTCCTATTCTTTCAACTACTTTCACCATCCATAACAGTTGCTCAATCGCTGTCTTCAAAATGTTCCTTGCTGAATTAACATCCCTGTCTATCTCTCTACCGCAACTTTCACATTTAAACGTTCTCTCTGACAGCAAAATCTCCTGTCTGTGTCCACAGAATGAACAGGTTTGAGTGGTAGCTTCATATCTATCTACAAATAACACAGGAATAAGAGTCGCAAGATTTCTTAACCTTGCAGTTATTCCTCCTATCCCTGTGTTCTGTATCTGCTTTCCAAATAACCCATCCTTCCAGCTTTTTATTGAATCATCTTGTATCGCTATCAAAGAAAACCTTTTGAGATAACTGATGACTTTATTATGTATGTCTTTCCTCTTGTTGCTGATATATTCCCATTCCCTTTTTATGAGATGGTTTATCTTTTGATAATTCTTACTTCCTTTCTCTTTTTTAGAAAGTGTCTTTTGTAGTCTTTTTAGTCTTTTAGTTTCAGGTATATACCAGTTGAATTTTTCTCCATTTGATAGCGTTAGTTGATGTTTTACTCCTAAGTCTATTCCCACAGGTTGAGGTATCCTCTTTTCTTCAATTTCCTTCAATACTTCTTCTTTAGGTAGATAACAGACCACATGCAGATAGAACCCCGATGGTCTCTTGATAAGATACCCTTTTGTTATCTCCGCATTTTCAGGTATCTGATGAAGTCCTAAGACTCTGAATTTCTTCTTTATTCCCTGTATCTTTACTCTGTTTCTGTCTCCCGAAATCTTGTAGGTTACTCCATACTGTTTGAGGGGGATTGTTCTAACTTCTGATTTAAATTTGAGTTTACCTACTTTGTTTCCATTCTCTTTGGACTTTTTTAAACTCCTTAGGTCATCTTTTATTTGGTCTATTATTTCCTGTTTCATTTGAGAAGAGAGGGTTTTAATTTCTCTTTTTTCAAAACCATCAGGAATTTTGATTTCTACTTCTTTATATTTGTAGTCCTTTGTTCTATTTTCAATGTCTGCTACTATAAAGTTACGCAACCATTTAGCTTCCAAAAAGAGTCTATCAAGCTTTTCAATGCCCTTTTTTGATAGGTTCTGAAGTTTTAGCTGATAGACTCTGCATACCTGATTTTCTCTTCTTTCTCTTGTTTCCTTAAGAGTCTTTTTTATTTTCTCTGCTTTTGCTGTTTTCATAGTTTATAATTAATTGTAGGAGATTTGGATTTCAACGGCTTACGCCGTGCGATTTATCCCTGCTTTAAAAAGCAGGGCTTTCTCGCAAAGTTTTTCTGTAAAGCACTATTATAGATTGGGGGTAAAAATTGTCCACACCGGAGTTTATTGAAAAGTTTCTAAGTTGGTTGCAAGACCTAAAGGAAGAAGGAAAAGCTATAGAAGTAGTTAGTTTTTATAATGAACTTCCAATAAGAACAAGAATAAAAGTTCTTGATTTAGATAAAAAAAGAGGCGTTATTGAGTGGGATACAAATCCAAGACTTAATCTTGCAATAGGTGAATCAAAAAGATTTTTCTCTCGTTTTTTTGATAAGAACTATAAAGAAAACAGAATTGTCGGTTTAGATGTTCTCTACTTTAGTGAAAATTTTATAGAAACAACTTTTCCCAAGTTTGTTATCGAACCAAAACTTAATAGAGAATATCTAAGAGTTACTACCTCTGAAAAACTTCCAGTCATAGCCGAAGCTAAGGAAGAAAAGGAAAATAAGGAATACTTAAGTTTTAAGGTACTAGATATTTGTGAAGGAGGAATAGGAGCTCTTGTCAATAAAGGATTATTTAAAGTAGGAAACAAGTTAACCTTAAAGCTTATTTTTCCTAATAAAAAAGAAATCAATTTAGAGGGTGAAGTAGTAAATGTAAAAGATTTAGGAAAAGTAGACAAAGTAGGTATTAAATTTCTAAATCCTCCTAATAGAGTTCGTAATGTTCTTAATCGTTATGTTATGGACAGACAAAGAGAAATAATGAATAAAATACGTTTATTAGCAGATTAGTTAGGAGCTTGAAATGGATGTTATCAAAGTTTTAGAAAACTTTAAAAGTTTACTTATAAAAGAAAAAAGTCTCTTAATAAAGGGAGTTATAGACGAAGAAACCACAAATGAGCTTTCGCAACTGGAAAAGAAAAAATTAGATATTTTGTCAGAACTATCACAGCTAGATGTAAAGGCTTTAAAACAATATAGTAGTTTACTTAGAGAAATTGAGCAACTCAATAAAGAAATAGAAAGTTTAATCTTAAACAATCTCCACTTTATAGAATCCATTCTAAAGGAGATTTTTCCAGAAAGAGAAACTGTTTATGGAAGTGATGGTAAGAATTTAGGAGAGGTATCTATTTTTAACAGAAAAATTTAAGAATTAAAAAACTTTTAAAAAGAAACGATAATGGAATAAGGATTAATTCTATTTGGGAGATAATATGATAGATGGAGTAAACGTTTCTACTCAAGTTAATGTGGCTCTCTTGAAAGAGCTTTTTGAGTTTCAGAAGGAACTTATGAGCCAATTTATAAATGATTCATTAGACAATAAAGAAACTCAAATAAGTACTCTTAATAGAGGAAACATAATTGATGTAAGAGCATAGGGAGGATTGTAATGTCCCTCTTTGAGTCTTTGTCAATAGCAAGTCAAGCTTTACTTTCAAATAAAGCAGCTATAAACGTCACGAACAGAAATATTTCTAATGTTTACACCGACGGTTATTCACGAGAAACACCCGTCTTTGCTGATATTCCAGGAACTGGGGTTACAGTTGAAACGGTAAGAAGAATTTTTAATAAAGCTTATTTTACTCGTTATATTTCGGAAAACCAAAATAACAAAGGACTTTCAAGTTATAAAGATATCCTTGAACAAATAGAGAGTGTTTTTAATGATTTGCAGGGTTCAGGTTTTTCACAAGAATTAACAGATTTTTTTAATGCTATGAATGATGTTGCTGTAAAACCTGACGATATTGCTGCTCGTAGTGAATTACTTGCCAAAGCGCAAGCTCTTGTTGGGAGAATAAGAGACAGTTATTCTACACTTTCAGAAATAAAAAACACCACAGTAGCAAAAATCAAAGATGAAGTTACTCAACTTAATAATTTACTAGAAAAACTTGCTGGAATTAATAAAGATTTAAAAATTTATGCTTCTGATCCTGAAAGAGTAAATCAGTACCTGGATGAAAGGGATAAAACACTAACTGAAATTAGTAATCTTATTGATACAAAAGCTGTTATAAAAGAGGACGGCACAGTAGATCTTTATACAGCTAAAGGTTTTGCGTTAGTATTGGGAAATGAAGCAAAGAAGATAAGTTTTGAAACAGACGGTAACGGAGACCCTATCTTAAAATCTTCTGGAGTTGATATTACTTCCGAATTAAAAAATGGAACAATTGGAGGATATTTAAAAGGAATTTCCTATCTTAACAAAGTTTTGGGTAACCTTAATACTTTTACAACAAACTTTGCAGATGAGATTAATGCACAGCACAAAGCAGGTTTTGATCTCTATGGAGAAACCGGCATAGATTTCTTTAAGGCAGAGAATGGAGCTCCAACAATAGATGCTTCTAACATTACGTTGAATTTCGAAGACCCTAAAAAAATAGCAGCTGCTGAAAGTAAAGATTATTTGAATGCAGATAACGGAAACATAAAGAAACTTATAGCACTTAAAGATAACGTTTGGACAAATCTTGGAGATAAAAGTTTTTCTGAGTATTACAACACAGATATTATTGTAGCAATAGGAGCTGAACTTGAATCAACAAAAGACCTGCTTACTAATAGTGACTTTGTTCTTCAAGCAATTAGCGATAAAATGAAAGAACTATCTTCTGTTAATATGGATGAAGAACTTCTAAATCTTACCCGTTATCAAAGAGCTTATGAAGCAGCTGCTAAAGTGGTTAATGTAACAGATGAATTACTTCAAACCATACTTGGAATGGTGAGGTAGTAAATGAGAGTTCCAGACATAAAGTATCTTGATATACTTCTTAAATATGATAGGAAAAGAAGTGTCGATTTAACAAGGAAAACTGAAGAACTTTCATCTGGAAAAAAACTTCTTTATCCTTCTGACAATCCAGTTGATGCCGCAAGAGCTCTCAGGTTCAAAAAACTAATTTCTACACTTAATCAATATAACAGAAATATTGACTTAGCAAAAACTCAACTAGAAACAGCCGAATCTGCTCTTGACACGATTATTAATGTTTCACAAGAAGCAAGAGCCAAAATCGTTCAAATTATGAACACAGGTGTTATAAACGAAGATGAGGCAAAAACATTAAAAGACTATTTCGAAAATTTAAAAAGTTACATAATTGGACAATCAAACACAAAAGTAGCAGATCATTACATCTTTGGAGGAGTTAAAACTCAGACAAAACCTTTTAATGATGATGGAACATATCAAGGTGAAACTCAAGAAACAACAATTGCTATCGCAAACGGAGTAGAAACTAACACTACTTTTAATGGAAAAGAATATTTGGGAGTAAACTATAGTAGCAACAAGATACTTATTGTTGAAGTAATAGATAAAATAATAAGTTTAATTGATAGTGGTAATCTTCAGCAACTTAACAGTATAACCATAGATGTAGATTTAACTAACGATAGTACTAACAATCCAACTTCCATAAAACTTCTTGATGCTTTTGATAAAGGTTTATCCAAAATAATGGAATACCGCTCTATAATTGGAACAAAAATTGGAACTGCAGAAAATCTTAAAGTACAAAATGAAAATATGAGACTTCACTACTCTAATTTAGTTTCAAAGATAGAGGATGCTGATTATACTGCTGCAATAGCTGAATATGAAAAAGCAAAAACAGCGTATGAAGCGCTCCTTGCAACAATTCAGCAAACAAAAGACCTATCATTACTTAAGTATTACAAATAACTTAGATCCAACCTTTTCTTCTAAAGTAGTAAAGAAGAAAGAATGAAATTCCAATCATTAAAAATGATATGACGAAAATACCATAGGGAGAATGAGCAAAAGGAAGTTCTTCTATGTTCATTCCATAGAAACTACTTATGAGCATTAGTGGTTCGAGTATGGTTATAAGTATAGTTAGTGTCTTCATTATGTCGTTCAACTTAAATGAAACAAGCGAAGAAAAAACACTTAGAACGTTTTGAGTAAATTCGTGAAGCGTTTCTGCTCTATCATAGAGAATACTGATTTCATCAAGAAGATCTCTAAAATAGTGAATATTTTCAGGATTTATAAAACGAGAAACAGAGGAGATTAAGGATTTATAAGTATCTCTAAGTTGTTTGAGTGTTCTTCTTAAAGTAAGAATTTCAAAAGAAAGATCAGAAATATCTTCAAGAAGTTCAGGGTTTTGTTCCTTGAAAACGCGTGCTTCTATTTCATCAGCTTGTTCTTCTAAAATATCAGTTACTCCCTTAAACTTGTCTGCTACAATACTTGAAATAAGCCAGAAAATTCTTTCTACACCTTGTTCAAAAGGTCTTTCTTCTAAAGAAAGGTTCTTTCTTGTTTCTTCAAACAGTCTTCTACTGCCAATAGTTATTATGAAATCTTTTCCCCAGAAAATACAAAGTTTCTTTTGACGGCTTATACCCCCATCAAAGTAGATCATCAAAACAAATACATAATCTTCAAATACTTCGACCTTTGATCTACCTTCAGAACGACAGTCTTCTAGCGAAAGTTCATTTATCTTAAAGTTCTTTAAGAGAAAATTCTCAACTTGTTCGTCTATACCTCTTAAATGAATCCATTTAGGACTTTTTTTTAAGAGCTCTTCATTCTCTAAAACAGATCGAATATCTGTCTTCCAAGTAGTTATAGAATCTCCTTCAGGAGAAACTATCCAAATAAGGTTCTCCATTACATTTTCCTGTCAAAATAAATGTTTTTACCAGATACATTAAGAGGAATTCCATAACCAAGCTTTACTATTGAAGGAATAAACCCTCCGATAATAGCAGTCTTTCCAAATGAAAACAAAACTCTATTATCTATGTTATGCATAGAAGCTACTTTAACTGCTGATCCTATGGCTATTCCAAGATCTCCAACTGCATAAGCACAATAAGCACCTGCTTTAGCTGATTTTTCACAGTTTTCAAAACCACAAAAACCACAAAAAGGTACTTTTCTTGGTTTAACTTCTGTACCAATAAAAACAACAAAAAGAGAATCTCTAACGTTTTTCGCATCTCTAATAAAGAAAGGGATATTCTTTTCTTTTCCTATCTTTTCCATTAAATCAGCAACTTTATCTTTTTCTTCCTTTTCGAAAATTTTAGTATAGATAAGATTAACCCCTTTCCCTTTTGGTGCAGTTATAGCACTACAACACATGAGCTCTGCTACTGTTTTTACTGCGCTTATGTACTCAAACATCTTTCCTCTCCAATGCTTTTAGGAGTTTTTTTAAGGATTTTTCAGGATTAAGTCTATGAGCTTTGAAAACTTTTTCTAACGGTTCTTCTTTAAAACCTTCACAGTAAATACATTCTTCAATTAAAGAATAAAGCTCTTTTTCAAGCTGCGGAAAGATTTCAAGACATTCTCTAAGAGTCATTTGCAATGTTAGTTTCTTCAAAATAGGACCTCTCTTTAAGAGCAACTTTTAACAAAATTTTAACATCTTAAACAACTTCTTTGATAAAGGTATAATTAGTTAGCCATCTTACTACTAAGGATTTAGGGGAAGGAAATGGACAGAGAAATTATTGAGCAACATGTAACTTGGGAAGAATATCAGAAAATTTTAAAAATTCTTGGTCGAGAACCTAACCTTGTAGAACTCGGTATCTTTTCTGCAATGTGGTCAGAACACTGCTCCTACAAATCTTCAAGACCGCATCTTAAAAAGTTTCCAACAAAAGCTCCTTGGGTTGTTCAAGGACCAGGTGAAAATGCTGGAATAATAATGGTAGATGAAGAAAAAGAAATATGTGCAGCTTTTAAGGTTGAATCTCACAACCATCCTTCATTCATAGAACCGTTTCACGGAGCAGCTACTGGTGTTGGAGGAATTTTAAGAGACGTTTTTACAATGGGAGCAAGACCTATAGCTTGTATGGATTCATTAAGATTTGGTGAGCTGAATGACCCAAAAATGAAGTATGTTACAAAAGGAGTTGTATCTGGTATTAGCCACTACGGAAACTGTGTCGGCGTACCAACAGTTGGAGGGGAAGTTTACTTTGATTCCTGTTATCAAACCAATCCTTTAGTTAATGCCTTTGCTCTTGGAATAGTTAAGAAAGACAAAATTTTCTATGCAAGAGCTGCTGGTGTTGGAAATCCTGTGATTTATGTAGGTTCAAAAACAGGAAGAGATGGAATTCATGGAGCAACTATGGCTTCTGAAGAGTTTTCCTCTGAGGAAGAAGTTGAAAAGAAAGTAAATGTTCAAGTAGGTGATCCATTTATGGAAAAACTTCTTATTGAAGCATGTCTTGAAGCAATGAAGAAAGAGGGAATAGTAGCTATTCAAGACATGGGAGCTGCAGGACTTACATCTTCTTCTGTTGAAATGGCAGCTCGTGGAGGAGTAGGGGTTAGATTAGAACTTGATAAAGTACCTACAAGAGAAGAAGGAATGACTCCTTATGAAATCATGCTTTCAGAGTCACAAGAAAGAATGTTAGTAGTATGTGAAAAAGGAAAAGAAGAAGAAATAATGGAAGTATTCAGAAAGTGGAATCTTGATGCCTGTATAATTGGAGAGGTTATAGAAGAACCTGTTATTAGGCTCTTTTGGCATGGAGAAAAAGTAGCAGAATTACCAATAAAAGCTTTAACAGATGAAGCACCTGTTTATTATAGACCTTTCAAAGTACCTAAATACATAAAAGAAAACCGTTCTTATGACCAAAACAAGATCCCAGAGCCTAAGGATTACAACCAGATTGTTAAAGAACTTCTTAACTCTCCAACAATTGCCAGTAAAAGATGGATATATAGACAGTACGATCATATGGTCCAAGTAAACACAGTGGTTTATCCAGGTTCCGATGCAGCTGTTTTAAGAGTTAAGGAAAGTAAAAAAGGTATTGCCATCAGTTCTGACTGCAATTCTCGCTACTGTTATCTCAATCCTTACGAAGGTGGGAAGATAGCTGTTGCAGAAGCAGCAAGAAATGTAGCTTGTTCCGGTGCTATTCCAAGAGCAATAACAGATTGTCTCAATTTTGGAAGTCCTGAGGATCCTGAAATCATGTGGCAGTTCGTAAAGGCAACAGACGGAATGGCAGATGCCTGTAAAGTTCTTGAAACTCCAGTGGTTAGTGGAAACGTAAGTTTTTATAACGAAACTACTACAGAAAACGGCAAAAGAGCTGTCTTTCCAACTCCAACGGTTGTGTGTGTAGGAGTATTAGAAGATGTTGAGAAGAGAATGACCTCTTTCTTTAAAGATGAGGGAGATGTAATAGTGTTGCTTGGAGAAAATATTGGAAATGTCTCAGGTTCGGAATATCAAAAGCTTATAGAGGGAGAGTTTAAAGGTCAGGGACAGACAATAGATCTTGCATTTGAAAAGGCTCTCCAAAAAGCAGTTATTGAAGCTATAGAGAAAGGACTTATAAAAAGTGCTCATGATGTTTCTGAAGGTGGAATAGCTATAAACTTATTTGAATCAGCATTTGAAAAAGAATTAGGATTTGAAGTCGAACTTGAGGACGACTTAAGAACAGATTTTCTTCTTTTTGGAGAAGATCAAAGCAGGATAGTTGTAACAACTTCTGAAGATAAATTAAAAGAACTCCTTCCCTTCTTTGAGAAGAAAGTAGTTCCAGCAAAGAAAATAGGAATAGTAACAAGCTCTGGTAGAGGAATAATTAGACATAAAGGAAAGGAAGTTGTAAATTTAAGTGTTAAAGAATGTAAGGAAATTTACGAAAATTCCCTTGAAAGAAAATTATTAAGTTAGTTTGAGATTGTGATATGAAGGTAAAGGCCAGCTTTTGCTGGCCTTTTTTAATTAAACACCCCCGAAGGGGCAAATTTTACTCTTCAGGCTTATTAGTTTTTTCTGCAGGTACTTCTTCTACCTCTGCAAGTTCAATAAGTCTATCAAGGGCCTTTTGTCTTAAAACATCCTGTTTAATCATTCCAAGAAGGCCTCTTTCTTCAAGAGACTGCCTTGCTTGGACATAATCACCATTAAAAGCAGCTTCAGCAAGTTTTTGAATTTCAGCGTCAAGATCTTCATCAGTTACTTCTAATCCTTCAAGCTCAGCAACTTTTTCTAAAAGTAACTTAACCTTTACAGTCTTTTCAGCAGTAGGTCTAACCATTTCCACAAGAGTTTGTGGATTCATCTGTCTTACATCCACACCAAACTGAGCAAGTTTTGCCAGTTGATTTTCAGCTTGAGCTCTTATTTCAAGGTCAAGCATTGATTGAGGAACAGGTATGTTCACTTTCTTTAGAAGCTCATCAACTATTTGATCTTCTACTTCCTCCTGTTCTCTTTCCTTTTCTGATTTTTCAAGGTTTTCTCTAATTTTTTTCTTCATATCCTCAAGGTTTTCAAAGCCAAACTTCTTGGCAAATTCATCGTTGAGCTCTGGAAGTATTTTCTCCTTAACAGCACTTATCTTGAACTTTACGGTAATTTCCTTTCCAGCAGCTTCTCCGTAAATTTTTTCATCCTCTGGAGCAGTAAAGCTTACCTCTCCTTCTTCACCTGCCTTCTTACCAAGAACTTCTTTCTCTATTTCAGGCCATAACTGATTTTGACCTAAAATTACAGAAACAGAACCTTTTTGAGGTTCTTCCTTTTCATCTCCTTTAACTATTGTTTCATATTCAATATCAACAAGATCCCCTTCTCTTGCTTCCCTGTCTACTTCGTTAAATTGAGCCTGTTGGTTTCTTAGACCTTCGATTACTTTCTCAACATCTTCATCGGTTATTTCTCTAATAGTTTTTGTAGCTTTTATTCCTTTATAATCTTCAGGTTTTAGCTCAATAGCAGGTTTAACCTCAAAAAGAACAGTCGTTGAAAACTTATTTTCTTTAAGTGAAAAATCGAGTGCCTCAACCACAAGCTCAGATATGACTTGAAGGTTATTTTCTTTTATAGCCTCTGAAAGTTTTTCTGGAACAAAGTTTCTAAGCAATGCATCTCTTATAGTTTCTTCATAATACTTCTTGATTATGTTGATTGGAGCTTTTCCTGGTCTAAAACCTGGTATCTTAGCTGTTTTCTTGATCTCTTTACAGATCTCGTTAACTTCTTTTTCTAGCTCTGTTGGCTCTGCAGAAATTTTCACTGCATAAAGAACTTCATTTCTCTTTTCTACTTCGTACGCCATCTATTTCCTCCTTTCCTTTCTTACTCTTCCCATAACTTTTAGTGGTAAACTCCACACCTTTGTAAACGCAGCTCCTGCTTTGTGATCAAAAGAGTCCTTTGGACTGTAAGTAGCAAGATCCTCTATATAAAGAGAGTTTGGAGAAATTCTTCCTACTATATTTGCGCTACCCTTAAATAACTTGAATTTAACCTTTCCAGTAACAAGGGGAGCAATTGAGTTATTGAAGGCATCAAGAGCTTCCCTTAAAGGAGTAAACCAAAGTGCTTCGTAAACCACCTCAGCGTATGGATGTTTGATGTGGGATTGTTTATAGTGGTAAGTAAACCTATCAAGTACTAAGCTTTCCAATTCATCGTATGCTCTTATTAGAAGAAGTCCAGCGGGAGACTCATAAACTTCTCTTGATTTAATTCCAACAAGTCTATTTTCAACCATATCAACTCTACCGTAGCCATGTTTTCCAGCTATTTCGTTGAGATCCCATATGAGCTTCCAGAGTTCATTGTATCTTTTTCCATTAATTGCAACAGGAGTTCCTTCTTCAAACTCTATTTCAACATATTCGGGTTCGTCAGGAGCTTCAAGAGGACTTCTTGTTATCACAAAAGCATCTTCTGGGGGCTCAGTATAAGGGTCTTCAAGAGGTCCAGCTTCTATTGCCACTCCCCAAAGATTTCGATCATACGAGTAAGGTTTTTCCTTTGTTGCAATTACAGGAATGCCATGTTTTTTTGCATATTCAATTTCTTCATCTCTTGATTTAAATTCCCATTCCCTCACAGGAGCAAGAACTTCAATGTCAGGGTCAAGAGCCCATACAGAAGCTTCAAATCTTACTTGGTCGTTACCCTTTCCAGTTGAACCGTGAGCTACGTAGTCAGCTCCTTTTTGATGAGCTACTTCTACAAGTTTCTTGGCAATTAGAGGTCTTGAAAGAGCAGAAAGAAGAGGATACTTACCTTCGTAAAGAGCTCCCGCTCTCATTAAAGGAAGACAGTATTCTCTTGCAAATTCTTCTTTTATGTCGTCTATAATAGCCTCTACAGCTCCTGCCTTTTTAGCCTTTTCCTCTATCTCTCCTAACTCTTCACCTTGACCCACATCTGCAGTATAGGTAATAACCTCAAAACCTCTATCAGCTAACCATCTAACAATAACAGAGGTATCAAGACCGCCTGAATAAGCAAGAACAACTCTTTTTCCCACGTTCTCCTCCATTTCTCGCTTTTGGATTGAGGAATTTTACGAAAAATTTGTTGACATTGAGAAGTATAATGGATATATTTCTATTCGCAAGTGGCGACGTGGCTCAGGTGGTTAGAGCGGGCGGCTCATACCCGCCAGGTCGGTGGTTCGACTCCACCCGTCGCCACCAAATTCCATATAGTTCCTGCTTATGTTAAAAGATAAAGTTGAAAATACTATCAAAAATTTTTCTTTGATTTCTGAGAATTCAAAAGTCCTTGTTGCTCTATCTGGAGGTCCTGATTCAGTAACTCTCCTTCACATTCTTTTACAGCTTAAGGAAAAGCTAAAAATTGACATTGCTGCTGCTCATCTTAACCACATGTTAAGAGGAGAAGAATCAGAACGAGACGAAAACTTTGTAAAAAAACTCTGTAGCGATTGGGGGATTCCTCTTTTCACTAAAAGAGAGAATATAAAAGAAATTTCCAAAGGAAAAAATATTGAGGCGGTTGCAAGAGAAGTTAGATATCGATTCCTTGAAGAAACTCTAAAGAAGATAAATGGAGACTACATTGCAACAGGTCATACAGCTTCAGACCTTGTTGAAACAGTTATCCTAAACTTAACAAAGGGAACTGGAATAAAAGGTTTTAGAGGTTTTTTTCCTAAGAGGGAAAAAATTATCCGTCCGCTATTTGAAGTAACAAGGGAAGAAATAGAAAATTACATTAAGGAAAATAATATTCCTTTCGTTGTGGATAGTTCAAACCTTAAAACAGAATTTGAAAGAAACCTAATACGAATAGAGGTAATTCCTGTTCTCAAAAAGATTAATCCTAAGTTAGAAGAAGCTGTACTTAGGAATACTTCCATTTTAAGAGAAATAGAAGACTATATAAATAAAGAAGTTGAAAACTTATTGAGAAAGTATCTATCTAAGAACCAATTTTGCATACCACTGGAAAAATTGAAAAAACTAGAACCTGTACTCAGAAAAGAACTTCTAATAAAAGTTTTTAAAACAATAACCGGTAGAACCTTATCTTATAAAAAGCTTGAATTTATAGAAAATGTAATAAAAAAGAAAGAATACAAAGAGCTGAAACTTACTAGGGGATATGTAATATTTAAAGATCAAGAAAATTTCTGCATCGAAAAGGAAAATGGCAAAGAGAAAGAATACTTTATAGAAATAAAGGAAATTCCTTCTAAGGTAGAAACTCCCATGGGAATAGTTGAGTTCGATTTGTGGGATGGAAAGGAAGAAGGATTTCTCATTCCTTATAAAGAAGCTATAAGTAAAGGAATAGTTGTTAGAAATAGAAGACCAGGGGATAGATTAAGTTTTAAAAACTTTTCAAAACCCCTCAAGAAAGTTTTTATAGAAAAGAAAATTCCTGTTAAAAAAAGAAACATCCTACCTATTGTTCAGGTTGGAGATAAAATTGTATGGATTCCTGGAGTTTACAAGGCATATATTAACTTTATTCCAAATGAAAAGCAGATTGTTGTGAGGCTAAAGAGTGGAGATAGAGGTTCTAATACCAGAAAATTTACTCAGAAAGAGAGTTAGAGAACTTGCTGAGGAAATCTCTAAACAATTTGGAAATAGCTCAATAACAGTAGTTTCAGTCCTTAAAGGAGCTACAGTTTTCACGGCGGATTTAATAAGATACATCAAAAACAGAATTGAATTGGATTTTATTAGAATTAAAAGCTACAGAGGAAAAGAAAAAGGTGAATTAAAGATAACGTTACTTCCTGAGCTAAATCTGAAAGGAAAGCAAGTGCTCATAGTAGATGACATCTTTGATACAGGCGAAAGTCTTAAACGTGTTTACGATGAAGTGATGAAACATTCTCCAAAAACTATAAAAAGTTGTGTTCTTCTTGATAAAAAAGTTAAAAAGAGAGTAAATTTTAGACCAGACTTTGTAGGTTTTGAAATTCCAGACTATTTTATTGTAGGTTACGGTCTTGATCTTAATGAAATGTACAGAGGTTTACCTTATATAGGATACTTTAAAGAAGGAGAGTAAGGATGGATAAATTAAAGGAAATTGGTAAAAGCCTTGCGCTGTGGCTGACAATTGCTCTTTTGATTATTTTGGCATTTAACTTTTTCAATTCAGAACAGTTAAAAAAACATACTGAACCGTTTTCAACATTCCTTCAGCAGGTAGAAAAAGGAGAAGTTAAAAAGGTTGTAATTCAAGGCCAAAAAGTAACAGGTGTTACAAAAGATAACAAACCCTTTGAAACTTACCTACCACCTGGTTATACTAGCGTCATAGATAAGCTAGCAGAAAAGAATGTTGAAATTCAAGTAAAGCCAGAAGAAGGCAGTCCGTGGTACATAACCGTTCTTGTTTCTTGGCTTCCAATGATTTTCTTGATTCTTCTTTGGATAAGCATGATGAGACAGATGAGCATGGGAAGTAACAAAGCCCTTTCTTTTGCAAAGAGTAGAGCAAAAGTATTTATCGATAACAAACCAAAAGTAACCTTTAAAGATGTAGCAGGAATTGATGAGGTAAAGGAAGAAGTTTCTGAAATCGTTGACTTTCTTAAAAACCCAAAGAAGTTTCAACAGCTTGGAGGAAGAATTCCCAAAGGAGTTTTACTTGCTGGAGCTCCAGGGACAGGAAAAACTCTTCTTGCTAAGGCAATTGCAGGAGAAGCAAACGTTCCGTTTCTCTCTGTAAGCGGTTCAGAATTTGTTGAAATGTTTGTAGGAGTAGGTGCTTCAAGGGTTAGAGATCTTTTTGAACAGGCAAAAAGACATGCTCCTTGTATTGTTTTTATAGACGAAATTGACGCAGTTGGAAGGAAAAGAGGTGCTGGATTTACAGGAGGACATGACGAAAGGGAACAGACCTTAAATCAGCTTTTAGTAGAAATGGACGGTTTTGAAAGTTCAGAAGGGATAATAGTTATTGCCGCAACTAATAGACCTGACATATTAGATCCAGCACTATTAAGACCAGGAAGATTTGATAGACAGATACATGTTCCACTTCCTGATGTAAGAGGAAGACTAGAAATTCTCAAGATCCATACAAAAGATAAACCTCTTGCAGAAGACGTTGACCTTGAGGTCATTGCCCGTTCAACTCCAGGTTTTTCAGGAGCTGACCTTGCAAACATAGTAAATGAAGCAGCCCTTATCGCTGCAAGAAAGAATCACGGAAAAATTACTATGGAAGACTTTGAAGAAGCAAAGGATAAGGTAACTATGGGAATAGAAAGAAAAAGTATGGTGTTATCAGAAGAGGAAAAAGTTACAACTGCTTATCATGAAGCTGGACACACACTTATTGCAAAGCTTTTACCAAATGCAGATAAAGTTCACAAAGTTACTATCATACCACGAGGGAAAGCTTTAGGTATTACTCAACAACTTCCTGAAGAAGATAGATATACATATACAAAAGATTATCTTCTTGATAGACTATGTGTTTTATTTGGTGGAAGAGTCGCAGAAGAATTAGCACTTGGAACGATTTCTACAGGAGCTGGAAACGATATAGAAAGAGCAACAGAAATTGCTAAGAAAATGGTGGCAGAATGGGGAATGAGCGATACAATTGGCCCTATTGCTGTTAAAATTAGAGAGCAGTTTGGTGAACCTGCAGAACTAATCAGTGAGGAAATGAAAAAACTCATAGATAAAGAGGTAAGGAAAATTATTCAGGAGACTTACGAAAGAACAAAAGAACTCATTTCTCAAAATATGGACAAATTAGAAAATCTTGCCAAAGCTCTTCTTGAGAGAGAAACTCTCACAGGAGAAGAAATTGACATGGCAATGAAAGGTGAATTAAAGTCTAATGATATGGATTCTACTAATCCTCCTGCAGGTTCAAAGAAAGAAAGGAAAGAGGAAATACCACCATCTTTAAATCCACAATTGGAGGCATAAAGATTGGCTTTTGATAGAGAAAGAATAGAAAAAGCCGTTAGAGAAATTCTTATTGCTATAGGAGAAGATCCAGATAGAGAAGGACTAAAGGATACTCCAAAAAGAGTAGCAAAGATGTATGAAGAAATTCTTGCTGGTTATAACGACTCTGCAGAAAATCACTTAGTTCTTTTCACCGAAAAATATGATGAGATGATAATTGTTAGAGACATTCCTATCTATTCTTTGTG
Source organism: Desulfurobacterium thermolithotrophum DSM 11699 (assembly GCF_000191045.1). Taxonomy (NCBI): domain Bacteria; kingdom Pseudomonadati; phylum Aquificota; class Aquificia; order Desulfurobacteriales; family Desulfurobacteriaceae; genus Desulfurobacterium; species Desulfurobacterium thermolithotrophum. The sequence goes on from NC_015185.1 coordinate 1,038,347, forward strand.
TGAGCATCATATGCTTCCATTTTTTGGAAAAGCACATGTAGCTTACATTCCAGGAGAGGATAAGGTTACAGGACTTTCCAAGTTAGCTAGAATTGTTGATGTTTATGCTAAAAGGCTTCAACTTCAAGAAAGAATGACCGAGCAAATAGCAGATGCAATAATGGAGAAATTAGGTGCAAAAGGTGTAATGGTTGTTGTTGAAGCACAGCATCTTTGTATGATAATGAGAGGAGTTAAGAAACCTGGCTCTTATACGGTAACAAGTGCTGTCAAGGGAGCAATGAGAAAAGAACCCACAAGAATGGAGGCTCTTTTTCTTATAAAGGGGAGGTAAATGAAACGACTGTTAGTTTTAAGTTTCTCTCTTATGCTAATGTCTTCTTGTGGTTCTATCTTTGGTAGTTCTAAAAGTTCCAGCAAAGTAGTACCTCCACCTCCTCCGCCTCCTGAGTATAAACCTTCCTCAAAAGAAAGAGCAGAAGGTTACTATCAAATAGGTCTTTCATATCTAAATATTGGTGAAATACCGCTTGCTCTTAACTATCTGTTTAAAGCAAAGGAACTTAAACCTAATGATCCTAAGATTTATAATGCAATAGGTGTAGCTTTCATTCAAAGAGGAGAGCTTGACAGGGCAGAAAAGTATTTACGCAAAGCTATTAAGATGAAGCCTAACTTTTCGGAAGGATATTTAAACCTTGGAATTGTTTATGAAAAAAGAGGAGAACTAAAAAGAGCAAGAAAGTATTACGAAAAAGCTCTATCCAATCCACTCTATCTTACACCAGAAGTAGCCTACCTTAGGTTAGCTATGCTGTCTTTAAGAGAAAATCAAGTAGAAAAAGCTAAGGAATACCTTGTTAGAGCTCTTAAGAATAATCTAGACTATATTCCTGCATACATAGAGTTAGCAAAAATCTTGGAAAATGAAGGAAAAATTGAAGAAGCTCAGGAAATATATTTGCGGTTAGTAAGTCTTTATCCAAAAGTACAGTATCCTTATTATAGATTGGCTTTGATTTACTTAAAGAAGAAAAAAATACAGCACGCGAAAGCACTTTTAAAAAAATGTATTAAGTTAAACCCAGATTCTGATATAGGAATAAAAGCAAAAATCAAATTAGAGGAGCTAGATGAGTAAACTCTGGATAGCATTAACAGCCTTTTTCGGAATTATTATAGTAGTATCTTTAGCATTCCTCTTTATCTTTTATAAACCATCAGTTGTTACAAAACATATAATTGATAAAGAAATAAAACAATTACCGCAACAAGAAGTAGCATTAGAAAATAGAACGAAAAAAGAAACAAACGAGTCAGAAAATACAACTTCTAATAACAAAAGTTTAGATCAGGAATTGGAAAAGAGGTTATCTCACTTAAAAGAAGTTATTCCTAATTTCTTCATAAAAATAAAAGAAGGTATTGTTTACCATCCTGGACTTCTTCTAAAAGTTTATGGTACGCAAAACGGAACAAGTATTCATATTTTAACTTTTTCTTCTATGGAATGGCAGTTTATAAAAACTTTCTTATTTGATGGAAGAGTACTTTCAGAACCTAATAAAGTATTCTTTTGTAATGATGGAATAGTTGATATAAATTATGAAGTTAAAGGCATCTGGCCTCCAGAAATTCCCCACGGAAACGTTGATTTAATTGGATTATTGGTAATTCCTGAAGAAAAAGGAACTTTACAGTTTGCAAACTTTGAAGGAAACTGCACAGACAACGGTTTTGTCTTCAATCCTGGAGGAGAGTTTGCAGGAGTTTGTTTTGGTGGGAAATTCATAGATTCTAATACTCTTTACTCTGAAATTCCGGGTAAATGTCAGCTAATATACAAAAAAGGGGGAGAAGAAGATGGCAATATACAGAGCAAAAACCAGTAGCTGGTATGTAGAAAGAATTACATCTTTTCTTGCAGGTTTTTTTGTATTTTTCAGCGTTGTTTTAGGCCTTTATACGGAAAATAAAGGATTCTTTTACTTTACGGCATTTGTAGGTTTCATGCTTATGTTTTTTGCTATTACTGGGCTCTGTCCTTCATCTATCTTGCTGCATAAACTTGGTATTCCGTCGCTTTTGGAAAAGTACTGTAAAGAAGAAAAGTAATATAATCTGCTGGCGTGGCTCAGTTGGCAGAGCGGGTGACTCGTAATCACCAGGTCGGGGGTTCAAGTCCCCCCGCCAGCACCAGATTAAAGACGGATAACAGAATCGGCATTTGCCAACGCTTGAACTACATCATAAGCATTTGAGGCAATTCCGACTTCAAGGTTATCAAGTAAACTAAAATAATCTAGGCAAGTTCCACAGCAGATAATTTCTACACCTTTCTCTTTCAGTGTCTTAAGAGCTTCAAGAATTTCAGAATCTGCGCCTTTGCAGGCAAGCTTTACAGCTGTATTAATGAGAATTATCCTTTTAGGTAATGGATCTGCGTTTACGAACGTTCTTATGAAACCTTTTATCAGGATTTTCCCAAGTTCAGGGTCTTCTCCAACATAACTCGAGGCAATAAGAACTGCATAGTTTCTACTCTTTTCTCCTTTTGTTGTCTCTTCGGAGGCCATTTGGGAAATTTTCCCTTTTGTTATTGTAAGATAGTAAAGTCCTTTTTTTTCTTCCACTTTTACTTTGCAACCTAATTTTTCTGCAAATCTCTTAACATTTTCTCTTGAAGCTTTATTATCAACAATTACAGTTACTGTTCCATTTTCAATGGACTCTAAAGCTTCTTTCGTTTTCATAACAGGAATAGGACAGGCCAATCCTTTACAGTCGATAATTGTAGACATTTTTCCTCCTCAAAGGGGAAATCCTCTAACTATTTATACATTTTTATCTTTTTTTGTTTCAAGAAAGAAATATCTATATCATTTTTTTCTCTAATCAATTTTTTCTATAAGTGTTTTAAACTTGTTAAGTCTTTCAAGAGTTAGTCCCCACTCTACTACGATATTATCTGCAGTCATAACTTTACTGTCACAGTGAAGAAAGAGTTCGCAAGGAAGGCAATAACCTTCATCTTCTTTATATTTTTTCCAAAAAATCTTGAGGTCTAAAGGTTTGGAAGGAATAGCAAGAGTTTCCGTACTTTGAAGCTTGTCCTTGAAATATATAAATTCGTTTCCCTCCCAATCAGCACAAACGAGAATATACCGTTCATCTTCAAACCTATTTTTGATTCTCAATTTTCTCTCCACTTATGGCAATTTTCTCGCCTAATTCACGAAAAATTTGATAGGCTATTCGTTCTATACATTCCTTCCTTTTTCTTTCTACTTCTTGTGGAGCTCCGGTAGCATCATAAAAGTCATAACGAGATATAGAAAAAGTATACAAAGGATTCTTAAAACCGTATCTTATGAGTTTTATCGTTGTTGAAATTGTCATTTTATATTCAGTAACTCTATCATATTTATCAAAACCTACAGCATAAATAGATATAGAATCAACAGAGGGCTTCACTAAAACTGTGACTCCAGGTTTGGGAGTTCTTTCTACTTTAAATCTTGAGTCTGAGTAGAAAACATCATTTGCAACTTTTGTAAATATTACATCTGCTCCCTCTTCAGGAGTTTTGTTGGTAACTGGCTCAAGATACACATGTTCTACTTTTTGAGGCTTTTGAGAAACATTAGTTGTTGCACACGAAAAAGAAAAGAAAAAGAGCAAAAGCAGGAAAAAGAAAATCCTCATAATGTCCTCACTTTACAACAATGTTAACAAGCCTTCCTTTTACATAGATAAATTTAACAATATTTTTTCCTTCCGTGTACTTTTGAACTTTTTCATTAGAAAGAGCTATTTCTTTTACTCTTTCTTCAGTAGCATCTATAGGAATAGTAACTTTTCCTCTTACCTTCCCATTTACTTGAACAGGTATTTCTACTTCTTCAACTTTTAAAGCTGATTCATCAACCTCAGGCCAGCTTTCCTCGATAAGAAGTGTTTTGTGTCCTGTGATTTCCCACATTTCCTCTGAAATGTGAGGAGTAAATGGAGAGAGCATAATTATGAGTTTCTCTATAGCTTCTTTAAGAACTTCTTTATCTCCATCCGATTTTACCTTAAATCTTGTTATCTCGTTAAAGAGCTCCATAATAGAAGCTATTGCAGTATTAAACTTAAACCTTTCCTGGAGTTCCTCTGTAACTTTTTGGAGGGTTTGATGAACTTTCCTGCGAAGTTCTTTTCCTGCTTTTGATACTTCTCCTTTTAATCCTTGATTGAAGAAGTCTTTGTTTTCAACAACAAATTGAAATACCCTTCTTAAGAACCTGTATGCTCCTTCAATGCCTTCTGTTTTCCATTCAAATTCTGACTCTGGTGGAGCAGCAAAGAGTACGTAAAGTCTTGTAGCATCAGCTCCATACTTTTCTATCATTTCGTCAGGATCAACAACATTAAGCTTAGATTTACTCATCTTTGAAACTTCACCATACTTCTTTTCTAAGTCTAGAAGAAGTTTATTATGGTCTTCAACAAACTTTCTTATTTCTTCTACTTGAAGTAAAAGAATTGCATTGTCCCCAATTGTTATGTGATGTTTTTTCATAAGAGAACTAATAGTTTCATCGTTTTTCACTTCTTTTCCTGTAAGAGCTTTTATAAGAGCTCCTACAGAACTTGTTTCATCAAGGTTAAGGGCTTTTAAAAGATTTTTAACACTAATCCACCTCTTGCAAACCATTCCCTGAGTAAGAAGGTTTAAAAACGGTTCTCCTTTCTTGAAAAATTCATACTGTTTATGGTTTTCATCTGCTTTAAATAGTCCTAAATCCCTTAAAACTTTTGTAAAAAACCTTGAATAGAGAAGATGAAGAACGGCATGTTCAATTCCACCTATATACTGATCAACAACCATCCAGTATGAAGCATCTTCTGGTTTAAATGGAAGACTTTCTTCTTTAGGAGAACAGTAACGAAGGAAGTACCATGAAGAGTCAACAAACGTGTCCATAGTATCTGGATCTCTTTTTGCATCTTTCCCACACTTTGGACACTTAACGTTGATAAACTCAGGGACTCTTTCAAGAGGAGATCTTCCTTCCCCAACAAGAGGAGCATTTTCGGGAAGTTTTACAGGAAGTTCTTCTTCTGGTACCGGAACAATACCGCACTTTGGACAGTGAATGACAGGAATAGGAGTTCCCCAGTATCTTTGTCTTGATATATTCCAATCTCTAAGTCTATACTGAATGGCTTTTTCTCCTTTTCCAACTTTTTCAAGCTCTTCAGTTATTGCTCTTTTTGCTTCCTTACTTTTCATACCACTAAATTTTCCAGAATTAACTAAAATACCTGCTTCAGTGTATGCTTCCTCAAGCTCCTCAGCCTTTAATTCTTTGTCTTCAGGAGTAATAACTACTTTTATTGGAAGACCATATTTTTTAGCAAATTCAAAATCTCTTTGATCGTGGGCTGGAACAGACATAACAGCACCTGTTCCGTAGTCCATGAGAACAAAGTTTGCTGTGTAAACAGGAACTTTTTCTTTTGTTAATGGATGAATTGCATAAACTCCTAAGAAAACACCTTCCTTTTCAAGATCGCCCGTAGTTCTTTTTCTCTTTTCTGTTCTTTTCATTTTTTCAACAAATGCTTTAACTACTTCCTCTTGTCCCGTACCTTTTGAAAGTTTCAAAGTAAGTGGATGTTCTGGAGCAAGAACAACGTAAGTAACACCAAAGAGTGTATCAGGTCTTGTTGTAAAGACCTCTATAGTTTCTCCTTTTTCGGTTTCAAATTTAACTTTTGCACCTATACTTTTTCCTATCCAGTTCTTTTGCATTGTAATAACTGGATCAGGCCAATGGCCTTTTAGAAGTTCAAGATCTTGGAGGAGCTCTTCGGCATAGTCTGTAATTTTTAAAAACCAGCTATCTATCTCTTTTTGTTCTACTAAGCTACCACATCTCCAACACCTTCCTTCTTCATCAACTTGTTCATTTGCTAAAACTGTTTGACAGGAAGGGCACCAGTTAACAGAAGCTTTTGCCCTATAAGCAATGCCTTTTTCCAACATTTTTAAGAATATCCACTGATTCCACTTGTAATAATCGGGCATACAAGTAGTAACTTCTCTCTCCCAATCATAAGAAAAACCAAGTTTTTTAAGTTCATTTTTCATATACTCGATATTACTAAGAGTCCACTCTCTTGGATGAACTCCGCTTTTTATTGCTGCATTCTCAGCAGGAAGTCCAAAAGAATCCCAACCCATTGGATGAATTACGTTATAACCAAACATCTTTTTGAAACGAGCAATTACATCTCCTATAGAGTAATTTCTTACATGTCCCATGTGGATACGACCTGATGGGTAAGGGAACATTTCAAGGACGTAGTACTTTTCCTTTCCTGTAGGTTTAGATTTAAAAACACCTCTTTCTTCCCAAACTCTTTGCCATTTCTTTTCTATATCTTTAAAGTTGTACTTCATTAGTATTCCTCCAAATTTGATAAAAATTAACTGGATAATGATACTAAAGTTATGGGAGAAGTTGTATGGTTGATTTTCTTTTAACCATTGCGGGTTTTGATCCAACCGGTGGAGCAGGAATTCTTAGAGATATTAGAGTATTTAATCACTTTGGATTTTTCGGTACAGCAGTAATAACTGTGAATACTGCACAAAACACTAAAGGAGTAAAGCTTTTTCAATTTGAAAATGAAGAGCTTGTATTAAAACAACTAGACCTTATTCTTGAAGAAATACAGATAAAAGGAATAAAAATAGGTATTCCTCATATAAACAGGAACCTGAATAAAAAAATAGCTGAGACTATATCCTCTCTAAAAGTTCCAGTCGTTTTTGACCCTGTCATATCTCCAACATTTGGAAAGGATTTTCTTAAAGATTTAAAAGTAATTGAGCCTTTAATATCTGTTTCCTCCGTAATAACTCCAAATAAAAGAGAATACGAACTTCTTAAACCCCTATTAAAAAATTTTAAAGGATACATAGCTTTAAAAGGTATTGAAATAAAAAACTACGTTGAAGATAGACTTATTAAGGATAATGAAATAGTAAAAAAGGTAAAACATAAAAAAGACAAACTAATAATAAGAGGAACAGGATGTGCATTTTCTTCTGCGTTAACTTCTCTGATAGTAAAAGAAAAATTAGTAACTAAGGCTTTTCTGAAAGCATCAAACTTCCTAGAGATTTACAGGAAAGAACATTTTCAAAAGTCTGATATGCTTCAAGGATATTCAACAGTATAATTAAAGCTCCCCGTTAGGGGAGCCTTTTTAAAAGACTTTAAAATGCATAACCGACTTCAAAACTTACATAATACTTACTGTCTTTTCTTTGACCATGGTTATCCTCAAATCCATTTTGAGCATAAACATAACCACCTTCAGCTCTAATGTAAATATCATCTGTTAAGTGATACGTAGGAGTTACTGTAATTGTATATATGTTATCAGCATCTTCACTATCTACATATATCTTACTCTTTCCTTGATTAACGTATTCCAACCTAACAGGCATCTCTACCTTTTCATTTACATTTATTTTTGGTGAAACATAAAGGGAAATACCATACGCTGAATTATCTTTTATATTTTGAAACTTCTTTGCATTGTCATCCCATTTCCAGTAGTCTGCATCAATCGCTAAATAAATGTTTTCAAATTCTTTTTCTAAAGTAATACCCACTAAAGATCTTATTCCATTTATGTTATAGTAATACAATGTAGAATCAAAACCAAATATGTTTCCTCCTATACCAAATTCATAACTATGGTCAACATCACTGTAACCTTCAATAGCATACTCAGTGTTATCTAGCCTATCTCTATAATAACCACCATAGACATCAAAATTGTTTAAAGAATAAGTTACTCTTGCCCCATAAGCATTATATGGCTGCTGTGAAGCAACTACACCAACTGTAATGTTTTTGTTGTTAAATGTATAAGTATCTTCGTATCCTGCGTTTGGCTGAAGCAGACCAATTTCTAGCGTTAAATTTTGAATTGGAGTAAGTGATAAATCAGCATATTCAATATCAAACTGAGGACCTGAATCAACTGGATTGTCAACAAGAGATGGTGTTGCTGTCCCTCCAAGTCCAAGATTTACAGAGAAAGGATAGTCTTTCGGAGATATAGAAAGGTTGATAAGAGCATTTGTTAAGACAAACTTGCTTTTTCTGTTCTTTGTTGCTTCTTTTCCAGGATTGTTCGTGTAAAAATATCCTGCGCTTATTCCACCTGATATGGCTATTTGGGTGTTTTTACTGTCTGTTAGCACACATTGTCCTTCTTTTAACTGACTTTCAAAATCTTCTATTTTCTGTTCTTGTCTTAAGATTTCCTCGTCTGCTTTTGCCGAAAGGGAAGAAAAAAGAAGTAGTACGGTTACTACCCTAAGCATTCCTTTCATCCATTACCTCCTTTTGCCTTTTTATCCACTCTATTTTATTTATTAGTAATTGATATTCAAGCAACTATCTTGTTTTACTTGGTAATACTATCAAAAAAAACTTGACTATTCAATAAAATTAAAGTAAAAATTTTTAAAACTAAAATGGAGGTGCCATATGAAAAAAGTACTATCAACACTTGCACTATTAACAGCAATGACTACTGCTGCAGAAGCTCATTTTGTAGTCTTAAAACCAAGTTCAGACATTGTAGAGGGAAACAAAAGAATAATAAAACTTGAAACAAGATTCACTCATCCAATGGAAGGTGGTCCTAATATGGAATACAGAATTATTAATAGTGGAGCTTATCTAAACGGTAAAAAATATAAAATTAACTGGAAAGAACACCTCATTCCTGCTATGGAGGGAAGCACGAAAAAAGTCCCCATGTATACAGCAACTTTTAAAATCAAAAGACCAGGCGTTTACCAGTTTTTTGTTGATCCAGCACCATACTTTGAGCCTGCAGAAGGAAAGTTTATAAAACAGATAACAAAAGTTTATGTTGAGACTTTTGGACTTGAAGATGGATGGGATAAACCAATAGGTTTAAAGGCAGAAATTATTCCTCTCACAAGACCTTTTGGAATCTGGGAAGGTAACACTTTTAGAGGTAGAGTCTTTATAAACGGTAAACCTGCAGCAAACATTGACGTTGAGGTTGAATACTTAAACACTAAAGGAGTAAAAGTTCCAGCAGATCCGTTCGTTACACAGGTTATAAAGACAGACGAAAATGGTTACTTTGAGTATACGATTCCTTGGGCAGGCTGGTGGGGATTTTCGGCAATTGGCGAAGGAGGTATGAAAAAGTATAAAGATGGAAAAAAGTATCCAATAGAGCTTGATGCTGTTATTTGGGTAAAAGCATATCCTAAACCTCAAGAGGTAAAGTAAAATGCACATATCTGAAGGTATCTTACCAGGGTGGCTACTTGTGAGCGGCTGGGGATTAACAGCTGTTGGAACATACTTAGGATTGAGAAAACTTGAAAATAGAGAAATTCCTTTAGCGGCTCTTCTTGCCGCTACTTTTTTTATTGCATCTTTAATTCACGTACCTCTAGGACCAACAAGCGTTCACTTAGTTCTTAACGGACTTGCAGGAATACTTCTTGGTTGGACTGTGTTCCCTGTAATATTAGTTGGACTGTTTCTTCAGGCAATTTTATTTCAGTTTGGCGGTATTACTGTTTTAGGAGTAAATACATTTAATATGGCATTTCCTGCACTAATTGCTTACTACTTGTGTAAGGGATTAGTAAAAAAGAAAGACGCCAAAAATTTAGTTATAGCAGGAGTACTTTCAGCTTTTGTAGCAATTATGGGAGCTGGTATTTTAGTTGCAGTAGAGCTCCTTTTCGTAGGAGAAGCCTTTAAAAAGACAGCGGAGTTTGTAATGTTGGCTCATCTTCCCGTGGCAATTATAGAATCAATAATAAACATCTTTATTCTTTTCTTTCTTCAAAAGTCGGCTTCTGAAATCTTGGAGGGAATCAAATGAAGAAGATTGCTTTAATTATTGCAGTTATGTTATTTTCCTTACCAGCATTTGCTCATAAAATATCGGCATTTGTGGATGTCGAAGGAAACAAAGTTTCGGTTATGTCCTACTTTAACGATGGAACACCTGTAAAAAATGGTAAGGTAGAAGTTTATGATGAGAAAACAAACAAACTTATTTTAACTGGTAAAACTAACAGCGAAGGAGAATTTTCTTTTACCGTAAAAAAACCTTCAGACTATAAAGTAGTTGTGGTTGCAGAGCTTGGTCATAGAACTACTGCTGAAATAAAGTCGTCAGAGTTTGGCGGAAATTCTGAAGTTGCAGAAAATAATGGAAACGAAAACATAGAAAAAAAAGAAACTTCCCAAGAAATTTCACAAAAGATAGAAAATCCAACCATTAATACAGAAGAATTGAGAAAAATTATTAGAGAGGAACTGAATAATCAGCTTAAACCTATCCACCAAAAACTTTTAGATATTGATATGGAGCTTTCAAAAGTTTCCTTCAAAGACATTTTTGCAGGTATTGGTTGGATTCTTGGTATTTTTGGTGCTGCAGCCTTAGTTTACTCAAGGAAACAAAATGGAAAATAAACTTTCACAGAGACAAACACTTCTTCATGAGATAGATCCAAGAGTAAAAATTATTGTTTTCCTTCTCTTTGCGTGGGGAATTGCCCTCACGCCTGATTTCAAAGAAGCTCTCCTTTTTATACCATTTGTAGGCATTCTGCTGATAGTAACAGGAAAAGACGCCCTTAAAGCACTTAAACCCTTACTTTTTGCAAATACCTTTCTGATTTTTATTGTCTTGAGCATGATTTTTACTTACGAAAGTCCTAACATGCTTCACTTTGGTTTCCTATCTCTATCCATAGACGGTTTAAAGTATGGTCTTTTCCTATTTTTAAAGTCAAACGAAATATTAATCTTAATGCTTTTGCTCCTCTCTACGTCATCTGTTTTTTCCATTTTCCATGCTCTTCACCATCTAAAACTTCCAGAGCAACTTACTCAGTTGTTATTTTTTACCTATAGATACATTTACACTATAAAGGATGAGTACAACATAATGATGAAAGCAGCTAAATGTAGAGGTTTTAAACCAAAAACATCTATTTTTACCTATAAAACTTTTGCCTACATATTGGGAAATCTTTTAGTAAGAAGTTACAGAAAGGCAGATAAAATCTATAAAGCAATGCTTTGCAGAGGTTTTAAAGGAGCATTTCCAGTTTATAGTCACTTTTCTTTTTCAACTAAGGATATAATATTTGCCCTTCTAAGTACGATGTTTTTTCTGGTGGTTGAGCTGTGGAAATTTTGAAAGTTGAAAACTTAAGCGTTAAGATTGAAGATAGATATATCTTTAAAAACGTTAATCTTTCTCTATCAGAAGGCGAAAAAATCTTTATTGTAGGGCCAAACGGAACAGGAAAAACTACACTTATTGAAACTATAATGGGATTTATAAAACCAGAATCGGGAAGTATTTATCTATTTAGGAAAAAAATTCATACAGAAAATGATTTTTACAAGTTAAGAACAACAATTGGCTACATTTTTCAAAATCCTGATGACCAGCTATTTTCTCCTACTGTTGAAGAGGAATTGGCTTTTGGTCCTTTAAATCTTGGACTTAATAGAAAAGAGATTGAAAAAAGAATAGAAACTGTTTTAAAAAACTTAAAAATTGAACATCTTAGAAAAAGATATACTCACCAACTATCAGGAGGAGAAAAAAGAATTATCTCAATAGCTTCTGTTCTTACCATGGAACCTAAATGTTTAATTATGGATGAACCGTCAACAGGACTTGACGAAAAAAAGTTAGCATATGTTGTTAATTTTTTAAAAAACACATCAAAAGCTGTTATAGTGGTTACCCACGATAAAGAGCTCTTAGAAAAACTTAAATGGAAAACCTACGAACTTAAAGATAGCAGTCTTACTCTTCTTCAAAGAGCTCTCTAATTAACCTTTCCCACTCCTTTTTACATTCTTCTCCCTTACAATTATCAAGTGGTATTATAGAAGCCTTTTCTATAACTTCTCTTTCAACGTATATTGGAGCTCCTACTCTTACTGCAAGATTTATAGCATCACTAGGTCTTGCATCAATTCTTAAAATTTCTCCATCGTGCCTTTTAACTTCAATTACAGCAAAATAGATACCTTTATCAAAGTCATTGATAACAATTTTTTCTACATTTCCACCAAAAGCAGAAATAACCTCTCTTAGTAGGTCGTATGGAAAGGGCCTTGGCGGAACTGCTCCAAGGAGCTCTGTTTCAAGGAGCTCTGCTTCCCAGCTTCCTACCCAGATTGGAACGGCAAACCGCTCTTCGTCATTTCCAAGAATTATTATGGGCATTCCACTGAACTTATCCTGAGTAATACCTATTACAGATACCTCTACCATGGCTTCACTCCTTAAACTTTTACTTTTTGCAAAAGCTTTCCTTTCAAAAAGAAAGGAGAAGTTTCTGTTATTTCAATTTCCACAAACTTTCCAACTAATTCTTCACTTCCATCAAAAACAACCAGTTTATTATCCTTTGTTCTTCCAGAAAGTTCTTTTCCTTTAGGGCTTTTTCCCTCCACAAGTACTTCTTCTATACAACCAAGTCTTTTTTTGTTTTTCTCTTCAGCTTGAACTCTAAGAAGATTTTGGAGCTCCTGAAGTCTCCTATTCTTTTCTTCCTTTGGAACATCGTCTTTAAAATTAGATGCTTTAGTAAAAGGTCTTGGTGAATACTCAAAAACAAATCCCTGATCGAAAACACAAGTTTCAACAAGTGAAAGTGTTTCTTCAAAATCTTTTGTAGTTTCTCCCGGAAATCCAACTATAAAATCTCCTGAAAGAGCAACCTTGGGAATTTCCTCTTTCAACATCATTACTTTTTCAGTATACTCTTCTCTTGTATATCCTCTATTCATCCTTTCTAAAATTTTAGTTGAACCACTTTGTGGTGGAAGATGAACGTAAGGACAAACTTTTTCTATATTTTTCATAGCTTCAACAATTTTTCTGTTAAAACCACAAGGATGAGAGGTAGTAAACCTAATTCTTTCTATTCCTTCAACTTCTGAGACCATATAAAGAAGATCTGCAAGGTCTATTCCTTCATAGTTGTAGAAATCAACATTTTGACCAAGGAGATGAACCTCTTTTACTCCTCTTTCTGCAAGTCTTTTTACTTCTTTGAGAACAAGCTCGGGTTTTACACTTCTTTCTCTTCCTCTCGTAAATGGAACAATACAGTAAGAACAAAACCTATTACAGCCTCTTTGAACTGTAACATAAGCAACGTAGGGGTTTTCAAGATAGCTATCTATTAAAGGAACTTTATCTTCTTCTGGAATCTTAGAGTTCAAAATTTCTACAACTCTTTCTTTCTTTGCTCTTTTAATTAACTCACCAATTTTCATAAAGTTAAAGGTTCCAAATACAAGATCTACATGTTTAAACCTAAGTATCGATTCTTTTTCCTTTTGAGGAACGCATCCACCAACAGCAATTATTGTTTCAGGTTTTTCTTTCTTAATTTTTTTGAGATTTCCAATAAAACTATAAGCCTTATTATCAGGTTTTGCTCTAACAGAACAGGTATTAACAATAATCAAGTCAGCTTCTTCAGGCAAATCTGTCTTTTCATATCCAAGACTTCTTAAAATTCCAGCCATCTTCTCAGAATCATTAACATTCATCTGACAGCCAAAAGTCTTTATGTAAAACTTCTTCATGCGACTCCTTTAATAAAGTTTATTCACAAGGGTGTGGAATTGTTACACTTTTTGGATAGACCAAAATCTCAACTCTTCTATTAAGAGCCCTTCCTTCAGGAGTATTGTTAGGAGCTATCGGCTTTTTAGGTCCACAACCAAAAACTAAAATCCTTGTAGGGTCAACTCCATTCAGCACTAACTCGTTTTTAACGCTTTCGGCTCTTTTTTCTGAAAGTCTTACATTGTAATCAAAAGAACCAGTACTATCTGTAAATCCTGAAATAACTATAACAGTATCTGGATTTTGAGAAAGTGTTCTTGCAAGCCTTCTTAATGTTTCTTTTGCTTCAGGCTTTAGTTGATAGCTGTTAAAACCAAAAAGAACAGAATCTTTAAGGACAACTCTTACTCTATTTGGTTCTTTTACAACAGCAACGGGCTTATTTTCAGTAATAGGAGCTCCTGTTACCTGCGGAGCTTCAGGGTTTGTATTGTCAATAGGTTTAACCCCAAGATCTTTACTTATTTGATTAGCCTGCTGATCAAGAATATAACCAATGGTTCCACCTATCAAAGCACCTGCTATTGCTCCAATCAGAACTCTCTTTCCCTTATTGGCATCTCTAGGACCTGTTACCGCTCCTAAGGTACCTCCAACAACAGCACCAATAGCAGCACCTGCAGCTGTCTTATTGGTTTTATTAGTAGTAACTTGTCCTTGTTGAGTTTGTGTAGTAGCACAACCTCCTAAAAAGAGAGTTGATACCGTAAATAATGCTAAAATTCTCTTCATCACTTATCTCCTTAAAAGTTGTTTCCCTTTGAATTTAAACCTTTAAGTGGAGGATATCAATGAACGTTAAAGAGATGGCAAAGAGAGCAAAAGAGGTTAGTTACAAACTAACAGATATTTCAACAGAGATAAAAAATAGAACTCTAAAAAAGGCTGCAGAGCTCCTTAGAGAAAGGAAAGAGCTAATTGAAAAGGAAAACCAAAAGGATCTAATTGCCGGAGAAGAAAAAGGACTATCAAAAGCAATGCTTGATAGGCTTCTTCTGAATGAAAAGAGAATAAACGGAATGATACAAGTCCTTAATGACGTTGCTTCTTTAAATGATCCCGTTGGTGAAATAATAAAAATGTGGAAAAGACCAAACGGTATTAAAATTGGAAAAATGAGAGTACCTCTTGGGGTTGTTGGAATTATCTACGAATCAAGACCAAACGTAACAGTTGAAGCAGCTTCTCTTTGTATAAAGAGTTCCAATGCTGTTATCTTAAAAGGTGGTTCTGAAGCAATAAACTCAAACAGAATATTAGTAAACATCCTTAAAGAAGCTGCAACTTCAGAAGGTTTTCCAGAAGAAGCAATTCAATTTATTGACACAACAGAACGCTTGGCAGTCAAAGAAATGCTTCAGCTTGATGAGTATATAGATGTAATTATTCCAAGAGGAGGAGAAGGACTTATTAGGTTTGTTGCAGAAAATGCAAGAATGCCTGTAATCAAGCACTACAAAGGTGTTTGCCATGTTTTTGTAGATGAATTTGCAGACCTTGAAAAAGCTTGGAATATCTGCTTTAACGCCAAAGTTCAAAGGCCTGGTGTCTGTAACGCAATGGAGACAATGCTTGTTCACTCAAACATTTCTGACGCATTTATGCCAACAATGATTGAAATGTTTAAAAAAGCCAAAGTAGAACTAAGAGGCTGTGAAAGAGCGCTCCAGTATGATCCAAAATACATTAAACCAGCAACAGAAGACGATTGGTACGCAGAATACCTTGATCTTATCCTTGCAGTGAAAATAGTTGATTCTCTTGATGAAGCAATTGATCACATCAACACTTACGGCTCTCACCATAGTGATGCTATAGTTACAGAAAACTACACGAACGGAATGAAGTTTTTAAATAGAGTTGATTCAGCAGCAGTTTATATAAATGCTTCAACAAGGTTCACAGACGGTAACGTTTTCGGTCTTGGTGCAGAAATGGGAATCTCAACAGATAAAATACATGTTAGAGGTCCAATGGGACTTGAAGATTTAACGATTCCTAAGTACATCATCTTTGGTGATGGACAAATTAGAGAATAAAACCTTATTCCCGCCTTCTGGCGGGAACTTAAAACCTAAAAGGAGTAAAAAATTTGATCACGAAATCTGAAATTGGAACTTTTCTTTTTTGGTTTTTCTTCGTCGTTACAATTGTATGGACGTTTGTAGCGATTTTTCAAAAAATATGGGAGCTGTGGAGAAAAAAAAGATAAGAAAAAACAATTAGCTTACTTCAGGAAGAATCTTTTTAACTACTTCTTCGGGAGTAAGTTCGTCTGTTCTTATTATTATTTTTGCTTTTTCATAGTGTGAAAGCCTTCTTTTCAAGAGGTCTCTTACTTTCTCCTTTCCAAGCCTTACAAGAGGTCTATTACTATCCTTAGAGATTCTTTCCCATAATTTTTCAAAATCTGTTTTCAAGTAAACAGAAACGCTATTTTTATTTATTAGCTCCATGTTATTTTTGTAAGTAGGAGCTCCACCTCCAGTTGATATTACAAGATTTTTAGGCTTTAAGAGAAATTCAACAAGAGTTTTTCTTTCTATTTCTCTAAATCTTTCCTCTCCAAACTTTTCAAAAATACAAGGAATAGACATATTTGTTCTTTTCACAATTTCTTCGTCAAGGTCTACAAACGGTATTTTTAAAACCTTAGATAAAAGTTTCCCTACTGTTGTCTTCCCGCTTCCCATAAAACCAACAAGAACTATCTTGTCTTTCAAGTTATCCCTCTTTTCTTAAGTCTTATTTAAAAAGTTTGAAAAGTAGTTGAGAAAATCCTCAGCTTCTACAAAGTTTTTAATTCCTTCTATCTCCCAAGTTCTATAACCAATCACTTTCTTATCAAGTTTAAGAGCGTGTCCTATTTCACTTAAAGTTCCGTAACTTCCACCAACAGCAACAACAAGGTATTCCTTTTGACTACCAGATGTATCAAGATGTGGTTAAATTACCACATAACTGGTAGTCAAAGGACTCAACCCTGCCTAAAAGCGAACTACTACCCGCTATCCCTCCGCAGAGGGACTCGCAGGATACTTTGTAGAGAAAGTCTGTTAGCTTAAATTTAATCGGATTACAGAGTTTAACAAACAGAAGTTTTAAGTCTTCTATGAGTCTTAAGGAGCTCTCTCCTACCCTTACTATGTTGTATGCTCCTACACAGTCAGCATTGAAAATTTTGTCTAAAACTTTGTCTTTTAGAACTCCTCTGCACCTCCTAACAGCTTGGGTAAGTCCTTTGAGCTTGACAAGGAGTTCTTTAAGTAGCTCTCTGTTTCCTTTTTCCTTCGCTTTTAGGTATTCTTTCCCTGCTTCTCTGACTTCAAATATGTCTGCAAAGGGTGAGGTCTTTGAGGTAAATGGTTCCTCTATTTCAAAAACCTTTATCCCTAATTCTTCCGCTTTGTATTTGATAAGCTCTATCAGTCTCCTGAACGGAATTGATACAAAATGCTGGTTGTTTTTCTTTCCAAGATTCACTCCGTCTTTACTCTCTGTCGCTCCTTTCCCTATGTAGAGCTTTTTGTGGTCAGTAGCTTTTAGAACGTCAACTACCTTCCTGCTTATCTTGTGAAAGTCGTTGTCTATCTTCCTCTTTCTGTATGATGAGAGTTCTTTGAGTTTTATGAGTTTTTCTGCTAGAGTTTTCTTTATGTTTTCTGCTTTTTCTCTGTCTTCTGTCTGGGAGAGTTTATTGGTGAGGGTGTCTATTTCTGATTGGAGTTTGCTCTTTTCTTTGTTGAACCACTGGTTGAATGCTTTTATCTCTTTTCCTGAAACTATGAGGCTTTTAAGGTCTTTATTTGTTGAAAGGAGTGTTATGAGGTTGTTAAGTCCTAAGTCTATACCTGCTACGTGCTTTCCTGTCTTTTCTACTTCTGGAAGTTCTACTTTATAAACAACGTCTGCATAAACGTCTGTCCCAAAAAGTTTCAGTCTTAAACTCTTGACTTCAAAGGTGAACTCTTTGGGTAGTTTTACTTTCAGAAATTCTTTGTTGTTGATTCTAAGTTTTATCAGAATACTGTCCTCTAAACGCTCGAACGTGTTTACGTTGAGTTCTACCGAGAAGTTCATCAAATACTTTAGCTTCTTTGGTTTTGGAGGTCTGGGAGTCCCTTTGAATTTTTTTGGATTTTTTAGATACTCTTTATATGCTTTCCTGTAGCTTTTAAAACTTTTTACTACATCTCTTATAACCTGCTGAAGAATGTAGTTGTTGTCAGTCTTCTTTTTCTGCTCTTTTAGAGCATTCAAGAATCTTTTAAGTTCTTCGTCTTTTAAGATGTTTTCTTTAACTTCTCTAAAGCTTTTGAGCTTTTCTTCTTTCTTTGAAGAGTATTCTCCTTCTTTTATGAGTCCATAGAGGATTGACTGGTCAGTTGGGTAATATCCGTAAAGCTCTTTGTATCTCCTGAGAAGGAGTATCAAGAGGTTTTTAAAGTGAGCAAGGTCTAAAAGGAGATTTTTAACTTTTTCTTTCCTCTCCTTTCCCGATATTCTGATGGTTAAAACTCTATTGATGAGCATCTTCTAATATCTTCCTTATCTTCCTGCGGTTGCTGTAAAGTTTCATTGAAAACGAGTGTAAAAGTGTAATTATTTCTTCAATTATCTCTTCTGTATCACTCTTTTCGTTCGTGTAGTCGTTGATTACAACAATCTCTGTCCCATAACGCTTGAACAGATTCTCAAAAAAGTTAAATCCAGTTCTTGTAAGTCTATCTCTAAACGTTACCACTACCTTAGCTATGCGGTAGGAGAGAATCTCGTTAAGCAGAAGCTGAAAATCTTTTCTCTTATCAAAGTTTAAAGCACTTGCAATGTCTTTGTAGATTCCGTCTATCTTCCATCCTCTTGCTATGCAGAAGTTCTTCGCTACCTCTATTTGATTGATTAAATCTTGCTTCTGTTTAAGAGTTGACACTCTTGCGTAAATGACAGTTTTTCTTTCTGCTGGTTTACCGCTCTTTTCAAGAAGATATTTGTAAACACTTTCAGGGTCAAAATCATAGTGTCCGTTGGGGAGTCTTTCAGCCTTAAGGACACCTTCTTTTCTTAACTTCCTGAGAGTTGACCTTGAAATTCGCAATATTTCCATTACTTCTCTTGCTTTCATACCATGAAATGAAGTATTTCCGATATATATTGTCAAGTGTAGCTAAAATTTAGTGGTTATATTCTGGAAGAATACCTATTGTTAATCCTCCAGCCTTCTTAGCTCCTTTCGCTCCAGCTTCCATAACTCCAAAAAGACCACCACAGATAAGGACATAGCCCCTTTTAGCTACTAAATAACCAATTTCTTCAGCTACTTTATAAAGTTCAGAACCTTCTTGAACACATCCATCTCCAATAAGTGAAATACTTCTTATCACTTATTTTGCTCCTTTTAAGTATTCAACGAGAGGTTCTTTTACTTCCACAAGACCAAGCTCTGTAATTTCCATAAGGTGAAGTCTTGTATCATGTCCACAGAGTCTGCAACCATCAATCCTAAGGATTCTCAATATATCGCCAAGTTCCTTTTTAAAAGCCTTTGCCCTATTTGGAGAAAGTAAAATTTCTTTTGATAGAACTACTGTGCAGTCTACGATATGACCTACTGCATATCCACCAGCAGCTTCTGCTGAGAGTTCATCATGGCCACTTCTTTTTTGAGAGACAAAAATTGCAGTTTGATACCACTTTTTCATGAAGTTAAAGAAAGCCCTTACAATAGAACGTGCAAGCATCTCCTTTGCTTCAAAAAGTCCAGTGATAGAATCTATCACTGTTTTTCGGCAATGATAGGTTCTATACACATAAGCAAGAGTATCAAGCATTGTTGGAATAT
This sequence comes from Desulfurobacterium thermolithotrophum DSM 11699, assembly GCF_000191045.1. Lineage (NCBI taxonomy): Bacteria > Pseudomonadati > Aquificota > Aquificia > Desulfurobacteriales > Desulfurobacteriaceae > Desulfurobacterium > Desulfurobacterium thermolithotrophum. The sequence continues at coordinate 1,057,932 of NC_015185.1, forward strand.
CATCTCTTAATTTTGAGTTGCTGGCAGCATCTATGAGAATAATGTTGTTTTCTATCTCTTCAAAATCTATTCCCATTGCAGTAGCTCTTTGCTTTAAACCTGCTGCAACAAAAGCAGCAGGACTTTCGACAGTTACAAAGCAAACCTTTTGTCCAAGAGAAGCTTGCTTTACTGTAAACTGTTCAGCCATTAAGCTTTTACCTGTATCTGGCATTCCAGTAAGGTTTACAACTGCATACTCTGGAATACCACCAAGAGGTTTCTTTACAGGTTTCCCTTCTTCCCATTCAACTTTAAAAAAAAGTTCATCAAATCCCTTTACTCCCGTTGGAACACCTTTAAGTTCAGGAGCTCTTTCTATAGCTTCACCAAGAAGATAAACGTTATCCTTCATTACTTGAGGTTGTCTATCTTGGAATTGATAATCTCCCATCTCTCTCCCCTACAATCGGTTTTAAGTTCTCAATAAAGAAGCTCCCCAGCTTAAGAGCTCCTCTGTTCTCTTTTCATCTGGAGTTTCTGCATAAACTCTAAAAACAGGTTCTGTTCCTGAAGGTCTAAATAAAAGCCAGGAATCATCTTCGAAAATTATCTTAAGACCATCTATAGTTAAAACTCTTTGAATTTTTAAGTTTTCCCATTTTTCAGGAGGATTCTCTTTGAGTTTTTCTAAAGCTTTTCTTTCCCTATCTGTAACTGGTAAATCCATTCTCTTATAGTAGGCTGTTCCAAATTCATCAAAAAGATCTTTAACAAGTTCAGAAACTGTTTTCCCTTCGGCTAACATCTTTTCTACAATTAAAAGTCCCATTAAAAGTCCGTCTCTTTCAGGAAGGTAATCCATTAAAGCATATCCTCCACTTTCCTCACCACCAAACAGGACTTTTCTTTCCATTGCAATTTCAGAAATATTTTTAAACCCTACTGGAGTCTCTATTAATTCTAACCCCTCTTTTCTACATATCTTATCCACAAGATAACCTGTAGAAACTGTTTTTACTACAACTCCATCTTTTTTACCTCTATTTCTAACTATGTGAAGAAGTAAAAGAGCATAGACTATTTGAGAATTTACAAAGTTTCCATTTTCGTCAACTATTCCTACTCTGTCTCCATCGCCATCATGAGCTATACCAATATCTGCCTTAACCGCTCTTACCTTTTCCATAAGTCCTGTTATGTTCTTTTCAACAATAGGTTCAGGATGCTTTCCACCAAAAAGGGGATCTCTATAAGCGTGAATTTCTGTAACGTTAACCTTAGTTCCTTCAACTGCCTTAAATAAAAGTCCTTGCTGAGCTCCATACATAGGATCATGAACTACGTTTATTTCCCTTTCTTTAAAAAGTGAAAGTTCTAGTTGATCTCTAACTCCTTCAACGTAAGGAACTGTAAAATCTTCTTCTTTATATCCTCCCTCTTGAACTTCTAAATCTTCCACTTCTAAAAGTTTTTCTTCTATTTTCTTTGTAAATACCGTTCTTGCTGCACCACCAAAAGTCTCTTTTACTTTGTAACCGTTATACTTTCCATGATTATGAGAGGCAGTTATTACTATTCCATTGTCAAATTTCCCGTAACGTGTCATAAAGGAAACTGCTGGAGTTGGAGCAAAACCTTTTGAAAGAACTACCTCAAATCCCATTCCTGCTAAAATACCAGCAACAAATCTTCCACAATCTTCAGATAAAAATCTTAAATCATAACCTACAGCAACCCTCTTAGCACCGTTTTCTTTTAACACTTTTCCATGAGCAAGTGTGACTTTTTTTAAATTTTCAAATGTAAAATCTTTTGAAATTACACCTCTCCAGCCATCTGTTCCAAACTTTATCATCAATTCACCCCCAAATTTTTCTCAAAAGGACTTGTCAAATTTTAACAGAAGTCCTAAATTATCCATCGTCAAGTTACGGGGCATAGCTCAGCTTGGTTAGAGCGCGTGCCTTGGGAGCACGAGGTCGCCCGTTCAAATCGGGCTGCCCCGACCATTTAATATTCATCTGGGCCCGTAGCTCAGCTGGATAGAGCAACGGACTTCTAATCCGTAGGTCGGAGGTTCGAATCCTCCCGGGCCCGCCACTTCAAAAGATTCCTCTTCTGAATCAGTTCAAAGTAAGCTATTCCTACATATTCATGAATTCCTAAAAAGCTGTCGTACAGATCTTCCATTCTTGGAAAGTAACTTGACCAGCTGTAAGAACCTCTATTAACCCTATAATCAGCAGGAACTGGAATAACTGAAAAACCTATAGACTTAAAAATCCTATAACTTCTTGGCATATGATAAGCCGAAGTGACAAGGCAAATCTTTTTAATTCCTTTTTTGTTAAGTATCTTGTAAGTAAAAATACCATTTTGAAAGGTATTTTTGCTTTTACTTTCTTCTATTATCTCTTTATTGGGAATACCAAGGCTAATTAAAAACCTTTTCATGGCAGAAGATTCTGCTTCTACATTTTCGTTAAATACTTTTCCTCCAGAAACAACAATTGGTTTCTTTACTTTCTTCCATATCTTAAATGCAGTATAAAGTCTTTTGGCTACTTGTGGTTTTACTGCTGCTTTCATTCCTTCTGCTGGAGAGTGAAAAATTTCTCCACCTCCAAGAACAACTATCGCCTTACAATCAAGTTCAGCTTCACTTGGATAAGGAAATGCATTTTCTAATGGAAGAAGTATCCTGTTTTTAACAGGTTCTATTGAGAGTAAATAAATAAGAACAGCTGTTAGTGAGAGAATAGCTATTCCTATTTTTCTCTTGTTGATTAAAAGAAAAACTATACCTATTAGTATGAAAACAACAAAAACTCCAGGTGGAAGAAATAAAAAAGTAAAAAGCTTTGAAAGAATAAACATTAAATCCTCAGATTTGATTCAAAACCAAGGTCTTTTATCATTTCAGCATCATCTTTTAAACTTCTACCTTTTGTTGTCAAATAGTTTCCTACCATTAAGGCATTTGCAGGAAATAACCCAAGAGGCTGGAGCTCTTTTAGATTATATTCCCTTCCTCCACAAATTCTTATTTCTGCTTCAGGTATTGCAATTCTAATAGCTGTAAGAATTCTTAAACACTTTAAAGGAGTTAGAAAATTAGCGTTTTCAAAAGAAGTTCCCTTTATAGGATGAAGGAAATTAACGGGAATAGAGTCTACTTGGAGCTCTTTCCAAGTTTCAATTATTGAAATTACATCTTCTTCACTTTCACCAAGTCCAAATATTCCTCCACAACAAACAGAAAAACCGACCTCTTTTGCTAATTTAACAGTCTTAACTCTATCATTCCACTTTTGCTTTGTTGTTATCTTAGGATAAAATTCTCTTGATGTTTCAAGGTTGTGGTGATATCTGTCAAGACCACATTCTTTTAAAAAGCAAAGTTGCTCTTTTTTAAGCTGTCCAAGAGATGCACATAGCTTTGCTTTTGAGTTTAAGGATTTTATTTTTTCAACTACTTTACCAATTATCTTTAACTCTTCATTACTAAGTGAAATACCACTTGTTACAAAACTAAACCTGTCTATTCCTTTTTCAAAAGCACTAAATGCAGCACCTAAAAGTTTTTTTTCTTCAAGAAGAGGATAAGTTTTTATTCTTAATCCAAACTTAGCAGATTGAGCGCAGAATTTACAATCAGAAGAACATCTTCCACTTTTTGCATTTAAAATAGCACAAGTTTCTATCTGTTTTCCAAAATACTTAAACTTTTTCTGAAGAGAAATGTTAAGAAGGGAATAAAATTCTTCAACAGAACAGTTAAAAATTTTCTTTATCACTTCTTTCACTTTTCTCACTTTTTGAGCTTTCTCAGAACTTGTTTTGTTATCTCTTTGAAGGTTTCAAGTACTCCTATTCCTTTAATAGCTATGGCTTCAAAATCTGGACACTTCCATCTGTTAAGATCTTTTTTAAGAATCTCTATTGGCAAAACGTTTGGAAGATCTCGTTTATTATATTGAAAAACGAGTGGAATCTCTTTAATATCTATTCCATAGTCTTCTAAGTTTTCTATCATATCGTCTAATGTATCAAGATTTGCATCATGTCTTTCTTCTTGTGAGTCTGCCACGAAAACAATACCGTCCACACCTTTAAGTATAAGTTTTCTACTTGCTTGATAGATAATTTGCCCAGGTGTAGTATATAGATGGAATCTGACTTTAAATCCTTTTACATCTGATATCTCTATAGGCACGAAATCAAAGAAAAGAGTCCTTTCTGTTTCTGTAGCAAGAGTAACCAACTCTCCACGATTTTCTGGTTTTACGTGTTCATAAATCCACTTAATATTTGTAGTTTTACCACTTAATCCAGGTCCATAATAAACTATCTTACAGTTAATTTCTTTAGTAGCAAAGTTGATGAATGGCATAAACTCTCCTAGTTAAAAAGTGAATCTAAGTCAATCTCTTCTAAATTAATATCAGTTGAAACCTTCGATTCCCGTTTTTCCCTTTCTTCTATTTTCTTCACGACAGCTGATAACTTAGGATGAAACTTCTTCATTTTTACTCTGACTATTCCAAGGTTCGAAATGCCTTTATCAAATATTGATACAAGAATATACTTCCCTTCAAGAAGTGCCATATAGATTCCTTCATCCTGAGTTTCTGTGAACATGTGATTAAGATTTTTATCACCTAAAAGCTTTGATAGAGCTTCCGAAGCAGCAACATTTCCTGCTGTTAGTGATGCAAACGTAATGTCATCTGAGGAAAAAGCCGGAGAATCACTCCGGCTTATAAGCTGTCCTGATTTATCAATTAGAAAAACAATCTTTGATTTACTTTCTCTTCCAAGTTCTGTCAATAACTTCTTTAACTCTTTATCCTCTTCAGGCTTTATGTTAAGCATTACTCTTCCCTAGTAAGATTTTCCATACGGTTAAGTCTCTCCCATCTTCTGTCAACTTCTGCTTGGAGTTCATCTATGAGATGCTTGTTCTCAGGTTTGAATAAATGCTTAAATCTTCCTTGAAGCTTTAAAAATTCTTCTAGTGGCTTAGGATTCTTTGGTCTGTATGTAATTCTCCACTTACCATTTTCAACTTCAAACAGCGGCCAGTAGTTTGTTTCTACTGCAAGCTTAGTTACAAGTATACCTTCTTCTTCCTTTGAACGCCAACCTCTTGGGCAAACAGAAAACGCATTTATAAAAGAAGGACCTTCTGTTAAGAGAGCTTTTTTAAATTTCTCCATGAAATCTTTCCAATGAGAAGGAGCAACTTGCGCAACGTATGGTATACCGTGAGCTGCTACAACTTCAGGCATCCATTTCTTAGTCTGAGGTTTTCCAAAACTTTCGCTACCTACTGGTTGTGTAGTTGTATTTGCATATTTTGGAGTAGCACTGGAACGTTGAATACCTGTGTTCATGTAAGCTTCGTTATCATAACATACGTAAATAAAATCATGTCCCCTTTCAAGAGCTCCAGAAAGAGACTGGAATCCAATATCGTAAGTTCCACCATCTCCACCAAGAGCAACAAACTTTACCTTCTTATCTGTAGGTAGTTTTCCCTTTCTTTTAAGAGCTTTATAAGCCGCTTCAGCCCCAGAGATTGTAGCAGCAGCGTTCTCAAAGGCGTTATGAATCCAAGGAGACTTCCATGCATTGTATGGATAAATAGTAGTACAAACTTCCACGCAACCAGTTGCATTAGCTATGATTAATTCATATCCAAGAGCACTTGCTACCATGTACATCTGTCTTATGATAATTGAGGCTCCACATCCAGCACAAAGTCTATGGCCAGGAACAAGCTTTTCAGGATAGTTTGTTAGTTTCTTCAAAGGCGGAACTTTAATTTCAGCAGTTTTAATTTGAGCCATTGTTTCCTCCATTACTCTTTTAGGTTAAGGTAATTAACTAGAGGTACTTCCTCTCCTGCAGCAAGCTTCATTACTTTATCAATAGCCTCTTCAATATGGTGAACATTTGTATCCCTTCCACCAAGACCATAAATGAAACCTGTCATTGGATAGTACTTACGTCTTAAGTGCTGTGCCGTTGCTACTTCTTCAAATAATGGTCCTGAAGCACCTCCAAAAGTTTCAGCTCTATCAAGTATTCCTATTGCTTTACAGTTTGAAGCTTCTATTGCATCCATTACATCGTAGTAAGGGAAAGGTCTAAATGTTCTTATTTTGATTATACCGACCTTTATACCCTTTTCTTCTCTTAACTTATCAACAACATATTTAGCTGTTCCAGCTGCAGAACCGGTTACAACAAGGATGTAATCTGCATCTTCTGTTTTGTAAGCTTCAATGTGCTCATATTTCTTTCCAAAAGCCTCTTCAAAAGCTTTTCCAACTTCTCTTATTACTTTATAGGCATTCATCATAGCTTCTCTCTGCTGCCTTTTGAACTCCATGTAAGAATCCGTCATAGCAACAGCACCGTGAGCTACAGGGTTGTCAACATCAAGAAGCGAATACATAGGTTTTAGTTCACCCACAAACTCTTCTACTGCCTTATCAGGAAGAAGCCTTACTCTTTCAATAGCATGGGAGATTACAAATCCGTCCATTCCAATCATCACGGGAAGCCTTGTTCTTTCGTCTTCAGCTATCCTTATGACCTGAATTAAGTTGTCATACTGCTCTTCAGCATTTTCGGAAAAGAGCATAATCCAGCCTTGATCTCTTGCTCCCATCATATCTGACTGATCACCGTGAATGTTAATAGGAGCAGAGAGAGCTCTATTTACAACTGTCATAACTATTGGAAGTCTCATTCCAGAAGCGATACCAAGAACTTCCCACATATAAGCAAGACCAGGACCAGCTGTCGCAGTCATTGCTCTACTTCCGGCAGCTGCAGCCCCAACACAAGCAGACATTGCAGAGTGTTCACTTTCTACAGGAATGTACTCACTGTCAACAAGGCCATTAGCCACAAAATCTGCAAAACATTGCATTAGTTCAGTTTGTGGAGTAATTGGATAAGCAGCAACAACGTCAGGATTAATTTGTCTCATAGCTTCAGCTGCTGCCATGTTTCCGGAGTACGGAACGTAAGTTACTTCCTTTATAAGCTCAGGTCTCATAGTTAGTCCTCCTCACGGAACAAGTATTCAGGTTTCATTTCAAGAGCATTTGTTGGACATTCATGAGCACAAATACCGCAACCTTTACAGTGATCGTAGTCAATACCAACCATCTTTTCTTCTTTCACTAAAATACTGGAATCCGGACAGAATATCCAACACATCATACAATGAACACATTTACTACTATCAAATACTGGTCTCCAAGCTCTCCACTCACCTGTATCATACTTTTCACTTGAACCAGGTTCAATTATTACACCACCTATAGGTAATTCTTTCCAACCCTTAATCATTCTCCCTTTACCTCCTCATAAGCTCTGTAAAGTGCCCTTATATTTGCAGAAAGAACGTTTTCAGAAACTTTCTTGCCAAATGTCTTCTTGATATCTTCTTCTACAGTCTTAATATCCACAAGACCGTTTAAAACTTTAATGAGAGCTCCAAGCATCGGGATATTCATAAGAGACCTTTTTAGTTCTTCCATTGCGATTTTTGTTGCGTCAACTGTGTAAATCTTCCTTCCTTCAATTTTGTACTTTTCTCTAATTTCATTAGGAGTTTTATCAGTATTGATTACGAGAATTGCATTTTCATCTGTTCCTTCTAAGAATGGAACTGCTTTAAGAAGCGTTGGATCAACAATAACTACAATATCAGGATTTAAAACCATACAGTGTAAAGTAATCGGTTTTTCTGAAACCCTGTTATAAGCTCTAAGAGGAGCTCCCGATCTTTCTGCTCCGTAATCTGGGTTACTTTGAGCGTATTTTCCTTCCTCTATAACCGCACTTGCTAAAATTTTTGAAGCAGTTACTGCTCCTTGGCCACCACGGGCATGCCATCTTATCTCTATCATTACTTTCCTCCAGCTATGAGTTTCTTGTCCTCAAAAGCTTTTTTTAAAGTTAACTCGTCTGCCATATCTATCGTTCCACCGTAAGGAATACCGTAGCTTATTCTGTAAATCTCTACATTCATCTTCTCAAGTCTATCTATTAAAAACTTTGAAGTTGCTTCGCCTTCGACTGTAGGATTAAGAGCTATAATGACAGTTTTTATATTCTTTTCTTTAATTCTTTTAAAGAGACTTTCTATCCTTAAATCTTCCGGCGAAATATCTTCCAAAGGAGATATAACACCACCTAAAACATGGTAAAGACCTTTATACTCACCAAGCTTTTCTATCGAAATTGCATCTCTAGGTTGCTCAACAACACAGATAACTGTCTGTTCTCTTTCTGGATCTCTACATACTACACAGAGATCTTCTTCTGTAGGTAAACCGCACTCAACACACGGCTTTATCCTTTCAAGCTCCCTTAAAGCATTAGTTATCATTCGTTTTTCGTCTTCATCAAGCCGTGAAAGAGACAATACAGCCCTTTCTGCAGCTCTTTCGCTAATTCCAGGAGTTTCCGAAAGAAATCTTATAAGGAGCTCAAGGTTATCTGGATATATCAAAAGAGTCCTCCAATATCGATTCCTAGCCCGCCTGTAAGCTTTTCCATCTCTTTTGCAAGAGTTTCGCGACCTTCTCTCAAGGCTTGATTAGCAGCAACAACAATTAAATCCTGAATCATTTCTTTATCACCGGATTCAAAAACGTGAGGTGCTATCTCAATAGAAACTATATCTCCAGAACCTTTTGCAATGACTTTAACTGCACCACCTCCAGCAGTCCCAACAAATTCTCTTTCTTCAATCTCTTCCTTTATCTTCTTAGCCTGAGTTTGAAGTTGCTTTGCCATTTTCATTAAGTTACCCAAATTACCCATTCCACCTTTGAACATTTAAATTCCTCCAAACTTTCATAAACTTTGGTCTAATTGTAAAAAATTTGTAAACATTCCACAAGTTCATTAAGAGGGTGTTTGAAAATTGCCAAAATTAAGAAAAAAGCCTATCCTCTCCGGTATGAAAGCGAAAAGACTAAATTTCCACAAAGTACTCAACCTATCAAAAACATACATGAACCGGAGAGGACAGGCTGTACTGGTATATTTATATCCTTTTAAAACCAAAAGAGGAAGACCCAAGAAATACCCTGACGAGATAATTCTTACCCTTCTTTTCCTCCAAGTAGCCTGGAACCTATCATTCAGAGACCTTGAATATTTGGCAGTTCAGATATTTGGAAGAGAGAATATTCCTGATTTTTCAACCTATTATTACCGACTCAAGCAACTACCTTCCATTCTCCTTGTAGATTTTCTGAACTTTGTCTCTCGAAGACTCTTAGGGAAGTATCATAAAGAACTAAGATTTCTGATAATAGATGGAACTGGCTTCAAATACAATGAGATTTATCCATTGAAAATTCTAAGAGGCAAAGAGATAAAGGAGGTAAAAAGCCACGTTAAAGTTGTTGTATTAAGCGTTCATCTAAAAGATGGAAAAAGGTTCATTCTTACTGCATTACCTGGAGAGAGTTACGCTTCGGAAGTGAAACTTGGAGAGAAAATAGTTAGGTGGTTAAACGAAAGGAGATTTATATGGAGAGCTTTGAAAGGAAAGCCATTTTTAGGAGACAAAGCTTATGACAGCATTAAGTTTATTGAGCTTGTTCTGTTAGCAGGCTTAAAGCCTTACATAAAGGTGAGAGAAACATTAAGGAAGGGAATTAAATCTGAGATTAGGCTTAAATGCAAAGAGCTTTTAGAATCTGATGAAATTTACAGGTTTAGAGGACTGATAGAGAGTATTTTTGGAGAAGTTAAGCAGGATGTTGGAAGTTACGAGAGAACAAAGAGCTTTCATATAGCTCAACTGTTTGTTTTAGCTAAGTTTATCCTCTTTAACATGGGAGTTTTGTTCTTTGTCTGGATGATTTTTCAAACACTCTCGAGAGAAACTTGATTCTACGTTTTCTATTTTCTACAATTTTGAAGAATATAGTTTAGAGAAATTCATTTTTCCTGAATCGTGTGTTCCAAAATATCCAAAATATGATTTTATTTCTATTGATGAGCTAACAAAGGAGAGTAAAAGAATATACTTAGTTTCAGAAACATTTGACTTCTGGTATAGGGGAGAGCGACTTTCCTTTCGGTATATACCTGTTTTTGAAGGGGCAGTTTTTAAAGGTTATTCCTTTTTTGGAAACGTTGTATTTCATAAGGGAGTCCTTTTTAATGGTGTAGAATTCTGTGATGTGGCTGATTTCAGGGAAACAGTTTTTGAAAACCATGCTGTTTTTGAGGAAGCAGTTTTCAAAAATGAAGCTACTTTCTGGAAAGCTCGTTTTCACAAAGGGGTAAGTTTTGAGTCAGTAACTTTCAAGGATGAGATTGATTTTGCTGAGATAACCTTTAAAGAAGAAGCCGTTTTTAGAAAAGCAGATTTTAAAAATAGGGTTTATTTTAAAGTCACTAATGAAAGTTTGCCTTTTGTTTTTAATCTTTCTGGTATTAAGCTCTCCAAGAGTAGTTACATAGAAGTAAGAAATCTCAGAACTCTTAAACTTGCATTGAATAACGTTAATAATACAACTGATAATTTTCTATTTTTTGATATGAAAATCGAAAAATTTAAGGACTTAGAGGAAAACCGAAGAAGAAATTTAAGGAGAGAGAACTATCTACCGAACATAGAGATAAAGAGTTCCATACTTAACAATATGAAGTTTATAAACTGTGATTTCTCGGAGGCAGAGCAGATAAAGATAGAGAACAGCTCCTTAACAGAAACGGAATTTATAAATGTTGATTGGGGGGGAATTTCAGAAAAAAGGATATGTCCGAAACTGTTTGAGGGTTCACCTGAAGAAGTGGAGAAGGCAAGAGACGTTTATAGGCAGTTGAAGTTGGCTTTGGATAATCAAAAAGACCATATAAATGCCAATGAATTTTATTCTCTTGAAATGAAGGCTTATGAAAGAGTCTTACAGGAAAAACCCTGGAGAACACATTTTCAGAAAAAGCTTGTTTTTTCAATTCATAAGTTTGCTTCTAACTTTGGACAGAGCTGGTTAAGACCACTGATTTTGTTAATTCTACTAACAATTGGAGAAATGGGAGCTCAACTCGACTTTAAGTCCTTCGTTGATAAGTGTTTCTACTTTTTGATTCCATATCCTCTTATTGTTCCATCTTTATCACTTCTATTGCTGATATTCAAAAAACGGGAAAATCTTTTGCTATGGGGAATAAGTGTAATTTTTGCTTTATCTGGTTTTATTGCTTTCAATGAAGCTTTACCCTGCATTTCCTCTCCACCGGACAACTGGCAACTTACCCTTAAAATACTCTTAGAAAATTTTGCCGAAACTTTAAACATTTTCAGCCTTTTCAGAAACAATCAGGTGATAAATATAAAGTTTCTACATACCCTCTACTCCATAGCAATTGCCTTCCTTACCTACCAGATGATCGTTGCAATCAGAAGACAGGTTAGAAGATAAAAAAAGGTGGGCTTAGAGCCCACCCTGTGTTTTTCATCACTTGTTAACCGTTACTATTCACTTCAAAGACATTGCGACGATTATCTGTAGCATAATTCCTACAAACAGCGTAAGTGCAAAAACTGGCCAGATGAGGGTTTTCAGAAGCTGACTCTCGTCTTTTCCTTTAAGTCCAACAAGAGCTGCTGCATTTGTGATCTTTGAAGGAGTGATTGCACTTGCTATTCCTCCAGCTACTGCGTGAGCTCCATAGACAGCCATAAATGCATGAGCTCCAATCGTTGACACAACTGCGCCATACTGGATCTTTGCAAATAGAACGTTTGATGCTGTTTCACTTCCACCGACAAAAGCTCCTAAAAGTCCTAAGAATGGAGCAACTATTGGGTAGAAACTTCCAAAGAGATCAGCAATTGTCCTGCCAATGATTAAATCCATGTTCATAGCCTTAAAGTTTGCACCTGGCATGAGTTTGCCGTTGACAATCTCCATTCCAGACCATGCCATTATGAAGGCAACTGCAAAGAAGAGAGAGTACGCGATAAACGGTCCCCAAACCCTCTTTATCCATACATTAAAAGCTCTTGAGAGTTGTTCGCCAGAAGGTTTTAGGATTGGCAGAGAAATAATAACAGCAACTAAAATCCAGAAATAGACGTGTGAAAGAATGTTCAGGTCTATCTTCTTGCCACCAACAATGTGAATAACCTCAGCAGAGCCAAGGAGATTGGCTAAGAACTTTTTCACAGGCGGGTAGTTTGTTACAAGGGAAAAAATAAAGAGAAGAAGCCATGGAGAGATGGCTTTTATGAATGCAGCGTCAATTTTTAGCTTTCCTTCGCCGTTCTTCCTGTAAAGGAAATATGAAACCAACATTGTGAAGAAACCAGAAATAATTCCTATAACCTCAACAGGAAGAATTCCGATAAAGGCCAAGAAGAGTGCGGTCAATGATAGAACAAGTCCTGCAACTGTAGCTCCAGCCCAGTGTTTCTTTAATGCTTCCCACTTTCCAACAAAGTAAAGCATCATGAATGCAAATCCAACGGAAACAACTGGCAGGAAGAGTGTAATGTGTCGAGTAAATGACCAGATGAAGTGTTCAACGTTTTCAATTCCTGGCGGTCTGATCCCAAAAGGTCCCCATGCAACGTGGGCGGGAAGTGTGATTGGAATAGAGAGAAGCGCAAAAGAGGTCAGAGGGTCGTAACAAAGAATTGAAATTGCAACAGCTGCAAGAGGTGTAAACCCAAGAGCAACAAAGACAGGAGGAAAGAGTGCTGGAGTTACAACCCCTAAGGAGGTTGCAAGAGAACCGAATCCCATTCCAATAAACAGAGTTTGCTGAATCTTATCCTTTGTTATGGATAGAATTGTTTTTACTATTTCATCGAGAGCTCCTGCCTCTTTCATTATGAATATCATGAGCATCGTAAATGCAACGGCAAATGTAATTGCAAAAGCCTTAACTATTCCGTAAATGCTTGCACCAATGACAACGACCATTGGTGTTTTGAAGTAAAGAAAGGCGACTAAAGCTGCTGTTATCCAACCGACAACGGACATAAAGACACCCGAACGGGAGAAGAAGAGCATACCCGCAAGAACGATCAGAATTGGAATGATTGCCATCAGGAAATCCATCCCATCCTCCCTATTCGTAGAATTTCACAGCCTCTACAAGGTTTTGACCGTTTTCCATCAGTACTTCTATTGCTCTGTCAAATTCTTCGTTTTTCACCTTGAAAAAGAGAATTGCCTTATTTGAAGTTCCTGCATAGGCATAAGTGTATTCAACGTCTATCTCGTTGTCTGCAAGTACCTTAACAACCCTGTAGAATCCTCCAGGTCTATCCTCAACCTCGACAGCAAAAACCTCTGTCTCGTTTGCGGCAAATCCTTTTGAAACAAGTATGGCTTTTGCTTTTTCAGGGTTGTCAACTACAAGTCTCAAGATTCCAAATTCTGAAGAGTCTGCAAGAAAAAGAGCTCTTATGTTTATGTCAGCATCAAGAAATGCTTTTGTAACGTCAACAAGCCTCCCCCGCCGGTTTTCAAGGAAAACCGAGATCTGCTTAACAGCATACTTTGTTCTCATTTTATCCCCCTACAGGTTTAGTTCTCTTCTGTCAATTATTCTCTTTGCTTTGCCCATGCTTCTTTCAAGGGTCTTCGGCTCAACAAGCTTTACTTTTGCATTTATGAATAGGTTGTTGAGGAGTTCCACCTCTAACTTCTTCTTAAGGTTTTCAAGAGTTCCAACTCCATCTGTTAGCATCCTTTCATCAACCTCAACCCAAACTTCGAGTTTGTCCAGGACTCCCTTTTTATCAACAACAATTACGTAGTTTGGTGTCACACCTTCAACTTTTGTTATCACATGCTCAACCTGAGATGGGAAGACGTTTACACCGTTAACAATTAGCATATCGTCTGCCCTTCCCTTTATGCCCTCTATCCAGACTAAGGTTCTTCCACACTTACAGGGTTCTCTATGGATAACTGTAATGTCCTTTGTTCTGTAGCGAATCATTGGAAGGGCCTGTTTGGTAAGTGTTGTAATTACGAGTTCTCCTTCCTCTCCCTCAGGGAGAACCTTTCCAGTTTCCGGGTCTATGACTTCCGGAATGAAGTGATCCTCGAACACATGAAGAGAACCATGTTCGCACGTTGCAGCAACTCCGGGACCGATTATCTCTGAAAGTCCATAAGCTTCAACGTATTGAATGCCCCAGCTTTCTGCTACTGCCTTTTTTAGTCCTGGAGATGCAGGTTCTGCACCGAAAAATCCTGCCCTAAGCTTAAAGTCTTTCTGAATGTCATATCCTTCTTCCTTAGCTACTTCTGAAAGATGAAGTGCAAATGACGGTGTACAGCAGAGGATTGTTGCTCCAAAATCTTTCATTAGCATCAACTGTCTCTTTGTAAATCCTCCACTTGCAGGAACAACTGAAGCTCCCAAAGCCTCTGCGCCGTAGTGGAATCCAAGTCCTCCTGTAAAAAGCCCATAACCATAAGCGTTGTGAACGACATCTTTTTCGTTTACATCTGCCATAAGGAATGTTCTGACCATTACTTCTGTCCATATCTTCAAATCGTGCTCTGTATAACCAACAACAGTTGGTTTTCCTGTTGTTCCGGATGAGGAGTGGATTCTGACAACCTGTTCAAGAGGAACTGCGAAAAGACCAAATGGGTAGTGCTCCCTTAAATCTTGTTTTGTTGTAAAGGGTAGCCGTTTCAGATCATCAAGACTCTTAATGTCAGAGGGTCTTACACCGGCCTCTTCAAATTTCTTTCTGTAGAAAGGAACCAAATGATAAACCCTTTCTACAGTTTCTTTAAGTCTTTTTAGCTGAAGTGCTTGGAGTTCCTCTTTGGGGATGTAATCCTTCTTTTTTAGGGTCATTCCCTACCTCCTAAATTTTTAAAGAAGTAGAAATATTTTATACAATAATTTAACATTTATTGAAGGAGTTGTGAGGGGAGATATGTTTCAGAGAAGACTTGAAACGCTGGACAGGGAGTTAATTGAAAAGATCCAGCTTGACAGGCTTAAAAAAACTTTAAGAAGGATAAAAGAGAAAAACAAAAAGTACTGGAAAAAGATAGGGAGCCCTGAGCCCGAAGATATAAAAAGCCTCGAAGACCTCAAGAAACTCCCTTTTCTGACGAAGGAAGATTTAAGACAGAACTATCCTTTTGGCCTTGCCTGTGGAGACCAGTGTGAGTTTATAAGGTTTCACATGTCCTCTGGAACTACAGGAACCCCCGTAGTTAACCCATACACCCCTGCCGATGTTGAGCAGTGGGGAGAAATAATGGCAAGGTGTCTCTCTGCTGCTGGTCTTACCTATAAAGATGTTCTTCAGATTACTCCATCTTTTGGACTTTTTAATGGCGGATTCGGTTTTCACTATGGAGCAGAGAAGATCGGCTGTTTTGTTGTTCCAATAGGCCCCGGAAGAACACTTCTTCAGTTGAAATTCCTGAAAGATTTTAAAACCACTGCTATTGTTGGAATAGCCTCCTATCCTCTAAGGCTTATTGAAGTTGCAAAGGAAGAAGGTTTTGATTTTAAAGAGACCAATTTGAGAATTGGTATTTTCGGTGCAGAGGTCTGGAGCGAGGAGATACGCCGATACATTGAAAGGGAGATGGGAATTGAGAGCTTTGACATTATAGGGATGACAGAGACTGGGGGAGTTGGACTCGGAATAGACTGTAAAGCCCATAACGGTATTCACGTTTGGGAAGACCACTACATTGTTGAGATAGTTGATCCTGAAACAGGAGAAGTTCTGCCAGATGGTGAAGAGGGAGAGCTGGTTGTTACGACTCTAACCCGTGAAGGATTGCCACTCATTAGGTATAGGACGAGGGATATAACAAAGGTTATTTCAAGAGAAAGATGCGATTGCGGAAGAACCCATTTGAGACTCGCAAGAATAAAAGGAAGAACTGATGATATGCTGAAAGTCAAAGGTGTCTGTTTCTACCCGAGGCAGATAGAAGAGGTGATAATGAAGTATCCGGAAGTTCTACCCAACTATCAAATAATAATTGGTAAAGTTGAAGGGAAAGATGTGGTTGAAGTTGTTATTGAAGCAGACAGACAGGATCAGTATCTAAAAGAGAGAATAGAAGAGGAGATTTACAGTCTTTTAGGACTTCATATTGAAGTAACTCTTAAAAGGAGAGGAG
Source organism: Desulfurobacterium thermolithotrophum DSM 11699 (assembly GCF_000191045.1). Taxonomy (NCBI): domain Bacteria; kingdom Pseudomonadati; phylum Aquificota; class Aquificia; order Desulfurobacteriales; family Desulfurobacteriaceae; genus Desulfurobacterium; species Desulfurobacterium thermolithotrophum. The sequence goes on from NC_015185.1 coordinate 1,074,092, forward strand.
AGATACCCAGAAGCGAAGGAAAAGCTGTAAGAGTTAAGAAGTTCACTTAGGAGGAGGGCTATGAGAAGAGCACTACTGCTTGGAACTGTCTTTGTTCTTTCATCAAGTCTACCTTCCTTAGCTGCAAGCGACTATGAAGTTCAGCAGTTAAGGGAAATGATTGAACAGATGAGGAGTGAGCTCCAGCAAGTCAAGGAAGAGAACAGGAAACTAAGAGAGGAAATCCGATCCATCAAAGGTAGAGCAACTTCTTTTAAAACTGCCGGAGCTCCATCTTTTAAAAGTAAGTCTGGAAAGAGTGTAGATTTCTACGGTTACTTCAAGATTGACGCAGCTTACTCAGATTCAAAGGCTGTGGGTAAAGACTTTATACTGTGGGCTTTACCAGAAACAACAAATTCAAACGACGATGATTTTAACCTGACCTTCAAACACAGTAGATTTGGTTTTGATATTAAAACCAAGGAAAGTGATTACGATATTCTTGGAAAAATTGAGCTTGATTTTTACAGAACAGAAACCAATGATATAGAAAATACAGACCCGAACAAACAGGTTGTTAGAGTTAGAAGAGCATTTGTTGAATTAAAGAAAGATTCCTGGTCTGTTTTAGCCGGTCTTGAATGGATGCTTCTCACTCAACTTTATCCCCATCTTTCAAACTTCCCGTCTGGAGCCTTTATGGGAAATATAGGATATAGAATTCCGCAGATCAGATTAACTAAGTGGATCGAAACAGAATCAGGAAAAATTACGCTGCAAGCAGCTATTGATAGGGAATTTGGACAGACAACTACTCCTTGGTACGATACAGGATCAGATTCTGGCTTGCCAGATTTCCAGGGAAGGGTTGTGTATGATACAAGCGTAAATGACGCTAAGATTCATTTTGGGCTGATAGGGCACGTAGGAAAAGAGCAGATTGATCTTGCAGATGGAGGAGATAAGAATTTAGATACTTATTCCTATGGATTTGAATATAAACTGGGATACGGACGATTTGAACTTTCAGGAAAAATCTGGAAAGGAAGGAATCTTGATGGCTGGTATACAGGAGGCGTAGCTCAGGGAGTTCTTTACGTTTATGATGATGGATACTTTGATACTAAATACGTAACAGTAGATCCTAATAATGGAAGCAAAATTAAAGTTGCAAATGCTAAAGAAATAGATGCTCAGGGTGGTTGGATAGAATTAACTACAAGAATTTCTCCTAAACTTATCTGGAGAATTGGAGCGGGTATTGATGACCCTGATAATGATGACCTCAAGTATAACGGTCAGTATGTAGAAGGTGCTCGTTTAAAGAATACCATGTACTATACAAATGCTTTTTATAAGCTAACTCCTTCCATTGGTTTGATGGGAGAGTATTTAAGAGTAAAAACAGACTATTCAACTACCGACGGCACAGTCAACCGTTACCAGGGAAGCATTCTCTACTTCTTCTAATCTGATCATCCTGAATCCCCCCTGTAAAACTTTCCTCCTTTCTGGAGGCAGGGGGGGATTTTTATTATTGATATTCTGTCATAAATTTGTTTTATTTTTCTTTGCCAGTCGTTACCTGTTACTCGTTACTTAATTACTTTGTCTTCTCGGGGCGGTTTATGAAATTAATTTTTCTCGAGGAAGTGGATTCAACAAACGAATATCTTAAGCGTGTGGAATTTTGCCACGGTCTTTGCGTAGTTGCAGAAAAACAAACAGGCGGAAAGGGAAGAAGGGGGAAAAAATGGATTTCTGAAAAAGGAAAAGGACTTTATGTTTCTTTTATGTTTTCTCCTATAAGCTATCAAATAGCTTCTCTTTCAAGTCTTGCTTTTGGAGTAGCAGTTTTAAATGTTTTAAAGACTTTAGACAAAAGGTTTTATTTAAAGTGGCCTAATGATATCTACATAAACGGAAAGAAAATTTCTGGAATTTTACCTGAGCTCCTTTCAGATCGCCTTATAATCGGTATCGGTATAAATCTTAACTATACAAGAGATGAACTTTCTTCTCTTGAAGTTCCTGCAACTTCTTTATTTGCTGAAAAAATTCCATTTGATAAACATAGTATCTTAGATAAGTTAATCCTCGAAGTAGAAAATTACTACGAGCTTTTAAAAAAGAAAGCTTTCAACGTAAAGGAATTTGAGAAAAACTGTCCCTTAATAGGAAAAGAAGTTTCCGTAATCGAAGAACACAAACAATTTAATGGAATAGCTCTGGGAATAGATACTAATGGTTGCCTTGTGGTTGAAGTGGAGGGAAAAATAAGAAGGTTATTTTCAGGAAATGTAAGCATTAGACTGTAAAAGAGAAAATCGTATAATACATCTTGCTTTAATTTAAGAGGCTGTAGGAGAGAGGAATGAAAAGCTTAAAGTACAGAATAGCTCTTGTTTTGTTAGTTCTCTTAGGCTCAATCTACGTTATGTTTACAAAACCTGTAACTCTTGGTCTTGATCTTCAAGGTGGAACTCATCTTGTTCTTCAGATAGATGTAAAAAAAGCAATAGAAGATGAAGTTTCTACTGCCTTAAGAGAAATAAAAAACAAGTTTGAGAAGGAAAACATACCACTTCTATCTGCAAAAAGAGAAGAAAAGAAAATAGAGCTCGTTCTTTTAGAAAAGAGCTCTGTTCAAAAAGCAGTAGAACTTGTTAAAGAAGACTACGGAAATATGTTTGATGTAAAAGTAGAAGGTGAAAAGCTAATTCTTACCCTTAAACCTTCTTACATTTCTAAGGAAATAGACAGACTTGCAGAACAAGCTCTTGAAACAATAAGAAATAGAATTGATGAGCTTGGAGTTGCAGAACCTGTAATAGTTAGAAACGGCAAGGATAGAATAATTGTAGAGCTCCCAGGTATAAAAGATCCAGAGAGAGCTAAAAAAGTTATAGGAAAAGTTGCAAAGCTTGAATTTAAAGAAGTTGTTGATACGGCACAGACACCAGATGAGCTTATAACAAAGCTTGGAGGAACTATTCCTTCAGGAGAAACAGTTTCTGTAGTACCTTCTCCTTCGGGTGCTAAGTTTTACCTTTTAAAGGATGGGAAGAAAGAGGAATTAAAAGTTAATTCCTTAGAGGAACTCGTTAAAAAGTTTGGAGGACATGTTCCTGAGGATAACCAAATCTTAGTCCAAGAAATTAAAGATAAAAGCGAAAGAGTTATTGGATATCAGTTTTTTATCTTAAAGAAAGAACCAATTCTTACAGGTGCCTACCTCAAAGATGCCTACCCAAGTACTGATGAATATGGAATGCCTGCAGTAAGTTTTGAGTTAAATTCAGAAGGAGCAAGAATTTTTAAAGACTACACTTCAAAACACATAGGTGTAAGACTTGCTATTGTTCTTGATAACAAAGTTCAATCCGCTCCTGTAATAAGATCAGCAATTGGTGGGAGAGGACAGATAACTGGGCAGTTTTCATATCAGGAAGCAAAAGACCTTTCCATTGTCCTAAGAGCTGGAGCTCTTCCTGCTCCTGTTAAGATAATTGAAGAAACGACAGTCGGACCTTCTCTTGGTAAAGAATCCATAGAAAAAGGTATAAAAGCAGGAGTTGCAGGTCTTATTATTGTCATGCTTTTTATGGTTGCTTATTACAAACTTTCGGGAGCTATTGCAGATTTAGCGCTTCTTATGAATGTAGCTGTTCTTTGGGCAGCTCTTGCTCTTCTTGGAGCTACACTTACACTTCCGGGAATAGCAGGGTTTATCCTTACAATTGGTATGGCAGTTGATGCTAACGTCATTATCTTCGAGAGGATAAGAGAAGAATTAAGAAAGGGACGAAACCTTTACTCTGCAGTAGAAGCTGGGTTTTCAAGAGCGTGGGGAACAATTATTGACGCAAACGTAACTACTCTTGTTGCTGCTATTGTTCTATTTCAGTTTGGAACAGGGCCTATTAAGGGATTTGCAGTTACCCTGTCTCTAGGTATCCTTTCAAGTATGTTTACAGCTGTATTTGTAACAAAAGTTCTTCTTGACGTAATTGTTAAGTACAAATCACGAATATTTAGCATTTAAGGAGTAGTCGATGGAAAGAAAATTTGATTTTATAGGTAAAAGATATATTGCTTACTTTTTGTCTTTTCTTCTTATAGCAGGTTCTTGGTTTTACGGAGCTTTTATAAAAGGTGCAAAATTCGGAATAGACTTTACAGGTGGAGCTCTTGTTCAGGTTAAGATAGAAGACAAGAATGTTAACACAGAAACTTTAAGACAGTTATTTAAGGGAAAAGTTGAGGGAGTAACTGTTCAAAACATAGAAACTGCAAATGAATTCCTTATAAAAGCACCCGTAAAAGGAGATCCAAATAAAACTGTGGAGAGTGTGACAAAGACTATAAAAGAAAAGTTTAATGGAAAGGCAGAAATTAGAAGAGTTGAGATGATAGGTCCTACAGTCGGAAAAGAACTAAGGGAAAAGGGAATAATGGCTCTTATCTATGCAATGATTGGCATTCTTCTTTACGTTGCATGGAGATTTGAAGCGATATTTGCCTTTGGAGCCGTTTTGGCTCTCTTTCACGATACTCTTGCAACTACAGGAATTTTTATGGCTGTTGGCAGAGAATTTAGCCTTCCCGTTATAGCTGCTCTTTTAACGGTTATTGGTTACTCAATAAACGACACAATAGTTGTTTACGATAGAATAAGAGAAAATATGAAAGTCTTACTTCGCAGTAAACCTTTTGAAGAAATTGTAAATGAAAGTATTAACCAAACTCTTTCTAGAACAATAATTACCTCACTAACAACTTTTTTTGTAGTTCTCTGCCTATACATATTTGGTGGAGGAGTAATAAACGATTTTGCATTTGTCCTTTTAGTGGGAATTATTGTTGGAACTTACTCTTCTATCTTCATAGCAAGTGCTATTGTAGTTGATTGGTACAAGCGTGTTAAAAAGGTAAAATGAGAATAAAGATAATTCATCGTTACATTTTTTTAGAAATTCTCAGAGTTTTTATCTTAACTTTGGGGCTTTTTATTTTTGTTATCTTGATGGATAGAGCTTCTTCAATTGCGGAAACAGTTTTTGGACAGGGAGTTTCCATATTAAATTTTCTCTCTGTTTTAGTAAAGGGGATACCTGCTTTCTTAGGTATGACAATACCTATGGCCTTTATTCTTTCCGTTTTAATTGTTTTTATTCAATTAGGGAACAATAACGAACTTGTAGCCTTAAAATCGTGTGGTGTAAGCACAAAAGAACTATCAAAACCAGTAATTTTCTTAGGAGTTGCCTTTTCTATTCTTTCCTTTTATTCACTTATGTTTTTGATGCCTAAAAGTAATGTTGCTATGAAAAAGGAAATTGAAGAATTGGTAAAGAAAAAGATTACAATGAGCATATCGCCCAAAAACTTTAGTTCTAACTTTCCCGGAGTTACTTTTTACGTAGAAAAACTCTATCCTGAAAAAGGATATCTTGAAAACTTCATGGTATCGCTTGTAAAAAAAGATGAACTCATAACAATTTTTGCAAAGAAAGGAATGTTAAGAACAGAAAAGGATACAGTATTTCTTGACATTCAAGATGGCACTGGAGAGTTTATTAACTGGAAAAAGCCTGAAAACTTTAAAGTTCTAAATTTCAAAAACTACACAGTAAAACTCTATAGATTTACAAAAAGAGAAAAATTTGAATCAATCAGATATAAGACACTTCCAGAACTCATTTCCTCAAACAGAATTGAGGCAAAAGTAGAGCTCTTTAAAAGGCTTGGTCTTTCTTTAGCACCTCTTATAGTTGGAATATTAGCTTTTTCTCTTGCATTAATAATTCCACGAAGTTCAATAGGGATCGGAATTCTTTTAAGTCTTTTAATAATTGTCGTTTACTACATACTTTATACTCTAACAAAGAAAATTGCTCTTAATACAGGAATTGTTCTTTTACCTCTTTTAACAGATTTATTCTTTTTTGTCCTAGGAGGTTTTCTCTACATTCAGGCTTTGAAAGAGAAAATAGAGTTAAGAGTTGGTGGTAGATGGTAAAGAGACTGGATAGATACGTTTTTATAGAAACCTTGAGATATTTTGTCCTTACACTTCTTACATTCATGGTTCTTTTTATTGTTATAGATTTTGTCAGCAAAATGGACACTTTTTTAAAGTCTGGAATTGCAGATGGATTTCTTTATGTTATCTACCGTCTTCCTCTTTATACTGTTAGAGTAATACCCATTGCTACCTTAATTGCAACTATGGTTACTCTTTCTAACTTTTCATTTTCTAATGAACTTACAGTTGTAAAAGCTTTAGGAATTAGTGTGTATAGATTTTCATTTCCTATTATTTTTCTTGCTTTCTTGGCTTCTATCCTTTCTTTCCTAATAGGAGAACTGGTCGTACCAAAATCAATTTCTCTTTCCAAAAGTATTTATTACAAGGTAAAGGAAAATAAAAATTTTCACGTTTCTGGAAAATCTATCTGGTTTAAAAAAGATGAAAAAACTTTTGTCTTTATGGAGTATGTAAACCCAGCAAAATCTGAAGCTAAGAGAATTTCCATTTTTTTCCTTGGAAAAGAATTTTCTCCTACTAAAAGAATAGATGCTCTCTATGGAATTAACATCAAAGATGATATCTGGAAACTTAAAAATTGTTTTGAAAGGAAATTAAAAGAGCTTAAAACAACGAAAATTTCTGAAAAAGAAATCAATCTTGGAATTGGAAAGAAAGATTTAATATTTACACAAATTGAAACTGAAACGATGAGCTCTTTCTTACTTTACAAAGTTATAAAGCAGCTTAAAAGAGCTGGATATGATACTACTGGCTATTTAGTAGATTTATACTCAAAACTTGCAATTTCTTTGCTTCCACTGGTTGTCGCAGTTATAGGAATTCCTTTAGGAGTTTTTAATCCTCGTAACAAAAAAGGTTATACCCTTGTTATAGCTGCAGCTCTTATAGTTTTCATGTGGATAACGATATCTTTCTTTTCAAGTCTTGGAAAAAGCGGGGTACTCCCTCCTTTTTATTCCGCCTTTGCACCTGAGGTTATGTTCTTATCAATTGGTTTACTTCTTCTTGCGAGGATGGATACTTGAAGTTTGATTTTAAGAAAGCAAAAAGAGCTCAAGAGATATTAAAGAAAAAACTATCTCTTAAACCTTTAGGAAAGGTAAAACTTATTGCTGGTTGTGATCTTACCTTCTTGAATCCCTATAAAACTCCTACACTTGGAATAGGAGCTTTTGTGGTTCTTTCGTATCCTTCCTTAGAAGTTATCGAATATGCTTATGAAATATTAGAGATTAAAGTGCCTTATATTCCTAGTTTTTTAGCCTTTAGAGAAATTCCTCTTCTTATCAAAACTTTTAGGAAACTAAAGAATAAACCAGATATTGTTATTGTTGATGGGCATGGAATAGCTCATCCAAGAAAACTTGGAATAGCAGCTCATTTTGGAATAGTTGAAAAAGTTCCTACTATCGGCTGTGCTAAAAAGCCTCTTTATGGAAATTTTAAAGAGCCGTGCGAAAAGAAAGGATGCTATGAAGAAATTTATGACCCTAAAACAAAAGAAATTTTAGGATACGTTTTAAGGACTAAGAATAATGTAAAACCAATCTATATTTCGCCAGGAAATCTTATAACTCTTACAGATACTCTTTCTTTTATGCAAACTCTTAAAGGGAAGTACAGAATTCCTGAACCTACAAGATTGGCTCACAATTACCTGCAAACCTTGAGAAAAGGTTATAATTCCCAATAAATTCAAGAAAGGAGGAAAAAATGGCTGTAGAAAGAACACTTGTTATCGTGAAGCCAGATGCTGTTAAGAAAAATGCTGTTGGAGATATCGTTAGGATACTTCAAGAAAACGACCTAAAACTTCTTGCAATAAAGATGGTTCACCTTTCAAAAGAACAGGCCAAGAAGTTTTACATTGTCCATAAGGATAGACCTTTTTATGACGAACTAACAGATTTTATGTCCTCTGGACCATGTGTACCTATGGTTTTTGAAGGCGAAAATGCTATTGCAAGAGTAAGAGAAATTATTGGAGCTACAGATCCAGCAAAAGCTGCTGAAGGAACAATTAGAAAGAAATATGGAACAGACGTTGGAAGAAACGCTGTTCACGCTTCTGACTCTCCTGAATCTGCAGCTTATGAAATTCCATTTTTCTTTAGTGCTCTTGAAATTAACGAGTAAGGGGGAATTTTATTCCCCCTACTTAAATCCTATGGGGAGATTAAATGGACGACAGTTTCAGTATTTTGGAGCTGGATAAAAAGGAACTTTGTTCTTTAGCAGAGGAAAGAGGTCAAGAAATAGAAATTGCTCACTACGTTTTTGATGATCTTCTCGATTCGCAGGAAAAATTAATATGTAAAAGATTTGAAGCTGATGAAGATTTCAGTATCTTTTCCTATTTCCTTCAAAAAGAATCTCGATCCATCTTTCCAAAAAAGGAAGAGAAATCTTTGGGATGTTACATAGCATATAAAAATGGAGTGGTTTATACTTTTGAAGATTTCAACTTTAAAATCCAATCCTTAGAAGAATTTACGTTACTGGTGGAAGCTGTAGAAATTGCTACAGGAAATACTTTTTTCTTCGAGCTGTGTAACTTATGCGAGCTTCCTGAAAGACTATCTTCTGAACATATAGTTCATTTAAGTCTTTACTCAAAAGAAGTAAGAAAATTAGAGCCTCTTATCCATTTTGACCAAATTGCTGACGAACATAAGGAAATACTTAAATTAGCAGTTAAAAATAATGATAAAGCTATAGAAAAATTGGAAAGAGACTTAGGAGAAAGAGAAACTCAAAGGTTAATAGATGAATTTAAATCTAAGCCAGAAGAAATATTTGATACTTACATATTTTCCAGGTCTAACAACTACTCAGTTGTTGGAGTTGTAACATTTTTTAAAAAAGTAACGTTTGAATCTCGAGAACTTTTTTCTATTAATATTATTGCAGAAGATATGGAGTTAAACGTTTTGACTCCTGTCTACCTTGATTTAACCGATGGTGATAGGATATTTGTTAATGGTAAGATGTTTGGAATTGTAAATATCTAATCTAATTAAGGAGGAATTCCCTTGAAAATAGGAAGGTTTAAAAGTAATGAAAAATCATTTTTCGGTTTAATAAAGGGAAAAGAAATAGTACCTATAAAGGAAACTAAGGTTTCAGAATTAATGGATTCTATAACTCCTACAGAAGATGTTCTTTCATTTTCGGAAGTAAAATTTCTTTCTCCTACAAGACCATCAAAAATTGTTGCTGTAGGATTAAACTATAAAGCTCATGCTGAAGAGATGGGTAAACCTCTTCCTGAGGAACCTCTTCTCTTTATGAAACCTTCTACTGCTGTTATTGCAAATAAGATGAAGATATTCCTTCCTGAAATGTCTCAACGAGTTGATTATGAAGGAGAATTGGCCGTTATAATTGGAAGAAAGTGTAGAAAAGTTACTCCCAAAGATGTACCTAACTACATTCTTGGATATTCTTGCTTTAACGATGTTACAGCAAGGGATCTTCAACAAAAAGATGTTCAATATACAAGAGCAAAATCTTTTGATACTTTTGCACCTTATGGTCCTTGGATTGCAACTTCTGTTGATCCATTAAACCTCAAAATAACAACAAGAATTAACGGAGAAATAAAACAACAAGGTCAAACTTCGGACATGATTTTTTCACCTTTTGAGCTTGTTTCTTTTATCTCACAAGTTATGACTCTTTTACCAGGAGATGTTGTTATTACAGGAACTCCACCTGGTATAGGACCTTTAAAAGAAGGAGATAAAGTAGAAGTTGAGATTGAAGGAATAGGTACTCTCATCAACTACGTTGCTAAGGAGAGAAGATGAAGGAGCTTATAAAGGAGAAAGTAAGATCTGCTATAAAAGAAATATACAACAAGGAGCTTTCTTATCTTGTTGATAAAGCAAGCTTTGAAAAACCTAAAAAAAGAGAGTACGGAGACCTTGCAACAAATATTTCTTTTCTCCTTGCAAAAGAATTAAAACAAAAGCCATTTTCTATTGCTAATGAACTTCTTAAGAGCTTAGAATCAATGCCTGAATTTGAAAAGGTAGAAGTTGCAGGTGGTGGTTTTATTAACTTTTTCTTTAGTCAACGTTTTTACACCGATATTTTAAAGAAGGTTTTACACGAAGAATTTTATATTTCTGAGATTGGAAAAGGAGAAAGAGTACTTCTTGAATATGTTTCTGCTAATCCTACTGGTCCTCTTCATGTTGGACATGGAAGAGGTGCAGTGGTAGGAGATGTTCTTTATCGAGTGATGAGACTTACAGGTTATAAACCTGAACGAGAATTTTATATAAACGATGCAGGAAGACAAATAAAACTTCTTGGAGTCTCAATATACGCTCGTATGAAAGAACTTTCAGGAGAAAACTATCCTTTTCCCGAAGATGGATATAAGGGAGAATACATTATTGAGGTTGCAAAAGAGCTCTTGGCGGAAAGACCGGAAATAATCTCTTTACCCGAGGAAGAAGCTATAGAAATAGCGGCAGAGTTTGGAAAAGAGCGACTTCTTGAGGAAATTAGGAAAGATCTAAAAGATTTAAGGGTTAAATTTGACTACTGGTTTAGCGAAAAAAGCCTTTATGAGAAGGGAGAAGTTGAAAGAATTTTAAAAATTTTAGAAGAAAAAGATCTTCTTTACGAAAAAGATGGAGCTCTTTGGCTGAAAACTACTATTTTTGGAGATGATAAAGATAGAGTGGTAAAACGTTCAAATGGAGAATATACATACTTTGCTTCAGATATTGCTTATCATTATAATAAAATAGAAAGGAATTTTGATAAAGCTATTAATGTTTGGGGAGCAGATCATCACGGTTACATTCCAAGAGTAAAAGCAGCAATTCAAGCACTTGGGAAAAATCCAGATTGGCTTGAAGTGATTCTCATCCAGCTTGTGAAACTGTTTAAGAATGGTGAAGAAGTGAAAATGTCAAAGAGGGCAGGAAACTTTGTAACTCTCAGATGGCTTATGGATGAAGTTGGAGTTGATGCTGTTAGATTTTTCTTCCTTTTGAAAAGGCATGATACTCCTCTTGATTTTGACATAGATCTTGCACTTTCTTCAAAGAGTGAAAACCCTGTTTACTATGTTCAATATGCTCATGCAAGACTCTGCAGTATTTTAGATAAAGCAAAAGAAAAAGGATTTGTTCCTTCTGAAGAAAACTTAGAACTGTTATCTTCTGAAGAAGAAAGAGAACTTATAGCAGGTTGCTATAATCTAAAATATGAGCTTGAGCTGGTAGCAGAGAAAAGAGAACCACATAGGCTTACCTACTATCTTATAGACCTTGCATCAAAACTCCATCGATTTTACAACAAACATAGAGTAATTATGGAGGAAGATCCTAAACTTTCGACTGCAAGACTTTCTTTGATAAAAGCTGTTAGAAGAACAATTAATCTTGGACTTGATATTCTTAACGTAACTGCACCAAGGAGGATGTAATGGAAGGGGATAGGAGGATTCAGTTCATTTTAATGGGTACCGCTGTTGCTATATTTGTCTTTTCTTATTCTCTAGGTTACTTTATAGGAAAAGAAGCTGGTTTTGAAGAAGCTAAACAGAAATTTGACATTGAAAAGCAAAAACTTCTTAAAACAATAGCTGCTTTAAGTCCTGTTTCTCAGCCGAGAGTTGAGAATAAAGTTGTAGTAGTGGATAATACAAAAGAAAAGACAGAACATAGTGTTGCTGAAGAAAAGGTAAAAAAGGAAATTTCTCAAGAAAAAAAGAAAATAGTTGAGGAGAAGAAAAAGGAGTTAGCTTCTACGTCTACTAAGCAAGAAAAGAAATCTACAGTAAAACTAAAATCAAAAGAAACAACTCGAGAGATTAAGGAAAAAGGCTACTATTTGCAAGTTGGAGTTTTCAAGAACAAAACTAATGCTATTAAATTAGCTTCTCAACTAAAAGAAAAAGGATTTAATTCAAAAACTCTTTTTTATGATAAGTATACAGTAGTTACTGTTGGCTATTTTGATTCTAAAGAAAAGGCTTTGTCAGTACAAAAGTTGTTAAAAAACATTGGGTATAAATCTATTCTTAAGAGGAGGAAATAATTTGATAGATACTCATGCCCATCTTCACTTTCCCCAATTTGACGAAGATAGAGAAGAAATAATAAGAGAATGTGAAAATAAGCTAGATGCAGTTATTACTGTTGGTGGTGATTTAGAAGATAGTAAAAAAGCCGTAGAGCTTGCTATGTCAAGCAGAAAAATCTATGCTTCAGTCGGAATACATCCTCATGAAGCTAAAAACTATTCCGAAAAAGATTACGATAGGATAGTGGAAATTAGTAAGAGCTCTCCCAAAGTAGTTGCTCTTGGAGAGATGGGGCTTGATTTTTATAGAAACCTATCTTCGAAAGAAAAGCAATATGAAATCTTTGAAATGCAAATTGAAGCTGCAAGAGAGCTTAATCTACCAGTTATTATTCACTCAAGAAATGCAGGAAAGGAAACGGCAAGTTTTATAAGAACTAAATTTAAAGGAATTAAAGGTGTACTTCACTGTTTTAGTGGAGATAAAGAACTACTTAAAGCTGCTTTAGACGAAGGTCTTTATATTTCTTATGCTGGAATTGTCACCTATCCAAAAAACAGCGAACTGAGAGAAACATTAAAATATGTTCCGAGCTCAAGGCTACTTATAGAAACCGATTCTCCTTACCTTGCGCCTCAGCCAGTAAGAGGAAAAAGAAACAAACCAGCTTATGTTGCCTATGTTGCAATGACTATTGCCAAAGAATTAGGATTAAGCTTTTTAGATATCGACAGAATGACCTCTTTAAATGCTAAAAGGCTTTTTGGTCTTTCTCTTACAGAAGAAGAAAAAAAAGAAAGACTTGCTTATACTGTAGGAAACAAGCTTTATGTTAACTTAACTTCTAAATGCCCATGTAGCTGTAAGTTTTGTTTTAGAGGAAAAGAAGATTTCATTCTTGGATATAACCTAAACTTAAGAAGAGAACCAATTCCTGAAGAGTACATGTATAGGATTAAAAATCCCGGAATATACGATGAGATAGTTTTTTGTGGTTATGGGGAACCTTTTGAAAGATTTGATGTCTTGAAAAAGGTCGCAGAGTGGATAAGAAAAATGGGAGGAAAGCATCTCAGAGTAGATACCTGTGGACTTGGATATCTTATAACAGGAAGAGAAAATATTCTTGACGAACTTAAAGGGCTTATTGATACTTTTAACGTTAGTGTTAATGCTTCAGCTCCTGAAGAATACTATGAAATAGTTAGACCAAAATTTGGAAGCGGAAGTTGGGAATCTCTTTTAAAATTTATAAAAGATGCAAAGAGAAAAGGTTTTAAAGTTATTATTTCTGCAGTAAATTACCCAGGCTTTAATGAGAAAGCTTTTATAGATTTGGCAAATAGACTACAAGTTGACTTTAAAATCAGAAATTTTAAGAGGTTTGGAAAATGGGAAGAGTAGCTCGTTTTGCAGTTTCAATTGATGAAAAACTTTTAGAAAAGTTTGACCAATACATTGAAAAAAAGGGATATGTTAGTCGTTCAGAAGCAGTTAGGGACTTAATTAGAAACGCTTTAATAGAGGAATCTATAGGGGAAGACAGGGAAGTTTTTGGTACTATAACCATAGTTTATGATCACCATCAGAAAGAGCTTGCGGAAAAGATAACAGACATAGAACACGGTTACTTAAAAAACATAATTTCTACAATGCATATTCATATTGACCATAATCACTGTCTTGAAACAATTGCGGTAAGAGGCAAGGCAAGTGTAATCAAGGAATTAGCAGATAAGATTATCACCCTCAAAGGCGTAAAGCATGGAAAGTTAGTTGTTACCGGTATAGAACCTTGAACTCTTTTTCCTACAGTCTATATTGGACTAGCGGAAATCAATTAAAGGAGGTTTACTGTGGCTGGACATTCCAAATGGGCAAATATTAGACATAGAAAAGCTGCACAAGATGCAAAGCGTGGAAAAATTTACACAAAATTAGCAAGAGAAATAACTGTTGCAGCAAGAGAAGGAGGAGGAGATCCAGAAACCAATCCAAGATTAAGAGCTGCTATTGAGCGAGCAAGAAAATTTAATATGCCTAAGGAAAACATTGAAAGGGCAATAAAAAGAGGAACAGGAGAAATTGCAGGAGAGGCTTACGAGGAAGTTACATATGAAGGTTATGGTCCAGGTGGTGTTGCAATTATTGTAAAGTGTCTTACCGATAATAGAAACAGAACTGCTGCAGAAGTAAGACATGCTTTTTCAAAGCATGGTGGAAATTTAGGAACTTCCGGTTGTGTTTCATGGATGTTCGAAAGAAAGGGAATAATTACAATTCCAGCAGAAAACTATGATGAAGATACAGTTATGATGGCTGTAATAGAAGCAGGTGCAGATGATGTAGTGAAGGAAGAAAGTTATTTTGTTGTTTATACTCAAGCTCAGGATTTAGAGGATGTAAGAAAGGCTATTCTTGATGCAGGTCTTGAGATTGAAGAATCAAAATTAGACTTAATTCCTCAAAATACAACAAGAGTAGAAGGAGAAACAGCTCTTAAAGTTCTCAAGCTTCTTGAAGCACTTGAAGACTTAGATGATGTTCAAGAAGTCTACTCGAACTTTGACATGCCTGAAGAGGTTATGAGTAATGCGTAAATCATTTTTTGCTATAGCTTCTGCTTTGATTTTATCAGGAGCTCCAGCTGTTTTTGGAGCTCCTGATAACTCAATAGTATCTACAGTTTACAGTGAAGCTGCAATTCTTCTAGGTAGTAGTACTTCTCAAAAAAGCAAACTTCCAAATACAAAACTTTCTATTCCATGGGATAAGCCTTCCTTTCAGTTTTGGCTTTCTTACTACAAGAACAACTGGAACAGGATGAAACTCTTTTCTTTGCTTGATAACTTTAAAGTTTTTTATCCAACTGTAAAACGAATTTTCAAAGAAGAAGGTATTCCAGAAGACCTTGTTTTCCTTGCTGTAGTGGAAAGTAACGGAAATCCTTCAGCTGTTTCAAAAGCAGGTGCAGCGGGTCTTTGGCAGTTAATGCCAGCTACCGCAAAGCTTTATGGTCTTAAGGTAAACAGATACATAGACGAAAGATTTGATATAGAAAAGTCTACACATGCAGCTGCTAAGTATTTGAAATATCTTCATTCCCTTTTTGGTAGATGGGATCTTGCAATAGCAGCCTATAATGCCGGTCCTGGAACAATCTTTAAAAGATTAAAATTAGTTGGAGCGGAACACTTTTGGGATTTAACTAAGCTTCCTGATGAAACTTTAAACTATGTTCCAAAATTCTATGCAATTCTTTCTATTATTAAAGAAAAAAGTTTTTTTGAAAACAAAAAAAACTCAGCTGCTCTTTTAAAAATAAAAGTTCTATCTAAGACCTCTCTTTATCGAATATCTAAAAAACTAAAAGTCCCTTACTACATCACAAAGAGATTTAATAGTCAATATAGAAGAAGAATAGTTCCGGCAGGCCATTACGTGTACATACCATCTAAGTTTGTGAAAAGGACAAATTTACTTAAGTACATATCTTCTTCAAAGATTTATGTCTATATACCTAAGAAAAGAGAAAAAATTGTTTCTATTGCAAGACGATTTGGAGCAGATGCTAAGCTGATAAAAGAAATTAATAGATTGAAAAGAACTGTTGTTTACAGAGGACAGACAATTTTAATAGTTAAAACAGACTACAAAAAGGAAGCAGTAGAAAATGGGAATAGTTAAGGAAACAGATACAGTAGTTCTTTACGATTCTGAAAAAGATAAGAAGTATTTTCTTAATCTCTCACTTGCAAAAGGGAAGTTTAATACTGATAAAGGAGAGATAAATATTCAGGATCTCATTGGAAAAAAGTATGGTTCAGTAATAGAAACTCATAAAGGTTTTAAATACGTAATTCTTCCCTGTACTCTTTATGATTTCATTATGTATAAGCTTAACAGACTAACGCAAATAATTTATCCCAAGGATTCAGCTTATATAGCTCTCAGATTAAATGTAAAACCTGGTGATTTAGTGGTGGAGAGCGGTATAGGAAGTGGAGCAATGACAGCTGTTTTCGCTCATATTGTTGGGGATTCTGGAAAAGTGGTAAGTTATGAAAGAAGAGAAGAATTTATAAAGAATGCTCTTTCTAATCTTCGTAAATTAGGTCTTGATCACAGAGTAAAGGTTAAGCATAGGGATATTGCAGAAGGTTTTGATGAAACTGAGGCTGACGCAGTTTTTTTAGATGTAAGAGAACCTTGGCTTTACATAGATAAGGCATACAAAGCACTTAAAACAGGAAATATGCTTGGTATTCTTGTTCCTACAGTTAATCAGGTAATTGAAGTTTTAAAGAAAATAGAAAAGTTTCCTTTTATAGATGTAGAAGTATCAGAAATACTTCTTAGGAAGTATAAAACAGTTCCAGAAAGGTTAAGACCCGAAGATAGAATGCCAGCTCATACAGCTTATCTTATATTTGCTAGAAAATTACCCGGTATCGTAGAGGTATAGTTGAAATGAGTGTTTTAGAGCTCTTACAAAAATCAGGAATTATAGGCTATTTTCTTTTGTTTCTTTCAGTTATTTCGGTAGCTATTATTATAGAGAAGTTTATTGTTCTTCGTCTTTCAAAACTTGTACCTAAAGAGGACTTAAGATTAATAGTTGATTTTCTAAGTGAAGGAAATATTGGAGATGCTGTAGAGTTTTGTAAGAAAAGAAAAAGTTTCTTAACTTCCATAGTTCTTGATGCTTTAAAAAATATTGGAAAACCTACAAAAGAAAACTTTCTCAACGCGTTTGAAGTAACAGCAAAAAGGAAGTTTATGGAAATAGAAAGAGGTATGCCTCTCCTTGCAACAATAGCCGCAGTTTCACCTCTTTTAGGACTTGTTGGAACGGTTCTTGGAATGATTAAAATATTTGGAGTCCTGACTGCTGGAAGTACAGCTATTGGCAATCCTCAAGAGCTCTCAGCAGGAATTGCAGAAGCTCTCCTTACTACAGTTTTTGGCTTATTAGTTGCCATTCCAGCACTTTTTATGTACAACCTATTCCAAAGAAAACTTGATAAGATAGCAGCTGAAGTTGAGTCTGCAGGAGTCTTAATAGCTAATAATTTTAAAGGTCTTAAGTGAGATTAAACAGGTTGAGACATGAAGAAAGTTCAAGTTTTAGGAAGCTTACTTTTACTGTTTACTCTATTTGGATTTGTAGTTCATAATGATTCGGAAGAAAAAGGAAAAATCGAAAGGAAAGAAACTTCCTTTGAATTTAAAGAAACTGAGATTAAATCATCCTATGAAAAATTAAATAAGCTTTTAAGAGATTTTTCTTATCAATATTACCTTTTTAAAAAAGCTAAGTTAGAAAAAGGAAAATATGTTTACCATGATAAAGACTTAACTATAATTTTTACTGTTGATCCTCAATTTCAAGAAATACTTGAAAAGAAATTTAAATACTTTAAGATTAAGTACGGAGCATATGTTGCGCTTGATGCCTTAACTGGAAAGGTTCTTGCAACAGTTTCAAGTCTTGATTATCCAGATCTTACAATAAAAAGAACTTTTCCCACAGCTTCAACATTTAAAATTATAACCGCTGCAACAGCGATAGAAACAGGTATTGCTGACCTCAATACTTCTTTTATTTGTGGTGGACACGATGACTCTTGTTCTCCATCTGTTTGGCTTAACAGTAAATACAGGGTAAAAAGGAATATGAAGGATTCGTTTGCATTCTCTTCAAATCCATTTTTTGGAAATCTTGGTAGACTCATCGGAGAAGAAAATCTCTTAAAATTTGCTGAAAAGTTCGGATTCAATAGAAAGGACTACGGGTTTCCATGGGGAATTATGAGAAAACCTCTTGATGGTTACGATTTAGCTTTAATGGCAGCAGGTCTTGGCGAGACAAGAACAAGTCCTTTTCATGAAGCTTTAATAGCTCTCACTATAGAAAATCAAGGAATTATGTTAAAACCCTCGTTAATAGAAAAAGTTTATGATTCAGATGGTAAGTTGTTGTTCTCTTTCAAAAAAGAGAAACTGGCAAAGGTTGTATCTCTATCAACAGCAAATAAAATAAAAACCATGATGCTTATGACTGTAAAGTATGGAACTGTCTCTGATAGAAAATATTTTAGGAAACTTAAATGGCAGTATCCAAACTTAGTAATTGGCGGAAAGAGTGGAACTCTTTCGGAGCTGACATACCCCGAAGGTAGGTGCGAGTGGTTTACTGGTTTTATGGAATATGGAGGTAAAAAAATAGCATTTTCTTCACTTGCAGTTAACGGAAGTAAATATTACCTATCGGGATATGAGTTAGCGGCAGTAGCATCTATGGATTTTGTTAAACTTAACTCTACTTTTGCTAAAAATTAACGGAGGTGGCAATGTGTGTTTTCTGCAAGATAATTAATAAAGAACTTCCTGCAAAGATAGTTTACGAAGATGAGCTTGTAGTAGCATTTCATGATATCAATCCTCAAGCTCCTATTCATATTCTAATAGTTCCTAAAGAACACATTCCAACGGTAAATGACTTAGAAGAAAAGCATAAAGAGTTAATAGGGCACATATTCTTAGTTGCTAAGAAAATAGCTAAGGATATGGGATTTGCAGAAAATGGTTACAGAATTTTGATTAACTGTAATAAAGACGGAGGACAAGAAATATACCACATACACTATCATCTATTTGCAGGAAAACCATTAGGAAAAATGATTTGTGAGTAGTAGAGTAGGTAGAGCTCCCTGAGAGCTCTACTTCATTCTCTTTTGAAGTTCTTCTCCTATCTCATCAAGAGTTATCCCTTTATTTACAAGAGCTACTAACAGGTGGTATATAAGATCCGCTGTTTCATAAACAGTATGATTTTTGTCACCAGACTTAAAGGCTAATATAGTTTCTACTGCTTCTTCTCCTACTTTCTGTAGAATTTTATCTTCTCCTTTTCTAAAAAGTTTTGCTGTGTATGAACCCTCTGGCAATTTTTCTTTTCTTTCTTCAACTATCTTATAAAGCTCGTTTACCACCTCACAAAACTTACTCATCTTCTCTCTCCGCCAGTTTTCTAAAAAAGCAGCTATACTCTCCTGTATGGCACGCTACACCAGTTTGTTCAACTTCATATAGCAGCGTATCTTCATCGCAGTCAATATAAACATTTACCACTTTCTGAACATGTCCTGAAGTTTCACCTTTTTTCCAGAGCTCTTTTCTGGAACGGGAGTAGTAATGGGCAAATCCCGTTTCAAGAGTCTTTTCTAATGCTTCTTTATTTACGTATGCCACCATCAAAACTTTTTTGGTATTAACATCTTGAGTTACAACTGGAATAAGACCATTTCCTTTTTCAAAGTCTATTTTGTTCAAAAGACTTCTATCTACCTTCAACATTACGTTCCCATCTCCCAGGAATTGAGATATTCAATTTGTTCAGGTGTTAATTCATCAATTTCTATTCCCATTGCTTTAAGCTTTAGCTCTGCAACATGCTTATCTATATGGCCTGGAACCACATATACATCTGCTCTTAGCTCTTTTCCTTCTTTTACGAGGTATTCAGCCGAAAGAGCTTGATTTGCAAAACTCATATCCATAACAGAAGCTGGATGACCTTCAGCCGCAGAAAGGTTTACAAGTCTTCCCTCAGCAAGAAGATATATTCTTCTTCCATCTTCTAAAGTATATTCATTAACAAATTCTCTAACAGTTCTCTTCTTAATTGCCATTCTTTCAAGAGCTGGAATGTCTATCTCGACGTTAAAGTGTCCAGAATTGGAAACTATTGCTCCATCTTTCATTACTTTAAAGTGTTCTTCTCTAATTACATTAAGATTTCCAGTAACTGTACAGAAGATATCTCCAAGCTTTGCAGCCTCCGCCATTGGCATAACTCTAAAGCCATCCATTCTTGCTTCAATGGCTTTTATCGGATCAACCTCTGTTACAATAACTTCTGCTCCCATCCCCCTTGCTCTCATTGCAACACCTTTGCCACACCAACCGTAACCAGCGACAACGAAAACGGAACCAGAAAGAAGTCTATTAGTTGCTCTCAAAATACCGTCTATTGTTGACTGCCCGGTTCCATATCTATTGTCAAAAAGATGTTTTGTAAGAGCTTCGTTTACTGCAATTACTGGATACTTTAGAACTCCATCTTTTGCCATTGCTTTAAGTCTAATTACACCTGTAGTTGTTTCTTCTGTTCCACCAATAACATTTTCTAAGAGCTCTGGATGATTCTTGTGAAGAGTTGAGATGAGATCGGCTCCATCATCCATAGTTATGTGAGGTTTCTTAGATAGAACTGCTTCTATGTGCTGATAGTAGGTTTCCTCATCTTCTCCTTTAATGGCAAATACAGGAATGTCATAATGTTTTACAAGAGCTGCTGCTACATCGTCCTGTGTGGACAAAGGATTTGAAGCACAAAGATAAACTTCAGCTCCTCCTTCTTTCAAAGTCCTCATTAAATTTGCAGTCTCTGTTGTCACATGAAGACAGGCAGCAATCCTAACTCCTTTTAAAGGTTTTTCTTCTAAAAACCTTTTTCTAATCTCTTTCCTTAAAACAGGCATATCTATTTCAGCCCATTCGATTCTGTCTTTTCCTTTATCTGCTAATGAAAGATCTTTAACATGGTATTCCATACTTCCTCCTTATTTTCTTCTTAATAGATGTTTAATCTTTTCGTAAATCTCAGGAAGTCTATCAACTATTGTTTGAATTTTTTTCCATTCTCTATAAGGCCTTGCAGGAAATCCAGCATAGGTACCCGGCTTTTTAATACTCTTTGTTATTCCTGCCTTTGCTCCAACTGTAACGTTACTTGCTATTTCTATATGACCTGCTACTCCAACCTTTCCAGCAAGAGTTACAAAATCTCCGATTTTTGTACTTCCCGAAATTCCAACCTGGGAAACGATAAAACAGTACTTTCCAATCTTGACGTTGTGTCCTATCTGAACAAGGTTGTCAATTTTTGTTCCTTCTCCAATTACCGTATCCCCTATGGTTCCCCTATCTATTGTGGTGTTTGCTCCTATTTCTACAAAATCCTCTATTATTACTCTCCCTGTTTGAGGTACCTTATAGATTTTCACATCCTTTTTACTAAAAGCATAACCAAAACCATCTGAACCAATAACACTTCCAGCGTGTATTCTGACAAATCTTCCAACTTTTGTTCTTTCATAGATTGTTACATTAGGAAAGATTACTGTGTTGTCTCCTATTTCACAGTCATTTCCTATGTAAACTCCCGGAAAAATTTTTACTTCTTTGCCTATTTTTGTACCCTTCCCAATAAAAACATTATCTCCAATGTAACAGTCTTCTCCAATTGTTGTTGTATCTGAAATTATTGCTCTATCAGATATTTTAGGTTCAGGAAGTCTTTCTGGATAAAAGACAGATAAAGCTTTTGCAAAGGCTACATAGGGCTCTTCACAAAGGAGCTGAGCTATTTTAAGTTCAGGAATTTCTTTTTCTAAAATGACAGCTGAGGCTTTAGTGGTCTTTAAAAATTTTCTATATTTTGGATTTGTGAGAAAAGTTAAGTCTCCTTCCTCAGCTGTTTGTATCTCAGAAACTCCTTTGATTTCTACTTCAGAATCGCCAATTAGCTTACAACCTAAAATCTCTACTAATTCCTTTAACTTCATTGTCTTGCCTGCTTGTTGTAGAGTTTAATAATAGTTTGTGTAAGATCATACTTAGGATCTGCTGTAATTACTCCCGCTTCTCTTACTTCAACAATCATAGGAATGTTTTTTTCCTTGCGATAATTGTTAATTAGCTTTACAACTTCATTGATTATTTCCATAGTATATTGTTTTTCTAAATTAGCTATTTCTATTTGTGCATCCTGACGAAATCTTCGAAGATCTCTTATTTTCTGCTGGAGCTGTCTTTCTTTATCTGTCTTTGCCTGTGCACTGAGAACAGGACTTTTGAGTTCTTCTTTTAGTTTGTTTATTTCCTTTTCTCTTTTCTTAATCTCTTCTCTAGCCTTAGTAATCTTTGACTCAAGAATTGCTTTTGCTTGTTTTCCTTTATTAGAGTTGTTTATTATTTCCTGCATGTTTACGTAATAAACAGCAAATTGTTGCTGCTTAAATGTTTTTTCCTTTGCTGCTAGAGAACTTCCACCTGTTATAAGTGAAAATAAAGTTGCAATCAAGATTGCTCTTTTCATAATTATCCTCCTTTAAAAACGTTAGAAATAACTTCCCATTCCAAAGTGCCATTCTGAGGAGCTCTCCCCAGTTCTTCTATCTAATTTCCATCCAAGATCTAGTCTAATAGGTCCCATTGGTGTTAATACTCTGATTCCGACACCAGCAGATTTTCTCATATCACCGACTTTAAACTCGTTCCACCAACCACCACCAACATCAACAAATCCGATAAGTCTTAGCATCCTTGTTACATCATATCCAAGCTCAAAGTTAAAAATGAGTTCTCTGTTTGCTCCCTCGGGATTTCCACTACTATCTGTTGGCCCTGCTTCACCCCAACTAAATCCTCTAACTGAAGAATCTCCTCCTACATAAAATCTATAGTCTATTGGAAGTGTGGAAGTGTTTCCAAAGGCATCTGCATATCCAACTTTTGCATGTGCAGATGCAACAAAAGGAAGATTTATATCAAGAGGTAAATCGTTTAAGTTAAAGTAATAGGCATATTCAGCAATTATTTTGTAAAAATCCTCTTTTCCAGCCAAAAAGCTTCCAGCAACTTGCGTAGTGATAGAGAAGTAATCTCCTTTATGAGGTAAAAACCTGTTATCTCTTAGATCTCTAGATATAAATCCTGTAACCATTCCAATTCTAGTCGTTCCTAATTGATTTTTAACAATATCTGGAGCATCTTCAGCAATATCCGAAATTTTGTCTTTTTCTATTAAATATCCAAGTCCTACTCTCCAGTCTTCCCAAAGTCTTCTATCTACCATAGTAGAAAATCCTACTTTATGGCTAGTATAAGTAAAGTAATCGTTTCTTCTGTTGTAAAGAGCAAGAGAAAGAGTTTGTGGTTTATCTAACCACCACTTATGATTGTAATTAAGATCAAAGTAAAATACTCTTGAACCTGCTTGTAGAGAAACAGATCCAGAGTCTCCAGTTCCAAAAAGGTTACCTTTTGAAACGCTGACCATTCCTACAAGTTTTGAAACAGAACTATAACCTGCACCAACTGAAAACATTCCTGTTAATCTCTCTTTTACATCTACATTTACATCAACCTTATTACCTTCTACTATCTTTGGTTTAACATCAACATTCTCAAAGTATCCTGTATTGAAAAGTCTTCTAATAGATCTTTCAAGTCTTACTGTATTAAATATGCCAGTTTCATAAAGGTCTAATTCTCTTCGAATTGTTCTATCTCTTGTTGCTATGTTGCCAGAGATATTTATCCATCTAACATAAGCTCTATTACCTTCATAAATGTGGAAAATTACATCGGCAGTATGTGTTTTTGGATGAATTTTTATCTCCGGTTCAACATTAGCAAAAATGTAACCTAATTCACCATACTTTCTTATTATTTTTCTTACAAGCTTATCTACAAGCTCTTGATTGAAAGTTCTTCCCGTTCTTACGCTCTTAAGGAGTTTTAAGAAATCCTTAGACGAAAAAAGAGAATTTCCTACAAATGAAATCTTTCCAAATTTATATCTTTTACCTTCTTCCTTTATTGTATATATAACTTCATAACAACCTTTCTTTTCAACTACCTTAGGCTTTTCTACTTCTACATCAAGAAAACCCTCTTTATAGTAAAGCTTCTCTATATTCTCGACATCCTGCTTTAAATTTTCTGCAGAAAGAGGAGCAGAAAAACGAAGATGTAGTATAGATTTTTCTTTTGTCTTTAG
Source organism: Desulfurobacterium thermolithotrophum DSM 11699 (assembly GCF_000191045.1). NCBI lineage: Bacteria > Pseudomonadati > Aquificota > Aquificia > Desulfurobacteriales > Desulfurobacteriaceae > Desulfurobacterium > Desulfurobacterium thermolithotrophum. The sequence goes on from NC_015185.1 coordinate 1,098,026, forward strand.
GACATCCTTAATATCTCCACTACTTATTTTTCTATTTCCTCTTATTTCTATTTTACATACATTAGCCTTTTTTCCTTCATTTATTATGAATGTTGCAACTGCTTTTGTTGGGGAAATTCTCTCAATGGAGTAATGAACTTGTGTTCCTATATAACCTTTTTTCTCGTAAAGCTTCTTAATTTTCTTTTTTAAACTATCTAAGTATTTGTAACTTAAAGGCTCTTGTAGTTTTGTTCCTGTTTCTTTTTCTCCTGTAAGTCCTAACTCTTCCTTTAATTTATCTGACGATAATTTTTTGTTTCCTTTAAAAACAACATCTGTAATGATAGGTTTTTCTTTTACAAAATATCTAAGTACAATTCCTTTCTTTCCTTTTTTAGCATCAACAGAAATGTTCTCAAAGTATCCTAATTTAAAAAGGTTTTTTATGTCCTTTGCTATTAATTCTTTTGAAAAGGGTTTCCCAGGTTTTTCCGAAATATAGTAAAGAATTGTACTTTTAGGAACTAATTCATTTCCAATTATCTCCACCTTTTCAACAAGCTGTTTTTCCGTAGCCAAGGTATTTGAACCTAATAAAAGAGATAACAGAAAAATAGCAGTAAATGTTAACTTTCTCACAATCTGCCCCCGAGTAAATAACTTGGCTAATGATAACATAAATTAGCACTTAGGAAGGTATATTCTAAAACAAGTACCCTTGCCTTCTTCACTTTCAAGTTCTACCTTACCCTTTAATCTTTCAGTTGCTAACTTAACAATAGAAAGACCTAGTCCTGTTCCGCCTAACTTTCGAGATCTTGATCGCTCAACCCTATAAAAACGTTCAAATATAAAAGGAATATGAGAGCAAGGAATTCCCTGTCCTGTATCACAGACAGAAATTTCTATTTCGTTAGTATACTCTTTAAATGCAATTTCTACGCTTCCTCCTTCTTTGTTGTACTTAATAGCATTGTCTATCAAATTTTTCATTATCGCATGGAACATTTTTTCATCTATTTTAATTGAAATATTATCTGGAATTTCTACTTTAACAGTTATTTTTCTCTTTTCTGCAAATTCTGAAAGGTCATGAACAATTTTTTCAATAAAAGGTTTAAGTTTTACCGTTGTTATTTTCACTGGAAAATTTACACTTTCAAGCATCGAAAGAGTTATAAGATCTTCTATTAGCTGTTCCATATAGTTAACTCTTTCTATTGCTTTTCGCAAAAATTTTTCAGCCTGGGGTTTGTCTTTACACTCTTCTTCAAGAGTTTCAAGTAGCAATTTCATTGTAGCAACAGGAGTTTTTAGCTCGTGAGAAACATTGGCAATGAAGTCTTTTTTTAGGTTTTCGTACTTTTTCATTGGAGTAAGATCTATAAGTAATAGGACTTTTTCATCCATATCTGAACCAAAGATTATCTGAACATATCTATCTTTTATTTTCTTTTCCTGCCATATTCTATACTTTTCATTAAAACTTTCATTTATCATTGAAACTACATCAAAATTTTTTATTGCTTGATAGAAAAACTTTTCCGTATCTTCTGGACTAATATCTAATAGTTCTCTGGCAAATTTGTTCGTGTAAATCACTCTACCGTAAGGATCCATTATCACTATTCCTTCACGTAGTAAACTTAAGGCTCTTGCTAAAAGTTTTGTACTGTCAATTCTTCTGTTAACTTCTTCTTTTGTTCGGTTTAGTCGTAGCGTTATCAGAACTCTTTCTCTCTTTCTTCTCTCAGTGTAAGCAATGTAGGCAAAGAGTAAAGTTAGCGTAGCAAAAAAAATAGTAACAGCAAATAGTATTGCTTCCAACTTGCTCACCTCGTTTGAATATTATTCTTGGAAAGTTTATCATTACTAAAAACAACTTGACGGAGGATTCGATGGCAATAAGAGTAGCAATTAATGGTTATGGAAGGATTGGTAGAAGTTTTCACAGAGCAAGGTTTAATGATCCTGATATCGAAATTGTTGCAATTAACGACCTAACCGATGCAAAAACTCTTGCACATCTTCTTAAATACGATTCTGTTCACGGCAGATTCAATGCTGAAGTTGAAGCTGATGATGACAGCATAATTGTTAATGGAAAAAGAATAAAGGTTTATGCAGAGCCAGATCCAGAAAAACTTCCATGGAAAGAGTTAGATGTTGATGTTGTTTTAGAATCAACAGGAAGATTTAGAGATAGAGAAGGTGCTTCAAAACATCTTAAGGCAGGTGCAAAAAGAGTTGTTATATCTGCTCCTGCAAAAAATCCAGATGTTACCATCGTTATGGGAGTTAACCATAAGGAATATGATCCCTCAAAACACTTTATAGTTTCAAATGCTTCATGTACTACAAACTGTCTTGCTCCTGTTGCAAAAGTTCTTCTTGAAAACTTTGGAATTGAATCCGGTTTCCTTACAACTGTTCACGCTTATACAGCTGACCAAAGACTTCTTGATGCTCCTCATAAAGATCTTAGGAGAGCAAGAGCAGCAGCACTTTCGATGGTTCCGACAACAACAGGTGCTGCTAAAGCGGTTGGCCTTGTAATTCCTGAACTTAAAGGAAAGTTTAATGGAATTTCTATTAGAGTTCCTACTCCAGACGTTTCTCTCATAGATTTTGTTTGTGTTGTAGAGAAAAATGTTACTGTTGAAGAAGTTAATAAAGTTCTTAAAAATGCAGCTGAAGGTGAACTAAAAGGAATTCTTGCTTATACAGAGGAAGAATTAGTATCCATTGATTACACAGGAAATCCTCACTCTGCAATTGTTGACGGAAAGAGTACAGACGTTATTAATGGTAACCTTGTCAAAATTATTGCATGGTACGATAATGAATGGGGATATTCTGTAAGACTTGGTGACTTAATCAAATATATGGGAACTGTTGGGGTATAGGCTTAATGCCTATACCTTTTTTCGCTTATAATTTCTTCTTTCCATTTTTCGATATTTTTTAATAGATACTTCTTTGCTATTTTCCAATTATCTTCTATTTTCTTTCTGTTTTTTTCAGGCACAAAAAGGAGAGCTCTATCAATAACTGGAACTGTTAATCCACCCAAGTAACTTTTCTTTACTAAATAACTATTTGGAGCCACAAATGCTATACCTAAAACAAATATGGAGGCAATTACTATACCTCTGAAAATACCAAAAAGAAATCCCAAGAAGCTATTAATAATTCCAAAAGATGTTTTTTGAAGTTGTTTGTTCAAATTAAAAGCAATGTATTTAAAAAAGATAAAGGAAATAAGATAAATTATAAATCCAGTAACAACTATAGTAGTAATATCTGCTTTTTCATTACCAATTAACATGTTAGTGATAGGAACAGAAAGGTTAAAGGATAAAAATATGCTAACAGCAATTCCCCCTAAGGAAATAATTTCTTCCATTAATCCTTTACTAAACCCTCGTATAAAATTCCATCCTAAAGTAATTACTATAAGAGCGTCTAAAATATTAAGAGGTGGAAAGTTCACAAGACCTCCATACTAATATCAACCCATTTTGCTCCAGTTATTATCTTACTCGTTGATACAAAGTCTATAGATTTATATTTAAGTCTTTTAAGCTTTTCAATAGTTATGTTCCCAGAAACTTCAACTTTAATAGTCGGTTTTTGTTTTTTCAATTTTAAAGTAGCTTCTTCTACCTTTTCAACGTTCCAATTATCAAGCATGACGATGTCAACTAATTCTATTACTTCCATTACTTCCTGTAGTTGTTCTTCATTCTCAACTTCTACCTCTATTTTCGTAGTTACAGGAATTGAAGAGGATATAGATTTGACAGCAGTAATTACACTTCCAAAAGGCTTTATATGATTATCCTTTATCATAACTGCATCATAAAGTCCAAGTCTATGGTTAAAAGCTCCTCCTATTCGCGTGGCATACTTTTCTAAATATCTTAAGCCCGGAGTTGTTTTTCTTGTATCAAGAAGTTTGACTTTTGATCCCTTTAAAACATCTACGTATTTCTTTGTTTCAGTTGCTATTCCTGATAATCTTTGCAAGATATTTAAAGCAGTTCTTTCACACGTAAGAAGAGTTTTTATATTTCCCAAAACAATTCCAACAATCTCTCCTGGAAAAACACTTTCTCCTTCTTTCTTTTTCCACTCAAACTTTACATTATTATCGTAAAGTCTGAATACTTCCTCAAAAAAAGGAGCTCCACACAAGATAAAATCTTCTTTTGCAATAATTTCTGCACGTAGCTCTTTATCGGAAAGAGAAGCTGTGGTAATATCTCCAATCGTACCTAAATCTTCCTCTAAAAAGGATAAAATTAACTTCTGCAAATAGAGTTTGCTCATCTTACTACTCCCAAGGAGATAGTATGGTTACCATTCCAAACGTTATAACTCTTATTAGAGGCTTCTTAGTACCACTTTTCATTATGGCTGTTTTTTACAAGAATTTCAAGCTTGCTCTTATCATATTTTTAGTGGCCTCAATAAGTGATGCTTTAGATGGT